>NZ_FNXZ01000001.1:0-772429 GCF_900108865.1 Streptococcus sp. 45 | reverse complement strand
TGCCGAAAAAATGGGAACTCCAAAGATTCCATTGATTTCCTATATTCGAATTTTGTCAATTTTGTTTGACAATGCCATAGAAGCCGCTTTGGAGTCTGCGGAGCCAAGAATCTCAGTCGCCAATTTCTACCAAGATGATGAGTTTGTTTTTATGATTGAGAATTCAACTAAGGAAAAATCGGTGGATTTAACTAAGATTTTTGAGCGTGGCTACTCAACCAAAGGAGACAATCGCGGCCTCGGGCTAGCGACGCTAATGGATTTTCAAGATGACTACGAGAATTTGTCGGTTGAAACCCGCAGTTCAGATTACACATTCACACAAGTTGTCCGAATTTTTGAGGCATAATTATTCCTAAAAAGCTAATTTTTGTCCTCTTAGGAATGTTTTTTGTCCTTTTAGGAATTGGGCGTTAAATTGGCACGAAAAAAGGGTATGATAGATATGGTTATCAGAGGATAACTTCTTAGTTGGAGCATTGACGAATTAGATTTTTGTTCACTTTTGCTTTTGGGGTTAGTGGCAAATGAGTTTAGAAATCTTAAGAGTTTTATTGATCAATCAACCTGCTATTTCAGGTTAGTTGTTATTGGAGATTAGGGGAAAATAATAGCTGACATTATTGTCAAGTATTAGTTTAACTTTTGACATCTGTTTTTCAGAGAATACTTACAATACTTTTAAAATCATTTCTGGGGAAGATAAAGGTGATTTATGCGCTAGTATTAGTGTTTTTCTGGGAGAAAAATCCATCCATAAAAAAAGAACTACTTGATATTAAAAGGAAATAGTTTGATGAAATTGTAGAGAGCAAGACGAGCGGAGCACTAGTATCCTTCATCGACCGCACACCAACCCTTTCTACACATTGAGCCAGGAGTGTTGAGTTTAGACAATAGGATGTTTTTTGCTTGCAACTAATAGTTTTTTAGTCCCTGTCGGTCGATAGGGATTTTTTATATGTTACAATAATAGATGATCAATGATGTTATTGTTTAAGGGAGAAAACAATGATTGATATCTATGTATTAGAAGATAATGTAAATCAGCAGTTCCGTATTGAAAAAATGATTGGAGATTTACTCGAGACAAATCAGTGGGAAACCCGTCATTTTGATTTATTTAGTGAACCTGATTATTTAACTAACCTAGTTGAGGAGTCTTTTCCTCAAATTTTTTTCCTGGATATTGATATTCATGGAGATAATACCAAAGGAATTGAAGTGGCTAAGGCGATAAGGGAAAAATCACGCACAGCGACAATTGTTTTTGTGACGACTCACTCTGAATTCATGTTATTAACTTATCGAGCGCAAGTTAGTGCACTTGATTTTATTGATAAAACAGATAAAGATGATGCGATAAAAGATAACTTAAAAAAATGCTTGCAAAAGGTCTTTGAGGACCAAGGCTTTAACATTCCTAAGGAAATATTTGTTTTTGAAAATAACAAAACGAAAATCCGCATTCCCTTGGAAGATATCCTTTATTTTGAAACCGCGGAAAGTCATCGCCTGAAGTTGATTACAAAAACTGGACAACGTCATTTTTATGGTTCAATCAAAGAAGTGATGCAAGCTAATCAGAAATTATTTAGATGTCATAAATCATATCTGATTAACCTAAATAATATTGTTAGGTTAGATAAAAAAGAAGGTTTGGTTTATTTTGACGATGATAAAACCTGTTATGTTTCTAGAAAATATATCAAAGACTTAAGGTTAAAAATGGAAAATCTGAAATAGAAAAAACGCCAGCTTGTTAGTTGGCGTTTTGCGTTTTAAAAAGGAAAGGACGGGATTTGAACCCGCGTGTGAAAGGATTCCACTTGCCAGATTTCGAGTCTGGTGCCGTACCAAGCTGGGCCACCTTTCCAAACTCTAATAGTGATGTGAAGTGTGCTTAATCAAAAACATTAGCTATGTCACCATTTCTAAAAGACAATGCCATTATACTCCTTTGAAGTAAAAAAGCCAATCAAGTGAAATCTTTTGGCTTGATTACTGAATAAACGCCCATTTTTTGCTATAATGGGACTATCAATCAAAAAAAGGAAATACATTTGCAAGGTAGAATTATCAAGTCTCTAGCAGGTTTCTATTATGTAGAATCTGATGGAGTTGTTTATCAAACACGTGCGCGTGGAAATTTTAGAAAAAAAGGTCAAACACCTTACGTTGGTGATTTTGTTGATTTTTCAGCAGAAGACCATTCAGAAGGTTATATTTTAGCAATTCATGACAGAAAAAACAGTCTTGTTCGCCCACCAATTGTCAACATCGACCAAGCGGTGGTCATCATGTCAGCTAAAGAGCCTGATTTTAATGCTAATTTGTTAGATCGTTTCTTGGTTTTATTAGAGCATAAGGCGATTGAACCAATTGTTTATATTTCAAAAATGGATTTATTGACAAATCCTGATGAGATTGCAGCGATTCAAAAACAATACCAAGAAATTGGTTATCAATTTTGCACATCTTTAGACGAATTGCTTCCGCTCTTGACGGACAAAGTAACCGTCTTTATGGGACAGACAGGTGTTGGAAAATCAACATTGCTAAACAAGATTGCTCCTGATTTGAAACTAGAAACAGGTGAAATTTCAGATAGTCTTGGGCGTGGTCGACACACGACACGAGCTGTTAGTTTTTATAATGTCAACGGTGGTAAAATCGCTGACACGCCAGGATTTTCATCACTGGATTACGAAATAACTAATGCAGAAGACCTGAACAAAGCTTTTCCAGAGCTCCGTCGTTTAAGTCGTTTGTGTAAATTCCGTTCATGTACGCATACTCATGAACCATCGTGTGCGGTCAAAGACGCCGTTGAGTCTGGAGAACTTTGGCAGTCACGTTATGATAACTATCTTCAATTTCTCAGTGAAATTGAGAATCGTCGCGAAACATATAAGAAAGTTGTAAAAAGAAAGTAGGTACTTATGTCAAACAATAAAATCGCTCCATCAATTTTAGCTGCTGATTATGCTAACTTTGCTTCAGAATTAAAACGTATTGAAGAAACAAGTGCTGAATATGTGCACATCGATATTATGGATGGCCAATTTGTACCTAACATTACTTTTGGTGCAGATGTTGTGGCTAGCATGCGTAAACACAGCAAACTTGTTTTTGATTGCCACTTGATGGTTGTCAATCCCGAACGCTTTGTTGATGCTTTTGCACAAGCTGGTGCTGATATCATGACAATTCATGCAGAATCAACCCTTCACATTCATGGTGCCCTTCAAAAAATTAAAAAAGCTGGCATGAAATCTGGTGTTGTTATCAACCCAGGAACACCTGTTTCAGCTATTGAACCTGTTTTGAGCTTGGTTGACCAAGTGCTTATCATGACAGTTAACCCAGGATTTGGTGGTCAAGCTTTCATTCCTGAAATGCTTGAAAAGGTTCAAAAAGTTGCTAAAATTCGTGACGAAAAAGGTTACGATTTTGATATTGAAGTTGACGGTGGTGTAGATAACAAGACTATTAAAGCATGCTATCAAGCTGGAGCTAACGTCTTTGTTGCAGGATCATATCTCTTTAAAGCAAGCGATTTGACTGCACAAGTAGAAACATTGCGCGTGGCTTTAGATGACTAAGGTAGCTGTATTTGCTGGTGGTCAATTATCAGATTTCTCCACTGGATTTGATGTCTTTGTCGGTGTGGATCGAGGCAGTTTGTTTTTATTAGAAAATAAGCTCCCGCTGGATTTTGCAGTTGGTGATTTTGACTCAGTTAGTCAAGATGAACTGCAGTTGATTAAAAAAACAGCGAAAGCTTTTGTTCAAGCATGTCCTGAAAAGGATGATACTGATACTGAACTTGCTTTAAAAAAAGTATTTGAGCAATATCCAAAGGCTCAAGTCACGATTTTTGGAGCGTTTGGTGGTCGAATTGATCATATGATGTCCAATCTCTTCTTGCCTGGGGATCCTGATTTAGCACCATTTATGCGTCAGATAACTTTGCGAGACAAGCAAAACAGCATTCAGTTTTATCCAGCGGGGACTTGCCAAGTTTTGCCTGAAGCCGAAATGACCTATGTGTCTTTCATGGCTGATGGCGATGCAGATTTAACCATTGAAGGAGCTAAATACAATTTGAATGCTAAAAATTTTTTCAAAAAGAAAATTTATTCTAGCAACGAATTTCTAGACCAGCAGCCTATTACAGTTACTTTAGCATCGGGTTATCTTATCGTTATTCAGAGTAAGGATAGGTAATATGTTAGTAATAACTTTATTGTTAGGAGTCATTGGAGTTGCTTTGTTGGTTTACCTTTTATCAAAAATCGCAAAGCTAACTGATGATTTATCACAAAAAATGGACGATAATGCAGATAATTTATCTGACCAAGTCTCTTATCAACTTGACTTAGCTCAAAAAGATCAGGTCTTGGCTTTAAATAATCAGCTCAATCGTCTGCAAAATGATTTATATACACAATTAAATGATATTCGCGATGTGCTTCATAAAAGTTTAAGCGAGAACCGCGACCGTTCTGACCAACGCCTAGAAATCATTAACCGTAATTTGACAAATTCTGTCAAAGAAATGCAAGCGTCTAATGAAAAACGCTTAGAAGAAATGCGTCAGACCGTTGAAGAAAAGCTAGAGCAGACTTTGCAGAATCGTTTGAAAGCCTCATTTGAGACAGTTTCAAAACAATTAGAATCTGTTAATCAAGGTTTGGGTGAGATGAAAACAGTCGCTCAGGATGTTGGTACCTTGAACAAAGTGCTTTCTAATACGAAAACACGTGGTATTCTCGGTGAATTGCAATTAGGGCAAATTATCGAAGATATCATGACGCCAAGTCAGTACGAACGTGAAGTTCCGACCGTTTCTGGTTCAAGCGAACGCGTGGAATATGCCATCAAACTCCCAGGAGTTGAAGACGATGGCTATGTTTATTTGCCAATCGATTCAAAATTCCCGTTGGAAGATTATTATCGTTTAGAAGATGCTTATGAAAGTGGTGATAAGGAACAAGTTGAACTTTATCGTAAGTCACTTCTAAATAGTATCAAACGTTTTGCTAAAGATATCAATAAAAAATACTTAAATCCACCTGAGACAACTAATTTCGGTATTATGTTTTTACCGACAGAAGGATTGTATTCAGAAGTGGTTCGCAATGCTAGCTTCTTTGATAGCTTGCGACGTGATGAGAATATTGTTGTGGCAGGTCCATCAACGCTATCAGCTCTATTAAATTCGCTTGCTGTCGGATTCAAAACTCTTAATATTCAGAAAAATGCGAACGATATCAGCAAGATTCTAGGGAATGTTAAGGTGGAATTTGAGAAATTTGGCAACATGCTTGTTAAAGCTCAAAAACAAATTAACACTGCAAATAATACCTTGGATAGCTTGATTTCCACACGAACAAATGCAATTATCCGTGCGTTGAATACAGTAGAATCTTACCAAGATCAAGCAACGAAAAGCTTGCTTAACCTCCCACCATTAGAAGAAGAGGACAATCATGAAAATTAGTCAAATGAAAAAAGACGAACTCTTTGAAGGGTTCTACTTGATAAAATCTGCAGAACTTCGTAAGACAAGAGCTGGTAAAGATTACATCGCCTTCACCTTCCAAGATGATAGTGGTGAAATCTCAGGAAATCTTTGGGATGCTCAGCCTTATAACGTTGAAGAATACACTGCAGGTAAAGTTGTTTATATGAAAGGACGTCGTGAGGTCTATAACGGCACACCTCAAGTGAACCAAATTACGCTACGTAATACACGAGAAGGTGAACCAAATGACCCACGCGATTTCAAAGAAAAATCACCTGTTGATGTTCTTGATGTCAAAGAATATCTTGAACAGATGATGTTTAAAATTGAAAATGCGGTTTGGCAACGTGTGGTTCGTGCACTCTATCGCAAATATGACAAAGAATTCTTTACGTATCCAGCTGCTAAAACTAATCACCATGCATTTGAATCAGGTTTAGCCTACCACACAGCAACTATGGTTCGTTTGGCAGATGCGATTGGTGATGTCTATCCACAGCTTAATAAGAGCTTGCTTTATGCTGGTATTATGCTCCATGACTTAGCTAAAGTTATTGAATTGACAGGTCCAGACAACACAGAGTACACGGTTCGTGGTAATCTAATCGGTCACATTGCTTTGATTGATGAAGAAATTACAAAAGTTTTGACAGAGTTAAATATTGATGATACGAAAGAAGATGTTATTATTCTCCGTCATGTTGTCTTAAGTCACCATGGTTTACTGGAATATGGTAGTCCAGTTCGTCCACGTGTCATGGAAGCAGAAATTATTCACATGATTGATAATATCGATGCTGAAATGATGATGATGACAACAGCTTTGAGCCGTATTGATGAAGGCGAAATGACAAATCGTATCTTTGCTATGGACAACCGTTCTTTCTATAAACCAAAGCTATAATTAATCGATTTAAGAAATTCTAATCGTGGTTCGCCCACGGTTTTTTAATATAAAAAAGGTATCCAGACGGATACCTTTGAATGATGCACAGTTGTATTAGTTATTGCTTCGTATAGATATCTTGGCTTCCATCACCTTCAGTCAAAGTAAGTTGATTACCGTCTAATTGATAGGTTTTCATATCATCACCGATTAGGATAATCTGTTTGTCAACATTGACTTTTACTGAATCAATATCAATTTTTTCGTCGTATTTCTTAGTTTCTAGTTGGCCAGTTCCATCCTTGATGATTAAAGTTTTAACTTCATCAAATCTTTCTAAAACATAAGTTCCATCCAAAAAAGTTGAGGTGCTACATTAAAAATGTCTGAGCTAGAATAACTAGGGCTAGTTGTTTCGGTTTGATTTGAAGCAGTAGCGTTATTTTGCGCCCGACAAGCTCCTAAAAATCGTTGCTAGCATCAAACCAGCTAATTTGAACAGTTTTTCCATAATTAGACCTCCGTTTTTCATTAATTGCATCGTTGTGCAAATAGACTAAGGACCATTAATTAAACAAGAAACAATATTATTTCACTTTACGGTATCAAATCGAGATTATCAATTGCTTTATCATCTATGGTTTATCATTTATAGCTGTCTCTTCTCGCTGATGTTATATTATTGAAGATTTTTTACTGTCAAAGGATAACGCTTACTATGTTGCTATGATAGCTTTTTTCCACATTTTAAGAGAGTTTATTAAAGTTATAAAGTGCGTTAAATAACACAACATTTTAATATTACGCTCTCAAGAATCCCTTTACATTAGGAAAAAACATAAAAAACGTACATTTTTTATTAAAATGTTCGTTTTTTTCGTCTTCTTATGTTATAATAACAAAAACAGATACTAAAAATGGAGAAATTATGAAATTACGACGTAGTGAACGCATGGTTGTCATCTCCAACTATTTGATTAACAACCCTTATAAGTTGACAAGTTTAAACACTTTTGCTGAAAAATACGAAGCAGCAAAATCTTCTATTTCTGAAGACATTGCCATCATTAAAAAAGCTTTTGAAGAATCTGGCATTGGTGAAATTGAAACTGTCACAGGGGCAAGTGGAGGTGTCATTTTTACACCAGGAATCTCTGAAGAAGAAGCAAGGTCGGTTATTGAAGATTTACGTGATAGTATGTCAGAAAGTAATCGTATCCTTCCAGGTGGTTATATTTATTTATCAGACTTGCTAAGTACACCACGCATTCTACAAAGTGTAGGGCGTATTATTGCTAATGCCTTTAAAGGACACAAGATTGATGCTGTTATGACAGTTGCCACAAAAGGTGTGCCATTAGCTAATGCTGTAGCTAATATTTTAAATGTACCTTTTGTTATTGTTCGCCGAGACCTTAAAATTACTGAAGGTTCTACGGTTTCTGTCAATTACGCAAGCGGATCAAGTGATCGTATTGAAAAGATGTTCTTGTCAAAACGTAGCTTGAAACCAAATAGCCGAGTATTGATTGTCGATGATTTCCTTAAAGGTGGTGGTACAATTTCTGGTATGGTTAGCCTTTTGACAGAATTTGATAGTACATTAGTTGGTGTTGCTGTCTTTGCTGAAAATGCACAAGAAAAACGTGACCGCATGAACTATAAATCATTGCTAAAAGTTTCAGAAATTGACGTTAAAAATAACCACGTTAAAGTAGAACTTGGTAATATCTTTGACAAATAATCAGAAAGAGGCGATTGCCTCTTTTTTTGTATCTCTGAAAATAATGTTTCAAAACAGGAAAAACAAGCAAAATCAGTTGACATGTTGCCAGTCTTATGGTATTATTATGAACGGTACTTTTTACTTTTGGTCTCTCCAGAGTGTACAGAGACGTGCTGACAAATGTTGCAAAGTACACATTTTAGATAGGGACTGTCACCAAGCGCCCTATCAACCAAAATAAAAATCTTACAGGAGAAAAGTAGATGCCTACAATCAACCAGTTGGTACGTAAACCACGTAAATCTAAAGTTGAAAAATCTAAATCACCAGCTCTTAACGTTGGTTACAACAGCCACAAAAAAGTTCAAACTAACGTATCTTCACCACAAAAACGTGGTGTTGCAACACGTGTTGGAACAATGACACCTAAAAAACCTAACTCAGCCCTTCGTAAATTCGCTCGTGTACGTTTGAGCAACCTTATCGAAGTTACTGCATACATCCCAGGTATCGGACACAACCTTCAAGAACACAGTGTTGTTCTTATCCGTGGTGGACGTGTAAAAGACCTTCCAGGGGTACGTTACCACATCGTTCGTGGTGCACTTGATACTGCAGGTGTTGCTGACCGTAAACAAAGCCGTTCTAAATACGGTGCTAAACGTCCTAAAGGATAATAAGAAGGGAGATAAGAAAGAATGAGTCGTAAAAATAGAGCGCCAAAACGCGAAGTATTGCCAGATCCATTATACAATTCACAACTTGTAACACGTCTTATCAACCGTGTTATGCTTGATGGTAAACGTGGTACTGCTGCATCAATCGTATATGATGCATTTGAACAAATTAAAGAAGCTACTGGAAACGATGCACTTGAAGTATTCGAAACAGCTATGGAAAACATCATGCCTGTTCTTGAAGTACGTGCTCGTCGTGTCGGTGGTTCTAACTACCAAGTCCCAGTTGAAGTTCGTCCAGAACGCCGTACAACTCTTGGACTTCGTTGGTTGGTAAACGCATCACGTGATCGTGGTGAACACACTATGAAAGATCGTCTTGCAAAAGAAATCCTTGATGCTGCTAACAACACTGGTGCTTCAGTTAAAAAACGCGAAGATACACACCGTATGGCAGAAGCAAACCGTGCATTCGCACACTTCCGCTGGTAATCTGCAAGATAATGATACGTCACTTCGAATGCATTTAATTTGTTTTACTACTGGCATTCGAAATTTGCTTAATCAGAATTTATTTCTGCTTAAGTTGTATCAAATTTAATAAAACATCTTTAGAACGGGTAGGTCCTGCCTATCCGTTCTAAAAGTATGTTATAATAAAGTAGTAAACTAAATTTATAATAGGAGAAAAAAATGGCTCGCGAATTTTCACTTGAAAAAACTCGTAACATCGGTATCATGGCTCACGTCGATGCTGGTAAAACAACAACAACTGAGCGTATTCTTTACTATACTGGTAAAATCCATAAAATCGGTGAAACACACGAAGGTGCTTCACAAATGGACTGGATGGAACAAGAGCAAGAACGTGGTATCACAATCACTTCTGCCGCTACAACTGCACAATGGAAAGACTACCGCGTAAACATTATCGACACACCAGGGCACGTGGACTTCACAATCGAAGTACAACGTTCACTTCGTGTTCTTGATGGTGCGGTTACAGTTCTTGACTCACAATCAGGTGTAGAACCTCAAACAGAAACAGTTTGGCGTCAAGCTACTGAATACGGTGTTCCTCGTATCGTATTCTCAAACAAAATGGACAAAATCGGTGCTGACTTCCTTTACTCAGTAAGCACACTTCACGATCGTCTTCAAGCTAACGCTCACCCAATTCAATTGCCAATCGGTTCTGAAGATAGCTTCCGTGGTATCATTGACTTGGTTCGTATGAAAGCTGAAATCTACACTAACGACCTTGGTACAGATATTCTTGAAGAAGACATCCCAGCAGAATACGTAGATCAAGCTAACGAATACCGTGAAAAATTGATCGAAGCAGTTGCTGAAACTGATGAAGAATTGATGATGAAATACCTTGAAGGTGAAGAAATCACTGAAGCTGAATTGAAAGCTGCTATCCGTAAAGCAACTATCAATGTTGAATTCTTCCCAGTTCTTTGTGGTTCTGCCTTCAAAAACAAAGGTGTTCAAATGATGCTTGATGCGGTTATCGATTACCTTCCAAGCCCACTTGACATCCCTGCAATCAAAGGTGTTAACCCAGATACAGATGAAGAAGAAGAACGTCCAGCTTCAGATGACGAACCATTTGCAGCCCTTGCGTTCAAGATCATGACTGACCCATTCGTAGGTCGTTTGACATTCTTCCGTGTTTACTCAGGTGTATTGAACAGCGGTTCTTACGTTCTTAACACTTCTAAAGGTAAACGTGAACGTATCGGACGTATCCTTCAAATGCACGCTAACCACCGTAACGAAATCGAAACAGTTTACGCTGGTGATATCGCCGCTGCTGTTGGTTTGAAAGATACTACAACTGGTGACTCATTGACTGATGAAAAAGCTAAAGTTATTCTTGAATCAATCGATGTTCCAGAACCAGTTATCCAATTGATGGTTGAACCTAAATCTAAAGCTGACCAAGATAAAATGGGTATCGCTCTTCAAAAACTTGCTGAAGAAGATCCAACATTCCGTGTTGAAACTAACGTTGAAACTGGTGAAACAGTTATCTCTGGTATGGGTGAACTTCACCTTGACGTCCTTGTTGACCGTATGAAACGTGAATTCAAAGTTGAAGCTAACGTAGGTGCTCCACAAGTATCATATCGTGAAACATTCCGTCAAGCTACTCAAGCACGTGGATTCTTCAAACGCCAATCTGGTGGTAAAGGTCAATTCGGTGATGTTTGGATTGAATTTACTCCAAATGAAGAAGGTAAAGGATTCGAATTCGAAAATGCTATCGTCGGTGGTGTCGTTCCTCGTGAATTCATCCCTGCAGTAGAAAAAGGTCTTCAAGAATCTATGGCTAACGGTGTTCTTGCTGGTTACCCAATGGTTGACGTTAAAGCTAAACTTTACGATGGTTCATACCACGATGTCGATTCATCTGAAACAGCCTTCAAGATCGCTGCATCACTTGCACTTAAAGAAGCTGCTAAAACTGCACACCCAGTTATTCTTGAACCAATGATGCTTGTTACAATCACAGCTCCAGAAGAAAACCTTGGTGACGTTATGGGTCACGTTACAGCTCGTCGTGGACGTGTTGATGGTATGGAAGCTCACGGTAACAGCCAAATCGTTCGTGCCTTCGTTCCACTTGCTGAAATGTTCGGTTACGCAACAGTTCTTCGTTCTGCAACTCAAGGACGTGGTACATTCATGATGGTATTTGACCACTACGAAGACGTTCCTAAATCAGTTCAAGAAGAAATCATCAAGAAAAATTCTGGTGAATAATTACTCATAAAAAGGATGCTCAAATGAGCGTCCTTTTTTGTAATGAAAACGGTAATAATATTTGCAATTTTAGCGAAATAGTTATATAATAATAGCGTTGAAAGGTTGATTTGTGCCTACGTAAGTTAATCTTTTCACAATTGTCTAAAAGGGAAACCTTTTAAAATAAAAAATTTTTTTTTGATTTTCATAAGGAGGAAATCACTAATGGTAGTTAAAGTTGGTATTAACGGTTTCGGTCGTATCGGTCGTCTTGCATTCCGTCGTATCCAAAACGTTGAAGGTGTTGAAGTAGCTCGTATTAACGACCTTACTGACCCAGCTATGCTTGCTCACTTGTTGAAATACGATACAACTCAAGGTCGTTTCAACGGTGATGTTGTTGTTAAAGATGGTGGTTTTGAAGTTAACGGTCAATTCGTTAAAGTTTCTGCTGAACGTGACCCAGAACAAATCGACTGGGCTAACGACGGTGTAGAAATCGTTCTTGAAGCAACTGGTTTCTTTGCAACTAAAGCTGCTGCTGAAAAACACTTGCACGAAGGTGGAGCTAAAAAAGTTGTTATCACTGCTCCTGGTGGATCAGATGTTAAAACAATCGTATTTAACACTAACCACGAAATCCTAGATGGTACTGAAACAGTTATCTCAGCTGGTTCATGTACAACTAACTGTCTTGCACCAATGGCTGATGCTTTGAACAAAAACTTCGGTCTTAAAGTTGGTACAATGACTACAGTTCACGGTTACACTGGTGACCAAATGACTCTTGATGGACCACACCGTAAAGGTGACTTCCGTCGCGCACGTGCTGCTGCTGAAAACATCGTTCCTAACTCAACTGGTGCTGCTAAAGCTATCGGTCTTGTTATCCCTGAATTGAACGGTAAACTTCAAGGTCATGCACAACGTGTACCAGTTCCAACTGGATCACTTACTGAACTTGTTTCAGTTCTTGACAAAAAAGTAACTGTTGAAGAAGTTAACGCTGCTATGCAAGCTGCTGCAACTGAATCATTCGGTTACAACACTGACCAAGTAGTTTCAAGCGATATCGTAGGTATCTCATTCGGTTCATTGTTTGACGCAACTCAAACTGAAGTAACTGAAGCTGCTGACGGTACTCAATTGGTTAAAACTGTTTCATGGTACGACAACGAAATGTCATACACTTCACAACTTGTTCGTACTCTTGAATACTTCGCAAAAATTGCTAAATAATCATTGAGTTGATCAGTTAAAGAGAGGATTTATTCCTCTCTTTTTTGTTTTCTGTAAATATGTTCTTTAAATCTCATGCGCTTGTAGAGGCTGAGGGACAAATTCTATTGATTTAACTACCTCTTTTACAGGTTTTGTGATATAATTAGCATGTATAAAAAATTATAAGGAGTCCTATCAATGGCTAAATTGACTGTTAAAGACGTTGATTTGAAAGGTAAAAAAGTTCTTGTCCGTGTTGACTTTAACGTACCTTTGAAAGATGGCGTTATCACTAATGACAACCGTATTTCTGCGGCTCTTCCAACAATCAAGTACATCATCGAACAAGGTGGTCGTGCAATTCTTTTCTCTCACCTTGGACGTGTTAAAGAAGAAGCTGATAAAGAAGGTAAATCTCTTGCTCCAGTAGCAGCTGATTTGGCAGCTAAACTTGGTCAAGATGTTGTCTTCCCAGGTGTTACACGTGGTGCTGAACTTGAAGAAGCTATCAACAACCTTAAAGATGGTGAAGTTCTTCTTGTTGAAAACACTCGTTTTGAAGATGTTGACGGTAAAAAAGAATCTAAAAACGATCCAGAACTTGGTAAATACTGGGCTTCACTTGGTGACGGAATCTTCGTTAACGATGCATTTGGTACTGCACACCGTTCACACGCATCTAACGTAGGTATCTCTGCAAACGTTGAAAAAGCTGTTGCAGGTTTCCTTCTTGAAAACGAAATTGCTTACATCCAAGAAGCTGTTGAAAACCCAGTTCGTCCATTTATCGCAATCCTTGGTGGTTCAAAAGTTTCAGATAAAATCGGTGTTATCGAAAACTTGTTGAAAAAAGCTGATAAAGTTCTTATCGGTGGTGGTATGACTTACACATTCCTTAAAGCACAAGGTATCGAAATCGGTAACTCACTTGTTGAAGAAGACAAACTTGACGTTGCTAAAGAACTTTTGGCTAAAGCTAACGGTAGATTGATCTTGCCAGTTGACTCAAAAGAAGCTAACGCTTTTGCTGACTACACTGAAGTTAAAGATACTGAAGGTGCAGCTGTAGATGCTGGATTCCTTGGTCTTGATATCGGTCCTAAATCAATCGCTAAATTCGACGAAGAATTGACTGGTGCTAAAACAGTTGTTTGGAACGGACCTATGGGTGTATTTGAAAACCCTGACTTCCAAGCTGGTACAATCGGTGTAATGGACGCTATCGTTAAACAACCAGGCGTTAAATCAATCATCGGTGGTGGTGACTCAGCTGCCGCAGCTATCAACCTTGGCCGTGCAGACAAATTCTCATGGATCTCTACTGGTGGTGGAGCTTCTATGGAACTTCTTGAAGGTAAAGTACTTCCAGGTCTTGCTGCATTGACTGACAAATAATTCTCAACTTTGAGAATAGAAGAGCCCCTTGGGGCTCTTTTTTTGTTTACACTTGAAAAAGTAAACGCATTCCAGTCTAGCGAAAACGATTTAAAATGTGTTAAAATAAAGAAAATATATTGGGTTGTGGGTTATGAAGTATTTGAAAGATCTTTTATCAAATTATAAATTTGATCCGAGTAAGTTTAAGTTAGGGATGCGAACGCTGAAGACAGGTTTGTCTGTCTTTTTGGTTCTTTTATTATTTTATTTATTTAGTTGGGAAGGGCTGCAGATTGGAACGCTGACGGCTGTTTTCAGTTTACGTGAAAGTTTGGATAAAAGTGTTCACTTTGGTTTTTCACGTATTGTTGGAAATAGTGTCGGTGGTTTTCTATCTTTGCTCTTCTTTTTAATTAATCAATTTTTTCACAACCAATTTTGGGTGACTTTGATTTTTGTTCCAGTATTTACCATGCTTGGCATTATGATCAATGTTTCGATTAATAATAAAGCAGGGATTATTGGTGGAACGTCGGCACTTTTAATTATTACGCTATCAATCCCTGCTGGGGATACGATTTTGTATGTCTTTGCAAGGGTGTTTGAAACATTCTGCGGAGTCTTTGTTGCTATACTCGTTAATTCTGATGTAGACATGGTTCGTGAGTGGTTGAAAAATAAAAATGAAAAAAATTGAGTCTTAATGTCATATTTCCTGACATATGGGGTTGACAGTTTAGAATTTTCAGACTATAATAATTATCGGAAGGAGGTCATCATGAAAGAAAAAGAACTCAGACGTTCCATGGCGGTTTTTCCCATTGGGACAGTAATGAAATTGACCGATTTAACAGCACGTCAGATTCGTTATTATGAGGATCAAGGGTTAATAACCCCAGAACGTACTTCAGGTAACCGTCGTATGTTTTCATTAAATGATATGGATCGATTGCTTGAAATTAAAGATTTCCTTGACGAGGGGCTTAATATTGCGGCTATCAAGCGTGAATACGCGGATAGACAAGATAAAGCACTTCAGAAGCAGAAGTCTTTAACTGATGCTGATGTTCGTCGAATCTTACAAGATGAACTCCGAAACCAAGGTCGTTTTTCGGCCCCATCACAGTACATTAGCAATTGGCGCATCTAAATAAGCGCCGCTCGGTTATTTCGGTTTTAAAAGGAGACCTAAATTCATGACTATTACAGCAGCTGACATCCGTCGCGAAGTCAAAGAAAAAAATGTTACATTTTTACGCTTGATGTTCTCAGATATCGCTGGAACATTGAAAAACGTAGAAATCCCAGCAACTGACGAACAACTTGACAAAGTATTGTCAAACAAAGCAATGTTCGATGGTTCTTCAATCGAAGGTTTTGTACGTATCAACGAATCTGATATGTTCTTGCACCCAGATCTTGATACATGGACAGTGTTCCCTTGGGGTGGTGAAAATGGTGCTGTTGCAGGTTTGATCTGTGATATCTACACTCCAGAAGGTGAACCATTCGCAGGTGACCCACGTGGTAACTTGAAACGTGCACTTCGTCACATGGAAAAAGTTGGTTTCAAATCATTTAACCTTGGTCCAGAACCAGAATTCTTCTTGTTCAAATTGGATGAAAAAGGTGAACCAACTCTTGAAGTAAACGACCGCGGTGGTTACTTTGACCTTGCACCAACTGACCTTGCAGATAACACTCGTCGTGAAATCGTTAATGTTTTGACTGAAATGGGATTTGAAGTTGAAGCAAGTCACCACGAAGTTGCGATTGGTCAACACGAAATCGACTTTAAATATGCTGATGTTTTGAAAGCATGTGATAACATTCAAATTTTCAAACTTGTTGTTAAAACAATTGCTCGTAAACATGGTCTTTACGCTACATTCATGGCTAAACCTAAATTCGGTATCAACGGTTCTGGTATGCACTGTAACATGTCATTGTTCGACTACGATGGAAACAATGCTTTCTTTGATACTGAAGATCCAAAAGGTATGCAATTGTCTGAAACAGCATACTACTTCCTTGGCGGTTTGATGAAACACGCTTATAACTACACTGCAATCATGAACCCAACTGTAAACTCATACAAACGTTTGGTTCCTGGTTATGAAGCACCAGTTTACATCGCATGGGCTGGACGTAACCGTTCACCACTTATCCGCGTACCTGCATCACGTGGAATGGGTACTCGTTTGGAACTTCGTTCAGTTGACCCAACTGCTAACCCATATCTTGCTCTTGCTGTCCTTCTTGAAGCAGGTCTTGATGGTATTGAAAACAAAATTGAAGCACCAGCTCCAGTTGAATCAAATATCTACATCATGACTCAAGAAGAACGTAAAGAAGCTGGAATTCGTGATCTTCCATCAACATTGCACAATGCCGTTAAAGCATTACAAGATGATGAAGTGGTTAAAGCTGCTCTTGGAAATCACATCTTTACAAACTTTGTGGAAGCTAAGAAAATTGAATGGTCAAGCTATGCGGCCTTTGTTTCACAATGGGAAATTGACAACTATCTAGATCTTTACTAAGAAGTAGTAGTAAGTAAGTAAGACAGCTTTTAGCTGTCTTTTTTTTCCCAAAAAATACCACATTCTAAATAGAAAGTTTAAATAAGAGCTATTCTAATTAGAGATAATGTGGTATAATGTGAAGTAAATATTCTGAATAATTAGACTATTTTAGTCTATTTTAGACTATTTGTATTAATGATAGGAGTAAGAGCTATGAATGAAAGTGCTTTGAGGGCGCAGCAGACAACGCTTTGGGATCCATCTTTTGAATCAGATGCCTGTGGGATGGGGTTTGTTGCACAACTCGATGGTGAAGCAAGTCATACTTTGATTGATTATGCCTTGACAATGTTGACACGTATGAATCACCGTGGTGGTACAGGAGCTGAACCTGATACTGGTGATGGTGCCGGAATGTTGCTTGCTTTACCAGATGAATTTTTCCAATTAAAAGCAAAAGAAGCAGGTTATGATTTACCTAAAAAAGGTGACTACGCTGTTGCACAACTATTTTTACCTCAAGATACTGAGGCTAAAGATAGCCTTCTAGAAGCAGTTAAAGCAGAAATTAAATCAGCTGGTTTCCATGTTTTGATGACTCGTGATGTGCCATTCAATTATGACAATTGTGGTCCAGCGGCACAAGAAATTATGCCAAGTTTTGTACAAGTTTTTGTTAAAAAACCTGATGATACTAAAGCTGGTCGTGATTTTGAAGACAAATTGTTCCGCTTGCGTCGTCAACTTGAAAAGAGCTTTTCATCTGATGAATTTTTCATCTGTTCTCTTTCAAGCAAAACAATTGTGTACAAAGGGATGCTTCATGCCTTCCAAGTTGGTCTTTTTTATCCTGACTTGCAAGATGAACATTTCAAATCACACATTGCATTGACACACTCTCGTTTCTCTACAAATACTTTCCCATCTTGGGATCGTGCACAACCATTCCGTTTCTTGGCTCACAATGGTGAAATCAATACCCTTCGTGGTGCAGAAAACTGGATGCACAGCCACCAGATTGAAGTTTATAATGAAGAAAACTCAGATTCTGCCAAGTTGGAAAACTGTTTAGAGTACCTTTATCGTAATGGTCGTGATATTCCACAAAGTCTATTGATGATGGTACCAGAAGCTTGGGGTGACGAGTCAGGTCTTCCTGATGACCTTAAAGCATTTTATGAATATGCATCAAGTTTTGTAGCTCCATGGGATGGTCCAGCTGCTCTTGTCTTTACAGATGGTGACATGGTTGGTGCTCGTTTGGACCGTAATGGTTTGCGTCCTAGCCGCTACTCATTGACAAAAGATAATTTCTTAATCTGTTCAAGTGAATCTGGTGTTGTTGACCTTGAACCAAGTCGCGTTATCGAAAAAGGTGTGCTTGGACCTGGTAACATGATGTTGATTGACACAACTTCTGGTAAATTGATGCGTAATGAAGAAGTCAAAGCCTACTATGCTGCACAACATCCATACAAAGAATGGGTTGAAGAAAATATTGCACATCTTAATGACTTTGAAGCTTCAGAATTAACTCAAGAAACAAATGACATTGAAACAATGTGGAAAGCTTACGGCTATAATGAAGAAGTTATTCGTACAGTTATCCTCCCAATGTCTGAAAAAGGTGAAGAACCTGTTATTTCTATGGGATTTGATAGCCCACTAGCAGTTCTTTCTAATAAGAGTCAATCTCTTTTCACTTTCTTTAAACAACAATTTGCCCAAGTTACAAACCCACCAATCGATGCGATTCGTGAACAAATTGTCGTTTCAACAAGTGTTTACCTCGGTGGTGATGGTAACTTCAAAGCTGATGGTGCTGATAACTGTGTCAAAGTTAAAATTGATAGTCCAGTTCTTTCAAGCGAAGATTTTGCCAAAATCGCTAACTTGCAAGACGAACGTTACCGTGCAACAACTCTCTCAACAGTTTACGATGTTGTTGAACCATCACATAATCGTTTGCAACGTGCGTTAGAAAATCTTTTCAAAGCAGCTGAAAAAGCTGTTGATAATGGTAGCAAGATTATCATTCTTTCAGACCGCAATGTAAAAGAAAACCAAACAACAATCCCAATGCTTTTGGCTGTTTCTGGTTTGAATAACTACATGGTTGTCAAAGGAAAAGCTAGTCAATTCTCAATTGTTGTGGATACGGCAGAAGCAATTGAAGTTCATCATTTTGCTACTTTGGTTGGTTATGGTGCTGCAGCCGTTCACCCTTATGGTGCTTATGCAACATTGAAAGAATACGGTAAAGATGAAACAGCATTTGAAAAATACCGTAAAGCAGCTGAAAAAGGTATCGTTAAAGTTATGAGCCGTATGGGGATTTCGACAATCCTTGGTTACAAAGGGGCTCAATTATTTGAAGCAGTTGGTCTTTCAGACTCAGTTGTTAACAAATACTTTACAGGTACAGTAACACGTATCGGTGGATTGTCTCTTGACCAAATTGAAAAAGAATATCTTCAACGTATGGAAGATGCCTTTGGTCCTCGTCGTGGTGATTATCTTCAAAGTGGCGGTATTTATCAATTTAAAGCAGATGGTGAATATCACCTCTTCAATCCACATACAATCTACAATTTCCAACAAGCTGTTCGTAAAGGAGATTACAAACTCTTCAAAGAATACACTGCTGAATTGGATAAAGAAGCCTTGTCAACTCCGACGACACTTCGTTCAATCTGGGAATTTAAATCAGATCGTCCAAAAGTTGACCTTTCTGAGGTTGAACCAGCAGAAGCAATTGTTAAACGTTTCAAAGTTGGTGCCATGAGTTTTGGTTCACTTTCTAAAGAAGCACACGAAACAATAGCTGAAGCAATGAACTCAATTGGAGCTAAATCTAACTCTGGTGAAGGTGGGGAAAACCGTAATCGTTTCAAAGTACAGCCAGATGGTCGTAACTTGAACTCTAAGATTAAACAAGTCGCTTCAGGTCGTTTTGGTGTTAATGCTGAATACCTTATGTCTGCTGAAGAAATCCAAATCAAGTTGGCACAAGGTGCAAAACCTGGTGAAGGTGGTCAGTTGCCTGGTCAAAAAGTCTTCCCATGGGTTGCTGAAATTCGTGGTGCAACGCCTGGTGTGCGTTTGATTTCACCACCACCTCACCATGATATCTACTCAATCGAAGATTTGGCTCAATTGATTTATGACCTTAAAGCTATTAATCCTTACGCTAAAATCAATGTTAAATTGGTTTCAAGTACTGGTGTTGGTACAATTGCTACAGGTTGTGTAAAAGCTGGTGCTGATAAGGTTGTTATCTCTGGTTATGATGGTGGTACAGGAGCTTCTCCTCGTAACTCTGTTCGTGATGCTGGTCTTCCATGGGAAATGGGATTGGCTGAAGCTCATCAAACATTGTCACTTAATCGCCTTCGTCAACGTATGACGCTTGAAACAGATGGTAAATTGATGACAGGTCGTGATGTTGCCATTGCCACACTTCTTGGTGCAGAAGAATATTCATTTGCAAGTTTGACATTGATTTCAATTGGTTGTGTCATGATGCGTGTATGTTCTCTTAATACTTGTCCTGTTGGTGTTGCAACGCAAAACCCAGAACTTCGTAAGCACTTCGCTGGTAAACCTGAACATGTTATCAACATGATGATGTTTATGGCAGAAGAATTGCGTGAATACATGGCTGAGCTTGGTTTCCGTTCTGTTGATGAAATGGTCGGACATTCAGAAATCTTGAAAGCTAAATTTGTTCCAAAAGGTAAAGCTAAATCACTTGATTTTTCTCGTATGCTTGGAACAGCTTATCCAATTGAACGTAAGACAGAAGATCCATTTGCTGAAGCACGTCAATGGAAAGAATTGGATGGATTTGCCAAAGCCGCTGTCGATAGTGGTACAAGCGTAACAGTCAAAGAAAAAATCAACAATGTTCAACGTGCTGTCGGAGCTCGTATGGCAGGTTGGATGGCTGAACGTTATGGTAACTACTCAGTTGAACCTGGTTTGATTAAGTACGAATACACTGGTATTGCTGGTCAATCATTTGCAAGTTTTATTACTCAAGGTATGGAATTGACTTTGGTCGGTGAAGCCAATGACTACATTGCTAAATCTATGTCAGGTGGACGTTTGATTGTGAAACCACCACATGATGCTGCTTATGATATTGAAAATTCACCAATTGTTGGTAATGTTGCCCTCTTTGGTGCGGTCAAAGGTGAAGCTTACTTCGCTGGTCGTGCTGGTGAACGTTTCTGTGTTCGTAACTCAGGTGCGAAAGTTGTTGTTGAAGGTGTCGGAGCTCACGGTTGTGAATACATGACAGGTGGTGTTGCGGTTATCCTTGGTACAACAGGTCGTAACTTCGCTGCTGGTATGAGTGGTGGTGTTGCTTACGTTTACGATGCTGATGGCGATTTCGCTGAAAAAGTTAACCGTCAAATGGTTGACCTTTACAAAGTTGGTGAAACACGTGGTGACGATGTTTTGGTAGATATGATTCAAAAACACTACGAATACACTGGTAGTGCCAAAGCTAAACGTTTGCTTGACAACTGGGCACAAGAAGTTGATAAATTTGTCAAAGTTTACCCAACTGAGTTCCACGAAATCAATAACATTGAGTATGCTCTTGCTAATACTGGTCTAGAAGGTGACGAACTTGAATTGCGTACTTTCGAAATTGCAACTGGTGGAGCTGAAACAGCAGCAGAAAAAGAAGAGCTTCTCGCACAAGTAACAGGGGGTAAATAAAATGGCTAATCCGTTTGGATTTTTGAAATATGATCGAAAAGACAATCCGTTTCGTCCTGTTGCTGAACGCATCTTGGACTTTGAAGAATTACAAGTTCCATTAACAGCAGAAGAGCGCCAAAAGCAAGCTGCGCGTTGCATGTCTTGTGGGATTCCTTTCTGTCACTCAGGACAATTTTACGGTGGTGGACGTGCAGTTTCAGGTTGTCCAAATGACAATTTGATTCCTGAATGGAATGATTTACTATACAAAGGTGACTATAAGCGTGCATTTGAGCGTTTATCACGCACTAATCCGTTTCCAGAGATGACTGGACGTGTTTGTCCAGCTCCATGTGAAAAAGGCTGTACAGAGGGTCTCAATGGCTCTGGTGTTACTATCCATGATAACGAACGTTTTATCATCGATACAGCCTTTGAAAATGGTTGGGTAGAAGAATCAGGTCGTCCAGCATTTCGTACAGGATTTAAAATTGCCGTTATTGGTTCTGGTCCTGCAGGCCTTTCAACAGCATGGCGTCTTAACAAACTTGGTCACAGTGTTACAGTTTATGAACGTAGTGATCGCTTTGGTGGACTTTTGATGTACGGTATTCCAAATATGAAGTTGGATAAAGAAGTTGTTCAACGTCGTATTGATCTTATGGAAAAACTTGGTATCAATTTTGTTGCCAATACAGAAGTTGGACGTGATATTACTGCAGATGATTTGTTGAAAGAATATGACCGTGTAGTTCTTGCCACTGGTGCTAGTGTGCCACGTGATTTGGATGTTCCTGGTCGTCACTTGACTGGTATTCGATTTGCAGTTGATTTCTTAACAGAAACAACTAAAAATGTTCTTGCATCTGATAACAAAAAACTTGGTCCAACACTTGAAGGAAAACATGTTCTTGTTATCGGTGGTGGTGATACTGGTAATGACTGTATCGGTACAGCGGTTCGTTTAGGTGCAGCAAGCGTTAAACAGCTTGAAATCACTCCAGAACCACCAGAAAAACGCTTACCAACTAATCCATGGCCACAATACCCAATGATCAAACGTGTTGGTTATGGACAAGAAGAAGCTAACTATGTTCAAGATACTGAATTGACAACTTATGCAACATCAACAACAGAATTTATTGGTGCTGATCGTGGCCAAGTCATTGCTGCGAAAACTATCAAAGTTGGTCCTGGTTTCAAACCAATCGAAGGTACCGAAGAAACGATTAAAGCTGACCTTGTCTTGTTAGCAATGGGATTCACTGGTGCTGAAAAATCACTCTTTGAACAATTTGGTGTCCAAAGTGTTTATGATGATTATTCAACTAACAACGATCGTGTCTTTGTTGCTGGTGATGCTCGTCGTGGTCCAAGTCTTGTCATTTGGGGAATCCGTGAAGGACGTAAGGCTGCTGAACAAATCGACCAAGGTCTTCGTGTCATGGTTGCTCAATAATGAATTAATCTAAGCGTTTAACACACTTTCTTGTTTTCAATCATAAAAAAACTGTCCATTGGGCAGTTTTTTTGTAACGTTCATTTTGCAAATTGAGATTTCGTGAAATATAACGCTTACAATCCTTTATATAATTTGTAATATTGGCTTGCTATACTAGTGTTCATAAAGGGAGGAAGATTTTTATGAATTGTAAAACAAAATTAGTTCTAGCTACGGCGACATTGTCAGGTGCTTTGCTATTTTCACAAGTAAATGTAAAAGCAGATACTTACACCTTGCAAAGTGGTGATTCATTTTATAGTGTGGCGCAGATGTATGGACTAAGTGTTTATGACTTAGCAGCCTTAAATGGGATGTCTATTTATGACACTATTGTTCCTGGGCAAGTGCTACAGATACCTGATAAGACACCAATTGATCCATTTGTGACTAATTTGTTAACATCAAGTAGGAATTCTGAGGTAAGCCAAACTGATGTGCTAGCGTCAAAGCAGGACAGCTCGACTAATACTTACCCTGTTGGGCAATGCACTTGGGGTGTTAAGCAGGTAGCTACATGGGCAAGTAATTGGTGGGGAAATGCTGGCGACTGGGCAGCCAATGCCGCTTCACAAGGTTATGTGATTGGGACACAAGCTGAAGTAGGAGCTATTGTCTGCTGGACTGATCCTGATAGTTATGGGCATGTGGCTTACGTGACAGCTGTAAATGCCAGTGGGCAAATCCAAGTTTTAGAATCTAATTATGGCAATAAACAATGGATTGATAATTATCGTGGTTGGTTTGATCCAACAAAGAGTAACACTGCTGGAACAGTCAGCTATATCTATCCAGAAAGTTATTAACAAGATAGAATAAGTCTGGAAAAATTCCAGGCTTTTTTATTTCTGTGGATAAGTTGTTGATAAAAAGCTAGTTGATCACATCAACTAGCTTTTTGATTATTTATCATCTGGTGTGAGAATCATTGGAATAATGATTGGTTCACGTTCAGTTTTTTCGTATAGGAATGGACGAAGCGCGTTAACGATAGCACCGTTAACAGATTGGATACTTGCATCTTTGTTTTTCAAAGCAATGCGGATAGCGTTGAAGAGAACACGTTGACTTTCGCGAATAAGGTCCCCAGATTCACGCATGTAGATAAATCCACGACTAAGAATGTCTGGACCTGCCAAAATCATTTGGCTATCAAAGTCAACAGTAGCAACGGCAAGAACAACACCGTCTTCAGACAAATCACGACGATCGCGAAGTACGGCAGCACCGATATCCCCGATACCATTACCATCAACATAGATATCTTGGGCGTTAAAGTGTCCAGCACGACGAGCTGAGTTAGCTGTAAGAGCTAGCACATCACCGTTTTCCATGATGAAGATATTGTCTTTTGGCACACCTGTGTCCATCGCTAAGCCAGCATGGATTTTAAGCATACGGTATTCACCGTGAACAGGCATGAAGAATTTTGGTTTCATCAAGCGGAGCATAAGTTTTTGCTCTTGTTGTCCACCGTGACCAGATGTGTGGATATTGTTAACTTTTCCGTGGATAACTTCTACACCAGCTTCTTGGATAGTGTTGATAAGTTTGTTAACACTTGTTGTATTACCAGGAATTGGGCTAGAAGAGAAGATGACAGTATCGCCAGGTTGTAGTGTAACTTGACGGTGTGTACCATTAGCAATACGTGCTAGCGCAGCCATTGATTCACCTTGGCTACCTGTACACATAATCAAGATTTCACTAGCGTGGTAGTCTTTGATTTCGCTTGGTTCGATAAATGTTCCTTTTGGAACTTTGATGTAACCAAGTTCAATACCGTTTACAATGGCTTTTTCCATTGAACGTCCGAAGACTACGATTTTACGTCCAGTTTTAACAGCTGCTTCGGCAGCTTGTTGGAGACGGAAGATGTTTGAGGCAAATGACGCAAAGATAATACGTCCGTGGATACCTTCAATAATCTTCATAATAGATTGTCCAACAACTTTTTCTGAGTTTGTAAAGGTTGGAATTTCTGCGTTAGTAGAATCAGATAGCAAACATAGGACGCCATCCTCACCAAGTGCAGCCATGCGGTGAATATCTGCTGGTTCACCAACCGGTGTCCAGTCAAATTTGAAATCCCCTGTGCAGACAATTTTACCTTGTGGTGTGTGGATAACGATTCCTAGAGGTTCCGGAATTGAGTGGGTTGTACGGAAGAATGTAACGCTAAGGTTTTTAAAAGTCAACTCTGTATTGGCGTTGATTTCATAAAGTTTAGCGTCACGTAAAAGTCCGTGTTCTTCCAATTTTCCTTTGATAAGTGAAAGCGCAAGTGGTCCAGCATAAATTGGAATATTGGCTTGTTTCAAAAGAAATGGAATCCCACCAATGTGGTCTTCGTGCCCGTGAGTAATCACAAGGCCTTTAATGCGATCGATATTGTCAACGATATATGAATAGTCTGGAATAACGTAGTCAATACCGAGCAAATCGTCTTCTGGGAATTTGATACCAGCATCTACGATAATGATTTCATCTTGATATTCAATACCGTAAGTGTTTTTACCAATTTCTCCGAGACCACCAATCGCATAAACCCCAACTTCTTCGGGTTTTAAATTGATTTGTGACATGTTATAACTCCGTTAATTTAAAGGCACCTGTTTCTTTTTCGTAGGCTAGGTGTTTGTCTGAAAGAAGTTCAATGTATTCAACGTTGTAAGGTGTTTTTGCCTCTACA
This sequence comes from Streptococcus sp. 45, assembly GCF_900108865.1. Lineage (NCBI taxonomy): Bacteria > Bacillati > Bacillota > Bacilli > Lactobacillales > Streptococcaceae > Streptococcus > Streptococcus sp. 45. The sequence continues at coordinate 746,827 of NZ_FNXZ01000001.1, read as the reverse complement.
AGTTCACGAGTTTTGATACGTCCTTCAAGTTCGTTAGCTGCGTCAATTTCTAAATAAAGAGCTTTAGTTTGTTCGCGGCGTGGGTTACGTTCTTTTGTTTCTTGATAAAAAACTTTATAAATCATAGTTTTTTCCTTTCTTGATATACCTGTGGTTAATCAAACTACACAAAACACGTCAACTAGCTTGTACATACTTGCTACTTGACCAGTTCTTATTAAATTTTTTCTGAGTAATTGATTTAACCTTGATTCGTTGCAATTATTAAAATTATATCATAAAATAAGAAGTATAATCAAGTGAGGGAATTTAAATGATGAAAGTTTTAGCCTTTGATACTTCAAGTAAGGCTTTGTCTGTTGCCATCTTGGATGGTGAAAATTTACTAGCCGATGTAACGGTCAATATTAAGAAAAATCACAGCATTAATTTGATGCCTGCGATTGATTTTTTGATGAAAGCAGTTGATTTAAAACCAACTGATTTGGATAGAATTTCAGTAGCTCAAGGTCCTGGCTCATACACTGGGCTACGTGTGGCAGTTGCGACTGCAAAAACACTGGCATACACTTTAAATATTGAGTTGGTAGGTGTTTCTAGTCTTTACGCGCTTGCTGCTGCAGCTGATTTTGATGGCTTAGTTGTCCCAGTGATTGATGCTCGTCGTAATAATGTGTATGCTGGTTTTTACAAAGATGGTCAATCTCTTAAAGACGACCAACACATGAACTTTGCCGATGTTCTTGAAGCAGTTAAGGACGAAGAATCTGTTATGTTTGTTGGTGAAGTGGCTAATTTCAGCAATCAAATTGCTGAGAGTCTTCCGCAAGCTAAGGTTCTTTCTGTTTTGCCGTCAGCTTATGCTATTGGTAAACGTGGTCAAGAGTTACAACCAGTTGATGTGGATAGCTTTGTGCCAAGTTATCTAAAACGTGTCGAAGCAGAAGAAAATTGGCTTAAAACACACACAGAAAATCCAAGTGCAAATTATGTCAATCGCATCTAATATGAAAGATTTACAAGCAAGTGTTACTGCTGTTTATGAGATATTGTCAGATGTTTACCCAGTATCTCCGTGGTCTGAAAAGCAGATTTTATCAGACATGCAACAGGATAATGTTGATTACTTTTTTGTCAAAAAAGATGAAAAAGTTGTAGGATTTTTAGCCATTTCACAATTGGCTGGGGAACTAGAAATTACAAATATTGCCATAAAAAAAGCTTATCAAGGACATGGCTTAGGTAGTCAATTGTTGGCTAATCTGGACCATGTTGATTTTCCGATTTTCTTGGAAGTGAGAGCGTCAAATACTCCTGCACAAGCTTTGTATGAGAAATTTGGTTTTGACATTATTGGCAAACGTAAGCAATATTATCATGAACCAGTAGAAGATGCGATTATCATGAAGCGCGAAGGTAAATACGAGGTAATTAATCGATGAAAGATAGATATATTTTAGCCGTGGAGAGTTCTTGTGATGAAACAAGTATTGCGGTTTTGAAGAATGAAAGTGAGATTTTAAGTAACGTCATCGCAAGCCAAATCGAAAGTCATAAGCGTTTTGGTGGTGTTGTGCCTGAAGTTGCTAGTCGTCACCATGTTGAAGTAATTACAACTTGCTTTAAGGATGCTTTGGAAGCTGCAGGCATTGAAGTTAGCGACTTAGATGCGGTTGCGGTCACTTACGGACCTGGTTTGGTTGGTGCGATTCTGGTTGGAATGGCGGCTGCTAAAGCTTTTGCTTGGGCTAACAATTTGCCATTGATTCCAGTCAACCACATGGCAGGACACTTAATGGCGGCGCGTGAAGTAAAAGAACTTCAATACCCATTGATGGCTTTATTGGTTTCTGGTGGTCACACAGAACTTGTCTATGTGTCTGAACCAGGTAACTATAAGATTGTTGGTGAGACACGTGATGATGCTGTAGGTGAAGCTTATGACAAAGTTGGTCGTGTGATGGGCTTGACTTACCCAGCGGGACGTGAAATCGATCAATTGGCACATAAAGGAAAAGATATCTATGATTTCCCACGTGCGATGATTAAAGAAGACAATCTTGAGTTTTCATTCTCAGGGTTGAAATCAGCCTTTATTAATCTCCATCATAATGCGGCTCAAAAAGGTGAAACTCTTTCAAATGAAGATTTGTCAGCATCATTCCAAGCAGCTGTCTTAGATGTTTTAATGGCTAAAACCAAAAAAGCTTTGGAGAAATATCCAGTTAAAACCCTTGTAGTAGCAGGTGGTGTGGCGGCAAACCAAGGCCTTCGTGAACGTTTAGCAGATGAAATCACAGAAGCAGAAGTTGTCATTCCCCCACTACGTCTATGTGGTGATAATGCGGGAATGGTTTCACTAGCTGCAGCTATCGAATACGACAAAGGACATTTTGCAGGACTCGATTTAAATGCTAAACCAAGTCTTGCCTTTGATACATTGGATTAAATATAAATAAGCTCCTGAAAATTTCAGGGGCTTTTGACTTATTACCAGGTTTAGTAGTTTAATTTTGACATGAGTTTTTCGAGCTGAACAACTTCATCTGTGGATAAGTTTGATAATAGCAAATCAGATTGTTGCTGTTCATATTCATGAAGTTGTGGATAAATGTCCACGGCTTTTTCTGTTGGGTAAACACGCTTGATTTTTTGATTAACAGAATCTTTCTTTAATTCAAAATAGCCAAGCTTAACAAGTTTTTTGATGGTTCTAAAGGCTGTTGTGCGATCAATTTGGATATTATCAGCTAATTCCCCTAAAAACATACCAGGTTGTTCACAGATACGAATGATATAGATATAAAGGTTATTATTTAAGCCAAATTCTTTAAAGTGATTGTTAGAATCTATTTGAATAGTACGCGTAATGGCACCAATAGTACGAATGATTTTAAACATTTTATCTCCTCGAATAAATTTTATCAAAAAATTATTGCATTTACAATAAAATGTGCTATAATATGAGAAATATTATTGCAAATACAATTAAATAAAAGGGGAGAGTTTATGGAAATCAGAATTTTTGAGCCAAAATTTAATCAGTCAGTAAAAGAGATGATTTTAGATATTCAACAAAATGAATTTCTACTTCCAATCACGCTATCTGATCAACCTGATTTATTGGATATTGAACGTTCATACCAAAATAAAGGTGGACAGTTTTGGGTGGCTGTGGATAGCAGCAGTGGTCATGTAATTGGATGTCTTGGTTTAGTTGCACTTAGAGATGGGAATGTTGCTTTAAAGAAAATGTTTGTTGCAAAAACTTATCGAAAATTAGGTTTAGGGAAAAAGTTATTAGAAGAATTTATTACTTATTGTTATGAAAATAGTAAAAAGGCGATATTTCTTGGAACAACATCAGATTTTGAAGCTGCTCAATATTTTTATCAAAAATCTGGATTTAAAGAAATTACTTCGGCAGATTTACCTGAAGATTTTCCACGTTTAACTGTGGATAACCGTTATTACACTTATTACATTAACTAAAAAAGCAGACGTAGTCTGCTTTTTTGGTGATAAAAACTTTTTTCTTTCTAGATATATTACCAGCTGGCTTTTGTGACCCCAGGGATTTTTCCTTCGTGAGCAAGATTACGGAAGTTGATACGGCTCATGCCAAATTTTCGCATGTAAGCATGAGGACGACCGTCAATGCGGTCACGGTTTTTCAAGCGATTTGGATTTGAGTCGCGTGGTAATTTACGAAGGGCTTCGTAATCACCTTTAGCTTTTAGTTCGCGACGCAAGTCTGCGTATTGTTCAATGAGTTTTAATTGTTTATTGTATCTAGCGATTTTTGATTTTTTAGCCATAATATCTCCTTTTAGTTAACTGGTTAACAAAATTAATTATAACACTTTTAGGTCAAGAATCAAGCAAAAAACCTTAACTAGTTAAATATTTTTTTAAAAATATAAAAAAGAAATCCAAAATTGGATTTCTCAACAATTGTTAATAATGTAAACTTCCAGCAACCCAGCCTGTGCACAAGGCAACCGTGATATTAAAACCACCTGTGTGGGCATTGATATCAAGGACTTCGCCAGCAAAGTGCAAGCCTGGAACTTGCTTGCTTTCAAGAGTTTTAGGATTGATTTCTTTTAAGTCAACGCCGCCTTTGGTTACAAAGGATTTTGCGAGAGACATTTTTCCAGTGACCTTGATTGGTAAAGCTTTTATCTTATCCACAAGCTCTTTTTCTTGATTTGGGGTCAGTTGTTTGACTTTTTCAGGAAATGGCTGAGCAAAAAAGTTTGCTAAGCGCTCAGGGACAAGCATTTTAAGAGTATTCTTAAGTGATTTTTCACGATGTTCTTCTAAAAATGCAAGAAGGTCTTCTGTGGATATATTGGGGATAACATCGAGTGTGATAGTTTCTCCACCTTTAATAAAACTAGACATGCGAAGCGCAGCGGGTCCAGATAGTCCAAAGTGGGTAAAGAGTAAATCATGTGTAATGTGATGTTTCCCATAAGATAGGCTGATATCGCTCAGAGAAATTCCCTGAAGTTCCTTGTGTGGAAAATCTGTTAATAAAGGACTTTCTGCTGCTTCAAGTTCGGTTAAGTTTAACTTGAAGTGACGAGCGATTTCATAGCCAAATCCAGTCGAACCAGTTGATGGATAAGCTTTCCCACCAGTTGTGACAATGAGTTTTTTACAGACAAACTCATCTGAAGCTGATTTAATGTGGAAAAGCTCATCGATTTTCTTTACAGAAACAACTTCAGTATTTGTTAAGACTGTACCACCGAGTTCGCTAATTTTATGTGCTAGAGCATCGATGATTGTTTTGGATTTATCAGTTTTTGGGAAGACGCGCCCATGGTCTTCAACTTTTAAAGTAACGCCATTTTCTTCAAAGAAGCGCATAATATCATGGTTATCAAATTGAGAAAAGACACTGTAAAGAAAACGTCCATTGCCAGGGATGCCTTCCATCAGGTCATCGATAGTACCGTTATTTGTGACGTTACAACGACCGCCACCTGTACCAGCTAGTTTTTTGCCGAGGCGTTTATTTTTTTCAATCAGTAATGTTTTGTAGCCATAATAGCTGCTGGAAATAGCAGCCATCATTCCAGCAGGTCCCCCGCCGATGATAATTGTATCGTATTGTTTCATATAATCATTGTAGCATAAAATATTTCTATCCCGTAGTCAAATGCTAATAGATATTTTTGAAATAGAGTAGCGAGTTTACAGAAAATGACAGAAAGTTGACACGATTGCAAAAAAAGCCTATCAATTCAAGCTTTAAGCAGTCAAGTAACTGGCTAAAAATTGACAATCAAGTGTTCATGTGTTATCCTTTTCATAAGTATTTCAATGTAAAAGAGGATATTATGGCAATCGAGAAAACAGTTAGTGAAATTGCTGAGATTCTAGGAGTTAGCCGCCAAGCGGTTAATAATCGTGTTAAGAATCTCCCAGAAGAAGATGTAGATAAAAATGAAAAAGGTGTTACGGTGGTTAATCGTAGCGGCTTGATTAAACTAGAAGAAATCTATAAAAAAACCATTTTTGAAGATGATCCAATTGACGAAGAAACAAAACAACGTGAACTTTTGGAAATTTTAGTTGATGAAAAAAATACAGAGATTACACGTTTGTATGAGCAACTAAAAGCTAAAGACAAACAATTGGCTTCAAAAGATGAGCAACTTCGTGTTAAAGATGTTCAAATTGGTGAGAAAGACAAGCAACTAGATCAACAGCAACAGTTGACGCTAGCAGCTATGGAAGATAGCAAACGTCTTCAACTTGAACTTAATGAAGCTAAGGCTGAGTTTGAAGAAATTCAAACAAAAACTGAAGAAGCTATTCAAGAACAAGAAGAGCAAGCAGCTGCTCCGAAAGGATTCTTTGCGCGTCTCTTCGGTAAAAAATAAGCTTATTAGGCGGAGCTGGGACGAAAGTTCCAGCTTATTTTATAACGAAATGATTATATTTTTAGGGAGGAATTATGGAAAAGCTATCTGAGTACATTGCTTTTGACTTGGAATTTAATACTGTTGCTGAAATTAGTCACATCATTCAGGTTTCTGCTGTAAAATTTCGAGATGGTGTAGAAGTTGACAACTTTGACACTTACGTTTACACAGATGTTCCTTTACAATCTTTTATTAATGGCTTAACAGGTATTACATCTGAAAAAATTGCTAAGGCACCAAAATTGGATAAAGTTTTGGCTGATTTTAAAGATTTTGTTGGCAAAACAGCTCTCGTTGGCTACAATGCCTTGAAATCAGACCTTCCTTTGTTAGTTGAAAATAATTTAGACTTGACAGAGCTTTACAAGGTTGATTTGTATGATGAAGCTTATGAACGTCGTAGCTCAGATTTAAATGGTATTGCCAATCTTAAATTAACAAGTGTTGCTGACTTTTTAGGAATTTCTGGACATGGGCATAATTCTTTGGAAGATGCTCGTATGACAGCTCTAGTCTATGAAAAATTTATGGAATTTGATGAGAATAAATCTTATCTGAATCAGCAAGAAGAAGAGCATGGCGATAATCCATTTGCTGCTTTGGGTGGCTTTTTCGATTAAGAGCTTAGCTATTTTTCAAAGAAGGAAAAATCATCTAGGGTAACCTCTTGCTTGTGACCTTAGGTTATGTCCTATAATGAGGGCAGAAAGGAGGTGAAGGAAATGTCTCAGACTTACACAACTGGTGATTTGGCTAAATTGGCTGGTGTTTCGGTTCGCACAGTGCAGTACTACGATAAGCGTGGTATTTTGCTACCGTCACAATTGACAGAAGGTGGTCGTCGTATCTATACCGAGAGTGATTTGGAACGGCTACATTTGATATGTTTTTTACGAGAGTTGGATTTTTCGATTGAGCAGATTAAGCGTCTTTTTGCTGAAAAAAATGCCAAGCAGGTTTTAGAACTTCTTCTTGTGGAGCATATCAAAGACACCAAAGAGCAGCTTGCTGAAAAGAAAGCTAAACTTGACACTGCTGTAAACTTACTTGACAGAGTTAAGAGCCAGTCAGGACAATCACTAGACTTTTTATCAGACATTTCTCTTACCATGAAAAATCAATTATCTTTGAAAAAGGTCCATCGGAAGATGTTTTTCATCTTTTTGCCTTTAATTATCCTTCAAGTGGGAAGCATAGTATGGGCAATTGTGGCAAGGAATTTTTGGATTTATCTGCTTGCTGAAATCATCATACTACCTTTTGCAATCTGGTTTTCAAAGGTATATGCTCAAAATGTAGCTTATGTTTGCCCAAATTGTCATCATTGCTTTCAACCAAGTTTTAAGACATTTTTCTTTGCAGCGCACACACCTAAGACAAGAAAGCTCACTTGTCCACATTGCCATGAAAAATCATATTGTTTAGAAGTAGCTAATGACATTTAAAAAGCTCGAACCGATTGGTTCGAGCTTTTTTGTCTGGCATTATTAGAATGGTAATTTTCCTGCAAAAGCGCCAAGTGTTTTTTGAGTAGCAGCATCAACTTGAGAAAGAGCATCGTTGATAGCTTGTGTTGTCATATCTTGAAGAGTTTCGATATCATCTGGGTCAACGATAGCATCTTTGAATGAGATGTTAACCAATTTTTTGTCACCTGTGAATTCAGCAACAACTAATTCTTGAGCTGATTTTCCAGTGAAAGTTGTGCTAGCCAATTCAGCTTGTTTTTTCTCCATTTGTTTTTGGAGTTTTTGAGCTTGGCGCATCATGTTTTGCATGTTCATCATAATAATCTAGATTCCTTTCGTAGCGAGGGTTTGAGCCTTTATTAATTTGGAAATTTATCTTGAAAAAGATATTAATATTATAGCATCTTTCCTATAGAACTTAAAGTTTGGAGTTAGGGTTATGATTATTGTTTTTGGTCTGATAAGAGAGGATTTTACAAAAACTTTACAAAAAACAGGTAATGGATTTGATATTAACTGCTTATAATGACGACTATAAAGATGTTAAAGGAGAAAGCCATGAAAAAATGGAAAATGTTAGCCGGTTTAGCTCTACTTAGTTTGGGAGCAGGTTCAGTCTTATCTGCTTGTGGAAAATCATCTAAAACTGAGTCAGGAACGGGGCAGATTAATGTTGTCTCTCGTGAAGAAGGATCAGGGACACGCGGTGCTTTTGTTGAGCTTTTTGATTTAAAAGGAAAAAATAGTAAAGGCGATACAGTTGATATGACTACATCAAGTGCTATCGTAACGAACTCAACATCGGTCACATTAACGACTGTTGCTGGAGATAAGTCAGCAATTGGTTATGCATCATTAGGTGCTCTTAATGACAGTGTCAAAGTTTTGAATATCGATGGCCAAAAAGCTAGTGTTGAGACAATTAAGGATGGTTCTTATAAGATTTCTCGTCCATTTAATATTGTGACAAAATCAGAAATTAGTAAGTCAGCAAAGGATTTCATGGCTTATATCTTAAGTAGTGATGGTCAAAAGATTGTTAAGGATAATGGCTATATTCCTCTTGAGCAAAAAGAGCCTTATCAAACAAGTGTGACTACTGGAAAAGTAGTGGTTTCTGGATCTAGTTCGGTAACTCCAGTTATGGAAAAATTGAAAGAAGCTTATGGCAAAGTTAATCCAGGTGTTAAAGTCGATATTCAACAAAGTGACTCATCAACCGGTATCACTGACACTATTGATGGAACATCGGATATTGGTATGGCTTCTCGTGAATTAGAGGAAGCTGAAAAAGCAAAAGGTGTTTCATCAAGTGTTATTGCAATGGATGGCATTGCACTTGTTGTCAATAAGGCTAATGAGGTAGAAAATTTGACCAGCCAACAGGTAAAAGATATCTTTTCTGGCAAAATAACAGACTGGAAAGACTTGACTGATTAAGAGGATGTCATGAATCACAAAAAAGAAAAAATCATGCAGGGGCTATTCTTTTTAACAGCCTGTATTTCAATCGTTTCAGTTTTATTGATATGCATTTTCTTGTTGGCAAATGGACTGCCTGCTATTAAAGAAATTGGCATTAAAAATTTTCTTCTGGGAGAAATTTGGCGTCCATCAAGTAATGAATTTGGCATTTTACCAATGATTGTTGGGTCACTTTATGTGACGCTGGGAGCTTTAGTCATAGGGGTTCCGATTGGTATCTTTACGGCAGTTTTTATGGCAAAATTTTGTCCACCTGTTCTTTATAAGCTTTTGAAGTCAGCTATTAATTTAATGGCAGGAATTCCGTCGGTTGTTTATGGTTTCTTTGGTTTAGTTGTCCTTGTTCCCTTTGTGCGTAATTACATTGGTGGCTATGGTATGGGAGTACTAACGGCATCGATTCTTTTGGGGATAATGATTTTGCCAACTATAGTTAGTGTGTCGGAATCAGCGATTAGGGCTGTGCCTAATCATTATTACGAAGGAGGATTAGCTTTAGGAGCTTCTCATGAAAGAAGTATATTTTTTGTGGTACTTCCAGCTGCCAAACGTGGCATATTGGCGTCCGTTATTCTCGGACTTGGTCGCGCTGTTGGAGAGACTATGGCTGTTATTATGGTAGCAGGTAATCAGGCGATTTTACCAAGCTCATTAACCTCAGGGGTTCGAACACTAACAACAAATATTGTTATGGAAATGGGGTATTCATCAGGACTTCATAGGCAAGCTTTGATTGGAACGGCTGTTATTTTGTTTCTGTTTGTCTTGATTGTTAACATTGCTTTTTCATTATTACGGAAAGAGGATTAGTATGAAAAATATCAATCAGAGAAATATCAAACAAAAGATTGACTCTCGTAAAAAAGATCCTCTGTCGATGATTTTATTTTGCATGGTGTATTTGGCAGCCTTCTTAAGTTTTTTAGTTATCACTTTTATTGTCATTTATATTCTAGTTAAGGGTGTACCTCATCTTAGTAAGGGCTTATTTGCTTTAACTTATACGACAGAAAATGTTTCTTTATTACCAGCTTTGATTAACACCTTGTTGATAGCGGTATTGACTCTTTTGATTGCTGTTCCGATTGGAATTGGTGCTTCTATTTACCTAACGGAATACGCTAGAAGGGATAACACATTAGTTTCAATTATTAGGATTGCTACCGAAACACTTTCAGGAATTCCATCGATTATTTATGGTTTGTTTGGGGCACTTTTCTTTGTTAAGTATGCGCATTTTGGTCTTTCTTTGTTATCAGGTGGTATTACGTTAAGTATTATGATTCTTCCCCTAATCATGCGTACAACGGAAGAAGCTTTACTATCTGTTCCTGATGGGTACCGAGAAGGAGCCTTTGCTTTAGGTGCTGGAAAATTACGGACAATTTTTAGAATAGTTTTACCAAGTGCAATACCGGGTATTTTCTCAGGGGTTATTTTAGCAATTGGCCGTATTATCGGAGAATCTGCGGCTCTTATTTTTACAGCTGGAACTGTTGCGGAAGTAGCAAGAAGTGTCTTTAGTTCCTCTAGAACTTTAGCAGTTCATATGTATGCGATATCTGGTGAGGGCTTATATCTTAATCAGACTTATGCAACAGCAGTAGTTCTCTTGGTATTAGTCATTGGTATTAATGTTTTATCTGGTTTTGTGGCTAGACGTCTAGGAAGTGAGATGAGTGATGAGTAAGTTAATTGTTGATAATTTAGATTTATATTATGGTGATTTTCACGCGTTAAAATCGATTGATTTAGAAATTCCAGCAAATGGAATCACAGCTTTTATTGGGCCGTCAGGGTGTGGAAAATCCACCTTGTTAAAAAGTTTGAATCGCATGAATGATTTGGTTAAAGATTGTCGTATCACTGGGAAAGTGATTCTAGATGATGAAGACATTTATCAAGATATTGATATCAACAGATTACGTAAAAAAGTTGGTATGGTATTTCAAAAGCCAAATCCATTTCCAATGAGCATTTACGACAATATTGCCTTTGGACCGAGAACACATGGGATTCACGCGAAGACTCAACTAGATGAAATTGTTGAACGTTCTTTAAAACAAGCAGCAATTTGGGATGAGGTCAAAGATCGTTTGACGAAATCGGCTATGGGTTTATCGGGTGGTCAACAACAACGTCTCTGCATTGCGCGTGCTTTAGCTATTGAGCCAGAAGTTTTATTGATGGATGAACCAACTAGTGCATTGGATCCTATATCAACGTCAAAAATCGAAGATTTGGTGATTGCTTTAAAAGAAAAATATAGCATTGTCATGGTAACTCATAATATGCAACAAGCAGTGAGAATTTCAGATAAGACAGCTTTCTTTCTCATGGGGGAGTTGGTTGAGTGTAATCAAACAAGCCAGCTCTTTTCACTGCCGCAAGATGAAAGAACAGAAAATTATATTACAGGGAGATTTGGATGATTCGTTCAACATTTGAAAATCAACTGCAAGAGCTAACGAAAAATGTCATCCTGATGGGAGCCTTGTGTGAGGATGTCATTTCAAAATCAGTTCAATTTTTGAAGAAAGATGATTCGTATTTGGTTAACAATGTGGTTAAAACCTACCAGAAAATTGAACGGCTTGAGCGTGATATTGAGGAGCAGTGTTTGAAATTACTCTTACGTCAACAGCCTGTTGCTAAAGATTTAAGGCGAGTTTCAGCAGCATTGAAGATGGTTTATGACATGAAACGTATTGGAGCGCAAGCTGCAGAAATTGGTGAAATTGTGAATCAAGGTCACATTCAACCTGGACCAGAGTTAGAGTATTTGCAAAAAATGGTCGGCCATGTTGTAGGTATGGTAACAACCAGTATTGATGCCTTTGTATACGACAATGAAGAGATGGCAAATCAGGTTGTTTGTTACGACAATACAGTTGACCAAGATTTTGATACAATAAAGGTAAATTTGATGACATATTTTTCAGGCAAAGATGTTGATGGCGAGCATGCTATTGATGTCTTGATGGTAGCTAAATACATTGAACGTATCGGTGACCATACGGTTAATATTGCCAAATGGGTGATTTTTTCCATTACTGGGCAATTAGATGGAGATGACATATGATTTACTGTGTTGAAGACGATGATGATATCCGTGAATTGATGCTCTATACTTTAAAAACAGCTGGTTTTGAAGCACAAGGATTCTCAAATGCCGATGATTTTTGGCAAGCCATGTCTAGTCAAAAGCCAGATTTGGTTTTATTAGATATTATGTTGCCTGGAAGTGATGGTTTAACTATTTTAGAAAAATTAGAAGAACCCCCTGCGGCAGAAGATATCTCAGTCATTATGGCGACAGCTAAAGGAACAGAATACGATAAGGTAAAAGGGCTAGATATGGGAGCTGATGATTACCTTGTAAAGCCTTTTGGCATGATGGAGATGATTTCACGAATTAAGGCTGTTTTGCGTCGAAGTCAAAAAACTTCTGCTCCTAAGCAGCTACAGCTTGGAAATTTATCACTAGATGTACAAAATTATATTGTAAAAAAAGATAATCGAGTGATTCATTTAACCTTGAAAGAATTTGAACTTCTTGCTCTATTGATGAAAAATCCAAATCGTGTATTTACCAGACAAGATTTGCTTAGTCAAGTCTGGGGAGATGATTTCTTAGGTGAAACGAGAACTGTGGATGTTCATATTGGAACGCTTCGAACAAAGCTTGGTGATGCTAGCCATTATATTCAAACGATTCGTGGTGTCGGTTATCGCCTGGAGGATGACAATGGTTAAGAAGATTTTTCATTCGACACTTATGGTAACTTTGGGGATTCTCTTTTTGGCAATCATGTTGATTATGGGAGTACTTTACGGTTATTTTGCTCAGGTACAAAAAGAGCAACTTCAGACAGAGACGTCTTTGGTTGCTCAAGGGGTTAATCTTGAGGGAAAAAGCTATTTTAATCACCTTAAGGTATCAGGAGTTCGGATGACTTGGATTGACCATAAAGGAGATGTTCTTTATGATAGTCAGTCTAATGCAAAGAGGATGGATAATCATGCCAATCGGAAAGAATTCAAGGAAGCCTTGGCAGATGGTTATGGAGAAAGCACGCGCTATTCATCGACTTTAACAACTAAGTCCTTGTATTTAGCACAGCGTCTTGATGACGGAACGGTTATCCGATTATCAGTGACACAGCACAGCTTATTATTACTGTATATTCGCATGTTTCAACCATTTGCCTTGATTATCATATTAGCTATTGCTTTATCAATCTGGGTTGCGCGATATACTGCCAAACGTATTGTGGCTCCTCTAAATGATTTAGATCTAGATCAGCCACTGCAAAATGAAGCTTATGATGAAATTTCTCCTTTGTTAAGACGAATTGATCATCATCAAAAAGCGTTGAGTAAGCAAGAAGCCTTGTTAAACCAGAAAAAAGAAGAATTTGATACCATCATTTCAAAAATTAAAGAAGGTATTATTTTGTTGGATGCTAAGTGTCAGGTGATTAGTATTAATGACGCGGCGCAACAACTTTTTCAGACAGATCAAACTTGTCTTGGAAAAGACATCTTACAAATTACGAGAGACTTGTCGTTTCATAAATGGTTAAAATCAGGTCTAGCTGGTCATAAGCAAGAGGGAATTATTCATTTTGACAAAGAGAGTTATAAAGTTCTGATTCGCCCGATTTTATTTGATGGTCATGTGACAGGTTTGGTCATTCTTTTATTTGATGTGACGGAACAATTACAAATTGAGCAGCTGCGTCATGAATTTACGGCTAATGTCTCACATGAATTAAAGACACCTTTACATGTTATCTCGGGATACTCAGAGATGCTGGTTAATGGAATGGTTTCAAGTGAGGATACTCCTTATTTTGCAGGCAAAATTTACAAAGAATCTAAGCGCATGGTTCAACTAGTTGAAGATATTATCAATCTTTCACATTTGGATGAGACTGATCAGGTACCTATGGAAACATTGGACATCTATGCAATTGCTAAAAATGTTCTTGATAGTTTGTCTACCAAAGCTAGTCAGAGACAGATCCATTTACACTTAACAGGTCAGCCAACCATGATGCTAGGAAATCCTGCTTTGATTCACTCAGTTTTGTACAATCTCTGCGATAATGCTATTACTTATAACCGTGATAAAGGAAGCGTCGAAGTTACAATAACATCGGATAAAAAACACGTTTTCTTAGCTATTAAGGATACTGGTCTTGGAATTCCAAAAGAAGAACAAGAACGGATTTTTGAACGCTTCTATCGTGTTGATAAAAGTCGCTCAAGAAAAGTTGGTGGAACTGGTCTTGGTTTGTCTATTGTCAAACATGCTTTAAAACTTCATGAGGCTACTATCCAAGTCAGAAGTCAGGAAAATATTGGAACACAGATGTTACTAACATTTCATAAATAAAAAAGGTTGAACCTAGGGTTCAACCTTTTTATAATTATTTTTCTACCGGAAGACTAATGCTTGATTGGTCTAAATCAACGGTTAAAATATAATTGCTATTGTCGCGGATAGTGTGTTCAAAGTCTGTAGTGTAGAGAAGGACACGTAAATTATCACCTTTTTTAAGTTTATAGATGCTTGGTTGGAGAGTGAAATCAAGTGTCATCCATTCATTTGGTTTGATGTCTTCAACTGTTAGCAAATCATTTCGGTTTTGAAGATTGAGAACACCTTTTGTGATGACACGTTCTTGTGTTTTGACAAATGGTAATTCTTTAAGTGCTTCACGTGAGAAGTTGCGGCCGTTATCGATAGCATGTAGAGCTCGATTGGTTGGAACATCTTTGAAGCGTTTCTTCTGACCATAGTCTAAAACTTGTGCTGACAAGAGACCTTTATTTTCACTTGATTTAAGTGTCAAATGTAATGTTACCTGACCATTGATTTGATAATCTTGGTTAACTGGAATATCAAGGCAAATGTTATTTGCTTTTCCTGCAAATAAGTCACTCTTGAATGTGCGGAAGTTTTTACTATAACGTTCAAAGTCATCTTTACCATAATGGTTATCAATGATTTGAAGGTCTTTTCCAAGAGGCAATGTTTCTTGGTTAGCACTACCAAATTGTGTTAAGCTGCTTGTCCAAGTTTGTTCTTGACTATTATCTTGCCAAATCAAAGTTGGTAAATCAAAGTGATTATCTTGACCTAAGAGTTTTTGAGAGAGCAAAGCATTCATGCTTTCACGAAAATCAATAGATTGCCAGTTGTGCATGTAGACATGTTCTCCATTGTGAAGGAAGGCATGCTTTTCAACAGAGCTTGGCAATGCGTTAAAAATGTTAAAAATGTGACGTGGTTTAACGTTCCAGTCTTGAAGACCGTGTGTGTAAACACAAGTAGCTTTAACTTTATCAGCGTGTGGAAGATAGTTGCGGTCATGCCAGAATTGGTTGTAATCGCCAGAAGTACGATCAAGTTCTGAAGATTGTTCATCTAAAAGTTCTTGATAGTGTGCGTTGTTACGGAGATAATCACCAGAAAGCAAATTACGTGAGTAAGTCAATTCGGTAAGGACATCGAGGTCTTCACCAGGGTAACCACCAGGGCTGCAGACAAGACCATTTTCACGGTAGTAGTCATACCAAGATGAAATAGCTGATTCGGCAATGATGACTTTTAGTCCTTCAACGCCGGTTGTGGCAAGGGCAGTTGACATAGTTCCAAGATAAGATTTACCAGTGGTACAAACTAAACCATTCGACCAATCAGCTAGCACTTTTTGATCACGACGATGGCTAGAAAAGGCGATTGCTCTGCCATTTAACCAATCAATAACAGCTTTAAAACTTTCTACCTGAGCGTAGTCACCACTTGTCATAAAGCCATTTGAGCCAGCGGTTCCCACACCAGAAACGTAGATATTAGCAAATCCACGAGCTAAGAAATAGTCATTCAAGGTATAAGGATCGATAAAGCTAAAACTTTCTTCAGCATCACCGACTGGAAGGTCTAGCTCAGGAGTTTCAAGTGGCTCGAAGTCACGTGTCTCCACACTGATTTTACCAGCAGATTTGATGGCTAAGTCGCCTTCCATTTTGTAAAGTTTCTTGTCGTTAGCAACGCCATTTGTCCCTTCGTGGTAAGGACTCGCTGTCATCATGGTTGGCACGTGATGTTTGGTATTTGGTCGAATGATATTGACTTTAATCAAATCCAATTGTCCATCTTGATCGGTATCAAGAGGAGATTGAACGTAGACAACTTCACGAATCAAGTCATTCGTATCAAAGGTCGCTAAAGATTTGCCGTTGAAGAAATGATAATCATTATCAACTGGAATCAGACCTTTACTGATTAAATCATCAAGTAAAGTCATTCCGCCTTTTTGGCGGCTAACAAGGAGGTGGTAAAGGGCCTCAATAACGTGTCCTTTTTGATAATTGATTGGAAAATCGATTTTCTCTAAAAAGTCAGTTGTATCTGTAAAATCAACGTGTGGTGTGAATCCGAGTAATTGAAGGGCGATGGTATAAAAAATATCTGCCGTTAGAGGACGATCAGATTTGAAAAATGTCAGTAAATCTGTCTCAAAATCTGCAATAAGATTGTGAAGTGGGTAATCCGTGTCTTTATAATTAAAGAAAATCTTACGACAGAAGTGCTCCAGTGTCTCTTTATCAGATTGATGTTTGTTAAGCTCAAATCCAAGAGCTTGTAATTCTTGTTCACAAGCATCGGCAGGCCTTGGTATGTAAGAGAATTGGTTATATTTCATGAAAATTTCTCCTTCTAAAAGTAAACGTTTTAATTTTACAGATAACCTTTACATTATCTATTATACTTGATAAAATGTTAGTTGTCTAAACTATATTTTTTTTGGAGGAAACAAAAAGACATGGACTTTTCATGGACTGTGAAATACATCACAGAATTTATTGGAACAGCTCTTCTTATCATCCTTGGTAACGGTGCTGTTGCAAACGTTGATCTTAAAGGTACAAAAGGACACAACTCAGGTTGGGTTATCATCGCTCTTGGTTATGGTTTTGGTGTTATGATGCCAGCTCTTATGTTTGGTAACGTTTCAGGTAACCACATCAACCCTGCTTTCACAATTGCACTTGCAGTTTCAGGTATGTTTGAATGGTCACACGTTGCTCAATATATTATCGCTCAAGTACTTGGTGCAATGTTTGGTCAATTGCTTGTTGTTATGGTTCACAAACCATACTACCTTCAAACTGAAAACCCAAATGCTATCCTTGGTTCATTCTCAACTATCTCAGCTGTTGACGATGGTACAAAAGAAACTCACAAAGCTGCATGGGTTAATGGTTTCTTGAACGAGTTCCTTGGATCATTTGTACTTTTCTTTGGTGCAATGGCTCTTACTAAAAACTACTTTGGTGCACAATTGATTTCTCAATTGACTGCTGCAGGTTATGATGCTTCAACAGCTGCAACTCAAGTTGCTCCTTACACTACGGGTTCACTTGCTGTTGCTCACATGGGTATCGGATTCCTTGTTATGACACTTGTAACTTCACTTGGTGGTCCTACAGGTCCTGGTCTTAACCCTGCACGTGACCTTGGTCCACGTATCGTCCATGCTTTGCTTCCAAAATCAATTCTTGGTGAACACAAAGGCGATTCTAAATGGTGGTATTCATGGGTACCAGTTGTAGCTCCAATCCTTGCTGGTATTGCTGCAGTTGCCTTGTTCAAATTCTTATACCTATAAGATAACCAGATAATAAACCAGAAAAGAACCTTCGGGTTCTTTTTTATTAAGCTTGGAGAGCATAATTTCTTGTCAAACTGACTATTTTTTTCTAAAATAGAAAAGACCCGGTCCTTATTTTTGTAAGAACTTGTACAACATAATCTAACAAAAAACACTGTGAGGAGATAATTATGACTTTATTTAACGGAGTCACGTTTAGGCATCCCGTTTTACGTATCAACAATCGTGATCATAACATCGATTTTTATCAAAAATTAGGCTTTAAGTTAGTGAATGAAGAAAATGCTATTGCTGTATTTTCAACAAAACAACGAAATGCTCGTTTCGTTATTGAAGAATCACCAGCACCTGATACACGTGCAGTTCAAGGCGATAAGAAAATCAATAAAATCGTTGTTAAAATCCCTAAAGCAAATGAAATTGAAGCTATTTTAGGAAATGGTATCGATGTGGAACGACTTTTCAAAGGTAAACGTGGATATGCTTTTGAGACAGTATCTCCAGAAGGTGACCTTTTCCTCTTGCATTCAGAAGATAACATCCATGAATTAAGAGAAATTGAGAACAAAACATTTCCTGAAAATGATGATTTAAAAGAAGTTTCTGAGTTCCATTTTGAAAGTTTAACACTTAATGTTGCTGACAAAGCTGGCACACAAGCCTTCTATCAAACCGTATTCGGTGGTAAATTGCCGTTAGATCTTCAGTTTGAACAAGGAAATGGAGCAGATTTAACTGTTGACCCTCAAAAAACATGGGATTTGGAAATCCTAGAATTTAAGGTTCCTAAGAACTACGATCTTAAAGCTTTGGCTGATTATTTAGAGGCTAAAGGACAATCTATCTATTTAGATAAAAAAGAAAGTGTTTTGGTTCTTTCGGATCCTAGTCAAGTTGAAATTTGGTTTATCAAATGACAGATTTGCTAGACATTATCAATAATCAAATCGATCGCAATATTTATCATGGAGCTAGTTTAGCTCTTTTTAAAGACAATCAATGGAATGAGCATTATATTGGAACGATTGATGGTAAGACTCCTGTTGTTTCTGGTTTAGTTTATGATCTGGCCTCTGTATCTAAGGTGGTTGGTGTCGGAACGGTTGTTATTTCACTTGTCCGTGAAGGAAAGTTAGATATTGATGCACCGCTTAAGCAGTATTATCCTGATTTTCATGAGGAAAAACTGACGCTTCGCCAGCTCTTAACACATAGCAGTGGAATTAATCCTTTTATTCCGAATCGTGATGCACTTAATGCCAAGGAGTTAAAAGAGGCTATTAATCACATTACAGTAGAAGATAAAAAAGATTTCTTGTACACAGATATTAACTTTTTATTGCTTGGTTTCATGTTAGAAGGTATTTTTGGGAAATCTTTAGATGAGATTTTCAAAGAAACTGTCTTTGAACCTTTTGACATGACTAAGACAGGTTTTGGACCGTTTAAAGGTGCTGTGCCAACGGTAGCAGGGATTTCTGACGGAGTTGTCCATGACCCTAAAGCTAAGGTGCTTAAAAATCACGCTGGCTCAGCTGGGCTATTTTCTAATCTAGCTGACCTTGAAAAGCTGTGTCAGCATTATCTGACGGATGATTTTGCGCGTGATATTTGGCAAAACTTTAGTCATGCTAATAAGGAACGTTCACTTGCTTGGAATAAAGAAGGAGATTGGCTAGACCACACGGGTTATACGGGGACTTATGTGGCTATTAACCATAAAGAGCAAAAAGCGGCTATTTTTTTAACTAATAGGACCTATTCTTACGATGACCGTCCGCTTTGGATTAAAGAACGTCAGAAAATTTCTAACTGGATTCAGGAAAATTTTTAAAAAGATTGCTATTTTTGTGAAAACGTTTTACTTTTTCTCAGCTTTTTTAGTGTGAAAGTGCTATAATGAAGGTAACTAGAGAAAAGGAGGACAAGGTTATGGCAGATGTACTTACTGTTGTTTTCAATGTTGAAAGTGAAGCTTATCAAGCATTTTCAGAATTAAAAGCTTTCAAGCAAGACAGCCACACCCAAATCGCACAAATCGCCTTGGTCAAGAACGAAGATGGTAAAATTACAATCAAAGATTCTGTTGATTTTGATGATACCAGCCATGAATATGCAACGATTGGTGGCATTGTCGGTGGTTTGATTGGTATCTTGAGCGGACCGATTGGTGTTATTATCGGCTACGGTATCGGAAGTCTTGCTGGTGCTGCGAGTGGTAGTATGACAGATGCTACTGACAATAGCTTGATTGAAGAAGTGACAACTAAGCTACTTGATGGCGATGTTGCTGTTATTGCTTTGGTGCATGAAGAGGACGAAAGTATATTGAACCATGTCTTTGCTCCTTATAAGACTAATATTATGCGTTGGGATGCTGTTGCCCTTGCTCGCGAAGTTGAACTTGCAGGTCAAGTTCAAGATGAACTTTTTGATAAAGTTCAAGAAGACATGAATGAACGTCGTGTCAATCATTTAAAAGAACAGGGTAATGATATTGCAGAAGCCATTAAGGCTAAGTTCCGTCGCTTAAGAGGAAAAGAATAGTTCTAAGCAGTCAGATATACTATTCATCTCTAAACAGTGAAAAATAAACACTCTTGACTTTTGGTCAGGAGTGCTTTTTTATTTTATAAAGTTTTCATCATGCTGATATGTTGGATGCCTGCTTCTTCAAATTCTTCACCAAAAGGAGTAAAGCCAAGTTTATCGTAAAAGCCTTTTGCGGTTAATTGCGCATGGAGAATTATTTCTTTAAAGCCTTGCTGTTTACAAAAAGTGATGACCTCTTCTAGAAGGTGTTTTCCAAAATGCTTTCCTTGTTGGTCGGGAAGAACAGCCATACGCTGCAAGGTGGCTTTGCTGTGGTCTTGATTTGGCAAAATACGGCAAGTAGCGACAGCATTTCCTAAGTCATTATAAAGAACAAAATGCAGGCAATAAGCTTCGTTTTCATCAATTTCAAGAGATAAAGGAACACCTTGTCCTTTTACAAAAACGATTTGACGGATTTTCATGGCATCCAAGTAGGTATCTGAAAGTGTGTTTCTGGTTTGTTTGATTTTCATAGCTCTATTTTAAGGACAAAAAAAGACTCTGTCAACTGACAAAGTCTTTTTCGATATTTATTATTTAGCAGCAACAGTTTCAGCAACGTCATCCATTGAAAGAACTTCGTGGAAGACGCGTTGTGTCAATTCTGTCTTTTGTTCTTTTGTAAGGTATTTAGTGTTTACACAGTAACCTGAGATACGAACGATAACATCTTCACCATTCATAATCTTGTCATAAACATCTTTAAGGTCCATGACGTTCAAGTTAACGTGTTGTCCACCGTTTTCGAAGTAACCATCAAGGATAGTTACCAAGTTATCAACTTGTTCATCAAATGTCTTACCAAGAGCGCGTGGAGAAACTTGAGTTGTAAGTGAGATACCATCTGCAGCATATGAGAAGTCAAGGCTTGCAAGAGAGTTCAAGTTTTGTAACCAACCACCACGAGCTTTGTTAGATGGGTTAGCACCTGGTGAGAAGAATTCAAGTTTAGAAAGGTTTACGGTACCATCTTCGTTAAGGTAAACACCTTTGTGAACTGGAGAGTTACCAGTTTGTTTAGAGTAAGCAACGTTTGAAGTGATTGTAAGAAGTGATACAGTAGCTTCAGCATTTTTGTAAAGTTTGTGGCTACGAAGACGAGTAGTGTATGCTTCTACCAACCATTCAGCCAATTCGTTTGAACGAGGGTCATCTTCACCCCAACGAGGGAAATCACCAGTTGTTTCGTAATCGTAGATGTAGCCATCTTCATCACGGATTGGTTTAACAGTAGCGTACTTGATTGCTGACAATGTATCAACAGTATTAGCGAAACCACAGATACCGAATCCCATGTTGGCACGTTGTTTAGTTGGCAAGAATGCCATTTGAACAGCTTCGTAGTTGTATTTATCAGTCATGTAGTGAATGATATTAAGAGCATCTACGTAAGTTGAAGTCAACCAATCAAGAGATTTTTCAAAGTTAGCTTTAACAGTTTCGAAATCAAGGATTTCGTCACGAACTGGCTCGATGTCAAATACTTTGTAGTCTTTGTGAACATCATCGTAACCACCGTTCAAACCAGTAAGAAGGGCTTTAAGGACGTTTACACGAGCACCAAAGTATTGGATGTTGTGACGTTGTTCTTCGTTTTCTGGGTCAAGTGGTGATACACAACATGAGATACATGACATTTCACCATAACCGTCTTTAGCCATTGTTGTTACACCTTCGTATTGGATTGAAGAGTGTTTGTGTGACATTTTCATACAGTAGCGACGGAATGAATATGGCAATTTATCAGTCCAAAGAACTGTCAAGTTTGGTTCTGGAGCGTTACCGATGTTGTCAAGTGTGTGCAAGAAACGGTAGTCCATTTTAGTAACACGGTGACGACCGTCAGCACCCATACCAGCCATAGATGTAGTGATGAATGTTGGGTCACCAGAGTAAAGTTCGTCGTAAGCTTTAGTACGAGCAAATTTTACAGTACGAAGTTTCAAGACAAAGTCATCGACAAATTCTTGGATTTCTGATTCTGTGAAAGTACCACGAGCAAGGTCACGTTCAGCAAAGATATCAAGAACGATTGGCACACGTCCAAGAGAAGTAGCAGCACCGTTGATAACACGACATACGGCCATGAAGGCGATGTTTACCCATTGGATAGCTTCTTTAACGTTCATAGCTGGTTTACGGACATCAACACCGTAAAGGTCACCAAGTTTAACAACTTCACCAAGAGCTTGGTATTGCATGTTAACTTCTTCGCGCAGACGAATAGATTCTTCGTCGATTTCAGTGATAGCGTTCCAGTCGTTAACTTTTTCTTGCATCAAGTAGTCTGCACCATAAAGAGCAAGACGAGCATAAACACCGATGATACGTCCACGTGAGTAAGCATCTGGAAGACCAGTTACTGTGTGAGCGTGACGGGCACGGCGGATATTAGATGTATAAGCGCGGAAAATTCCGTCATTTACTGTAGTAGTGTATTTTGTGAAAATTTCATGAACAGCAGGATCTGGTTCATAACCATGTTCTTTAAGTGCTGTTTCTGCCATACGGATACCACCTTTTGGCATGAAATTCAATTTGAACAACTCATCATTTTGAATACCGTAGATTAATTCATCGTCTTTTGAAATATAGCCGGCAGGAATATCTGCGATTGATGTTGGACGAGTGTCCATTGGGAAACGAGTTGCTTCGTATTTAGCTTTAGTGTCTTCAATGATTTTCTTGATTTTAAGAGAGCGTTCAGTAGCTGGTGCTAAGAAGCTTTCATCACCATCATATGGTGTGTAGTTAGCTTGAACGAAGCGAGAAACGCTGGCTTTTTCTTTCCAGTCAGTACCTTTAAAGCCTTCCCAGGCTTTTTCAAAAACATCTGCATTTGTTTTAACAGTCGCCATAATGAGATTTCTCCTTAAATTCTAGTAACAAGTCATCTGTTACATTTACAAGTATAAGTTTAGCACAAAGGAAGCGTTTTCCCAAGCGAAAAAATTGGAAAAAACAAGAATCTTTTCTAGTACAGTTTCAGAAACTCGGGTAACTGTACTAGAAATTTGTAAGTTTTGCTTGAAAGCAATGAAAATTGTTATAATAGAGTCAGAAAGGACTGGATGATGCTTATTTTTCCATTAATTAATGACACTTCTCGAAAAATTATTCACATTGATATGGATGCCTTTTTTGCATCAGTGGAAGAAAGGGATAATCCAGACCTCAAAGGAAAGCCTGTGATTATCGGCTCTGATCCGCGTAAGACAGGTGGACGAGGCGTCGTATCGACATGTAACTATGAAGCCAGAAAATTTGGCGTTCATTCGGCCATGTCTTCAAAAGAAGCTTACGAACGTTGTCCACAGGCTATTTTTATTTCTGGAAATTATCAGAAATACCGAGAAATCGGAATGCAAATTCGTGAGATTTTCAGACGTTACACCGATCTTGTTGAGCCCATGTCGATTGATGAGGCTTACTTGGATGTGACTGAAAATAAACGCGGCATCAAGTCAGCGATTAAAATCGCTAAAATGATTCAATATGATATTTGGCAAGAAGTTCACCTGACTTGTTCAGCTGGTGTCTCTTATAACAAATTTCTAGCTAAACTAGCTTCGGATTATGATAAACCGAAAGGTTTAACCTTAGTATTGCCAGAAGATGCGCAGGATTTCTTGAAAAAATTACCAATTGAAAAATTTCATGGTGTTGGTAAAAAATCAGTTGAAAAACTGCATCAAATGGGTGTTTTTACGGGGGCGGATTTATTAGAAATACCAGAGATGACCTTGATTGATCATTTCGGGCGCTTTGGTTATGATTTGTACCGTAAAGCGC
Organism: Streptococcus sp. 45; assembly: GCF_900108865.1. Classification (NCBI taxonomy): domain Bacteria; kingdom Bacillati; phylum Bacillota; class Bacilli; order Lactobacillales; family Streptococcaceae; genus Streptococcus; species Streptococcus sp. 45. The sequence continues at coordinate 722,860 of NZ_FNXZ01000001.1, read as the reverse complement.
GAGGTATTTCAAATTCACCAGTCAGACCCAATCGTATTCGAAAATCTATTGGGAGTGAACGTACCTACAGTAAATTACTGTACGAGGATGCTGATATTAAGTCGGAGATTTCAAAAAATACACGTCGAGTTGTGGACAGCTTAATGCGAAATAATAAAGTTGGTCGCACTGTCGTTTTGAAGGTTCGATACGCGGATTTTTCGACTTTAACCAAGCGTAAAACACTAGATGATGTCACCAATGATTTTGAGGTGATTGACCAAGCTGCTCATGCGATATTTGACAGCTTAGAAGAATCAAAATCTGGTGTGCGTCTTCTTGGGGTTACTATCACGGGATTAGAAGATAATATTCGTCCATTAAATCTCTTTTAAAAATTAAAATACCGTCTTAGCTCAAGTTCTGAGACGGTATTTGATTTCTTAAAAGTTATTGATTAACACTTTCAGAATCAGTCTCATCGTCTTCTTTACCTAAAAGCTGTGCCGCTTTGTTGTACACATAAGCATAAAGCCCCAAAAAGACAAGTGGCAAAACGATATTGAATGGTGAAAGTGGAATATTAAGATATACACTCAAGGCAAAGCTTGCAAGATTGTAAACAACAGTATAAATCAAGGCAATGCGGTAAGGTGATAAACTTGGAGCATTGTCTTTGATTTTTGATAAGTTTTTGAATGCTAAAACAGCTACAATGATGTTAACAACAAGAGCAATAACTGCAATGATAACAATGCCAACATTGGTAGAAGCTTCAAGAATTCGGAATTTCTCAGCATCAAGTTGTCCTTTAAACTTATCAAGGTTATTAACGACGATATAATGGCTAATAACACTCCAAACTTTGCTTAGCGCAGCAAGAACATTTACCCAAGCGATAAAAAGCGTCCAAGAACGCAAAGATTGACGAATTTTTTCATAAGAAACCATTTCAAACCTCCTAAAAACAATGGTAATCCTATTATGATAGTACAGATATTATAACACAATTTCCTTATATGTAAACACTTTTCTGTCAAGAGATGTTATATCAAGAAACCCTTTAGTTTCAAGGATTAAATCGTTTTAAGCCTCTAAATGTTTTAAGTGTAAAGCTATTCTATCATCTGAAAATTTATATTTATACAAAATAAATGCATAAGAAAAACTAGGAATTTAGTACAAAATTAACCTAGTTTTTTCTTTTTATTTTTTGAAAAATTGTTCGATATCTTCTTGAGTGATACCAATCATTGGATCAATAAATGGAAGATTTTCTTCTGTTAGACGGTATTCTTTGACGTTATCTGGTTTGTCTTCGTCAAAATCAAGGCTAAGTTGAACAACTTTTTCGGAATTTTCTTCTTCAACGTGAGCAGAAGAAGTTGCTTTATCTGGCTCATTTTTGCTTTCTTCTGCCTCGGCTGGATTTTCTATCGTTTCTGAGTTGTCAAGTTCTTCTGGATTTGCTGTGAAGCGTTGGACGAGGTAAGTCTTGCGTTTTGAACCTTCGTTTTTTATGGCGTAGTCAAAGGCAGCAATTTCTCCCAACATGACCAATTTGCTTTTAGAGCGGGTAATAGCTGTGTAAATCAGATTGCGTTGTAGAAGACGACGACTTTGGCGCGTGATTGGCAGAATAACTACTTGGAATTCACTCCCTTGTGATTTGTGGATGGACATGGCGTAGGCAAGCGTGATTTTGTGCCATTCGTTACGAGGGTAAATCACTTCTGTCCCATCAAAAGACATGTAGAGTTCATCTTGTTTGGATTCTGTGTATTTGGCAGGAATCAAGTCTGTGATATAGCCGATATCACCGTTAAAGACATTGAGTTCGGCGTCATTAATCAAATGAAGAACTTTGTCCCCTTTACGGAAATTCATATCACCAAAGGCAAATGATAATTGGTCACCGAGTGGATTAAGCAAATCTTGAATGATTGTATTGAGGCGGTTAATGCCGGCAGCACCACGGTACATAGGCGCAAGAATTTGAATTTCTTGAGGGCTAATGCCGCTTTTAATAGCTGCGCTGACAATTTTCGGAATCATCTCAGGAATATACTGGGCACCAGCTTCAAAGTAAGAACGGTCCGCTTTTTTCTGGGTAAAATCAGCTGGCAAGACGCCTTGTCTCATCTGATTAGCCAGTGTGACAATGGTTGAGTCTTCAGATTGCCTAAAGATTTTTGTCAGTGCTATTTGCGGCAGTGTTTTGATTTTAAGTAAATCAGCTAGCACTTGCCCAGGGCCAACGGATGGAAGTTGGTCGCTATCACCAACGATAATGACTTGAGTATTTGATGAAATGGAGCTAAAGAGCTGATTGGCTAGCCAAGTATCTACCATTGAAAATTCATCGATGATAATCAAATCACAGTCTAAATAATCATCCATGGCTTGATAATCATTGTCGCCGTTTAAGCCAAGATGACGGTGGATGGTTGCACTTGGAAGCCCAGTTAATTCGTTCATGCGACGTGCCGCGCGACCTGTTGGTGCAGCAAGAACAATTGGGATATCCTTCTTCTCTAAATCAATGCCGTGTAAATCAGCATAAGCAGCAATCAAACAGTTAATAACAGTTGTTTTACCAGTCCCTGGTCCACCAGTTAGAATGAAAACTTTGCTTTGAAGAGCTTCTTTAATGGCATTTTTTTGGACAGCGTCATAAGAAATGCCAAAGGCGTCTTCGATGTCTTCAATTTCTTCTTGTAAGTCTTGGTCTGAAAATTGTTTAGTTAATGGAGTATCAAGGATGCGTGTTAGATTTTTCTTGATACCAGCTTCGGCATAAAACAGTGTGTTATCAAAGATTTTTGTGCCGATGTTTTGCACCTTGTCTTCAGCGATAAGCGTAGATAATTCCTTAGCAACAGCAGCAGGGTCTAGCTCAATTTGGCGGGCTTCTTCCAAAATGGTAATAGCATTTTCTAGTAAATCACGCGCCTCAACGTAAGTATCCCCATTTTCAACCGAGGTTTCAAATAAGCTATGAACGAGTGCGGCACGAAAACGCTGCGGTGCATCTGCCTCAATCCCCAATTGTTCGGCGAGCTGGTCCGCAATTTTAAAGCCGATACCTTGAATATCTTCGACCAGTTGATAAGGATTTTCTTGGATAATCTCTAAACTTTCTTCCTTATAATGATTGAAAATATCAATAGCCACACGATTGGTTAAGCCGTATTCGGCAAGTTTTGAGAGGATTTGCTCAGTTCCGTAGTTGAGCTTTAATTTGGCAACAAAATTGTCACGATTTTCTTTAGATAGTCCTGAAATACTCTCGAGCTTACTTGGGTCTTCTAGAATTTTATCAATCGTATCATCACCATAGAGTTGGACAATTTTCTCAGCTGTCTTTTTACCGATGCCTTTAAAGTGGTCGCTTGAAAAGTACTTGATGAGTCCAGAAGACGTTGGTTTTGTTCGCTCGTATCGGGTAACTTTTAGCTGTTCACCATATTTTGGATGCTGGGTTAATTCTCCCCAGAAGGTGTAATTTTCACCTTCGATGACATCAGCAATGGTTCCTGTGACAATAATTTCAAAATCATCAAAGTCAGAATCGGTATCTTCGATTTCGAGTAATATGATTTTAAAGAAGTTACTGGCATTTTCAAAAATAATACGGTCAATAGTGCCAGAAAAGAAGTATTCCATAAGTCATCCTTACTTGATTGTTATAGTGGCTTTATTATATCATTCGCCAATGTGATAGACAAACATCGCATTAAAAAGACCTAACTCGTGTGAGTTAAGTCTTCGTTGAATTTAGTTGACGCCTCCAATTTTTGAGAGTGGCCAGAAGCGGAATTTGACTTCGCCGACGATAGCTGATTTTTTGAAGGAACCAACTTCACGGCTGTCTTTTGAAACGATGCGGTCATCTCCAAGCAAGAAATACTGATTTTTTGGAACTTTGACGGTAAATTCAGTGCTGCCGTCTTTAGCAGTGGTGAAGGCATCAGAGTTTTCAGCTAGTTGTTGGAATAAGGTGTTGTAAGAGTAAATGTCTTGTAAATCATCATCTTCAAAAGCTTTTTGGTACTTGTCCAGGTAAGGTTCACTTGTCTTTTTACCGTTGACGTAAAGAACATCATCTTTATAGGTAATGGTGTCACCTGGGAGTCCGATAACACGTTTAACGATTTCTTTGGTTTTGTTGCCTTCTTTTTCCTTAGCTACAACAATATCAAAGCGATCAATTTTGGCAGTTCTTAGAACGATTAGGCGTTCTCCATCAGCCAGTGTAGGGTCCATAGAATGACCGTCAACACTCACAGGCTGGATAAGGAAAAGACGAACAAGACCAAGAGCGATGAAAAAGAGGATAAAGGGTCCCCATTCTTTGATGAATTGTTTCATAATTGGTTCCTCGATGTTATTTTTTTAATAAATTTTGTGCTTTTTGGGTGTTTGCAAAGTGGAGCTTTGCAGTGTGTTCTAAACCAGGCATGCCGTAAGCTGCTAAAATTTGACTAGCTACTTTATCAGATTTGCTACCAGCACCACTTGGGAGTTTGTACTGTACTTCTTGGCTTAGCTTATCTAAATTCTCTAAGAAAAGGTTACGGGCGATAATGGAACTAACTGCGACAGCTAGGTATTTTCCTTCAGCCTTTTCTTCTAGCGTTAGAGGATTATCAAAGTGATTTACCTCATTTTTGAGGTATTTTTCGTAATTTTGACGGCTTGTAAACGCATCAATCACGATTTTTTCAGGTTTTACACCATCTTGCAGCAGCAGATAAATGGCTTGGTTATGAAGTGCAACCTTGACAGAGACAGCGTTATGCATCTTGCCTTTTCCGACGACTTGGTTGTATTTTTGAGGGGACAATAGCAGAGCTTTATGCTTGATTTTCTCTTCTAAGATTGGGGTGATTTGGCGAATTTTGCTATCTGTTAAATTCTTAGAATCATCGACACCAAGTTTCTTTAAAAGCGCGTGGTCATCAGGAGTTACAAAACTAGCAACAACCGCTAAGCCACCAAAGTAAGAACCGTTGCCAACTTCATCTGAGCCGATTAAAGGCATGGCTTGACCAGCCTTAGTATCTTGTGTGTCTTCTGACGCTTGATAGCCAAATTGGCTTGCGATTTCTTGTGCAGCATTTCCCTGAAAAACGACTTTACCAGAGGTGTACACAAGCACTGTGACGCCATTTACTTTTGCGGCAAAAGTGACGTAGGGATTATTGTTTGCGACTTGTTTGCCAGCCAGTGTTTTAGTGAGGTTTTGCAAGTCAGTTTTCCCTAGTTTCATAACAATTGTATTCATAATTTTATTGTAACATAAAAAGATGACAAGGTGGCAAAATAGCCTGTTGAAACTGGGATTTTCACGCTTTCATTTTACGAAATGTTTATTTTAAGGTATAATGTCAAGGAGGTGACTATATGGAAAGCAAAAATCGTTATAAATTCGTCTTTGGAGAAAAGTCGCTCACATTGACAACAGATAAGGATAACCTCTTTATGGAGGAAGTTGAGCGTGTAGCCAAAGAAAAATATAATACAATCAAAGAAAAATTACCACAAGCTGATAATGAAACGATTGCTATTTTGATGGCTCTCAATTCGCTTTCAACTCAGCTTAGTCGTGAGATTGAAGTTGAAAAAATGGAAAAAGAATTGACGGCTCTCCGTTCTGAGGCGATTGACGATATTAAGGAGAAAGCCAGCAAATCTGATTCTGATGAGGAATAATATATGTTATCAGTTTTTATTTTGCTGATTTTAGCTTGGCATTTTTACATTGGCTATTCACGTGGCATTATCTTGCAAGCTTATTATTTTGTAGCAAGTATTGTGTCATTAGTCGTGGCTAGCCGCTTTTATCAAGCATTGTCTGAAGAGATTACTTTATGGATTCCTTACTCAAATGCAGGGCAAGGTGCCAGCATGAATTTCTTCACGGACGTTAATATTTTTGATTTAGATAGAGTTTATTATGCTGGGGTGGCTTTCACAGCTATTTACATGCTGGTTTATGCCATCTTTCGTTTTATAGGGATTTTGGTGCATTTGGCACCAGTTCACCATTTTGATAGTGTCAAGCTTAATTGTTTTAGCGGTGTTTTAGCCGTTTTGGTAGCGCTAGTCTTTTTCGGTTTAGTCTTGACATTACTTGCAACAGTCCCAATGTCAATGGTTCAAAATCTTCTCTCAAGCAGCTGGATTGCACGTTTGATTATTAATTATTTCCAACCATTGACAGGTGTTATTAAGGCACTTTGGGTAACAGCCATTTTAGGATAAGAAGAAGGGCGTTTAGCCCTTATTTTTGTATGAACATGAGCGTGCTAAAAGAGCACTAGAATAAGGTAAGTTTTGGTATAATAGTGATATGAATAACAGAATTTTAGAACAGTTAGAATTTGATAAGGTCAAGCAACTTTTTGCTGGCTATTTACAAACTGAACAAGGGCAAGATGAATTGCGTAAGCTTGCTCCAATGACAGATTCTGACCGTATCTCACGTTCTTTTGCTGAAATGTCAGATATGGAGCAGATTTTTGTTGAGCAACATGGCTTTGGTTTAGGCAGTTTACGTGATATTTCTGAAAGCATGCGCCGCTTGGAATTAGATGCGGATGTCAATGTTTCAGAGATTATTGATATTAAGAAAATCTTGCAAGTATCAGCAGAAGTTAAGCATTTCTATAATGATTTGGAAAATGTTAACTTGACGGCTTTAAATACTCTTTTTGAGAAAATTGAACTTTTGCCAAGTCTGCAAGGAAGTTTACAAGCCATTAACGATGGTGGATTTATTGAGAATTTTGCAAGTCATGAATTAGACCGAATTCGTCGTCAAATCAATCATGATGAAAGCAGAGTTCGTCAAGTCTTGCAGGACATTTTGAAAAAGCAAGCTGACCATTTGACAGAGACTTTGATTGCTAGCCGTAATGGACGTGCGGTTTTGCCGGTGAAAAATAGCTACCGCAATCGCATTTCAGGGGTTGTGCATGATATCTCAGCATCAGGAAGTACGGTTTATATTGAGCCGCGTGCTGTGGTGCAATTAAATGAAGAAATCACACAATTACGCGCAGATGAACGCCATGAAATGGCTCGTATTTTACGCGAATTGTCAAATATGCTTCGCCCTCATACTAATATTATTCGAAATAATGCTTGGGTTTTGGGGCATTTGGATTTTGTGCGTGCAAAATTCCTCTTCATGCAAGAAAATAAAGCAGTTGTCCCGCAGTTATCCACAGATAAAACTGTGCAACTCTTGCAAGCTCGTCACCCGCTGTTGACAAATCCAGTCGCAAATGACTTGCATTTCTTAGATGAATTGACAGTTATCGTCATCACTGGTCCAAATACTGGTGGTAAAACCGTCATGTTGAAAACTTTGGGATTAGCGCAGCTTATGGCGCAATCAGGTCTACCAATTCTTGCTGACAAAGGTAGTAAAGTGGCTGTTTTCAATGAGATTTTTGCTGATATCGGTGATGAACAATCTATCGAGCAAAGCTTGTCAACATTCTCAAGCCATATGACAAATATTGTGGATATCTTGGCGGCAGCTGATAAAGATAGCTTGGTTCTTGTGGATGAATTGGGGGCAGGGACTGACCCACAAGAAGGAGCAAGTCTTGCCATTTCTATCTTGGAACATTTGCGTTTGACGCAAGTCAAAACCATGGCGACAACCCACTATCCTGAGTTGAAAGCTTACGGTATCGAGACAGAGTTTGTTGAAAATGCCAGCATGGAATTTGACACAGAGACTTTGAGCCCGACTTATCATTTCATGCAAGGTGTGCCAGGACGCTCAAATGCATTTGAAATTGCCCGCCGACTTGGTCTTGCTGAAGTGATTGTCAATGAAGCAGAGCGTTTGACGGATTCTGATACGGATGTTAACCGCATCATCGAACGTTTGGAAGAACAAACGCATGAAAGTCGTAAACGTCTTGACCATATCAAAGAAGTTGAACAAGATAACCTTAAATTCAATCGTGCAGTCAAGAAACTTTACAACGAATTCTCACATGCCAAAGATAAAGAACTTGAAAAAGCTTCTGCTAAGGCACAAGAAATTGTGGATAAAGCCATGGCTGAAAGTGAAGAAATCCTTAAAAATCTTCACCACAAAGCAAGCCTTAAACCACATGAAGTTATTGAAGCTAAAAGTCAGTTGAAAAAATTGGCGCCTGAAGTTGATTTATCGAAAAATAAAGTTCTTAAGAAAGCTAAGAAATTGCGTGCACCGCGCGTGGGTGATGATATTATCGTCACAGCTTATGGTCAACGCGGAACCTTGATTAACCAAACGAAAAACGGTAAATGGGAAGCGCAAGTTGGTCTCATTAAGATGACGCTTAAAGAAGACGAATTTAGCCTTGTCAAAGTTCAAGAAGAAGCGCAAAAACCTAAGAAAAAACAAGTTCATGTGGTTAAGAAAAGCAAGAAATCTGCTGGACCACGTGCGCGACTTGATTTGCGTGGCAAACGCTACGAAGAAGCCATGCAAGAATTGGACGAATTTATCGACCAAGCCTTGCTTAACAACATGGCTCAAGTCGATATCATTCACGGTATCGGAACAGGTGTTATCCGTGAAGGTGTCACAAAATACCTTCGTCGCAACAAGCACGTCAAATCATTTGGCTATGCCCCACAAAACGCAGGTGGCAGCGGATGTACCATTGCAAATTTAGGTTAATGAAACTGAAAATAAAAAACTCTTCCCATATTGGGAAGAGTTTTTGTATGTAGAAAATGCAAATAATTTATTTTTGTCCAAGCAGGATCATTTGGTCAATCGCATGACGAGCACCTTTGATAGTGTCTTCGTCAAGCTCAATCTCTTCACCTGCTCGTCCAAGTAAACAGTTGTAAATATCAGCTAGAGTTGTCATTTTCATGTTGTGACAAACACATTCAGTTGATAGAAGGTAGAAGCGTTTATCAGGGCATTCAAATTGTAAATGCTCAACAATACTGCTTTCAGTACCAATGATAAATTCTTTGTCAGTGCTATTTTTAGCGTAAGCCATGATTTCTGTAGTACTTCCAGCAAAATCTGCCAACTCAGTAACCTCAGCTAGACATTCTGGGTGAACCAGTACTTTAGCATTTGGGTGAGCTTCACGTGCTCTGAGCACATCGCGTTTACGCATGCGCATGTGTGTCGGACAACCACCTTTGAAAAATTCAAATTGCTTATCAGGACATTGTTCAGCGACCCATTGCCCAAGATTGCGGTCAGGGACAAAAAGGATTTTATCGTTGTCAATGTTGTTGATAATTTTAACAGCTGAAGAAGATGTGACGCAGACATCGACCATTGTTTTCACTTCTGAAGTGGTGTTGATATAAGCAACGGTAGTGTAGTCTGGGTGAGCATCTTTTAGCCAAGTAACGATTTTTTTATCAATTTGAGCGGCCATTGGGCAACCAGCCATTGGGTTTGCTAGAAGAGCTGTTTTTTCCGGTGATAAAACTTTAACGGTTTCTGCCATAAAGCGCACCCCACACATCATGATGGTATCTTGTGGTGCTTTGGCAGCATATTTACTTAAAGCAAAAGAATCGCCTACAAAATCGGCAACTTCCCAAATGTCGTGACTTTGGTAGGCGTGTGCTAAAATACAAACCCCTTTTTCTTTTTTGAGACGTAAAATTTCGTCTTGCATCTCTCTTGTATTCATTATATGTTTATGGGATCCTCCTAGGATTGTCTTAGTTATATATTATAGTACCGAGTCAAGAAGGTGTCAAGACACCTGCAAATAAATTTTAGTTAGGTGTCTTGTCAGGTGTCTTGATTGGTGGTAAAATATGTTCTAAGTCGTATGATTTTAATTGATAAGAGTTGATTGAAAAAGTTCCTAAAGACTGATTTAAGTAAGCCTCGCATTGATATCATACAGAAAATGAGAAGTTTATGCTTAGGTCAGTTGATGATGGTATTCTAGGATTTCTTTTTTTATCTGACTCGCCAAATGGATTGTTTATTCAACAATCGTTAAAAAAGAAGGTTTGTATGAAAACAAATGTACTTATTGTCGGTAGTGGTTGTTCAGGACTTTATACGGCCCTTAATTTGCCACAAGAACTTCAAATTACTATTATCTCTAAAGATACATTAGAACACAGTGATTCATTTTTAGCTCAAGGTGGTATCTGTATGTTAAAAGATGATTCAGATTACGACTCATTCTTTGAAGATACTTTGCGTGCTGGTCACTACAAAAATGACAAGGTTTCTGTTGATTTGATGATTAAGTCATCACCTGATGTTATCAAAGATTTGATTGGTTACGGTGTTGATTTTCAACGTGATGAAAATGGTAACCTTGCTTTCACTCGTGAAGGTGCTCACTCTGATAAACGTATTCTTTTTTACCAAGATACTACAGGTAAAGAAATCACAAGTAGACTGTTAGCTGCGGTCAAAAAACGTCCAAATATTACCTTGATGGAACACACTTGTCTTCTTGATATCTTGGAAGAAGATAACCGTTGTTATGGTGGTGTGGTCCGTCTTGGAAATGGTGATTTGCAAAAAATCACAGCTGATGTGACTGTACTTGCCAGTGGTGGTGTAGGTGGTTTGTACAAAAACAGTACTAACTTCAAGCATTTGACTGGTGATGCGCTAGCTATTTCCCTAAAACATGATATTGAGCTTAAGGACATGTCTTATGTACAAATTCACCCAACAACCCTTTACCAAGAAAATCCAAAAGAACGTTCATTCTTGATTTCTGAGTCCGTTCGTGGTGAAGGAGCTCTTCTTTACGATAAAAATATGAATCGTTTTGTCGATGAATTGCAACCGCGTGATGTGGTAGCACAAGCCATTTTAAAACAAATGGAAAAAGACGGGACAGACCACGTCTGGGAAGATTTGCGTACCATTCCGAAAAAAGAATTGGAAGAACATTTCCCAAATATCTTGGCACACTGTCGTGAGGCTGGTTACGACCCATTCACAGAATGTATTCCAGTTGTGCCAGCACAGCATTATTTCATGGGTGGTATCAAGGTTAATCACCATAGTAAGACAAGTATGGACTTCCTTTATGCCGTTGGTGAAACAGCTTGTAATGGGGTTCACGGTCAAAACCGTTTAGCAAGTAATTCTCTTCTTGAAAGTCTTGTTTTTGCAAAACGTGCAGCTAAGGACTTGGTTGCTAAGTATGAGAGTGTATCAGTGCTTCCAAAAACTTTGGCTGAGCTTGATTTGCTAGATTATCAAGATGACGATATCTTGGCAGACGACTATAAAAAAATAGTTGTTGAAAAATTAACAGAAAATAATCAACTAGAAACTGTTATCGGTTAATGGTTGTGAGATATGAGAAAGGATAATGATGTTAGATCCAATTACCCTAAAATTAAATGTTGATCCGTTGATTTTGAGCGCTCTTTCAGAAGACATCAATAACGAAGACGTGTCAACTAACAGTGTCATGCCAGAAAATGTAGCTGGTCAAGTTGACTTGATTTGTAAAGAAGATGGGATTATCTGTGGACTTCCTGTTTTCGAGCGCGTTTTTTATTTGCTTGACCCACAAACAAAGTTTGACGTTTTGGTGAAAGATGGCGACGCTGTTAAGGCGGGACAAAAGCTTGGCACAGTCTACGGTGACATCCGTGTGCTCCTCTCAGGAGAACGCACAGCACTGAACTATCTGCAACGCATGAGTGGGATTGCCACTTACACCCATGAAATGGCTGAGCTTCTAAAAGATAGTCCAATCACGCTTCTTGATTCACGTAAGACCACACCTAATAACCGTATTTTTGAAAAATACGCTGTTAAAATCGGTGGCGGTAAAAACCATCGTTACAACTTGTCTGACGGTGTCCTTTTGAAAGATAATCACATCGGTGCTGCTGGTGGTGTTAAAGAAGCTGTTCTTGCTGCCAAAGCTTATGCACCATCTGTCCGCAAAATTGAAATTGAAGTGGAAACACTTGAGATGGTTAAAGAAGCAGTTGAAGCGGGTGCTGATATTATCATGCTTGATAACATGGACCATGACCAAATGCAAGAAGCTGTTGCTTTGATTGCAGGCAGAGCAGAAATTGAAATTTCTGGTAATGTGACTAAGGCTAATGTCGCTTCTTACTTGGACTTGGACGTTCAGTACGTCTCAAGTGGTGCCCTTACTCACTCCGCTAAAATCTTGGATTTATCTCTTAAAAATCTGCATCCTGTTGATAAATAAGTGGATAAGTTTTAAGGCAAAAAATTATTGTTCAAAAAAATCCCCAGCTCGATTGAGTTGGGGATTTTGTGTTGATAACTAAAAAAGAAATAGTAAGAATCCACAGATAAGGCCGATAAGATAACCAGCTGCAACATCATGCGGGTAGTGAACCCCACCTAGCACACGACAAAAAGCAATGACAAGCGATAAAATCAGTAAAATAACACCTAAAAAGCTTGATTGTGTCAGCACAGCCACGCTAATGATGCTAGCAGAAAAGACATGACGACTTGGAAAAGAGTGCCCCTTAGTATCTTTAGGAATGAGTGGTGTGATGTTCCAAGTCTCATAAGGACGTGGGGCATTAAGCAGGTGGCGACCAAGTGACACCAAGATAAATGATAGCCCTGGGATAAGAATGAAAATAGGAAGTTTGTCAGGAGTGTTGATAAAAAGGTGGATAAGAAGAAGTGGGTAAACCAGATACATAACTTTGGTTAATAAACTGTTGATAACTTGTAAGCTGCGAATAGCTGCTGGTTTATCTTGAAAAGTTTTTGTTAGCTTGTTATAAAATTCAGCGTAATTTTTCATAAGAATCCTCTATCTAATAATAGTTTTATTATAGCATACGAGCATGCCAGATAAGGAAAATGAGAAGACTTTCAAAAAAATCATTTTCCGTAGCAATTAGTTGTCAAAATGGTAAATTTCCCGTAAAATAGGCTCATAAACTAATAGAAAAGGAAAAAGAACTTTGGGATGCTAGGCTGATTCGTATCCGTTTTTTCATGAAAAACAAGTCAGTCCATCTGGGAGTTCAAGGTAATTACATTATGGCACACAATATTACTGATGCTACATTCGAAGCAGAAACAAATGAAGGTCTTGTCCTTGTTGACTTTTGGGCAACTTGGTGTGGTCCATGTTTGATGCAAGCTCCAATCTTGGAACAGTTGTCAGAAGAAATGGACGAAGACGAACTTAAAATCGTTAAAATCGATGTTGATGAAAACCCAGAAACAGCTCAAAAATTTGGTATCATGTCAATCCCAACATTGCTTTTCAAAAAAGATGGCGAAGTTGTGAAACAAGTCGCTGGTGTTCACACTAAAGACCAAATCAAAGCAATCGTTGCTGAATTGAGCTAATCAATTTTTATAGACGATGAACTCCCGATGTTTTCGGGAGTTTTTTGGTGTTAGAAATAGTATAATGGTAAAAAAGCTAAAGAAAAGGATTTTAGGAGGACGTGAGATGAATTTCTATAATTTAGATTACATTACGCAGCATCAGTCTTTTAATCTGGTTTTGAGGTCTGTGATTTTGATTGTCTTGCTTGCTATTGTGATGCTGACAAGTCTACACTACATGCGAAATAGGCTGAAGACGCGTCTTCGCGATATTAGTATTGGTATCGTGGTGTTGATGTTCATTCTTCTGGGGATTCAAGTTGAAGATTACATGCAAAATAACCATGATTTTTCGCAGTCACAAGTTCTTGTCAAATTCATCAAAAGTGTGGCTACGGATAATGATTTAAAACCTGAGGATGTCTTAGTCAATTCAACAACCTTAAAAGATGGTATCATCGTTCGTTATAATAAGGAAGACTACACTGTTCATCTGAATGATGATAATAATTCTTACACACTTGAGCGCACACACGTGATTGACCACCGTGTTTACGTTAATGGAGGAAAGTAGCCGATGAATATGTACGTGTTGATAAGTATCAAATTTTTCCTAGGAATTTTAGCGACGATTTTACAGATTAACGTTCTCGGAAAATATGAATTTTCAGCAAACACACCGTTAAATCAGATTCAAAACTTTGTCCTCGGTGGCATTATCGGTGGTGTGATTTACAATAGTTCGATTTCCATTTCAACCTTTTTGATTATTTTGCTGATCTGGTCTTTGGTAGTCATTGTCGTAAAACTCTTGATTAATAATAAATACATTAAATCTATCGTTGTTGGAAATCCAGTAATTTTGATAAAAGATGGCAAGGTGAATGTGGAAAATTGTGCAAAACTAGGCGTTACAGCAGATCAGCTGATGCTCCATTTGAGAATGGAAGGTTTGAATTCGACTCAAGATGTGAAGAGTGCCATTATGGAGCCAAATGGCAAGCTAACGATTCTAGATAAAAATTCGGAAAATCCGAAGTTTCCACTGATTAGCAATGGTCGCATTAATTATGATGTCTTAGAATTAATCAATCAGGATGAAGAGTGGCTGCTAGAAAAACTTAAGGAACAAAATATTGATAACCCTAGAGAAATCTTTTTAGCTGAATACTTAAATGGAAAATTGTACCTGGTTCCCTATTCAGAAAAATAAAATTGATAAAATCACCAAATTTTCTGGTGGTTTTTCTTTTCTTTTTCGAATAAATAAGTAGGAGGAAAAGAGATGCGACTTGTAACGATTTTTGGCTTGTTATTGCTAGCCTTTTTATTTCATTGTGGGGATGCTAAAGCTGAAACGGCAGATAATATTCAATTTGTAAGTCTTGATGAGGTCAAGGGGAAAATGGCAGCTAAAGAAGATTTTTATTTGCTGATTGGTCGACTTGATAATGTTGATACTCAAAATGCTTTAGACAGACTCAGTCAAATTGACCAAGTGATTTATTGCCTTGATACCAAAGATATTGATTATGTTGCTTACAAAAAATTTGCCAAGAAATACAATATCAGAACCATGACACACTTGGCACATTTTCGTGGAAAGTATCAGTTTGCAGTAGCTAATGTCCTAACAGCTGACCTAGCAGGATTTTTCGCGGTTTAAGCTAAAATCTGTTAACTTCTTTAAAATTTGTTATACTAAAGCTGACATAAAAACACATCGCAGTTGGTAGTCTGTGAGTACAACATGTATCAGTAACCTTCCCCTTCCGAGGTCGTCCATTGTCAATTTTTTTAAGGAGGGGCTGTTATGAAAATGACAGTATATTTTGATGGGGCATTTTGGTCGGCTTTGATTGAATTTACGGATTCGAAGAAACGTTACAAGGCTTTTCGTTATGTGTTTGGTAAAGAACCAAAGGATGATGATATTCTAAACTTTATTGATGTTTCTTTGGTAAAATGGCTGCGCAGGTATGATAAGGTCGAAGTAAGCTCTGAGTTTTCAGCGCCAGCTATTTCACAGAAAAAACGAAATCCAAAACGGGTGCAACGTGATATCAATAAGGCAAAGTGTAAGCCTGTGGTGTCAACGAAAGCTCAGCTTGCTATGCAGGAAATGCGTGAGGAAGTCAAGAAAGCTCAAAAGTCTAAGCAAAAGGTGAAACGTGAGCTAGAAAAGGAACGAAAATACTTGCTTAGGCAAGAAAAGCGTCATCAGAAAAAGCGGGGACATTGAAAAGAAAAAAGTTTAAGCTTTCTATAAGAAAAAATTCAGCTTTACTTAAGCTAGTCTGGCTATACTATAGTCAATCCTAAATAAACTTTCTTTTTCATAGTTGTAGCAGCTGTTGACATAAAGTAGCTGTTGCGAATCTCCTAGAAATTCCAGATTTTAAATCTGGAATTTTTTGTATGTAAAAGGATTTGGTGTTTTTTTCTAAGCTGTTAAAAGATTGTGAATAACGAAAAAAGCACCCTTTATCTTGGTGTATAGGGTGCTTTTCTTATGCCTAGAATATTAATTCTATTTTCCTTGGTGTTGACTATTTAATCAAGATATTCTTTGATTGCGGTATCAGTTGCGATACGTCCAAATGTGAAGATGTCTGTTAGTGAGTTACCACCGAGTCGGTTACCTGCGTGAAGACCACCTGCAACTTCACCAGCAGCAAAGAGACCTTTGATGATTTTGCCATCTTCGTTGATGACATGGGCGTGAGTATCGATTTTTAGACCACCCATCGTGTGGTGTGTGGCTGGTTTACGTGGTGTTGCGTAGAATGGTGCTTTTTCGACTTTAAGGTCGAAGGCACCTTTGTCAAATTCAGGGTCATGCCCAGCGTCAACGTATGAATTGTAATTGGTGATTGTTTCTACCAAAGTAGCGGGGTCAATGTTGATTTGTTCTGCCAATTCTTCCAAGGTATCAGCTTTAAAGAGGGTACCTGCTTCAACTTGGGCATCAATTTTTTCTTGACTAGTGTTGTAGGCTGTTTCTTTGATATTTTCATCGGCGATAAGATAGAAGAGACCTCCGTTGTCAATAGCTGCTTGTGATAATTGGTCACGGCTACCGTATTCATCGACGAAGCGTTTACCTTTGGTGTTGACCATGATAAAGTTTGCTGGAGGTACTTGAAGCCCTGTGAAAAGTGCACCAGTAACTGGGTCTGATACGGGCATCATTTGGCTGAATCCCATACCGACAAGGTCTGCACCAACAGATTGACCAAGTAGGATACCGTCACCAGTTGCAGCAGGGGTATTTGAAGTGGCAATATTATCATCAATTTCTGACCAGTAAGTGTTGTATTTTTGGAGCATTTTAGTATTGGCTGCAAATCCACCTGTTGTCAAAATCACAGCTTTACCATTGACGGTAATAGTTTGTCCATTGCGTCCGCTACCTTTGACACCTGTGACGACACCATCAGTTACAACGAGTTCTTTAACCTGGGTATCTGTTAGAATGATTCCTCCGTTTTTCAAAACGAAATCTTTCAAAACAGCGATGTAGGCAACGCCCATTGGAACTTTTGGTTTATGACCACGACGCCAAATAGCACCAACTGGCATAGTTACCTCGTCACGTAGAAATTCGACACCGATATTTTCCAACCAACGAACAGATTCAAGAGCATGTTCTGTTAGAACACGAATAAGTTCATAATTACCGTGGATTTCATGCCCTTTGAGGTCTTTACGTTTACCGCCAAGATAAGTTTGGATACGGTAGAGAAGTTTTGAGTCAAAAAGATAAGTTGGGTCTTTGAGGTATTCTTCAATTTCAGACTTAAGGGCACGGAAATCTGGTAAGAATTCTGGGTCGATAGTTGCCTCATCAATATCATGCAATTCTTGCAGATTGTGGGCTTCACCAGGATTAGCAGGAAATGTATTTTGCCAAGCAGGATCAGGGGCATTCATTGGACCACCAGCGCGGACAGTGTTTCCGCCGACAGCTGGGAATTTTTCAACGAGAATGACTTTTTTACCAGCTTGAAGGGCGCGAGCAGCTGCAGTAAGTCCAGCACCTCCACCGCCGACAATGACAAGTTCTGTTTCGTAAGTTTTGTCTTCTTTATCAAGAGCTGAAGGAGCTTTTGGACGTGAACGAAGGGCGTCAGGATTAGCACCAGCTTGGCGCACTGCACGCGCGACTCCATTTAGGACACCTTTTGAAGTGACTGAAGCTCCAGAAATAGCATCGACATTCAAGGTTTGTCCTTCGATGATTTCATCTGGAATACGGGTGAAGACCACGTCAGCAATACCGCCAGTTTCACCAGAAGAATCAATATCAATAGCTTCAATGCGGTCCTCTGACAAAGTCACAGACATTGGTAAATCACCGTTGTGACCGACAGTAGTGACGTGATAAGTACCAGGTTCAAATCGTACGTCTTCGGGTTGGTTGAGCTGATTAGCAATATTGGCAAAGCGAATAAAGCGGAAGAAGCAAGATTCTAAGAAATCAATGGTTCCTTGGTCTTTAAGGTCGCCATTTTCATCAAAGGCATGTTGGACACGCCCAAGTAAAAATTCACTACCAGGCATGACAACGGCGTTAACTCCTGGGGCGTCTAGAATTTGACGTAGATGAAGTTGAGCGCGTGAAGAGCCTTGAACATCATAAGAAGCTCCCACAATCATAATTGGCTTGCCTGTCAAAGGATGAATGTTAAATGACAACCATTCGATAAGACTATTTAGGCTTGATGGAATGGTGTGATTGTGTTCTGGTGTAGCGATGATAACCCCATCAGCTTCAGTGATTTTAGTGTTGAAAGTTTGGATAACAGCAGACTCTGTTTGGTCATTAGTTTCATTAAACATTGGAACATCAGTGATTTCCAGAATCTCAATGTCTGCTTCTTTGGCAAAATGTTTTGCCATGTATTTGAGTAGAAGTCGGTTGTATGAGTGTTTGGCATTTGTTCCGACGATGGCAACTAATTTCATAATAAACCTCCTAGTCTTTTTCCCAAGCAAAAGCTTTTTTACGGTTGGTATTAGCTTTGCTGACAACTTGATTGGTAATATTTACAAAAGCTAGAAATTCCTTGAAATTATCTTCAAGTTCAGCGACTTTTTCAGGATTATTGAGATTAAAATTGTCATCTAACACTTGTTCGGAATGACCAAGAAGAAATTCTGTGCCAGGCATGATGCGGGCTTTCAATTCAGGGGCATCCAAGATTTGACGAAGATGTGCTTGTGCGCGTGATGTTCCTAGTGCTCCAAGAGAAGCTCCCACGATCATGGTTGGTTTATTGATTAGCGCGCGACTTGTGTAGGCAATCCATTCAAGAGCAGAAGATAGCGGTGCTGGAATGGTATGGTCATACTCAGGTGTAGCGATGATAACCCCGTCTGCGCTAGCAATTTTTTCAGAAAATGCAGCAACAACAGCAGGAGCAATCTTATCCTCAGGTTCATTGAAGGCAGGCAAATCCTTGATTTCAAGCAGTTCAATGTCGGCCACATCAGCAAAATGCTTAGCCATAAATTTTAACAACTTACGGTTGGTAGAACGCTCAGAATTCGTTCCGACAATAGCAACTAATTTCATATAATCTACTCCTTTTTTACAAATTGTTACTTTCATCATACTCTTTTTTAAGAATAATTGAAAACGTTTTTGGTCAGGGAAGTGAAAAAATACCTAAAAATAGTAACATAGTATCGTTTTGAAGAAATTAAAGTTGTAGTTGAATTTTTCAAAGTCTCCAAGACATCAGCTTTTTGAGGGAGTTTTGCATTATTTTATTGACAATGATTCTAGAAAATGATATTTTCAAGGAGAATTTTAATGACAGAAGAAAAGTTTGGAATTGATACTCTTGAATATGAAATTAATCATCAAGAGTTAGATGGTGAATCCGCTGCAGGTGCTCGCACGGCAATTCGTATGACAGTTCAAGGACGTTGTGGCTATATTTTTACAACGTCTTATGAATGTACATCGCCTAATGTACGTTGTGGATAGAATGTATGTTTAAGGGGGGATAAAATGGAGGAAATTATTGGAACACTTGAGTTTTATGCTCCTGTTATTCTATTAGGAATTCTATTAATATCGATTGTTTATATTATGAAAACTTATAAGAATCGAAAATAATTTGCAATCACGTTGCTACAAGCAGCGTGATTTTTTAGTTTCTGTGATGACTTAAAATTTATATGCTGCTTAATTACTAATGGCAAATATGCGCGAAATACTCATGTGTTTCGGGAAAAGTCTTTTTATAATGTATTTGTATAAAGACTGGGAGGAATTTGTTATGTCACACTTGATAGTAAGTCATGTTAATAAACACTTTGGGAAAGGTGAGAGTTTCGTTCAAGCTTTGTCTGATATTAATTTTACAGTCGAACAGGGTGAGTTTGTAGCGATAATGGGTTCTAGTGGAAGTGGAAAAACCACTTTATTAAATTGTATTTCGACAATTGATAAACCAACTTCAGGAGATATCACTTTTGATGGCTTTGATATTGTTAACGCTAAAGATGATCAATTAGCTGACTATCGCTCTCACAATATTTCTTATATTTTCCAATCTTATAACTTAGTTGAAACTTTAACAGTTTATGAGAATATCATATTACCACTACAGATAAAAGGAGAAAGGGTAAATTCTCATAAAGAAGATATCGATACTATTTTAGAGAAATTATCTATTCAGACATTAAAAAATAAATTTCCTAATCAACTTTCTGGAGGACAAAGGCAGCGTGTAGCAACAGCAAGGGCGCTGGTTGATCAGTCAAGCTTATTGATTGCTGATGAACCTACTGGAGCTTTAGATTCAGCTAACTCAGAAAATTTGATGCTGCTTCTACAGGAAATTAATAAAAGTTTTAGAATAACCATTTTATTGGTTACACATGATCCAGCTGCGGCAAAATATTCATCGAGGATGCTATTGTTAAAAGATGGCCAAATTATGGAAGATGTAACTCGAAATGGAATGTCAAATGATGAGTATCTCGAAGTTATTTATAGTAAAACACGCTAGAAAGTGAGAGTTAATATGTATCCAAAATTGATTGTTCGTAATGTTATTAGAAATCTTCAGACTTACACGATCTATTTTCTTAGTTTAACACTTATTTATAGTTTGCTTTATGCCTTTAATGCCTTGCCACAGCACCCAGTTATGCAAAGTTTATCTGGTGCAAAGCAGATGTTGACAACTATTATGACGCAATATATGGGATTGTTATCATATGTTGTTTTAGTAGCCGTTGGATTTCTAGTTATTTATTCAACAAATTTTGTCTTAGGACGCCGAAAAAAAGAGTTGGGATTATATGCTACGCTTGGAATGAAAAAGCGTCAGATTGTCGTAACGCTTTTTTGTGAAACTTTAATTGTCAATTTTGTTGCTTTATTGGTTGGTTTGATTGTTGGGTTGGTCGTTCTTGTTGCATTAGCATATGTCGCATCGGATTTTTTTATGGGCAATTACTTCGGTAGTATGTTCTTTGTAGATGCACCGTCAATTATGCTATTGCTCATTTCCTATTTTGTGATTTGTGTTGTTATTTTTTTGATGGATATGATGACATTTAGGAAAAAGAGGATTATTAGTTTAATCCAAGAAACTAATGCTAAATCGCCATTTTTAGTTCATGGGAATCAAACTCTTCAAGTCGCGCTTTTCATTATTACAACGTTAATTATTGTAATAGGTTGTCTCTTTTTTGCAGACTATCATCACTTGAGTATTTTGAAGAAAAGTGGGATTTTGTTGATTACAATTTTTGTGATAACGGTTATTCTATTTTATAATTCACTGAGTCAGTTTGTTCTAAAGCTGGTTGCTTTATTGCCATCAATTTATTTTAAAAAGTATAACACATTTAAAATTCGTCAATTTTCTAAACAGGCTGATTACAATGCGGTTACTTTGGCAGTATTGTCAATGTGTCTGACACTAGCTTTGACGTTATTAGTCTTTAGTGGTAGTTCGTATTCTACTATGAACAAGTTGATTAAGGATTATTCTCCTTACGACCTTTCTATCAATTTGTACCGTGGAGAGTCGTATCATTATCCAAATGAAACAGTGAAAGATAGGTTGAAAGCAGATGGCTTTGATTTTTCAGTTGTAAAGGAAGAATTGGAGTACACTACATATAGAAGTAATCTGACTTATAAAGATATCATTGATACAAGCCAATTATGGGAACACGATAAAGATTTACCTAAAACTAAAGTTCCTATTTTAAGTTTGTCAGACTATAACCGGTTGTTAGCATTACAAGGTAAGAAAGCAATTAGTTTACCAGATGATGGTTATATTGTTAATGCTAATTATGATGGTACTATTAAGCAAATTAAGTCGTTTTTAGCATCAGGAAAGATTTTGATGATTAATCAAACACCCCTTAAATTAGCTTCACAAAAAGCATTTAAGACTGTTTATTTCTTATCTTCGGTTGGAACTAATGATTCAGGTACAATTATTGTTCCGGATAAGGTAACCAAAACTTTAACAGTAGATTCAACTACTTATGTTGCCAATTATAAGAAAAATACTGATAAGAGAAAGATTGAAATATTTTTAGAACAGTGGATTGAAGGGCATTATTTTACGCTTAATGGTGAAGAAATCAACGATTTTACCTATCAGACTAAAGTTCGATTAGCTGAACTTTATCTTGGATTTATGGGAGTCATTGTTTTTGTTTTAATTTTCGTCGGTGTTGTATTTATGATAATTTCGTTCAGTATTTTGTCATTGCAGACCTCAACAAGTACTTTAGAGAGTGTCAATGATTATAAAATACTGTATTTATTAGGAAATCGAGAAAAAGACAACAAAATGATTCTGTTACAACAAATATTATCTTATTTTGGAATACCATTTATTTTGGCAATTCCATTAAGTGTAGCATTGAGTCGTAGCTTACTTGGCTATTTTGAAAATTTTGCTAATACCGTTATTATTTTAGATATGAGGTATCTTTTGTTAACGGCGGCATTATTAGGGATTTATCTCATTTTTACCTATCAAATTTGTTGGAGATTAACCAAAATATCATCGTGATGCATTAGCTGAAACCGGAATGATTTTTTCATCATTCTGGTTTTATGCTATAATGAAAAAAATATTTAAAGGGTTACGATTTATGAAAAATATAGTCAAAAAGATTTCGGAAAATTCTTTGGTGATGTGGTGGTTTACATTGTTAAACCATTTAGCTTTATTGATTTATATCTATTATAAAATTCCAATAAATTATTCCATAGGTTTTATATCAAGAATTTCATTAGCCATTGTTATAGTGCTAGTTGCTTCTAGTTACATTTGCAATGCTGTCAAGTTTAAGAGTAGTGGGCTGAAATTGTGTTTAATACTTTTGATGTTTTTGATTAGTTGGGAATCAATCATTAATCAAACAGCATCAAGCACGCTGTTTCATTTTTTTAATATCTTACATCCGATAAATTTATTTTTGCTAGTATATAGTTCGATATCAATTATACTTCTTGGCGAAAAGATTGGTGAAGAATTGTTTTTTGCGGTGTCAATATTAATGGCTGTCACCACAGTATTTTTCTTTATTAAGCAATCAACATTTATTTTTTTATCGCTTTTTACATCATTTTTTATAACGTTAACACCATTGTTATTACTTATCATTTATGGTAAAGAGTTGAAAAGTCTTTTTAAATATCAACGTAGAAATTTAAAGATTTTAGCAATTGTTTTACCATTATCCTATGTGGTTATTTATTCTAATACCATAGGTACTGATTGGTTAAATTTATTTTGGTATATTGATATTGCATTAATACTTTTTTTCTTACATTTAAGTGCTATTTTTAAAACTTTTCAGCGAAAAATAGAAAAAATAAAGATGACCTATATAAAAGCATTCTTCAGTACATTTGTTTTAATTACAGTTTTCATGATGTTTATATTCGTTGTACTGCAACTGGATTTGAAAATTAGTTATTTATTCTTAAATCTACTCATGTTTACTTTTGGTCTGTTTATCAAAGAGGGAATTCGGTTATTTAAAGCATCAGATGTGTTATCGCTAAAAGAGTATTTTGAAATTTTATTTTTAAAGAAACACTTAATTGTAGAAAATTTATTGACTGAAGAGACAAAAGAACATCAATTTTCTGAGTTCTTGCATAATGAAATTTTACAAAGCGTTATGGCGATAAAAAATTTCAATAAATACAGCCAAAATAGTAAATTTGGAAATCAGATTAATATGATTACTGAGGATTTAATTGGTACACTTCGAGAACGCATGGATTATTATCAGCCGATGATTTCAGATAATTTTTCGCTATCTGATGACTATCGTTCCTTAGTAAATCGAATCTTGAAACGTTACAATAGCAGTAAAGAAGTTCACCTCAATTTTCCACCAACTTTTTCATTGCTTACACCATATGATAAAATTGTCTACCGTTTTGTTGAAGAGTTAGTTACTAATGCTGTGAAGTATTCTTCTACAGATGATATTAATTTATCATTGGATATTGTGAACGATAGGATTACACTTTGCACGAAAAATTTGTGCCAGGATAGCACAAAGTCTGATGGATATGGCTTGAAAAATTTAAATAAGCGTTTAATTATTTTAGGGGGAAATTTGGAGATTGAGAAGAAGGGGCAACTATTTTCTGTAAAAGTCTCTCTTCCAATTGACAAGGAGATTTGTTATGAAAATTTTATTAATTGATGATCATAAACTTTTTAGTCAGAGTATAAAGATGGTTTTAGAATTGTCAGATGAAGTTGAACGTGTTGACATTCTGGAAGGTTTCCAATCAGTAGATGAAATAGCGGTTGATTGCTATGATATTTTATTAGTCGATATTAATTTGACAAGTATTTATCAGGATGATGGACTTGCTTTGGCTAAGGAAATAATTGATAGTCATCCTAATGCTAAAGTTGTGATTTTAACTGGATATAGTAAAAAGATTTATGAGCACCGAGCTAAAGTTATGGGGACATCTGGTTTCTTAGATAAGAGTATTGACCCTGATGATCTCATTAAAAAATTGGTGAGGGTTAATCAAGGTGATAAGATTTTTTCTAATGAAGAAATTTTGGATATTTTAACTCCACGCGAAGTTGAAATATTAGACTTAGTGAGAAACGGACAGACAATTGATGAGATTTGTAGCAAAATCTATCTAAGCAAGCGAACAATATCTAACCACCTTGGAAGTATTTTTTCGAAATTAGCGGTTTCTAACCGACAAGAAGCTATTCATAAAGCTGAACAGTTAGGGTATTTTTCCCCAGATTAAGTAAACAAAAAGCAGGGATTCCATATCGTGGAATCCTTGCTTTTGTCTTATTTCCCCTCCAAATAAACCTTAAGCATCTTCTTCTGTGGTGTAGCCATGGGATAATCTTGAAGTTGGTCTAGTGAGACCCAGCGGAGTTCTTTGTCTTTGGAAACTTCATCTGAAGTTACCAAGCCTTCAATGAGTTCAATAGTCCATTTTTGGTGGCTAAAGGTGTGCTTGACAAGGCTAAATCCTCGATTAGTCCAGTCAGGAGTGACTTGGTAATCCTTTTCAAAAAGTGCTTTTTGTGAGACGGTTTTAAGAGAAGCAGTATCTTTTTCAAATAAATCTAGTTGCTGTCCGATAAAGTCTGTTTCCACGATTGGAAATGACCAGAAGCCGCCAAGCAAGCGCCCATCAAGATTTTTTTCTAATAAGAAATCACCTTTGCTATTTCGAATGACAAAAGCTTGAAGCTGTAGCGGCTTGGGCTTTTTCTTAGGAAGTTTAATCGGATATTTATCGTAAGTCCCGTGTAAATAAGCTGCACTGAAAAAGCGAATCGGAGATTCATCTGGACGAGGATTCTTGGCTGATTCGATATCAGTCCCCAGATCCATCAGTGCTTGGTTAAAATCCCCAGGACGTTCTGGATCAATTAAGATTTCCATAATTGCCTGGAAAATCTTGCGATTTTTGGGGTCGCCAATATCATAATTGACTTCAAAAAGGCGCGCCATCACGCGCATAACATTCCCATCAACAGCAGGTTCAGCAAGTCCAAAAGCAATACTAGAAATAGCACCAGCCGTATAAGGGCCGATACCTTTTAAAGAAAGAATATCCTTGTGATTGTTGGGAAAAATACCGTCAAATTTTTCCATGATTTCTTGCGCAGCCTTTTGCATATTGCGCACGCGAGAGTAGTAACCAAGCCCTTCCCAAGCTTTTAGCAATTTATCCTCAGGAGCATTGGCTAAATCTTCAATCGTCGGGAACCAATCCAAGAAGCGTTCATAATAGGGGATTACTGTAACCACTTGTGTCTGTTGCAGCATGATTTCAGAAATCCAGATAAAATAAGGATTCTTAGTTCTGCGCCAAGGTAGGTCGCGTTTTTCATTATCATACCAATTGAGCAGGGTACGGCGAAAAGAAGCGATTTTTTCATCGTCCCACATCTCAATCCCATAATCAGTTAAATTAATCATATTTCCATTTTAGCAAAGTTCATATCTTAAGGGTAATAAAAGTTCTTGGAAAAATTTTTTAATAAAAAGCACATATCTCTTGACAAAAGGTAAGCGGTTACATTATAATAAAAGTGTAAAGAAGGATGACAAAAGAAACGAAGTAAGGAGGTAACAGTTCTTATGATGAAACCACATGTCGCCCGGTATAAAAATGGTGATAAAGTCTCTAGTCGGAGTTAAGTAGGCACAGTTAACTTTACGTTATGGAGGTGGCGCTTATGTTGAAATTAAACTTAGGACGCTATAAAAATGGTGATTAGTCACTTTGATTAGCCATAAAGATTTATACCTCAAATCTCAAAAAATTTGTAACAAAAGAAACATCGGAGGAACGTCTTATGTTGATGATGAATGTAGGTCGTTACAAAAATGGAGACTAACAACTAGTTGAATTTAGGTCAATGAAGGAGTGATGTCACATTTTAGATGAAGATATTAATTGGAAGTGAACGATTAGAAATAGCTGGTGCAAGAAATAATACCGGTTGATCTTGTTGCTAGTAACAGTAGTAATCGAAAGGGCTTCTAATCATATTGCTTCCATGTTTGAAAAAAGCTTTTAATTTTTTAATGAAAGTTGTGATAGATGTGAAAGCAATCAATGTAGGCCGTTACAAAAATGGAGACTCAAAAAAGATATGGCGACGAGTCAATCGCCCTATCAAAGAAACAGAAAAAATTGATTATTATCGTTGTTATGTGAGTATTTTCAATTAATGGAGGTATCTTATGAACGTAGCAAGATATAAAAATGGTGATACTTTAGCTAGTTGCATAAAATAGCTAAAGGAGTGATACCAATGTAAAAAAGTAGTGACTAAAAAACTCATGGAGGTATATGTACAATGCTGAAAATGAATTTAAATCGCTATAAAAACGGAGATAATAATCTAACAGCCTAACTCCTTATGAGAATGGTATGTTAGATGACATACGAAAAAATTTTTTGGAAGCTGAGATAAAAATTCTCAGCTTCTTTTTTTTGCCTTTAAAAGATATTTTTTTCATAAAACCAAAATTGCCGAAATTTTTTAAGAAAATCTACAGAAAATAATTGAAAATCAAAGTCAAAAGTACTAAAATAAGATTAAAGGAAAACGCTTAATAATAAGAAGAATCGAGGCGATTTATGTGAGTAGAAGTAATTTTCGAAGATTAAAACGTATCGAATTATATGAAATCATGCTAGCGCAGAGTAAAGAAATCGACCGATTAAGAGATGAATTGGCAAAAGCCAATGAAAAATTAGAAAATCAAGAGATAAAACTAGCCAACGCTGGTTCTATCGCAGAAGCTTCCCTTAGTTTGACAAAGGTTTTTGAAGAAAGCCAAAAAGCAGCAGACTTGTACCTTAAGAATGTCAAACAAATGAATGGAGAAGCGGAGTATGAAAAAGGATAACGAAATTACTCTTCCCACAACCAGTGAGATTGAAGAGTTATATAAAAAAGCGAAATACCGTAAACTTTTCACCGAGAAGATAAGAAGCACGGTTTTTATGTTAATTGTCGTAGCTGCCTTTGCTATTTTGGTAGCTATGCTTTACCTTCCAACCCTTAGGATTTATGGGAAATCTATGAAGGGAACCCTAGATAGTGGAGATGTGGTCTTGACAGTTAAAAGTAATCACTTTAAGACAGGAGACATCGTCGCTTTTTATTACAACAACAATATTTTGGTAAAACGAGTTATTGCAGAATCGGGTGATTGGGTTAACATCACCAAGGATGGAACGGTTTATGTCAATAGCAAAAAAATAAAAGAACCTTATATCGAACACAAATCTTATGGTGAGACAAACATTAAGTTTCCTTACCAAGTTCCAGAAAACCGTATCTTCGTTTTGGGAGATAACCGTAGCGTTTCGATTGATTCACGAAATACTTCTGTTGGTACAGTTTCTGATGAACAATTAGTTGGTAAACTAATTTTTAGGATTTGGCCTTTATCAGATATTGGTACTCTAAATTAAAAGTAATTGTCGACATATTTTCACTAATGTTTTAGGAGGGAAGGAGAGTGAAAAATCGATGAGAAATTTTTTTAGACGAAAAGATTTAATCAAGAATCATAAAAAACTTGCCACTTTCCTTGCCGTTATAGTAGCTCTGGTGACAGCTTATCTTTTGATTTTACCAGCTATTACTCTTGATAATGAGACTGCTTCGCAAGATCCTGGTATAGAAGTTGAACAAAGTAGTCAGTCGCCGCCATCGCTACCGGCACCACAGGATAATCAGTTAGGATCTACAACAGAAAGTTCCTCAGTTGATACATCAAATAGCGGTGCTACACAAGCAGCAAGTGATGAGCCTGATTTGATCACACAAGCGACAACCTTGACAGCACAAAATCAAGATTACACGATTAAAGCTGATGTTGATGAAAAGGCACAGTTGCCTAAGGATACGACATTGACCGTCAAGGAAATCAAAAATGACGATGTTGCTTATCAAGCGAATTATGAAAAAGTACAAAATTCTCTAGTAGGAAAGAACATCGAAAGTGTTCTTCTCTACGATATTTCTTTTGAATCAAATGGTCAAAAGGTTGAACCAAAAGCTGACGTTAAGGTGACAATTACACCGAGCGAGGCTATGGCTGCTAAAGATAACTTTGATGTCATTCATTTCCCAGACGATGGTTCGCAAGAAAACATCACTCAAAAGGACGTCAAAGAAATTGACCATAAGATTACATCGGTTTCCTTTGAAAACAGTAAATTCTCAGCTTACGCTTTGGTCACTTCAAGCGACCCTAAAGATGACAAAGCAACTGACGATGCCAAACTTCAAGCTAAAAATACACCACGATCAGTAACTACTCACACTGTTACCTTCAAGTACACTGATAACAGCGGCATTGAACATGATATGACAACCGCTGAAGTTACCGATGGTGGAAAGATTGCAGTTTTCCCAACGCCAGTTTATCGTGAAGGTTATCGCTTCACAAGATGGAAAAATCAAGCTGATGATTCAACTGTTACAGAGGATACAACAATTACTAGTGATATGACAGTTGTTGCAGATTACTCTGAAATTAAGATTTACAATGCGACAATCCAATATTTCTATCACAATAATACGACTAACAGTGATACGGTCTTTGGTAATGATGTTCACCAAGTCGAAGCCAAAGATACACCATATCGTGTTACACCTCCGCCTTCTGTAAGACCAGGTGATGATCCTAGTGTATCTCAAGATGAAGTCTACTATCCAAGCCAATCAATCGTTGAATTTGCTAACGCAGCAGATTTAGCGGCTAAGGATGCGGCAGATGGTAACATTGACCAAAACATCACTATTAGAGTTGAATATGTAGCAGCAGATGCTACCTATAATGTTCACTACATGTTGAAAAACTTGAACAATGATAACTACAGTGAAATTGAAACTGTTCAAGCTCACGGTGTTATCGGTTCAACCATTAGACCGCAAGTTTTGACTTATGATTTTGCTGATTTTGAACGAACAAATTCAGTAACTCTTACCCAAGCTCAAGGTCAAGACCTATACGTTTACTACACACGTAAGACTTTTGAACTTAGCTACAATACCAACGGTGGTTATTATATCGAGCCAACAGAAGGTTTGTACGGTGAGTCTGTTGCGATTACTAGTAACGTGCCACAGAAAAAAGGTTACACCTTTGATGGCTGGTATGATAATCCAGAATTCAGTGGTAATAAGGTCACAGGAAATGTCACACTTAATAGTGACAAGACCTTATACGCTAAATGGAAAGCAGATAGCGTTCCTTACACAATAGCTTATTATAAAGAAGTTTATGATAACGCGACAAATACCACACACTATGTTTACGATAGTGCTATCGTACGTACTGGTACGGTTGATACAACCGTAAATGCTTCAAGTGCTCCAAATCTATCTGTTGTTCCAAAAGGTTATGAACGTGAAAATGCATCTGGTGGACCAAATAGCACGTCATCTGTTGTCATAGCAGCGGATGGTTCATCTGTTTTAAATGTTTATTATAGTTTGAAACGTTACACCTTTATTTTTGACCTGAACCTCACTAGTTGGGGATACTCATTAGGTCGTATCGATATAGGTGGACATACATATCAAGGCACTGAATATCGATTAACAAATATTGTTTTAGGTCAAGATGTGTCAAGTGTATGGCCAAGTTCAACATCAAATCCAAGAGAAGTATATTCGCTTAACTATCTTGGTCAGGTTTCAACAGAACGTTTCTTTGATTCTTGGGAAAATGAATATAAGACCAAACGTCAAGAAGTTACGCCTGAGCTTTTACCAAATTCAGGAACAACAAGAACGTTCAAAGCCACTTGGACCAACCGAGGTAATACTTATACGGCTGAGTACTGGTTGCAACAACCGGATGGTTCTTATGTGAAGTCTAATAAGTATAGTCAGTCATTCATTTTTAACTCTGGTACATTTACTGCCAAGGAAATCTATGGTTATACTTACCGTACGGACCAAAGCTTTACTCAAAATGGTGTTCATTATGAAGGAACATCAACATCGGATAGGACTTATCGTTTCTACTATGACCGTGATAGTTTCCAAATTGACTACTATTATGGTAACGATGAGGTAGGTCATAAGCTCAATATTCCATTTGAAGCTGATATTTCATCATCAGAGTATAATTACCAACCTAGCCGACCAGCTGGTGTTGATAGTGACTATACTTGGGGTGGTTGGTATGAGGATGCTGTGTTAACAACACCTTATACCTTCAACACAATGCCAAACCACAATTTGGTCTTGTACGCGAAATGGAATGCCCCACGTTACAACGTGTCATTTGACTTAAATGGTGGTGAAGGAACAGCTCCACCGACACAATCTGTTGAAAAATACGTTTGTGCACAAGCGCCAGCAGATCCAATCAGAAATCACTATACCTTTGATGGTTGGTTCGACCAAGAAGGTAAACGATTTGACTGGACTAAGCCAATCACTAAAGATACGGTCTTAACAGCTCACTGGAAATTAAATCCATTGACTTACACCGTTCAATATGTCGATGCTGATAACAATGAAAGTAAGTTAGCACCTGACAAGGTGGTAACAAGTCCGGCTCTTCAACTTGGCGATACCATTACTGAAACAGCCCTTGCTATCACAGGTTACCGTCCAGGTAATAACCAAAAATCTGTAACCCTTGGTTATGAAAATAATGTGATTACTTTCTACTATACTAGAAAACAACCTAGTGTAGATTACACCGTTCGTTACTTACTAGAAGGTACTGAGACTGAATTAAGTCCATCAGTTACTAAGACTGTTACTGGTGATACGGTTCGTGTTAAGGAAGTCGCTCCAGATGTTGGTAGTGACTACTATCCACTAGATGATACTTTGAGTTTGACTTTGACATCTAATGCGGCAAATAACGTCATTACTTTCTACTACAGTCAGAAGTCTGATGGTCACATTACTTTCCACTATCTTGATATGGATGGTAATCCAATTCCTGGTCAAGCACCAGTTGAAGAAACCTTCCATGAAGGTGGTACTTGTAATACTATCGACCATCATCTAGACATTTCAGGTTACACTTATGATTCAGGACAAGATGTCACAAATCAGAATAACCCGACAAGTGTCAAAAATATCTATACCTTTAGAGGTGGTGAAAATATTGATATCAATCTTTATTATAAGAAAGATATTAATATCGTAGCGCGTGATAAAGAAAAATCTTACGATGGTCAAGCTCTTAAGAGTAGTGGTCTATCGGATTTGACAGATGTCTATCGTCAATCCCTTCAAAGTGGTGATAAGTTAGCTTCGGTGACTTACTCAGGTTCACAAACTAACGCTGGAACAAGCAGTACAACACCAACAGCCGTTACCATTACTGATGACGATGGTAATAATCGAAATGATTACTACAATATCATCTATACTCCTGGTACCTTAACTGTTGGACAACAATATGTTTCAGTTATCATTACTGGTGATACGATTTCTAAAGTCTATGACGGAACTTACTCAACAGTAGGTTATGAAGTGACACGTATCAGTACAAATCTGTATTCAGAAAATAAAATTCAATTTAACGGTGCTGAGCCATCTATCACTCAAAAAGACGCTGGTACTTACTTATTGAATTTGTCTAACCAATTTACAAATACAGATCCTAACTTCGATGTTCACTTCCAAGTGTCAAATGGTGCTCTTACTATTTATAAGCGTGATGTTGTTTTGACATCTGCTGAAGCAACGAAGACTTACGATGGTACACCATTGACAGCGCATACCGTCACACCAAGTCCAATGACTGACACCGAAGGATTTATTTTAGGTGAAGGTATTCAATCTTACAACTTCACTGGTAGTCAAACCTATCCTGGTACAAGTTATAACCGCTTTACTTATACTTTGTTACCAAATACTAAACCTACAAACTACAACATTTCCATTACACATGGTCACTTGATTGTTACGCCAACAATTAATTTACAAGTAACTGGAAGTGGCTGGTCACCCGCTCTTTCTGGTGGAAATTTCAAACTTGAAAAACGTGGTGCTGGTGTTTGGGAAGATATCAGTAACGAGTTTAATAGCTTTGATGTGACATCCACAGATGGTTTTAATATCAATGGATTAATGCCAGGACGTTATCGTCTCACTCAAAATTCTGCTCCAGATGGTTATAGAGTTATTAATAAATATGTTTGCTTCAATGTTCTTGAAGATCGTGATGAATTTGATAATTCTATTTATACCATGGAACTTTGTGATGAAGATGGTCACACTGTTTCTGCTGATGATAATAAGCGAATTGTGAATGGTATTGGAAATTACAACTACCGTCTTCAAGTCGTTAACCAAGCTGGTAGTGAATTACCAAGTAGCGGTGGTATCGGAACGAAGAAATTCATTATTGCAGGTGTTATATTAATGGTTGTCGCTGTACTAGTTACTATCTTTAATAGATGGAAAAAAGCTATTAACGATAGTGGTTAGGAGGTGATGCCAAATGATGTCGTTTTAAAACTTTTAGGATAAAATTAGAAAGAAGGTTCACTATGAAAAAGATCAGAAATGTGATGACATTACTCCTCGCAGCTCTTGCACTTCTTTTCACCGGAAGTCAAGTCTTTGCGGATACAACCGGAACCATTACGGTTCAAAACGCCCAATTGGGACAAACTTATACCCTTTATAAACTTTTTAATGCCACAGTAGGTGATAATGGAGCTATTGCTTATACACTACCAGATGGTAAATCAGCAGCAGATGTTGCAACTTACTTTGATGTTGACTCTGCTGGAAACGTCACAGCAAAATCAACGACTACTCAATCTGTAGTGGGAAGTGATGCATTTAAAACTTGGGCTAAAGGTTTTGGTACTCAAGTAGGAAGCCCAGTAGAAGCAACTGGTAACACTGTGTCATTCTCAGGATTGTCATTCGGTTATTACTTTGTTGAATCTTCACTTGGTGCAGCAATTACAGTAGACAGTACCAATCCAAATGCATACGTTGTAGATAAAAATACTCCAAGTCCAAGTGATGCAACTAAGACAGCAAGTGCAGAATCAGCAACAATCGGTGATACTGTTAACTACACAATTCATTACAAAGCAACAAACTATG
This sequence comes from Streptococcus sp. 45, assembly GCF_900108865.1. Taxonomy (NCBI): domain Bacteria; kingdom Bacillati; phylum Bacillota; class Bacilli; order Lactobacillales; family Streptococcaceae; genus Streptococcus; species Streptococcus sp. 45. The sequence continues at coordinate 689,419 of NZ_FNXZ01000001.1, read as the reverse complement.
TGGTGAAAGATGGTGAAGGTAAACAAATCACTGACTACACTATCGTCGATACTCCAACAAACTTGGCTATCAATGCAAGTAGTGTTGTAGTTAAAGTAAAAAGTACTGTTACTCAGACTGAACAAACAATTACTCCACAATCAGTTAATGTAGATTCAACTACTGGTAAATTAACAGTTGTTCTTCCTTGGATTAATACATCAACTGGCGAATCACTTTATGATACTCCATCAGAAGTAACTCTTACTTACTCAGCTACTGTATTGCCTGGTGCAGCTGGTGTTACTAACCGTACTGGTGAAGCAACCAACAGTGCGAAAGTCACTTACAATTATGATGGTGGTTCAGGTAACATCACCACAGAAACTGAAACTGTTAAAACATATGGATTCACAATTAACAAAACAAATGGTACTACTACTTTGACAGGAGCTGAATTCAAAGTTTATGATTCTGAAACAAGTACAACTCCAGTCAAATTTGTGAAACTTTCAGATACTATGTATCGTATTGCTGTTTCAACTGATGCTGCTTCAGATTGTGTAGAAGTTATCCCAGCTGGTATGACTCACATCTCAGGTCTAAAAGATGGAACACGTTTCTTCCTTGAAGAAATCAAAGCACCTGCTGGTTATAACAAATTGACTAGCCGTCAAGAAGTTGTTGTTAACAAAGACCAAACTACAGCTAGCGTTCTTAACCAAAAAGGTACAGAATTGCCATCAACTGGTTCATTTGGTACTAAAATGCTCTATGTCGTAGGTGCTACAGCTATTCTAGTTGCTTTCGTTTACATGGTTGCAAAACGTCGTGTTAAAAATCTTTAATGATTAAAGGATTGGAACATCTTCGAAAGTAGCACGAGTCTATTTTCGAAGATGATTCTTTTTAGAGAAAGTTTGCCAGCAGAAAGGAGAAAAAGCAGTGGCGTGGTTAAAGCAACATTGGAAATCTTTGATAATGCCCTTCGTCTTTCTCATTGGGCTGGGCTTGGTTAGTTACCCTTCATTGAGTGACTATTGGAATTCCTTTCACCAGACAAAAGGAATTATGAATTATGCTAAGAGCGTCTCAAAAATGTCTGATGAAGAATACGCTAAGATTTTAAATCGGGCAAAAGATTACAATAAGAGATTGACTAGCATGAATTGGGACATGAATGATGCGCAAAAAGCAGACTATGAATCTCAGTTAAACTTCAATCATGATGGTGCCATGGGTTACATTAGTATTCCTAAGATCAATATAAAATTAGGTGTTTATCACGGAACAGACGACAAGGTTTTGCAGACATCCATCGGACATCTGGCGGGGACATCTCTTCCAGTTGGCGGAAAAGGCACACACTGTGTCTTATCTGGTCACCGTGGATTGCCTTCAGCTAAGTTGTTTTCTGACTTAGATAAATTGCGTGAAGGAGATACCTTTACCATTCACGTTTTAAATGAAACCTTGACTTATGAAGTCGATCAGATTCGAGTGGTTGAACCAACTGATTTTAGTGATTTGACCATTGATCCAAATCAAGATTATTTAACCTTGGTGACATGTACACCTTATGGTGTTAATACCCAACGTTTGTTGGTTCGTGGGCACCGCATTCCAAATGCTGATGGCGAAGCTAAGACCACTTCCGATGCCCTTCAGCTAAATGCACTTTATATTGCACCGTTTATCGGTATTCCAATCTGTCTTGTTATCGTTATCTACATCTTTGTTGTAACAAGTAGCAGGTACCTCAAACGTCATGGTGACCGAGTTGGTAAATACCTCAGTCAAAAGGGACTTAAACGACCACAAATGAACTCTAAAAACTATCAAGAAACGATTAATCAATTAAAAAGAATTTTTAAGGATGGTTAAAAAAGATTGAAGATGAGCGATAAGCTCATCTTTTTTTGTTACGCTTTCACAAAGTTTTTGTTAAGTCAATTTGAAGTTTATATTAAAAGTTAAATACAAGACTTAATTTTGCAACAATTCATAAAATTTATGCTATAATTGGAGTTATACTAGCGAAAAGCGAGGTAAGGATATGTGGGTTGTTAGGAAGATGTACTGGCGCAGTGGTCAACAGTACGTTCAAGCACAAAAGATTTTTGAAAGTCGTGAAGAAGCAAATGCTTTTAGAAAAGAATTAGATTTTGCAACGGAGATTTATGAGACAAACTTAGCCGTTTCTAATAAAGGCGATTTTTAAGCAAAGAAGCAGAGCACACCTGCTTTTTTGTTTTGGGGATTTTGGGGATATAAATTGATAAAAAAATTTAGGATAAAAACACTTTCTTTCCCGCATATCTCTTGCGCAATTTCTGAAGCTATAGTATAATAGTTTATTGTGAGTATACCTCACTTACTCGTGATTTCGGTCACGGGTCATTAGACCAAAAGGAGGAAAAATATCAATGGCTAAATACGAAATTCTTTACATTATTCGTCCAAACATTGAAGAAGAAGCTAAAAACGCTTTGGTAGCACGCTTTGACTCTATCTTGACTGACAACGGTGCAACTGTTGTTGAATCAAAAGACTGGGAAAAACGTCGTCTTGCATACGAAATCAAAGATTTCCGCGAAGGACTTTACCACGTTGTTAACGTTGAAGCAGAAGATGCTGTAGCTCTTAACGAGTTCGACCGTCTTTCAAAAATCAACGGTGACATTCTTCGTCACATGATCGTTAAACTTGACGCGTAAGAAGGTATTTTATGATTAATAATGTAGTACTTGTCGGTCGCATGACCCGCGATGCAGAACTCCGTTACACACCATCTAATCAAGCAGTTGCGACATTTACACTTGCTGTAAACCGTAACTTCAAGAATCAAAATGGTGAACGCGAAGCAGATTTTATTAACTGTGTTATTTGGCGTCAGCAAGCTGAAAACTTGGCTAACTGGGCTAAAAAAGGCACATTGGTTGGTGTTACTGGTCGTATTCAGACTCGTAACTATGAAAACCAACAAGGCCAACGTGTTTACGTAACTGAGGTCGTTGCAGATAATTTCCAAATCTTGGAAAGTCGTGCTACACGTGAAGGTCAATCAGGTGGTTCTTACAACGGTGGATTTAACAACAATTCATCATTTGGTGGATCTTCTAATGGTGGTTTCTCATCACAATCTTCACAACAAACACCTAACTTCGGTCGTGACGAAAGCCCATTTGGTAATTCAAACCCAATGGATATTTCAGATGACGATCTTCCATTCTAATGGATATGGACACCTCAAGTGTTAAACTTGAAACAACAATAATATAAAGGAGAATAAAACATGGCTCAACAACGTCGTGGCGGATTCAAACGCCGTAAAAAAGTTGATTACATCGCAGCTAACAAAATTGAATATGTTGATTACAAAGATACTGAGCTTCTTAGCCGTTTCGTTTCAGAACGTGGTAAAATTCTTCCACGTCGCGTAACTGGAACTTCAGCTAAAAACCAACGTAAAGTAACAACAGCTATCAAACGCGCTCGCGTTATGGCTCTTATGCCATTCGTAAACGAAGACTAATTCGTTGCGGTGATCAGAAAAAACGACTTCGAAAGAGGTCGTTTTTTTGTGTGGAAAAATCTTTTTTGAGTTTACAAGTTGAAATTATTGTTTTATAATAATTTTAAGAACACGATTATTGTAAAACAATAATTTAGAGGGAGACTTATGAAAGAGATTGCTTTAAAAGTTGGAAGAGAAGTTGTTAAAATAATACGCTATCTATCTCTTGTAGGTATGATTTTGATGGGATTTGGTATTTTTGCAGTATTTTTTGCTGGGCAAAATCATGGTGGCTTATTTACTTTGGATTATGGTTATCAAAGTGTTCAGGTCTCTGTCTGGATTCCGATTGTTGTCTTAATAATGGCTATGATTATTTTTTACCTTCTGTTTAGGATAATGCGAGCTTTGGATAAGCTGTTGATAAATTTTCAAGATGAAGAGTATTTTTGCTCCGAAAACATCAATTTGCTTTCTAAAGTTCTTCTTTACCAGATTTTATTCACAGGTATTCAATTACTTGTTAACATCTCATTTAATTTTTCTAAAATAGCAGATGCAAGCAGCTTATTTGATTTATCTTTAAAAGATTATCTTGTGAATATTGTCTTTATTATTATCAATGATATTGCTATTGTTGTGCTAAAACGTGGTTATGAATTGCAAAAAGATCACGATGAGATTATTTGATATGGAAGAAATAAAAGTACATTTAGATAAGGTGTTAAAATCAAGAAATATCACCTCTAAGGAGCTGGCTGAGAAAATAGGAATCACCGAGGCGAATTTGTCTATTTTGAAGACCGGGAAGGCAAAAGGGGTCAGGTTTAATACCTTGATGAGTATTTGTAGAGAGTTGGATTGTCAGCCGGGAGATATTTTAGAATATAGGAGAGATTATGATGAAAGTAATTAAGGTTTTGGGAGTGGCTTTATTATTTGGGTTGCTATCTGGCTGTGGTATTGTCTCAGAAGCTTCTTATGATACCGCTGGTGCCATTAAAGCAGAAAGTAGTAAAGCTTATCAAAGTGAAGAAGAACAACTAAATGTTAAAGATATTTTAGTAGTAAACAAAGATGAGGTTTTACCTTTAGAGAATCACTTTTCTGGGACAGTGTATGTCATGTTTACAAAAGAAGATTTGAAAGAAGGTCTGAAGACTGATTTTTCACTGAATGACAAATCATTAACAGATGTTAAAGAAGATAGTCAGGATGATTTCAATATCCGCTATCATAAGAAAACATATTTCTCAGCTAAAAAAATTTCGGTTGAAAACCTTGATCAGATTAAAATGACTTCAACTTGGCCAGATGACATTGCTTTAACTTTGCGTTCTAAATAAAAAATAACCTCACTAAAACTTATGCTTAGTGAGGTTATTTATTTTTATTGTTGTGGTGTCATTGCGTTTAGGATGTTGTATTTCTTTTGTAGGAAATAACGTCCGACAAGTGATACAACACCGATGATTAACATTACGATTGGTGGTAATTGTGGATTAAGAACGGCTGGTAAGAATGCAGTTGCGGTGTATAGGAGAACCCAACCAAGCATTGATAAACCAAGTACAAGGAAAGTTTTTTTCCAACCTGGACGTTCGCTCTTAGGTTTACCAGCGAAGCGATAGATGAAGTGGTAAGTTGCGTACATAGCAGCACCTCCACCAAAACCAAGGGCAAGAAGTGAGAAAAGTCCAGAGCTAGTTGCTGCTGAATTAAAGAATCCCATAAGGGCGTTAAGTAGAGCAACGATTCCGATGAAAAGAAGTGATGTATCTAACCACATTAACCAAGGGTTATCATTTTTCTTTTCTTGGTTTGCTTTAGCATCAGAAGCTTTTTCAGTGAAAGAAGCAGCCCAAACCGTTGGTGCACCAAGAAGGGCACGAGCAGTTAAGCCTTTTTTCTGATTTTCAATGATTGTTGGTAAAACTTCTTCCAAAATTGCTTGGATTTCTTCGTCAGATTTACCATCTTCAATCAATTGATTAGTAGCAATGTGAATAAATTCTTGGTTCTTTTTAGTAAGATTAGTTAAATCCATAAATATTCTCCTGTATAAGGTCTTATAAGATAAAGCCAGTTATTAGTTAGAGAAAACAAAACCTTTGCTTTTTCTAACTAGTAAATGCCCAAAATTCATTTTCAATAAAGTCACAACAAGAGAAAAGCGATTCAGTATTAATCACTTTTCAAACTAGTCAGAGAGTTAGGAAATCTCCAACAAAACTACGAATTAGTAAGCTGCCTAGGAAGAATCCTGATAGCTATTTAGTCGCGTAAGTAGGTGATGATTGTTACGACGAGAGAAAAGTGATTCGACATTAATCACTTTTCGAGCTAGTAAGAGAGTTAGGGAAGTCATATAAGACTTCCCGTCGTTTTAAGAGTAGCTTTAGCTACCTTAAAACGTACTCTATTAAAACCATTTCTTCCTGAAGAAGTAGAATACCACAGACAAGCTCATGGCAGCGGCGATGAAGACAATGTACCAAAAGGCATGTGGTAGACCATTTAATGGTAACCAGTTGTTTTGGAAGTTCATCCCGTAGGCAGAGAAGATAACCGTTGGAATATCAAGTGCCATGGTCATCAAAGCCAAGGTTTTCATGATGGTATTCTGGTTGTTGTTGATGATTGAAGCGGTTGTTTCAGTCATGGCATTCAAGACATTTTCGTAAATGCCAGCCATCTCAATGGCCTGTTGCGTTTCAATCAGAGTATCTTCAAGCAAATCTTCGTCTTCGATGTATTTTTTCAAAGAGCTGGTACTACTCGAAAGTTTTTTAACGATACGTTCATTGAATTTCAATGAGGCTTTCAAGTAGACGATAGATTTTTCAAGCTCCATCATGTCGATTAATTGTTCGTTACGTGTAGCATTTTCCAATTCTGCTTCGATTCGGTCGCTTTGACGGTCGATAGAACGAAGGGCTGTTAGGAATAGCTCTGCGTTACGATAAAGCAGTTGAAAAACAAAACGTGTCTTCATGAAGGTATAGAAGTTTTTCACACGACGATTGAAGAAGTTATCAAATAATGTTAATTCTTGTAAACACGTTGTGATAACCGCGTTGTCAGTTACGATGATACCTAGCGGAATTGTCACATAATAGCTTTTGTTATTACGTTCTTCGTAGGTTGGGACGTCGACGATAATCAAAGTATAATCGTCTTCGACAGAGATACGTGACGTTTCTTCAAGGTCGAGTGGTGCACGAAGGTCTGTGATATCGATATTAAATTGTTCGGCTAAACTCACAGACTCTTCCTGGGAGGGGTTAACCAAATTAATCCAAGCTCCTGGCTCGAATGTATTGATTTCTTTAAACTCTAACGCTGTTGATAGAAACATTTGTTCCATAAAAACAACCCCTCCTTTTGCGATGAGATACAAGAACTATTAAACTATGATAACTAGTTAGGACCACCAGCGATAGTGCCGTCTTTAGTTCTTGTTCAATGATTTTTTTAAGTTGTAAAATAATCTCTTTTTAGACAAAACTCTACATACTAGTCTATTATACTACAATTAGCAGTTTTTGGGGACAGAGAAAAGTAGAAAATTTGTTATAATGAAATAAGAAGAAAATGTACTCGCAAAGAAAGGATGGAAAGCTAAGCGTGGCCTAGTGTCAAGCTTAGCTTATCTCATAGATTATGCAAGATAAATTAATTATCCGTGGGGCTCGTGCCCACAATTTAAAAAATGTCAATGTTGAGATTCCGCGGGACAAATTGGTTGTTGTGACTGGTTTGTCAGGGTCTGGAAAATCAAGTTTGGCATTTGATACGATTTACGCAGAAGGGCAACGTCGTTACGTTGAAAGCTTGTCTGCTTATGCCCGCATGTTTCTTGGTAACATGGAAAAACCTGATGTGGATTCGATTGAAGGTCTTAGCCCAGCTATTTCCATTGACCAAAAAACGACAAGTAAAAACCCACGCTCTACCGTAGGGACAACGACAGAAATCAATGATTACCTGCGCTTGTTGTATGCTCGTGTGGGAACGCCTTACTGTATTAATGGGCATGGTGCCATTACAGCGTCATCGGTTGAGCAGATTGTTGATCAGGTTTTAGCTTTGCCAGAACGGACGCGTATGCAGATTTTAGCGCCAGTGGTTCGTCGTAAAAAAGGGCAACACAAGACAATTTTTGATCGCATTCAAAAAGATGGCTATGTGCGTGTGCGTGTGGATGGTGAGATTTATGATATCTCAGAAGTGCCAGAGCTTTCTAAGAGCAAAATGCACAATATTGAAATTGTCGTGGACCGTTTAATTAATAAAGACGGTATTCGTTCACGTCTTTTTGATTCTGTGGAAGCTGCGCTTCGCTTGGCAGATGGTTATGTCATCATCGATACCATGGATGGCAATGAATTGCTCTTTTCTGAACATTATTCATGTCCTGTTTGTGGTTTTACGGTGCCAGAGCTAGAACCGCGTCTTTTCTCATTTAATGCGCCGTTTGGTTCATGTCCAACTTGTGATGGTTTGGGAAATAAATTGGAAGTTGACTTGGATTTGGTGATTCCTGACCGTAGCAAAACGCTTCGTGAGGGAGCGCTAGCGCCATGGAATCCAATCTCATCAAACTATTATCCTGCTATGCTTGAACAAGCCATGGAAGCCTTTGGGGTTGATATGGATACGCCTTTTGAGGATTTGAGCGAAGACGAGCAAAATCTTGTCCTTTATGGTTCAGGTGAGCGTGAATTCCATTTCCACTATGTCAATGATTTTGGTGGCGAACGCAACATTGACCTTCCATTTGAAGGGGTGGTTAATAATATTAACCGTCGTTACCACGAGACAAATAGTGATTTTACCCGCAATGTCATGCGCGGTTACATGAATGAATTGCCATGTCCAACTTGTCATGGTTACCGCTTGAATAATCAAGCGCTCTGCGTTCGTGTAGGTGGTGAAAATGGTTTGAATATTGGACAAGTGTCTGATTTGTCAGTTGCTGACCACTTGGAACTCTTAAATCACCTAGAACTCTCTGAAAATGAAAAGACGATTGCCACACCAATCGTTAAAGAAATCAAAGACCGTTTGACTTTCTTAAATAACGTGGGATTGAATTATTTGACCTTGTCACGTTCTGCGGGGACTTTGTCAGGTGGTGAAAGTCAACGTATTCGCTTGGCAACACAAATTGGTTCAAACTTGTCTGGCGTTCTTTATATCCTTGATGAACCGTCGATTGGTCTTCATCAACGTGACAATGACCGCTTGATTGACAGTTTGAAGAAGATGCGTGACCTTGGCAATACCTTGATTGTTGTTGAACACGACGAAGATACTATGCGTCAAGCTGATTGGTTGATTGATGTCGGACCAGGAGCTGGTGAATTTGGTGGGCAAATCGTCGCTTCAGGAACGCCAGAAGAAGTTGCTAAGAACAAGAAATCAATCACAGGGCAATATTTGTCAGGTGCAAAAGAAATTCCTGTGCCACTAGAACGTCGTAAAGGTAACGGACGTTTCCTACGTGTTCTTGGTGCTTGCGAAAACAATTTGCAAAATATTGACGTGACTTTCCCGCTTGGAAAATTCATCGCAGTGACAGGGGTATCTGGTTCTGGTAAATCAACCTTGGTCAACAGTATTTTGAAAAAAGCTGTCGCTCAAAAATTAAATCGTAATTCTGATAAGCCAGGTAAGCACAAAGCGCTTGAAGGCGTGGAAAACATTGAACGTTTGATTGATATCGACCAAAGCCCAATCGGTCGTACACCGCGTTCAAATCCTGCAACTTATACAGGTGTCTTTGATGATATCCGTGAATTGTTCGCTAAGACAAATGAAGCTAAGATTCGTGGATACAAGAAAGGTCGTTTCTCATTTAACGTCAAAGGTGGACGTTGTGAGGCTTGTTCTGGTGACGGAATTATCAAAATTGAAATGCACTTCTTGCCAGATGTTTACGTGCCATGTGAAGTTTGTCATGGCACACGTTATAACAGTGAAACGCTTGAAGTTCATTACAAAGATAAAAATATCGCTGAAATTCTCGATATGACAGTTAATGACGCGGTTGAGTTCTTTGCGCCAATTCCTAAAATCGCCCGCAAATTGCAAACCATCAAAGATGTTGGTCTTGGCTATGTCACACTTGGTCAGCCAGCCACAACGCTTTCTGGTGGTGAAGCACAGCGTATGAAATTGGCTAGTGAACTTCACAAACGCTCAACTGGTAAGAGTCTTTACATCCTTGATGAACCAACGACAGGTCTTCACACAGATGACATTGCCCGTCTGCTTAAAGTTCTTCAACGTTTTGTGGATGACGGCAATACCGTGCTTGTCATTGAACACAACCTTGATGTGATTAAGACTGCTGACCACATCATCGACCTTGGACCGGAAGGTGGTGTTGGTGGTGGACAAATCATCGCTACAGGCACACCAGAAGAAGTCGCCAAAGTCAAAGAATCTTACACAGGACAATATTTAAAAGATAAATTGAAATAAAAATCACAATTAGTAAGCTTTTTGAAAATTATGGAATTATAAGTGGACAAATCGTAAGCGAGGATATGGAAATTATGGCATTATATTTAGGAATTTTTACTGTTTTTGTTGCAAGTCTTGCAATTTATTTATCGGATAAAAAGAAAAAATAACCCCCAAAAATAGCTTTAGATTTCATCAAGGTAATTTGGAAGAGTACGAAAGGTATTCTTCCATTTTTGTTAAATACTTAAATGTTCTTCTATCACTTGGGATTCTTTGTGTTATAATGATTCTAATTTATGGGAGACGGTATTGGTTACTGTTGAGATTTATTGGAGGATTTATGTCTTATTCAAAAGAAGTTAATCGCTATGTTTTTCCATTGATTGCGACCAATATTGCACAGCTTTTGATTAATCAATTGTCACTGCATTTTGCGGTTAATGATTCCAGTGTTGCCCTTTCTGGAATATCTGTGATTCAAAATTTCTTATTTGCCTTTGGTGGGATTTTAGGGGCTTTTAGCTTGTCTTTTAATATCAAAGGGGCACGTGCTTTTGCAGAAAATGACAAGAAGCGTTTTAAAGATTTGTTTAAGTCCTCTTTCTTACTTGATGTGGTGATAGGTGCTAGTTTTTTAGTCATCTGTGTAGTTTTTGGAAAATCCTTTTTACGTTTATTTTATGGATTTTCAGGAGAATTGCTTGACTTATCAACACTTTACCTCGTTATTATGTCACCGTATATTCTTCTGACCTTGTTAACATTTTTGTTGACAAATGTTTTAAAAGTTGAAAAGAAAACCAAGCCGATTTTTTGGATTGGGCTTGTTAGCTCGCTGCTTGATGTGGTGATGAATTACTATTTGGTTCCAATTTTTGGAGTGAAGGGCGCAGCGATTTCTGCTATAACTTCTTTGTTTTTAGTGGTTTTGGCTTATTTTTATTTAGTTCATGATGTGATTTTTGAGGCTTTGAAATCTCAGTCAACTTGTAAAAAAGAGTTAATTCTTTTTGGGATTCCTTTAACCATTCAAGAAATTTTAGAAAGTGTCCTTTTTATCATGGCTTTTGATGCTTTGATGGGACGTCAAGGCCTAAAAATACTTTCTATCTATGCAGTGATTAGTCAGCTCTTTTCAATGGTGCGTTTGCCTGCTTATATGTATGCTAGTGCGGTTTCTGTCTTTTTGCCGCAAGCTGGTCAAAAGCATGAAAATAAGTCATTTATGCGCGTGATTTATCGAAATAGTTATCTAATGAGTTTTGGATTTGCTGTGATAGTGACGCTTTGTGCTAATATCTTTGCTGAATTCTTATCAAGTCAAATTAATACAAATATCATTGCGCTTACGGCATTTACTATGCTAGTCATGGCAGCCACCCCACTTTACGAAAGTTCAAAAATGCTTTTGCAAAGTAGCCATGCTGAAAAATGGGTGGTCAGTATGACGACTGTGGTCAATCTGCTAAGCATCGCTGTTTTACTGATCATTCAATTTCTGGGTCTTCAAAGCTACCAATCGCTTTATTTTATTTACGGCTTAAGCCTAGTTATTCTAAGTATTTTGTTCATCAAAAAAGCAAATTCAATAACTTAAAAGAACCTGATGGTTCTTTTTTTACGATAAAATTGATTTACCAGCTAAGTATTTTGTGAAAAAACGTGAAAAAGGCGATTGTTTCAAGGATTTTCTGGTATAATTATTTTAAAAAACGAGAGAGGGAGAGGTTCATGTTAGCAAGACTGAAAAGATTTGATGCTAAGTTAGATGAAAAAGAGCTGGACGCCATGTTGGTGACTGGTCAAAATAATATTTATTATTTGACAGGTTTTTGGGGGACAGCAGCAACTGTCTTTATTTCCAAAACACGTCGTTTGTTCGTAACGGATGCTCGCTACACTTTGATTGCTAAGCAAACGGTTCAAGGATTTGATATCATCGAAAGCAGAGATGCACTTTCTGAAATTGCTAAGGCGATTGCGTCTGATGCGATTTCGACGATTGGTTTTGATAGTCAGGTGTCATTTGCTTATTATCAGACTTTGCAGGGTGTGTTTGCAGGTTATGATTTGGTAGCTACGACGAATTTCATGGAAGAATTACGCATGATTAAAGATGCTTCTGAAATTGCGACTATCCGAAAAGCTTGCTCGATTTCTGACCGTGCTTTTGCGGACATGCTAGACTTCATCAAACCAGGTCAGACAACAGAATTGCAAGTAGCGAATTTTCTTGATTTTCGTATGCGTGAGTATGGAGCTTCTGGGGTATCTTTTGAAACCATTGCAGCATCAGGTTACCGCTCTGCTATGCCTCACGGCGTAGCCAGTGAGAAAGTTATCCAGTCAGGCGAAACCTTGACCCTCGATTTTGGTTGCTACTACAATCATTATGTCAGCGACATGACGCGTACTATCCACATCGGTGAGACGACAGATGAAGAGCGTGAGATTTATGATGTGGTTTTGCGCGCTAATCAAGCTGTGATTGATTCGGTCAAAGCTGGTATGACACGCCGTGATTATGATAAGCTAGCGCGTGATGTGATTGAAAAAGCTGGTTATGGTGAGCACTTCACACACGGAATTGGTCATGGAATTGGACTTGATATTCACGAAATCCCATTCTTTGGAAATTCTGATGAATTGGTTGAAGTCGGCATGACCATCACCGATGAACCAGGCATATACCTTGATAACAAATACGGTGTGCGTATCGAAGATGACCTTGTCGTCACTGAAAAAGGGTGCGAGGTTCTGACCTTGGCACCGAAAGAATTGATTATCTTGTAATAACTAAACGTTTAGAAAAGGAGGAAAACAATGACTGAAAGACTTTCTTGGGAAGATTATTTTATGGCAAATGCGGAGTTGATTTCAAAACGCTCAACTTGTGATCGTGCCTTTGTCGGAGCTGTTTTGGTTAAAGATAATCGTATCATCGCCACTGGTTACAATGGTGGTGTTTCTGAAACTGATAACTGTAGCGAAGCAGGACATAAAATGGAAGACGGTCATTGTATCCGTACCGTTCACGCAGAAATGAATGCCCTTATCCAGTGTGCTAAGGAAGGCATTTCAACCAAAGGTACAGAGATTTACGTGACACATTTTCCGTGTATTAACTGTACCAAAGCGCTTCTTCAAGCAGGAATTAAGAAGATTACTTACAAAACAGCTTACCGCATGCATCCATTTGCTATCGAATTGATGAAACAAAAAGGTGTCGAATGCGTTCAGCACGATGTCCCAGAAGTGAGACTTGGCATGGATGATTTTGATGACTAATAAAAAGAGCACTCAAAAGAAGTGCTCTTTTAGTCTTTTTAGTTCAATTTATCTTTTAGAATTTTTTCGTCAATTTCGGAAGCTGGCGTCCAACCTTTTTTTAACAAATCATTGATGTAAAAGTTGTTGTATAAAATAGCAAAAGCAATGTTTAAGCCAAGTCCGATGCCAGTATCGACATTAAGACTTAGTGAGAGCATTCCCCCTAAAATCATTGCTCCAAGCATAATGCCAAGCCATTTCCAATCCTTACGAAAAAGTGGCACAAAGCAATAAAAGAATAGCGTTGTCCAGCTGAAACCAACTTTAACTTCTTTAATCTCTCCCTCTGGACTCTCAAGTTTCACTTTCATATTCAGTAAATCTCCCTTTTTAATAAATTTCTAAAGTTTTATTGTATCAAAATTGGATTTTTTTAACAATGAAGTCTAAAATAGTAGGAGAGGGTTATTCTTTTGAAAACCAAAAAGATTTGAGCCATAGCGTATTTTATGGTAAAATGAAGTGATAAATAATTTATAAGAGGTAATGAATAAATGATTGAAGCAAGTAAGCTTAGAGCAGGTATGACTTTCGTAACATCTGATGGAAAACTCATCAAAGTTCTCGAAGCAAGCCACCACAAACCAGGTAAAGGTAACACAGTTATGCGTATGAAACTTCGTGACGTACGTACTGGTTCAACATTCGATACAACTTACCGTCCAGAAGAAAAATTCGAACAAGCAATCATCGAAACACGTGCTGCACAATACCTTTACAAAATGGATGACACAGCATACTTCATGGATACTGAAAGCTATGAACAATATGAAATTCCAGTTGCTAACGTAGAACAAGAATTGCTTTACATTCTTGAAAACTCAGAAGTTAAAATCCAATTCTACGGAACTGAAGTTATCGGTGTGACTGTTCCTACAACTGTTGAATTGACAGTTACTGATACTCAACCATCAATCAAAGGTGCTACAGTTACTGGTTCTGGTAAACCTGCAACTCTTGAAACAGGTCTTGTTGTTAACGTACCAGACTTTATCGAAATCGGTCAAAAATTGGTAATCAATACGCAAGAAGGTACTTACGTATCACGTGCCTAAGCTTGCCAGTAGAGCGGGTAGAGAGGGCACCGCTCTCTTTACTTTTTAATCCTTAAATTTAATTAGAAAGGAAATGCTTATGACAACTGAAAATATCGGTGATATTGTTATTTCACCACGAGTACTAGAAGTTATCACAGGTATTGCTGCAACAAAAGTTGATGGCGTTCACTCACTTCGTAACAAAGCCATGACTGATACTTTCAGCAAAACAGTTTTAGGTAAAGGTGTTTACCTTCAAACAGAAGAAGATGGTACAGTTAACGCTGATATCTATGTATATCTTCAATACGGTGTCAACGTTCCTGCTGTTTCAATGGCTATCCAAAAAGCTGTTAAAGCTGCAGTTTACGAAATGGCAGAAGTGACTATCTCATCTGTCAACATTCACGTTGAAGGAATCGTTCCTGAAAAAACACCAAAACCTGATTTGAAAGCATTGTTCGACGAGGATTTCTTGGATGACTAATAACTTTACAAATTCAAGACGTGACCTTCGTGAACGTGCCTTCCAGGCACTCTTTAGCCTCGAATTTGGTGGAGACTATTTGGCAGCTGCTGAATTTGCCTACACTTACGACAAGAAAATTGAAGAAGACGAAGAAGTTCAAGTTCCAGTATTTCTTTTAAACCTTGTCAAAGGTGTATGTGATTTGCAATCAGAACTTGATCAACAAATCGAAGCACACTTAAAATCAGGCTGGTCACTAGAGCGTTTAACACTAACTGACAAAGCTTTGCTTCGTTTAGGTCTTTATGAAGTGAAATACTTCGAAGAAACACCTGGACGTGTAGCGGTCAATGAAATCATTGAAATTGCTAAAAAATATTCAGACGAAACATCAGCAAAATTCGTCAATGGATTGTTGAGTCAGTTTGTTACTGAATAATACATGAAAGAGAGATGCTTGTCATCTCTCTTTTTTTTGTACCTAAAAAGCACAGACATAAATGCCTGTGCTTTTGTGTTTATTAGATACTTCCACCGGGAAGAAGTGAAATTGGTAAGATGTAGTCTTTGCTTGTTTTTTCGCCTTTAATACGTTTTAGGAGAATGTCCACAAGTAGACTAGCGATTTCATCGATTGGCTGACGGATAGTTGTCAATTGTGGGAAGAAGTTCTCGATAAATGACGTACCGTCGTACCCGATAATTTTCAAATCTTCAGGGATTTTTAAATCTAATTGTTTTGCGATTTTCATGGTTAAAATGGCTGTCAAATCATCGGAAACAAAGATACCATCAGGTCTAGTTCGTGCGATGATGGATTTGATTTCCATTTCACGGCGAATTGTGGATAAGTTGTTAGGAACTTTGAAAACTTCACCGTGAGGAATTTGAAATGTAAAACCAAGGGCACGTAATTCGGTTGGAGAATCAGTGTTATCGTGTCCGGTGATCATGATGATATTTTCGCAACCATTTTTTTGAAGGGTACGAGCAGCTAGCTTACCTCCTTCAAAGTTATCTGAAGCAATGATAGGAACGTTTGGGGCCAGGTTTCTATCAAAAGCAATAATAGGTGCACTGACGCGTTCGTAATCATCGATACCAAGGTTATGACTTGATGAAATGATGCCGTCAACTTGGTTAGCTTCAAGCATTTCGATGTATTCACGTTCCTTGGCAGGGTCATTTTCACTGTTGCAGATAATCGTTTTATAACCATGTTTGAATAGTTCGATTTCAAGATATTCAATCAGTTCAGAATAAAAGATATTGCTAATATTAGGAAAGATAAGTCCGATGAGTTGGGCTGATTTTCCTTGAAGTCCACGAGCGAGGTTATTAGGTTTATAGCCTAAAGTTCTCATAGCTTCTTGAACTTTTTGTTTTGTCTTTTCTGACAAATAACCTTTGTTGTTGATAACGCGTGAAACGGTTGTTGGGCTAACCCCAGCAAGTTCAGCAACGTCAGTTAATTTTGCTACCATATTAGTACTTCAAATCAAAGTATGTACCAGTAACGTCTCCAGATTTAATAGCGATGCCATTTTGGCCAGCTTCAGGGAAGACACGGCTAGTAAATACTTTTTCTCCTTTATTGATAAAGATTTCAACGACTGAATTATCTACAAAAATATTAGCACTTGTTTCTTTCGCATCGATTGTGCATTCACGGCTTGTGCCAAATTCTGTAGCGTATTGAACACCAGCTTTACTGCGGTCAAGAATAATTTTACCGTCTTTAGTATCGACCGTCAAGCTGAGTCCATTGCCTTTGTCATCAGCAAAGAGAAGGATTTCAGATTTTTGATTTGCAGGGAAATTTAATTCTAATTCATAAGTATTAGTTGTCTCAGATTTATTAGCAAATGCTTCAGAGTCAGCACGAAGTGAGGTGATTGCTTCAACTGGGTATTGGTAAAGTTTACCATCTTTAATAGAAAGTTCTTTAACAAGACTTAAAGCACCTTGGTAATCGTATTTATCTGTTGGGTAATCAACATCAGGAAGTCCAATCCAGCTGACAACTAATGTGCGCCCGTCAGGGGCATTGAATCCTTGAGTAGCATAGGCTTCAAAACCATAGTCAAGGTTTTGAATGTCTGAAGCGCCAACTAATTTTGCATGTTCTGTGTCAAACGATTGACATACTTTATAAGTATTTGGATAAATGTTGCGGTAATCAAGTTCAGATTTATCAAGGCCTTGTGGGCAGTAAAGAAGAACTGGTTTATCATCAACAAAAACAAGGTTTGGACATTCAATCATGTACTCTGAACCAGTACCGCCGAAGTCGAGATTGCCAACTTCTTCCCAGTTTTCAACATTGTTATCAACTGCTTTATAAAGTTTAACAAAGCCTGATTTTTCAGGGCTTTGAGCACCTACGATAGCGTAGAATTGCCCTTTGTAATTGAAAATTTGAGGGTCACGGAAGTGCTCTGTGGCATCTTCAGGTTGGCGGATAAGAACGTCATCCATTTTAGTGATCTTGTGGTCTTTATCCATCCAAGCACCGATTTGAAGTGGGTCACGTACCCAGTTTTCGTCACGAACATTTCCTGTATAGAACAAGAAGAGTTTGTCATTGATTTCATAGGCAGAACCAGAGTAAGCTCCGTGGCTATCGTTTTTAGTGTCAGGGCGAAGTTCTACATTAGTTTCATGGAAATGAACCAAGTCTTCAGATTCAGTGTGAACCCATTGTTTTAGGCCGTGAGCAGCGCCAAAAGGCCAATTTTGATAGAACAATGTATATTTGCCGTTAAAGTATGAGAAACCGTTAGGGTCATTTAATAGTCCAGTTTTAGGCTCGATGTGGTAGCTGGTATGCCAAGGTGATTTTTTCACATTTTCAGTGATTTTAACCACCTCTTCCTCGCTCCAATCAGCGTAAGCACGGTATCGTACTTCTTGAGGTAAATTCATAATTTTCTCCTTTAGTTTATCTATCTACTATTAATATAGTAAACGTTTTCCGCCTAAAAATCAATTATTTTCCCGCAAAAAGAAAAAAATATGATAAACGCTTGACATAAAGCGTTTTTATGATAAAATGTAAATGTAGTTAAGTGAAACGCTTACAACCAAGCTTACAAAAGTAATTTTATATAAAGGAGTTTTTGCAAATGGATAACGCACAGATTGCAAAAGAGATTGTTGCTGCTTTAGGTGGCCGCGAAAACGTACGCAGTGTCGCTCACTGTGCCACACGTTTACGTGTTATGGTTGTTGATGAAGCAAAAATCGACAAAGACAAAATTGAAAATCTTGACAAAGTTCAAGGAGCTTTCTTCAACTCAGGACAATACCAAATTATCTTTGGTACTGGTCTAGTTAACAAAATGTACGATGAAGTTGTTGCTCTTGGTTTGCCAACAGCTTCAAAAGATGAACAAAAAGCAGAAGCTGCTAAACAAGGAAATTGGTTCCAACGCGCTGTCCGTTCATTCGGTGACGTATTTGTTCCATTGCTTCCAGCTATCGTAGCGACTGGTCTTTTCATGGGTATCCGCGGAGCTATCAACAATGATACAATCCTAGGACTCTTCGGAACAACTTCTGAAGCATTCTCATCTACAAACTTCTACACATACACTGTTGTATTGACAGATACAGCCTTTGCTTTCTTCCCAGCTTTGATTTGCTGGTCTGCATTTAACGTATTTGGTGGAAGCCCAATCGTAGGTCTTGTTCTTGGTCTTATGATGGTTAACAACTCACTTCCAAATGCTTGGGATGTTGCCTCAAAAGCTGCAGAACCTATTAACTTCTTTGGATTCATTCCAGTTGTTGGTTACCAAAACTCAGTTCTTCCAGCATTCTTCGTAGGTTTGCTTGGTGCGAAACTTGAAAAATGGTTACACAAAAAAATTCCAGATGTGCTTGACCTCTTGTTGGTTCCATTCTTGACATTCTTGGTAATGTCAATCTTGGCACTCTTTGTCATTGGTCCAGTTTTCCACACTGTTGAAAACTACGTTCTTGCAGGAACTAAATTCTTGCTTAGCTTGCCATTTGGTCTTTCTGGTCTTGTTCTTGGTGGTATTCATCAAGTTATCGTGGTTACAGGTGTTCACCACATCTTCAACTTGCTTGAATCTCAATTGATTGCTGCTGATGGTAAAGACCCATTCAACGCTATCATTACTGCTGCAATGACTGCCCAAGCTGGTGCAACTCTTGCTGTTGGTGTTAAAACAAAAGATGCTAAACTTAAAGCTCTTGCTTTCCCAGCTGCTCTTTCTGCAGGACTTGGTATCACAGAACCAGCTATCTTCGGTGTGAACTTGCGCTTTGGTAAACCATTTGTATTAGGTCTTGTTGCTGGTGCTTGTGGTGGTTGGTTAGCTTCAATCTTCAACCTTGCTGGTACTGGTTTTGGTATCACAATTATCCCAGGTACTCTTCTTTACTTGAACGGTCAAGTTCTTAAATACATCATCATGGTTCTTGCAACTACAGCTCTTGCCTTTGTATTGACTTACATGTTCGGTTACGAAGATGATACAAAAGATGTTAAAGCTGCTAAAGAAGCAAAAGAAGTAGCTGAAGAAGTTACTGCACTTGCTCAAGCTGGTGTTTCTGAAGAAACAGTTGTAAGCCCACTTTCAGGTCAAGCTGTTGAACTTTCTGCAGTTAATGACCCAGTCTTCTCATCAGGTGCTATGGGTAAAGGTATCGCTATTAAACCAAACGGAGACACAGTTTACTCACCAGTTGATGGTACTGTTCAACTTGCTTTTGAAACAGGTCACGCTTACGGTTTGAAATCTGACAACGGTGCTGAAATCCTTATCCACATCGGTATTGATACTGTCTCAATGGCTGGTAAAGGATTTAACCAAAAAGTTGCTGCTAACCAAAAAGTTAAAAAAGGCGATGTTCTTGGAACATTTGATCGCGCAGCTATTGCAGAAGCAGGTCTTGATGACACAACAATGATCATCGTGACAAATACAGCTGACTACCAAGAAGTAACACCAGTTGCTCAAGGTGAACTTGCTGAAGGTGCTGCATTGCTAGAACTCAAATAAGTATATATCTATAATAAAAGAGGTTCTAATGAACCTCTTTTTATATGGAGTTAAATACTGATACAATAAGCTTTGTAGCACTTTTGTACTTGATATATCTTTTGATTTTTTGTATAATATTTGATAGAAAACTAGCAATTAAAAGGGAGATAACATGACTAAATTATACGGTAGTGTCGAAGCAGGTGGAACAAAATTTGTTTGTGCTGTTGGTGATGAGAATTTTCAAGTTATCGAAAAAGTTCAATTTCCAACAACAACACCTTATGAAACAATTGATAAAACAGTAGCTTTCTTCAAACGTTTTGAAGAAGATTTGGCAGGGATTGCTATTGGTTCATTTGGACCAATCGATGTTGATGAAAACTCAAAAACATACGGTTACATCACAACAACTCCAAAACCACATTGGGCTAACGTTGACTTGGTTGGCTTGATTTCAAAACACTTTAAAGTGCCATTTTACTTTACAACTGACGTAAACAGCTCTGCTTACGGTGAAACAATCGTTCGTAAAGGCGTTAAGAGTCTTGTTTATTACACAATCGGTACTGGTATTGGTGCTGGAGCTATTCAAAACGGTCAATTTATCGGTGGTCTTGGTCACACAGAAGCAGGTCACGTATACGTTGCTCCACACCCACAAGATGTTGCTAAAAACTTTAACGGTGTTTGCCCATTCCACAAAGGTTGCTTGGAAGGTATGGCAGCAGGTCCATCACTTGAAGCACGTACAGGTATCCGTGGTGAATTGATTGAACTTAACTCTGATGTTTGGGATGTTCAAGCTTACTACATTGCACAAGCTGCTGTTCAAGCAACACTTCTTTATCGTCCAGAAGTGATTGTCTTTGGTGGTGGTGTTATGGCACAAGAACACATGCTAAAACGTGTTCGTGATAAATTTAAAGCTTTGATGAACGATTATGTTCCAGTTCCAGATGTTACAGAATATATCGTGACACCAGGTGTGGCTGAAAATGGTTCTGCGACTCTTGGTAACTTTGCTTTGGCTAAGAAAGTTTCAGAACGTTAATCGCTTGATTAACAAAATGTTAGCGAGATTGAGGAAAAGTCCATTTGGGATGATTCTTCAATCTTTTTTTACGCTGACAATTCCTTGTGAATTACAGTGCTTTCTTGTTGTTAAGGTGAAAAAAGAGTATAATCGTAGCAGGTGAAATACTCAGAAAATACTAAGAATGATATTAATATAAAACTAAAATATCAAGGCATTTTTATCGCTTGTAGAAGAGAGCTGCAATGGTAGCGCATTCTTGTAATAGAGCGCTTTTTATGATAAAATGTGATGATAAGTTTATCGAAAGGAATTGGGATGGCAAATATTCTACGAACTGTTATCGAAAACGATAAAGGCGAATTAAGAAAATTAGAAAAAATTGCAAAGAAAGTTGAGTCATACGCTGATGCGATGGCTGCTTTGTCTGATGAAGAATTAAAAGCAAAAACACCAGAATTTCAACAACGATATCAAAATGGTGAAACCTTAGATCAATTATTGCCAGAAGCTTTTGCGGTTGTTCGTGAAGCGGCTAAACGTGTTCTTGGTCTTTACCCATACCGTGTCCAAATCATGGGTGGTATTGTAATGCACAATGGTGACGTGCCTGAAATGCGTACTGGTGAAGGTAAAACATTGACTGCGACTATGCCAGTTTACCTTAACGCCCTTGCTGGTGAAGGGGTTCACGTTATCACAGTCAACGAATACCTTGCAACACGTGACGCAACTGAAATGGGTGAAGTCTACAGTTGGTTGGGACTTTCTGTAGGAATCAACTTGTCTGCAAAATCACCATATGAAAAACGTGAAGCCTACAACTGTGATATCACTTATTCTACAAACTCAGAAATCGGTTTTGACTACCTTCGTGATAACATGGTTGTTCGTCAAGAAGATATGGTTCAACGTCCACTAAACTTTGCTTTGGTCGATGAAGTTGACTCAGTTTTGATTGATGAAGCAAGAACACCTTTGATTGTTTCAGGTCAAGTAACTTCTGAAACAAGCCAACTTTACGTTCGTGCTGATAAATTCGTTAAGACTCTTGAAAGTGTTGATTACGTCATCGATGTGCCAACAAAAACAATCGGCCTAACTGACAGTGGTATCGACAAAGCTGAAGAATATTTCCGCTTAGAAAATCTTTACGATTTGGAAAATGTTGCCTTAACACACTACATTGACAATGCCCTTCGTGCAAACTACATTATGCTTTTGGACATTGACTATGTGGTTAGTGAAAATGGCGAAATCTTGATTGTCGATCAATTTACAGGACGTACAATGGAAGGCCGTCGCTTCTCTGATGGCTTGCACCAAGCCATT
Source organism: Streptococcus sp. 45 (assembly GCF_900108865.1). Lineage (NCBI taxonomy): Bacteria > Bacillati > Bacillota > Bacilli > Lactobacillales > Streptococcaceae > Streptococcus > Streptococcus sp. 45. Next base: position 667,230 of record NZ_FNXZ01000001.1, on the reverse strand, counting down.
GAAGCTAAAGAAGGCGTGCGCATTCAGGAAGAATCTAAGACAAGTGCCTCAATTACTTACCAAAATATGTTCCGTATGTACAAAAAATTGGCAGGTATGACTGGTACAGCGAAAACTGAAGAAGAGGAATTCCGTGAAGTTTACAACATGCGCATTATTCCAATTCCAACAAACCGACCAGTAGCACGTATTGACCATCCAGATTTGTTATACCCAACACTTGCTTCTAAATTCAGAGCAGTAGTTGAAGATGTTAAACGTCGTCATGCTAAAGGTCAACCTGTCTTGGTTGGTACGGTTGCCGTTGAAACATCAGACCTTATTTCTAAAAAATTGGTTGAAGCTGGTATTCCACACGAAGTCTTGAATGCTAAAAACCACTTTAAAGAAGCTCAAATCATCATGAACGCTGGTCAACGCGGTGCGGTTACAATCGCAACCAACATGGCTGGTCGTGGTACAGATATCAAACTTGGCGAAGGGGTTCGTGAACTTGGTGGTCTTTGCGTCATCGGTACAGAACGTCACGAAAGCCGTCGTATCGATAACCAGCTTCGTGGACGTGCAGGTCGTCAAGGTGACCCAGGTGAATCACAATTTTACCTATCACTTGAAGATGATTTGATGCGTCGTTTCGGTTCAGATCGTATCAAAGCATTCCTTGATCGCATGAACCTTGATGAAGAAGAAGCTGTTATCAAATCTAAGATGCTCACACGTCAAGTGGAATCAGCTCAAAAACGTGTTGAAGGTAACAACTACGATATGCGTAAACAAGTCCTTCAATACGATGATGTGATGCGTGAACAGCGTGAAATCATTTATGCTGAACGTCACGATGTTATCACAGCAGACCGTGATTTGGCACCTGAAATCAAAGCAATGATTAAACGTACAATTAATCGTGCTGTTGATGCACACAGCCGTGCAGACCGCGAAGAAGGTATCAAGGCTATCTTGAATTTTGCTAAATCAAACTTGGTTGCGGAAGATTCTATTAAACTAGCTGACCTTGAAAATCTAGATTTTGAAGAAATCAAAGAAGAACTTTACAAACGTGCTTTGGCAGTTTACGATGCTCAAATCGCTAAACTTCATGATGAAGAAGCTGTTAAAGAATTCCAAAAAGTTTTGATTTTGATGGTTGTGGATAACAAGTGGACAGACCACATTGATGCCCTTGATCAATTGCGTCAATCTGTTGGTTTGCGTGGATACGCTCAAAATAACCCTGTTGTTGAATACCAATCAGAAGGTTTCCGTATGTTCCAAGCTATGATTGGTGCTATTGAATTTGACGTGACACGTACAATGATGAAAGCACAAATTCACCAACAAGAACGTGAACGCTCAACAGAACGTGCAACAACTATGGCTGAAAAGAATATCTCTGCTCAACATGTTCAAGCACAATCTGATATCGATTACTCTAACGTTAAGCGTAACGATTTGTGCCCATGTGGATCAGGTAAAAAATTCAAAAATTGCCACGGTCGCAAACATTTTTAAAAAAGACAACAGAAAATTCTGACAATTTATTGAAAAACCTCTTGAAAATGGTATAATATATGAAATCTTAACTAATTTCAGGAGAGGGAAAATATATGTCATTTAAAGCAACAAGTAAAAAGATTAATTTCGATGCTCTTAAAGAAGAATCAAAATTAACTGGTGACGTTCTAGCTAAAAAAGAAGCTCGTGATCGCGAACTAGAAGCTATCATTAAAGGTGAAGATGACCGAGTTCTTTTGGTCATCGGCCCTTGCTCATCTGATAATGAAGATGCTGTGCTTGAATACGCTCGTCGTTTGGCTAAACTTCAAGAAGAAGTCAAAGATCGTGTCTTTATGGTAATGCGTGTCTACACAGCAAAACCACGTACGAATGGTGATGGTTATAAAGGTTTGATGCACCAACCTGATACATCAGAAGCACCAAGCTTGATTAACGGTATTAAAGCCGTTCGTCACCTTCATTATCGTGTGATTTCAGAGACTGGCTTAACAACAGCAGATGAAATGCTTTATCCAGAAAATCTTCCATTGGTAGATGATTTGGTATCTTATATTGCTGTTGGTGCGCGTTCGGTTGAAGACCAACAACACCGCTTTGTTGCTTCAGGCATTAGTGTCCCAACAGGGATGAAAAATCCTACTTCAGGTAACTTGAATGTGATGTTTAACGGTATCTATGCCGCTCAAAATAAACAATCATTCTTGTTTAACGGTGAAGAAGTAGAAACATCTGGTAATCCATTTGCACATGCTATCCTTCGTGGTGCACTTAACGAATACGGTAAAAATGTGCCAAACTATTACTACGATAATGTCATCGATACTATCGAACAATACGAAAAAATGGGACTTGAAAATCCGTTTATCGTTATCGATACTAACCATGACAACTCAGGAAAACAATATTTAGAACAAGTTCGTATTGTCCGTCAAACATTGATTAACCGTGATTGGAATGAAAAAATCAATAAATACGTTCGTGGTTTCATGATTGAATCATACTTGGAAGACGGACGTCAAGACAAACCTGAAGTCTTTGGTAAATCAATCACAGACCCATGTCTTGGTTGGGATAATACTGAAAAACTTGTTCACGAAATTTACGATACACTAGGTAAATAATTTATGGGAATACATCAAAAGAGTGCAACGATTGATATTGCACAAGTCAAAGAACTATCAAAACTAGAAGGTGATTTTCTTGCTAAGAAAAAAGCGCGTGATGCTGAATTGGCAAAAATCATCAAAGGTGAAGATGACCGTATTCTCTTGGTCATCGGTCCATGCTCGTCTGATAATGAAGATGCTGTACTTGAATACGCTCATCGTTTAGCGAAAATTCAAGAAGAAGTGAAAGATAAGATTTTCATTGTTATGCGTGTTTATACAGCAAAACCGCGTACAAATGGTGATGGTTATAAAGGGTTGATGCATCAGCCTGATACGTCAAAACTTCCAGATTTGATTAATGGTGTTGCTGCTGTTCGTCATTTGCATTATCGTGTCATCACAGAAACTGGTTTGACAACTGCAGATGAGATGTTGTATCCTGATAACCTTACCTTGGTAGATGATTTGGTGTCATATCATGCTATTGGAGCTCGTTCGGTTGAAGACCAAGAGCATCGTTTTGTTGCCTCTGGAATTGATGCCCCTGCAGGGATGAAAAATCCAACATCTGGTAATTTGAATGTGATGTTTAACGGTATTTATGCCGCACAAAACAAACAAAACTTCATCTACCATAATGCAGAAGTTGAAACTGATGGTAATCCATTGGCGCATGCTATTCTTCGTGGTGCACTAACTGAGCATGGCGAAAATGTACCAAATTACTATTATGATGACTTGTTGAAAGCAATTGCTCATTACGAAAAAATGGGACTTGAAAATCCATTTATCGTTATCGATACGAACCATGACAATTCTGGTAAACAATATCTTGAACAAATCCGTATTGTACGTCAAACATTGATTAATCGCGACTGGAGTGATAAAATTAACAAGTATGTACGTGGATTCATGATTGAATCTTACTTGGAAGATGGTCGCCAAGATACACCAGAGGTATTTGGAAAATCGATCACAGACCCATGTCTAGGATGGGATAAAACTGAAAAATTGATTCGTGAAATCCATGCAACCTTAAGTCATGATTCTTATGAGGAATTGCTATTCTAATTAATTGAATAACCTATGGGGCTGGGGATTTTTCTCAGCTCCTTAGTTTTGGAAATCATTAAGCGATTAAGCTGATAAGAGTTTTGATTTGGTTTAAAATCGTTTTTCACAAAGGAGACGTATGATTATTGGTCATGGCATTGACTTGCAAGAAATAGATGCAATCAAGCGAGCGTATGAGAAGAATAATAGATTTGCAAAGCGCGTGCTGACGGAAAAAGAATTCCAAGTTTTTTCAGGTTTTAAGGCTGAGAAAAGGCAAATGGAATTTTTGGCAGGGCGTTGGGCTGCAAAAGAAGCTTTCGCTAAGGCAATGGGAACTGGAATTGGGACACTTGGTTTTCAAGATATTGAAATTTTGAACAATCAGCTTGGTGCTCCTGAGATTACCCAGTCACCGTTTACGGGTAGATGCTTTATCTCACTTTCTCATACGGGGAATCTTGTGCAAGCCAGTGTTATCTTAGAAGATGATGAGTAACAAGTTTTTTGAAAAATGAAAAGTAGGATTAATCGAGAAATTTTTTACTAGCTTTGGAGGAGAAAAAATGATTTCAAGTTTACACCGACCAACAAGAGCCTTAATTGATTTAGGGGCTATTTGTGATAATATTGAGGCGGTTAAAGCTAATATTCCAGAAGGGAAAAAAGCCTTTGCGGTTGTTAAAGCTAATGCTTATGGACATGGTGCTAAAAAGGTTGCGCAAGCAGTGCATCACTTAGTTGACGGTTTTTGTGTGTCAAATGTCGATGAAGCTCTTGAACTTCGTGAAGCAGGTATTGAAGAAACAATCTTAATCTTAGGTGTTATTATGCCTAATGAAGTTGCTCTAGCGCGTGATTATGACATTACCTTAACAGTGGCTAGTCAAGAATGGCTTGATTTGGCAATTGAGCAAGACATCAGTCTTAAAGGGGTTAACGTTCATTTGAAAGTTGATTCTGGTATGGGACGTATTGGTGTGCGTAGTCTTGAAGAAGCTGAAAGCTTAATGGCTAACTTGAAAAAAGCTGGCGCTAATGTGGAAGGTATCTTCACTCACTTTGCTACAGCTGATGAAGCGGATGATACTAAATTTAATGAGCAATTGGCATTCTTTACAAATATTGTTAATAACTTGAGTGAAAAACCTGCCCTTGTTCATGCTAGTAACTCAGCGACAAGTATCTGGCACAGCGAAACAATCTTCAATATCGTTCGTCTTGGTATCGTGATGTACGGATTGAATCCAAGTGGAACAGATATTGCTCTTCCATATCCGATTAAACCAGCTCTTGGCTTGGAATCAGCTCTTGTTCACGTGAAGACAATTCCAGCTGGTGCGACTGTTGGTTACGGTGCAACTTATAAAGCTCAAAAAGAAGAATATATTGCGACTGTTCCAATTGGTTATGCCGATGGATGGACTCGTGATTTGCAAGGTTTCTCAGTTCTTGTGAATGGACAATTTTGTGAAATCGTTGGGCGCGTGTCAATGGACCAAATCACTATTCGCTTACCAGAAAAATTCCCAATCGGAACTAAAGTAACTTTGATTGGTCAAGAAGGTGACAAGGTTATTTCAGCTACTGATTTGGCTCAAAAACGTGGTACTATCAATTATGAAGTGCTTTGTCTTCTAAGTGACCGTATTCCACGTTTCTATTCAAAATAAGATAAAAAGGATTCTAGATTGTCGTGATTTTCTTACGGCGATTTAGAATCTATTTTTTGTTATAATAGTAGCAAAGTGAGGTCTTATGAATTTACAATCATCAATTGAGGAATTAAAAGGCTTAGGTCCTAAGTCGGCAGAAAAATTCCATAAATTAGACATTTATACGATTGAGGATTTGCTGCTTTATTATCCTTTTCGTTATGAAGATTTTAAGAGCAAGAGTGTTTTAGATTTAGTTGACGGGGAAAAAGCTGTTATTGTCGGAACAGTGGTAACGCCAGCAAATGTCCAGTATTATGGCTATAAGCGTAATCGCCTGTCTTTTAAAATCAAACAAGGCGAAGCCGTTATTGCGGTATCTTTTTTCAATCAGCCTTATTTGGCAGATAAAGTTGAGCTTGGCAGTGATGTAGCGATTTTCGGAAAATGGGATGCTCTAAAATCTGCAGTGACTGGTATGAAGATTTTAGCGCAGGTTGAAGATGATATGCAGCCTGTTTACCGTGTGGCGCAGGGCATTTCGCAAAATGCTTTGATTAAAGCTATAAAAGCCGCTTTTGCTCTAGGTGCACAAAATTGGTTGCCTGAGAATCTACCCCAAGTTTTCTTGGACAAATACCGTTTATTAGGTCGTGCAAAAGCAACAGAAGCCATGCATTTTCCAAAGGATTTAGCAGAATACAAACAAGCCCTTCGTCGTATAAAGTTTGAAGAACTTTTTTATTTTCAAATGAATCTGCAAGCTTTGAAGGCAGATAATAAATCAGAAGCCAATGGTCTTATGATTGCTTACGATGAGCAAAAAGTGACTGATAAAATAGCGAGTCTCCCTTTTGATTTGACGGGTGGGCAAAAGCACAGCCTTAGTGATATTTTGTCTGATATGCGCTCTGGTGGACATATGAACCGTCTTTTGCAAGGGGACGTTGGTTCTGGTAAAACAGTGGTTGCAAGTCTTGCTATGTATGCGGCTTATACGGCAGGTTATCAGTCAGCCTTGATGGTGCCAACAGAAATCTTGGCTGAACAACATTTTGAGAGTTTAACGCAGCTGTTTCCTGATTTATCCATTGCTATTTTGACATCAGGTATGAAGGCAGCTAATAAAAAAGCCGCTCTTGCTGCGATTGCGGATGGTTCTGTGGACATGATTGTGGGAACGCATGCGCTGATTCAAGATGCGGTGAGCTACCATCGTCTTGGACTTGTTATTACAGATGAGCAGCACCGTTTTGGGGTTAATCAACGTCGTATTTTCCGCGAAAAAGGCGAAAATCCTGATGTGCTCATGATGACAGCGACGCCTATTCCACGTACGCTTGCCATTACCGCTTTTGGTGAAATGGATGTTTCCATTATTGATGAATTGCCTGCAGGGCGAAAAACAATTATCACACGCTGGGTCAAGCATGAGCAGTTGGAGGTTGTCCTTGACTGGGTCAAAAAAGAATTGCAAAAAGGTGCGCAAGCTTACGTCATTTCACCTTTGATCGAGGAATCTGAGTCTCTGGATTTGAAAAATGCCATTGCTTTGCATGAAGATTTGTCTGATTATTTTGCAGGATGTGCCAAGGTGGCTTTGATGCATGGTCGTATGAAAAATGAAGAAAAAGAAGCTATCATGCAAGACTTTAAAGCTCAAAAGAGTCAAGTTCTGGTTTCAACGACAGTGATTGAAGTTGGGGTCAATGTGCCAAATGCAACCATCATGATTATCATGGATGCTGATCGTTTTGGACTTAGTCAGCTGCATCAGCTGCGCGGACGTGTTGGGCGTGGTGATAAGCAATCTTATGCGATTTTGGTTGCTAATCCAAAGACCGAGACAGGAAAAAAACGCATGAAAATCATGACAGAAACCACAGATGGTTTTGTGCTGGCTGAAGCTGACCTTAAAATGCGTGGGTCTGGTGAAATTTTCGGAACACGACAATCGGGAATTCCAGAATTTCAAGTGGCAGATATTGTGGAAGATTATAATATTTTAGAAGAAGCTAGGCGAGTTGCTAGCCAGATCGTTTCAAATCCAAATTGGCGGCAAGAACCACAATGGCAAATCATCACTCAAAACCTCAAAGACAAAGGTAACTTTGATTAAGGATTCATTGAGATGCAGACAAATCTGTTTTTAGCTTTACATCAAATGGTTTACAAGCTTCGCTCCTAACAAAAGGAGACTTTCCGCCGTGGTGAAAGTGGCTGTAATATTTAGAATAAGCCACCGGGAAGTTTTGAGACCTTGGACTCAAAACTTAGGCATGGAATTCTGCAGGAATTCGCTGCCGACCACACCACTTAAGGAAAGTATCAAAAAAGACTTTTTCTTGAATCTAAGGAAAGCTTAAGCTTTCCTTTTTATAATGGCTTTACCAAATGAAAGATGAGGTAAGCTTATGATAATAAACGTAACTTATAAGATGACATTTGCTAAAAAAGTCGATGAGAAACCAGCTTACGGTAAGTAGGCTGATAAAAGAGGACTCTTTTTTGATAAATGCTATGGCAGTAAAATCCTTAAAAGACATAAGACCATAGTGATAATTGGCTCAGTCGAATGCGACTGGGCCTTTTTTTAGTGTCATTTGTTGGGAAAAGCCCTTGATTTTGGATAAAATTCTTAAAAAATTACGCAAAAAAATAAAAAAATATCGATTTTCGATAAAAAAGTGTTGCAAAACGAAAAACTTGTGGTATACTAAATATATCGAAAAACGATAAAAGGTTTTCGAAAAAGAATAATTTAATATCGCAAAACGGATTTAACAATTGAGCTCAACCACAAATCCAATAGGAAAACATTTTTTAGGAGATTTATCATGAACACAAAAACTATTGAAAACATCGTCAAAACAGTCGCTAAAGTTGCTATCAATCTTACAAATGTTGTTTTAGTCTTAACAATCCTTGCGGATTTGGTCTCACATGTTTACGGCTACGATACTAAAGCCGTTGGGCAATACGGTGTGATTGAATGGGCAGTCGGAAAAGATACAAACACTTGGCTAGTAACAGCACTGACAATCTTGACAAACAGTGCCATGATTTACGGATTGACAAAACTCAAACATTTCATTGCAAACTTCACTGTAAAAGAAGTACTAGCTGACAAAACATATCGCTTCTTAAAACAAGCAAGCATCTACACATTCTTTGTCTCATTTCTTCAAAACTTTTTATCAACATCAATGCACCAAGCTCAACTTGTTTTTGATTTTTCAATTTGTGCTTATTTCTGCCTTGCTTTTCTACTTGTTAAATACCTACGTGGACGTCACGTGGCCTAACCCAAGAATCATTGTCATTTTACCAATTATCAATTAACTTTAAGAGGAGATTTATCATGAACACAAAAACTATCGAAACTGCTGCTAAAACTATTGCTAAAATTGCTATCAATATCACTATTGTAAGTCTTGTTTTAATCATTCTTGCTGATTTTGCTTCACATTTTTACGGTTACGATAAAATGGCTCTAGGTCAATACGGTATGATTGAGTGGGCAATTAGCAAGAGCCAACATACTTTGGGCATTACATTTTTGACTTGTCTGGTAAATGGTGCCATTATTTACGGACTTACTAAATTGAAAACTTTCCTTTCTGATTTGACAGTTGCTGATATTCTTTCAGACCGAACTTATAGCTTTTTGAAAAAAGCAACTCTTTACACATTTGTGGTATCAGTTTTCCAAAACATCTTGACAAATGCTTCTAATACAAGTAATATGACAGTTGACTTTTCAGTTTGTGGTTTTTTTGCCCTTGCTGTTGTGATTAGTAAATGGCTTCGCGCTCGTCGCTTAGCTTAACGGGAAAATAATTTTAAGGAGACAATCATGAAGAAAACAAACTATAAAGCGTTGAAAGTTGCCAATGTTGTGATTAATATTGCAATCGTCTTAATCGTTTTATCTACAGTAGTTGCTATTTCTCTTTCGTTGACACAACCACATTTGAACTTGATGAATCAAGCTGGAGATGGTTTTTCATTTGATGTTAATATTCCAGAAAAGCTTTTGCATTCACCATCATTTCTTAGTTTGTTTGCTGTAAATTCATGCCTTTGGATTGCGCTCCTTGTTTTTGTGAAAATGTTTTTCAAAAATATTATCGACAATAATATTTTTACTCCAGAAAATGTAAAATTGGCACGTTATGTTGAGTATAATTTTATTGCCCTTGCATTTTTAGATAGTTGGTTCCAAAGTTTGTGTTCTGGTTCAGGAGTTTTGTCTTTTGTTAACTGGGCTTATCTAGTAGCGGCATTTGTTGTTTGGGTATTTTCAATGATTTTAAGAGAAGCTAATGTCATTGCTGAAGAAAATGAATTTACAATTTAGAGGTAGTCATATGATTCAAATTAATCTTGATGTTGAATTAGCAAAACGAAAAATGAAATCAGGTGAATTAGCTGAACGTATCGGTATTACAAATGCCAATCTGTCAATTCTTAAAACAGGGAAGGCAAAAGCAGTTCGTTTAACGACACTAGATGCGATTTGTCGTGAGTTAGGCTGTCAACCTGGTGATATTTTAGAATACATTCCTGATGAAGAATAATAAAAAGCTGAAGCAAATGCTTCAGCTTTTTAGCGTTAATCAGGTGATTAACCTTCGATGTATTCTTTTAATTCTTGTCCTTTTAAGCCTGCATTTAAAGCGATGAGAAGTTTTAAGCGAGCTTTTTGGGCATTGAGTTCTTTGACGAACATAACCCCAGCGTTAGCGAGTTGAACGCCGCCTCCTTCGTAAGCATAAACAGGTTCAGCAATACCGTTAAAGCAACGTGAGACAAGGACAACAGGGACGCCTTGCTTGATGAGGTCGTAGATTTCTTCAGCAGCGCGTGGTGGCATGTTTCCAGCACCAAGTGCTTCGATGACCACACCTTGAACGTTGCTTGGATTAAGGAAGCTAATGATACCATCGCCACCCATACCAGCATAGGCTCTGATAATTGGAACAGTACCTGAAATATCTTGTAAGTCAAAACGAACACGTGGCTCAGCTGTTCGGAAGAAGAGGATATCGTGTTTCATGATGATGCCTAAGGGTCCATGGATTGGTGTTTTAAAGGTTGAAACGTTAGTAGTATGAGTTTTTGTCACGTATTTTGCGGCGTGAATTTCATCGTTCATGACCACTAAAACGCCTTTACCAACTGCTTTTTCGTGACTCGCAACACGAAGGGCGCTGAGGTAATTGTAAACACCGTCACTCCCTAGTTCATTTGATGAGCGCATGGCACCAGTGAGCACGATTGGGATGTTAGGAACTTCCATGGTATCAAGGAAATAAGCTGTTTCTTCAAGAGTATCTGTTCCGTGAGTGATAACCACACCATCAAAGTTGTCAGCTTCCTCTTTAATTTTTTGATAGAGTTTTAACATGTGTTTTGGTGTGATGTGAGGACTTGGAACATTAAAAAAATCAAGTGCTGTCACTTGGATATTATCGAGATTAACACCGACATGATTCATCGGATTATCATTTTCTGGGCGGACATGGCCAGCTTCGTCAGCCTGCATTGAAATGGTTCCACCCGTGTGCAAGACAAGGATTTTTTTCATGACAATAAAACTTCCTTTTAAAAATGTGATATAATCTATTTTAACATAAAGAGGGAGGGCGAGAAACGGTTTGGCAATAAAAGCAGTATTTTTTGATATTGATGGGACACTTTTGAATGATCGTAAGAATGTGCAACAATCGACCTTGAAAGCTATTAATAGCTTGAAAAAACAAGGAATTTTTGTGGGAGTGGCAACAGGACGTGGTCCAGGTTTTGTGCAACCATATCTAGAAAATCTTGGTTTGGATTTTGCGATTTCTTATAATGGTCAGTACATTTTTACACGAGATCAGGTGCTTTATCATAATCAAATGGCTGTGTCGACAATTTATCGTCTGATTCGTTATGCCAACGATCATCGCCGTGAAATCTCTCTGGGAACAGCTTCAGGTTTGGTTGGTTCTCGCATTATCAATATGGGGACAAGTCGTTTTGGTCAAGTTGTCAGCACACTTGTTCCCAAACGTTGGGCAAAAGGAGTAGAACGTAGTTTTAAACATTTTATCCGACGTTTTAAACCTCAAAATTTAAATGGCTTGCTAGCGATTATGCGTCAGCCAATTTATCAGGTGGTATTTGTGGCAACTGAAGGTGAAACAGCCAATATTCAAAATGCTTTTCCTTATATTAAAGTCACACGTAGTAGCCCTTATTCAGCTGACTTGATTTCAAAAGGACAATCCAAAGTCAAAGGAATTGAGCGAGTCGGTGAGATGTTTGGCTTTAGCCTAGATGAGGTCATGGCCTTTGGTGATTCTGATAATGATATTGAAATGTTATCTGGTGTCGGCACTGGCGTTGCCATGGGAAATGCTATCGAGTCTGTCAAGTCCGTAGCAACTTATACAACAGATACTAACAACAATGATGGTATTTCAAAAGCCTTAGCTCACTACGGTTTGATTCATGTTGAAGTTGGTGAACGCTTTGATAGTCAAGATGATAACTTCAATAAAGTCAAAGATTTCCACCATCAAATGGACGGTGAAACTTGTGAGACTCCTAGACTATATGGGGTTGAGGAAGCTGACCATCGCTCTGATTTCAAAGTTGAAGAGATTGTCGAGTTCTTATATGCGACAAGTAAGGGAAATCCAGAAGCTTTCGAGCAGTCAGTAGCTAACTTGCATGAAGCTGTTGATAAAGCTGTGACTAAGATTAAAAGTAAAGAACACCCAGAAACACCGCTTGTCGGTCAGGTGGATGCTCTGACAGATTTATTATACCTGACTTATGGTTCCTTTGTTTTAATGGGAGTTGACCCAAAACCTTTCTTTGATATTGTTCATGAATCAAATATGGGAAAAATCTTCCCTGATGGTCAGGCACACTTTGACCCGACTACTCACAAGATTTTAAAACCAGATGATTGGGAAGAAAAATTTGCACCAGAACCAGCAATTAAACGTGAGCTGGACCGACAAATTCAAAAATCATTAAATCGTAAAAAAAGAAACCAAGCTAGTCATTAGACTAACTTGGCTTTTTTCGTAATTATAGAATAGTTGATTAAAAATTATTATTAAAGAGAATTGATATTACTCAAGACTTAGAATGTCTTTTCGCTATCACGAACAACTAGCAAATCGACTTTTGCATGGCGCATAATGTATTCTGATGAAGAACCGATAAGAAGTCGTTCAAATGTGTTAAGACCAGTAGCCCCAACCATAATCAAATCAGCTTTTTCTTTATCAGGAATATCACGAGCTAGGAGTGTTTTTGGATTACCAAATTCAATAACTTGTTTGATTTTAGTCAATCCTTTATCGCGAGCTTGTTTTTCGTAGTCATCCAATACTTCTTTAGCTTCTTGTTCGAGTTTTTCATAGACGTAAGTATCGAAAGTAGCTACGCTTTGCAAAGCGCGTGTATCAATGACGTGTGTAAGTAGTAACTCTGCGTTATTGCGAAGTGCAATGTTTACCCCTTTTTCAAAAGCCAATTCTGATTCGTAAGAACCATCAATAGCAATTAGGATTTTTTCATAATGATGTGACATAAGCTGCCTCCTTAATTATGCTAGCAAGAGCGTAAAAGTGAGCGAAAACGTAGACTGGTAAGAAATCTTGGTTTTTATCGAGAACTAAGGTTAGTTATCCGTCAGCTGTTAGTAAGTTAACAGCCTTGCGCATTCCAAACTTCCTGCCCATATCAATAATTTTAATAAGCTAGTCGGGATAAGATAATCAAACGTTAACCGCTTACAATTATCATAAGAAATATCCCTAAAATTATTATACTCTATTTGGTTGAAAAATGAAAGCGTTTAAGGAATTTTTCTGAATATTTTTGCTATAATGGTAAAAGTGAGGAAAAGTATGATTAAAGATATAAAATCGGTTTTAAAAGATTTGAATCAACACAAGTATATTTATGTCTTAAGAACAAGTATTCTCCAGTTTTTAATGACGACAATTGGCGCTTATGGATTGTCCCTTATTTTAAGAGTTATCTTGATTAGTTCAAATATTCCAGGAATGACAACGGATAATATCGTAAGCTTTTTAACGAATCCTCTAACTCTAGCTGTCCTTTTTGTGTATTTTTTGTTGCTCGCATTCTTGGTTTATCTAGAATTCTCTTTATTAGTAGAAATCATTGAGTGTAAGGAAGCTAAATTAGGAGTGGGACTTTCTTATTTTAAGGAAAGAAGCTATCATTTTTTTAAATCTATTTCAGGTTGGCATTTTTTAGCTTTTCTCTTCTATTTGATATTAACAATTCCTTTTGTAGAATTTTTGGTGTCATCAGCTTTGTTAGAAAATCTTTATATTCCTAATTTTATTTCTGGAGAGCTGGTGAAGTCCACAAATGGAAAAATAATTTATTTTGGATTATATGCTATCTTTGCTTATCTCAATCTTCGTTTTATCTACGCCCTTCCTTTGGCGGTGACTAAGAAAGACAATCGCTTTGCGGTTGCATTGAAAGAATCTTGGTGGTTGACTAGGGGAACGAAAATCTTTCGAGTGTTGGGCTTTGCTTCTGTTATTTTAATTATCGTGGCTATTATCAGCCTTTTAAGTGCTGTGGGAATTGGCTTAGCAGCTTTGGTTGATGGCAGTGAGAAGACTTTTTGGGTTGAGACGCTATTTTTATCATTTGTTTGGGGTGTTCTTTTTGCAGGACGTTTGGTCTTCAAGTTAGCTTTCCTTTCCTATTTATTAAAAGGTTTTGACGACGAAGCTCCTCAAAAGCTGCCGATAAAAGAAAATAAAAAGCAACATCGCATGTTAGCTTTGACTGGACTTTTACTAGTTATTGGTGGTATTAATTTTACATACAACGCTTTGAAAGCTTCTGGAGGACCTTCAAAAAACTTATCCGTTATCGGACACAGAGGCATGGTTTCTCAAGGTGTTGAAAATTCTTTAGAGTCTTTAGAAGCAGCTGCCAAGGCAGGGGCGACTTATTCAGAATTAGATATTATCTTATCAAAAGATGGCCATTTTATTGTCAGTCATGATGATAATCTTAAACGTCTGACAGGGAAAAATATTACGATTTCTCAATCTCAAGCTGAAGATATCCTTGGTTTGAAGATAAAACAAAATGGTCATGAGTCACACTTGGTTTCTTTTGAAGACTATGTGGCTAAGGCGAAACAACTAGGTATTAAGTTGTTGGTGGAGTTAAAACCAACTGGAAATGAACCTGACAATTATGAGCAACTCTTTGTGGATAAAATGAAGGAGTTGCATGTAGCCTCTTCTTATCTAGTTATGTCGTCTGACTTGAAAACCATTGAGAAGGTCAAAAGGCTTGATTCTGCTATTCAGTCTGGTCACACCATTTCCTTTCAACTGGGTGATTTTACAAGTCAAAAAGTGGATTTTTATGCAATTGAAGACTTCTCTTACAATGAACTTCTAGCGCGTAAAGCTCACCAAAATGGTAAGAAAATCTACGTCTGGACAATCAATTCTAGAGACGATATTGAAAGGTACTTAGAAACGAGTACAGACGGCGTTATTACAGACTATACAGCTAGCGTTCGGAAAATTGAAAAAGAGCTGGCAGCTGATGACAGTTATCTTGATTATTTTTTACGATTAACGAACCTTTCTTGGATTGAAAAATTATAAAGGAAAGTTTATAATGTTTGAAACGAGGTAAAATCTATGAAAATATTTGATAAATCTTCAAAGCTAGAACATGTTGCATACGATATTCGTGGGCCAATTCTTGATGAAGCCAATCGTATGATTGCTAACGGTGAGAAAATTCTTCGCCTTAATACCGGAAACCCAGCTGCCTTTGGTTTTCAAGCGCCAGATGAGGTTATCCGTGACTTGATTGCTCACGCTCGTAATAGTGAAGGATATTCTGATAGTAAAGGGATTTTTTCTGCTCGTAAAGCTATCATGCAATACTGTCAGTTAAAAGGATTTCCACATGTGGATATCGATGATATTTATCTAGGAAATGGTGTCTCTGAGCTTATCTCAATGTCACTTCAAGCCCTTCTTGATGATGGTGATGAAGTCTTGGTTCCAATGCCTGATTACCCATTATGGACAGCTTGTGTCAGTCTTGCTGGGGGAAATGCCGTGCATTACCTTTGTGATGAACAAGCTAATTGGTATCCTGATATTGATGACATCAAATCCAAAATCACATCAAATACCAAAGCCATTGTTATCATTAATCCAAATAACCCAACAGGTGCTTTGTATCCCGATGACCTTTTGAAAGAAATCGTGGAAATTGCTCGTCAAAATGACTTGATTATTTTTGCTGATGAAATCTATGACCGTTTGGTTATGGATGGCAAAAAACATACTGCCATTGCTAGCTTAGCACCAGATGTTTTCTGTGTGTCAATGAATGGTTTATCAAAATCACACCGAATTTGTGGTTTTCGTGTTGGTTGGATGGTCCTATCAGGTCCAAAACAAAACGTTAAAGGATACATTGAAGGACTTAACATGTTAGCCAATATGCGTCTTTGCGCAAATGTCTTAGGACAAAATGTTGTTCAGACTTCTCTAGGTGGTTATCAATCAGTCGATGAACTTTTGATTCCTGGTGGTCGTATCTATGAACAACGTAACTTCATTTATAAAGCAGTAAATGAAGTCCCTGGTTTGTCTGCAGTGAAACCAGAAGCAGGACTTTACATTTTCCCTAAAATCGACCGTGACATGTATCAAATTGATGACGATGAACAGTTCTGTTTAGAACTGCTAAAACAAGAAAAAGTCATGTTGGTTCCAGGTAAAGGTTTCAACTGGAATGAACCTGACCACTTCCGAATTGTCTATTTGCCACGTGTTGAAGAATTAGCTGAGGTTCAAGAGAAGCTAACACGCGTTCTTAGTCAGTACAAACGTTAAGGATTAATTCATTAGAATGATATCGCTTTTTTAGCTTGATAAGGCTTTAAAAGCGAACGTTCTAATGAATTTTTTTAATTAAATTCAGGTTAAAAAGTATCCGCTTACAAAAATGTCAGAAGATACAGAAATTTTCTGATAATTGTTTGCAAAATAAGGGTTCCTTTGATATAATTGTAACGCAAATAACGCAAAGGAAGTAGAAAATGCCGAATTTATTAGAAAAAACACGTAAGATTACATCAATTTTGCAACGCTCTGTTGACAGCCTAGATACTGAATTGCCATATAACACAATGGCCGCTCAACTTGCTGACATTATTGATTGTAACTCTTGCATCATCAATGGGGGAGGAACCCTTCTTGGTTATGCAATGAAATACAAAACTAATACTGACCGTGTTGAGGAATTCTTTCAAGCAAAACAATTCCCAGAAAGTTATGTAAAAGCAGCTAGTCGTGTTTACGATACTGAAGCTAACTTGTCTGTAGATAATGATTTGACAATTTTCCCAGTTGAATCAAAAGATATCTATCCTGATGGATTGACAACAATCGCCCCAATCTATGGTGGTGGTATGCGCCTTGGTTCTCTTATCATCTGGCGTAACGATGAAGAATTCTCAGAAGACGATTTGATCCTTGTTGAAATCGCCTCTACAGTAGTTGGTATCCAATTGCTTAACCTTCAAACTGAAAATCTTGAAGAAACAATCCGTAAACAAACAGCCGTTAACATGGCTATCAACACACTTTCATACTCAGAAATGAAAGCCGTATCTGCTATTTTGGGTGAATTGGACGGAACTGAAGGTCGTTTGACTGCATCAGTTATCGCTGACCGTATCGGTATCACACGTTCAGTTATCGTTAATGCCCTTCGTAAATTGGAATCAGCAGGTATCATCGAAAGCCGTTCATTGGGTATGAAAGGTACATACCTTAAAGTTATCAATGAAGGTATCTTCGACAAATTAAAGGAATATAATTAATGACAAAAGCTCTTATCTCAATTGATTATACCTACGATTTTGTAGCTGACGATGGTAAATTGACTGCTGGAAAACCAGCGCAAGCTATTGAAGATGATATTGTCCGAGTAACTAAAGAAGCGTATGAAGCTGGAGACTATATCTTCTTTGCCATTGATGCTCATGATGAAGGTGATGATTTTCATCCAGAAGCAAAATTGTTCCCACCACATAATATCAAGGGAACAAGTGGACGTGATTTGTATGGTAAACTAGCCGACTTGTATGAAAAAATCCAGTCAGATCAACGTGTCTTTTGGATGGATAAGCGTCATTATTCAGCTTTTTCAGGGACTGATTTAGATATTCGACTACGTGAACGTCGTGTCACAACAGTAGTTTTGACAGGTGTTCTAACGGATATTTGTGTTTTACACACAGCTATTGATGCCTATAATCTTGGGTATGATATTGAGATTCCTGCTGCGGCAGTAGCGAGCTTAACACAAGAAAATCATCAGTTTGCTTTAAATCATTTCAAAAATGTTTTAGGTGCAAAGATTATTTAAGTTGAAAGAAGTGGGTGACCACTTCTTTTTTTGCTTTAGAAGAAAAGTGTGAAAAATTCTCTGGAAAGAGCTTTCTCCCTTTCTTTTACGTGTTAAAGAAAAGTAAAATATGGTATAATTTTAGGGACTATGTTGTAAATTTGGTTTACGATTTAATTTAATCAAGGAGAGATAGAGATGAAAATTTCTGAAGAAGAAGTTCGTCATGTAGCAAATCTGTCAAAATTGTCATTTTCTGAAGAAGAAACAACAGAATTTGCGACAACTTTGTCTAAGATTGTCGATATGGTAGAACTCTTGAACGAAGTTGATACAGAGGGTGTCCCTGTAACAACGACAATGGCAGATCGTAAGACTGTTATGCGCGAAGACGTGGCAGTAGCTGGTGACGATCGCGATGAGCTCTTTAAAAACGTGCCTCAATCTGAAAATTACTATATTAAAGTTCCTGCTATCTTAGAAGACGGAGGAGATGCATAATGTCATTTAATACAAAATCAATTGATGAGTTGCACAATCTTCTTGTCAATAAAGAAATCTCAGCAGTTGAATTAACAAAAGCAACACTTGAAGATATTAAAGAACGTGAAGCAGCTGTTGATTCATTCATCACTGTTTCTGAAGAAGCTGCGCTTGCACAAGCAAAAGCTATCGATGAAAAAGGTATCGATGCTGATAATGTGATGTCTGGTATTCCTTTGGCTGTTAAAGATAACATTTCAACACGTGGTATCTTAACAACTGCAGCATCTAAAATGCTTTATAACTACGAACCAATTTTTGATGCGACTGCTGTTGAAAAAGTTTACGGCAAAGATATGGTGGTTATCGGTAAAACAAACATGGACGAATTTGCCATGGGTGGTTCAACTGAAACATCATACTTCAAGAAAACTAAAAATGCTTGGGACCAAACTAAAGTTCCTGGTGGATCATCTGGTGGTTCTGCAACTGCAGTAGCGTCAGGTCAAGTTCGTTTGTCACTTGGTTCAGATACTGGTGGTTCTATCCGCCAACCAGCAGCCTTCAATGGTGTTGTTGGTTTGAAACCAACATACGGGCGTGTGTCTCGTTTTGGTTTGATTGCATTTGGTAGCTCACTTGACCAAATTGGTCCATTTGCTCAAACTGTTAAAGAAAATGCGCAATTGTTGAACGTTATTGCTGGTCATGATGCAAAAGATGCAACATCATCTGATCGTGAAGTACCTGATTTCACTGGTAAAATCGGTCAAGATATTAAAGGCATGAAGATTGCCCTTCCAAAAGAATATCTTGGTGAAGGTATCGACCCAGAAGTTAAAGAAACAATTCTTAATGCTGCAAAACACTTTGAAAAACTTGGTGCTACTGTTGAAGAAGTTAGCCTTCCACACAGTAAATACGGTGTAGCAGTTTACTATATCATCGCATCATCAGAAGCTTCTTCAAACTTGCAACGTTTCGATGGTATTCGTTATGGTTACCGCACTGAAAACTACAACAACCTTGAAGACATCTACGTGAACACTCGTAGTGAAGGATTTGGTGATGAAGTGAAACGTCGTATCATGCTTGGTACATTTAGCTTGTCATCAGGTTATTACGATGCTTACTTCAAAAAAGCTGGTCAAGTTCGTACATTGATTATTCGCGACTTCGAAAAAATCTTTGCTGACTATGACCTTATCTTAGGTCCAACAGCACCAAGCGTAGCATTTGGCTTGGATACACTTAACCACGATCCTGTTTCTATGTACTTGGCCGATATTTTGACAATTCCTGTTAACTTGGCTGGTCTTCCAGGCATTTCAATTCCTGCAGGATTTGCTCAAGGTCTTCCAGTTGGTATGCAATTGATTGGTCCTAAATATAGCGAAGAAACAATCTATCAAGCAGCAGCAGCTTTTGAAGCAACAACTGATTATCATAAACAACAACCCGTTATTTTTGGAGGTGACAAATAATGAACTTTGAAACAGTCATCGGGCTTGAAGTCCACGTTGAGTTAAATACTAATTCAAAGATTTTTTCACCGACATCAACACATTTTGGTAACGACCAAAATACCAATACAAACGTTATCGACTGGTCATTCCCAGGTGTTCTTCCTGTAATGAACAAGGGTGTTATCGACGCTGGTATTAAAGCAGCACTAGCCCTTAACATGGACATTCACCAAAACATGCACTTTGACCGTAAAAACTATTTCTATCCTGATAATCCAAAAGCTTACCAAATTTCACAATTTGATGAACCAATTGGATACAATGGTTGGATTGAAATTGAACTTGAAGATGGTTCAACTAAGAAAATTCGTATCGAACGTGCTCACTTGGAAGAAGATGCTGGTAAAAACACTCACGGTACTGATGGTTACTCATATGTTGACCTTAACCGTCAAGGTGTGCCACTTATCGAAATCGTATCTGAAGCTGATATGCGTTCGCCAGAAGAAGCTTATGCTTACCTAACTGCTCTTAAAGAAGTTATCCAATACACTGGTATTTCTGACGTTAAGATGGAAGAAGGTTCTATGCGTGTGGATGCCAACATTTCTCTTCGTCCTTATGGTCAAGAAGAATTTGGTACAAAAGCTGAGTTGAAAAACTTGAACTCATTTAACAATGTGCGTAAAGGACTTATCTACGAGCAAAAACGTCAAGCGCAAGTGCTTCGTTCAGGTGGTCAAATCCAACAAGAAACTCGTCGTTACGATGAATCAACTGGTGAAACAATCTTGATGCGTGTCAAAGAAGGTGCATCAGATTACCGTTACTTCCCAGAACCAGACCTACCACTTTATGAAGTGTCTGACGAATGGATTGAAGAAATGCGTCAAACTCTTCCAGAGTTTCCAAAAGAACGTCGTGCTAAATACATTAATGAATTTGGCTTGACAGCTTACGATGCTGCTCAATTGACTGCAACAAAAGCAACTTCTGATTTCTTTGAAAGTGCAGTAGCTCTTGGTGGTGACGCTAAACACGTTTCTAACTGGTTGCAAGGTGAAGTGGCTCAATTCCTTAACAGCGAAAACAAAACACTTTCTGAAATCTTGTTAACACCAGAAAACCTTGTTGAAATGCTTGCTATCATTGCTGATGGTACCATTTCATCAAAAATTGCCAAGAAAGTCTTTGTTCACTTGGCTAAAAACGGTGGTTCTGCGCGTGAATACGTTGAAAAAGCTGGTTTGGTTCAAATTTCTGACCCTGCAGTGCTTATTCCAATTATTCACCAAGTCTTTGAAGACAATGAAGCTGCTGTTGCTGACTTCAAGTCAGGTAAACGTAATGCTGATAAAGCCTTCACTGGATTCTTGATGAAAGCCACAAAAGGTAAAGCAAACCCACAAGTTGCCCTTAAATTGTTGGCACAAGAGTTGGCAAAATTAAAAGAAGAATAAGATAACTAAGAAATCATCCTTCGGGGTGATTTTTTAGCTAATATAAGCCAGATTATAATCTAAAGCTCAGCAAGTGCTGGGCTTTTTATAATGCACAAAACTGAAAGAATTTTTAGAAAGATTACTTTACAAAAAGTGTGAGAATTGGTGTGTTTTCTAGCTGCTAAATGTGTTATACTTGGAGCTGAATTTTATTTGGTAAGGTAGATGGAGTTAAGATGAATAAGATGTTTAAGGGAACTATTATGGTTCTTGTTGCAGGGATATTCTGGGGGATTTCTGGGGTTTCTGGGCAATATTTGATGGCCCATGGAATGAATGTCGATTTATTGTCTTGTGTGCGTTTAATTACCGCCGGTGTGATTATGACGACTATTGCAGCACTTAATCAGCGTGAGACGTTTTTGAAGGCTGTAACGTCATTAAAAGCGCTTGGTGGTATTGCCTTATTTTCTCTGATTGGGCTTGTGCTAAATCAGTACGCTTATCTAAGAGCAATCGAAAGTACCAATGCTGGAACAGCAACGGTTATACAGTACATGGCACCGATTCTTGTTTTGGGGTATGTTTCGATTAGAAAAAAGCAACTGCCACGAGGAAGTGAAGTTCTAGCGATTATTTTAGCTATTTTTGGGACCTATATTATCGCAACGCACGGACGTCTAGATGGCTTAGCAATCACGCCAGTAGGTTTTGCTTGGGGATTATTTTCTGCGGTAACTTATTCGTTTTATATTATTTTGCCAGCGAAATTAATTCGTGAGTTTGGTAGTTTCACGGTGATTGGTCTTGGAATGATTATGGGTGGAATTCTTTTCCCAATCTTGGTAAAACCATGGCAATACACTTTAGTACTAAATCCAGGAAATTTGCTAGGATTGTTTGGCATCATCATTGTCGGGACAGTTTTTGCTTATAGCTTATTTTTAAAAGGAACAGCTATTGTCGGTGCAGTCAAAGGAAGTTTGCTTGCTGCTGTTGAGCCGATCTCTTCAGTATTCTTTTCATTGACGATTATGCACGAAATCTTTTACCCAATGGATTTTCTAGGCATGATTTTCATCGTCGGTGCGGTCCTATTAATTTCTTTACGAGATTTAGTAGTCGTCAAAAAACAATTGCATTAACAATTTCATTAAAGAGTGGTTTTCCACTCTTTTTTATTAAATTAAGGTATTATCCAATTCGCCATATTGGTCTAAATATGTTAAAATAAATAGTAAAATATATTTTTTTGGAGAGTAATTTGAGTATAGACGATTATAGGCCGACCTTCGTGGTAGAGGCAGTTTATGATTTAAAAGCAGATGATTTGTTGCGACATGGTATTCATGCCGTTTTAGTTGACTTAGATAATACACTAATTGCATGGAATAACCCAGATGGAACACCAGAAGTAAGGGCGTGGTTGGATGAAATGACTATGGCTGATATTTCTGTGGTTGTCGTATCAAATAACAGTTATTCGCGTGTTGATCGTGCGGTATCACGCTTTGGCGTGGACTTTGTTAGCCGTTCAATGAAACCTTTCACACGTGGTATTAATAAAGCCATCAAGCGTTATGGATTTGACCGTGATGAAGTTATCATGGTTGGAGACCAGTTGATGACAGATATTCGCGCTGCGCATCGTGCAGAGATTCAATCTGTTTTGGTTAAACCTTTGGTTAAATCTGATGCTTGGAATACTAGAATTAATCGTTGGCGTGAACGTCGTGTTTGGGCTAAACTTGAAGAAAAATACGGAAAAATCCAATATCAAAAAGGAATTTAATGGAAGAATTATTATGTATTGGCTGTGGAGCCAAAATTCAAACAGAAGATAAAGAACAAGCAGGATACACACCGAAAGCAGCTCTTGAAAAAGGCTTAGAAACAGGTGAATTGTATTGTCAAAGATGTTTTAGACTGCGTCACTACAATGAAATCACTGACGTGCACATTACTGATGACGAATTCTTGAAACTTCTTCACGAAGTTGGGGATAGTGATGCACTTGTGGTTAACGTTGTGGATATCTTTGATTTTAATGGGTCAGTTATTCCAGGTTTGTCACGTTTTGTATCTGGCAATGATGTTCTTCTTGTCGGAAATAAAAAAGACATTTTACCAAAATCTGTTAAGACAGGTAAAGTCACTCAATGGTTGACTGAGCGTGCCCACGAAGAAGGTCTTCGTCCAGTTGACGTTATTTTGACTAGTGCACAAAATCATCAAGCTATTAAAGACTTGATTGAAAAAATTGAGAAATTGCGTCGTGGTCGTGATGTCTACGTGGTAGGTGTAACAAACGTTGGTAAATCAACACTTATCAATGCCATTATCAAAGAAATCACAGGAGAAAAAGACATTATCACAACGTCTCGTTTCCCTGGAACAACGCTTGATAAAATTGAAATTCCACTTGATGATGGTTCTTACATTTTTGACACACCAGGTATCATCCACCGTCACCAAATGGCGCACTACCTTGGTGATAAGAATCTAAAATACATCAGTCCGAAAAAAGAAATCAAACCAAAAACTTACCAACTTAATCCAGAACAAACCTTGTTCTTAGCTGGTTTGGGTCGATTTGATTTTATCTCAGGTGACAAACAAGGTTTCACAGCTTATTTTGATAATAATTTGAAATTACACCGTACTAAATTAGCTGGCGCTGATGCCTTTTACGACAAACACGTTGGTAGTCTTTTGACACCACCAAGTGATAAAGAATTGGCTGAGTTTCCAAAATTGGTTCGTCATGAATTTACCATCAAAGATAAAATGGATGTAGTTTATTCAGGACTTGGTTGGATTCGTATTAAAGCCTCACAAGCTAACCCAGTGAAGATTGCAGCTTGGGCACCAGAAGGTGTAGCTGTTCTTCTTCGTAAAGCATTGATTTAAAGAAAACTAAAAGAAAGGAAGTTCAAGTCAAAACAACTTGATTTGAACGGGGCTAGACACCAGGAAAATTGCCTGGTGTTGATAATGCCTTTATATCAAAGAGTATGCTAACAAGTAAACAACGTGCTTTTTTGAAATCACAAGCACATTCAATGAAACCAATTGTACAAATTGGGAAAAATGGTCTTAACGACCAAATTAAAACAAGCGTCCGTAATGCACTTGACGCGCGTGAATTGATTAAAGTCACTCTTCTTCAAAATACTGACGAAGATATTCATGAAGTGGCTGAAATCTTGGAAGATGAGATTGGTTGCGATACTGTCCTTAAAATCGGACGTATCATCATTCTTTACAAAGAATCATCTAAAAAACAAAACCGTAAAATCTCACCAAAAGTAAAAGAACTGAATAAATAGTCTGTTTTTAACGGGCAATGTAGTTGAATGAGCTTGGTAGGTAATACCTAGCTCGGAGGTAGTCGTATGGCATTAGAATTAGTTACTCCATTTACCAAAGTGGAACTGGAGAAAAAAGAAAAAGATAAAAATCGTAAGCAAATTGGTATTTTGGGCGGCAATTTTAACCCTGTCCACAATGCTCATCTCGTGGTTGCTGACCAAGTCCGCCAACAATTGTGTTTGGACAAAGTTCTTCTTATGCCCGAATATGAGCCACCACATCTTGATAAAAAAGAAACGATTGATGAAAAACACCGCTTGAAAATGCTTGAGCTAGCCATTGAAGGTGTTGAAGGTCTGGATATTGAAACAATCGAATTAGAGCGTAAGGGTATCAGCTATACTTACGATACCATGAAACTTTTAATCGAAAAAAATCCAGACGTGGATTACTATTTCATTATCGGTGCTGATATGGTTGATTACCTTCCAAAATGGTACAAAATTGATGAATTAATCAAAATGGTTCAATTCGTTGGTGTGCAACGTCCTAAATACAAGGCAGGAACATCTTATCCTGTCATTTGGGTAGATGTGCCAATGATGGATATTTCATCAAGCTTGATTCGTCATCACTTTGAAACTGGTTGTCGTCCAAACTTCTTATTACCAGAAGCTGTTATCGACTACATTGAGAAAGAAGGTCTTTACCGTGACCTATGAGACTTACACAGCGGGAATCGAACGTGCTGAGCTTTTAGAAAAAGTTGCTGCGGCAATGAGCGAGAAACGCTTTAAACACGTTCTTGGTGTGGAAAAATCAGCGATTGAACTAGCCGAGCGTTATGGTTATGACACCGAAAAAGCTGGACTTGCTGGTTTGATTCATGATTACGCCAAAGAGCTTTCTGACCAAGAATTTTTAGACTTGATTGATAAGTACAAGCTTGACCCAGAACTCAAAAAATGGGGCAACAATGTCTGGCATGGCATGGTTGGTATTTACAAGATTCAAGAAGACTTGGGTGTGACAGATAAGGAAATCTTGCGTAGCATTGAGACGCACACTGTTGGCTCTGGAGCTATGTCACTACTTGATAAGATTATCTATGTTGCTGACTATATCGAGCCAGGTCGCCGTTTCCCATTGGTGGAAGAAGCGCGTGTGATTGCCAAAGAATCGCTTGACAAAGCTGTCGCTTACGAAACAGTTCACACCGTCGAGCACCTAGCCCACCAAGCCTTCCCAATTTTCCCACAAACCATTGAGACTTATAATGCTTATGTGGGGTATATGAGGTCTGATAAATGAAAACTGCTTTGCTAGTCGTAGATATTCAAAATGATTTGATTGAAAATGTACCTTATCAAATGCAGGAGTGCCTGTCTATTTGGCAGCAATTAATAACAAGTTGTCGTGAAAAAGGTGTTGAAGTCATCTATGTTCGACATCATGACGAAGAATTAGTTTTTGGTAGTCATGGATGGAAAATCTACGACGGTGTTGCTCTGAAAGCAGGAGAAAAAATCTTTGACAAGCAATATAATAGTGCTTTTAAAGAAACCTCACTACAAGAATATCTGGCTAGCCAAGCGTTTAGTCATTTAGTGATTATCGGAATGGCAACTGATTACTGTATTGATACGACTGTTAAGGTGGCGTTTGAACTAGGGTATCAAGTGACTATTCCAAAGAATGGAACGACTACTTTTGATAGTGATTTCCTGACAGCAAAGCAACTACAAAAACATTACGAAGCTATTTGGCATAATCGATTTGCCAAGGTAAAGACGATAGAAGAAATATTGAAAGAGGATTTATATTGACTAAAGAAGAACTTTTAGCTGTTGTTGTGAAAGCAGCTGATGAGAAACGTGCAGAAGATATGGTCGTTTTGGACCTTTACGGATTGACTAGTGTGACTGACTATTTTGTGGTCGTTAGCGCTATGAACACTCGTCAATTGGATGCTATTGCAGAAAATATCCGTGAAAAAGTTAAAGAAGCAGGTGGAGATGCTAGTCACGCTGAAGGTGATAGCCGTACTGGTTGGGTACTACTTGACCTTAACGACGTTGTTGTTCACATCTTCTCAGAAGACGAACGTGAACACTACAACATCGAAAAATTGTGGCACGAAGCACCTATGGTCGATGTGTCAGAATACCTTGCTTAATGATAATCTTACCTTGCCTTGCCATTTGGCAAGGTTTTTGAAACTTGAAGAGAAACGAAAATGAACAAAAACTACGAAAAATTTGCAGCGGTTTATGATGCTATCATGGACGACAGCCTTTATGACAAATGGACAGACTTTTCGCTCCGCCATTTTCCAAAAGATAAGAAAAAACTCTTGGAGTTAGCCTGTGGAACTGGGATTCAGTCAGTCCGCTTTTCTAAAGCTGGCTTTGACGTGACTGGGCTAGATTTGAGTGAAGATATGCTTGAAATCGCAAGAAAACGTGCAAAAGCTGCTGGTGAAGATATCGAGTTCAAGCAAGGCAACATGCTTGATTTGTCGCAAGCTGGCAAATACGATTTGGTGACATGCTACTCAGATTCTATCTGCTATATGGCTGATGAAGTTGAAGTCGGTGACGTCTTTAAGCAGGTTTATGACAGCTTAAACGACGGCGGAGTCTTCATCTTTGACGTGCACTCAACTTATAAGACTGATACTGTCTTTCCTGGCTACTCTTACCACGAAAATGCTGAAGAATTTGCCATGGTCTGGGATACTTACGCGGATGAAGCGCCTCACTCAGTTGTCCACGAATTGACTTTCTTCTTGCAAGACGAAGATGGACGCTTCACACGTTACGACGAAGTCCATGAAGAACGCACATACGAAGTCTTGACTTACGACATCCTCTTGGAACAAGCAGGCTTCAAATCATTTAAACTCTACGCTGATTTCGAAGACAAAAAGCCACGCAAAAAATCAGAACGCTGGTTCTTTGTGTGCCAGAAGTAGGAGAGAAGATTCTCTAAGGAGCACATCATGACTATCACTGGTATCGTTGCTGAATTTAATCCTTTTCATAATGGGCATCGTTATTTGTTGTCGCAGGCTGAAGGGGTCAAGATTGTTGCCATGTCTGGGAATTTTGTGCAGCGTGGTGAACCTGCGGTTGTGGACAAGTGGACGCGTGCGGAAATGGCGCTGAAATGTGGGGCTGATTTGGTGGTTGAGTTGCCATTTTTGGTTGCTGTTCAGTCAGCTGACTACTTTGCTCAAGGTGCGGTGGACATTTTAGAGCGTCTTGGTGTGGATAAGTTGGCGTTTGGCACGGAAGAAAATCTGGATTATCAACACTTTTCACAGATTTATGCGGATAATCAACAGAAAATGGTGGATTACTTGCAAAGTTTGCCAGATAATTTGTCTTATCCACAGAAAACGCAGAAAATGTGGGAGACTTTTGCTGGTGTTAAGTTCACAGGTGATACGCCAAACCACATTTTAGGGCTTTCTTATGCTAAAGCTTGTGCTGGGAAGGCGATTAAGCTCAGTCCTATCAAGCGTCAGGGAGCTGGTTATCATTCGCTAGACACCGATGTGGCTTTTGCTTCCGCGACAAATTTGCGTATGCACAGGCAAGACAAGGATTTTGTGGACAAATTCATGCCAGAAGCTGACCTTTTCCTAAGTGCTCCACAGGTGACTTGGGACAATTATTTTCAATTGCTCAAGTACCAAATCTTGACAAATCCTGATTTGACGGGGATTTTCCAAGTAAATGAAGAACTTGCCAGTCGTATCCGCTCTGCTATTAGGAGCGTAGCGACTGTGGATGAATTGGTGGATAAAGTCGCCACGAAACGCTATACGAAAGCCCGTGTGCGCCGCATTTTGGCATATATCTTGGTTGGAGCTGTGGAAAAACCACTGCCAGAGGCGGTACATGTGCTGGGATTCACTGAAAAAGGGCAAAAACACCTGAAAACGGTGAAAAAGTCTGTGGATATCGTTGCTCGAATCGGTGCCAAACCGTGGGATGCGGTGACCCAGCAAGCTGACCAAGTCTATCAGCTAGGTAATCCACACCTTCAAGAACAAATTTGGGGAAAAGTCCCGATTAGAATCACAAAATAAGCATTTTTCTCTTGACTCTAACGTAACGTTATAGCCTATACTTGTCATCAAGAGGAGGTAACTCATGAAAACTGTAAAAGAGATGAGTCAGATATCAGGTATTAGTGTGCGGACTTTGCACTACTATGACCATATTGGTCTTTTAAAACCATCCTTTATCGGAGAAAATGGCTATCGCTTTTATGATATGGATGCATTTGAACGCTTGCAAGAAATTCTTCTGTTTCGTGAGCTAGAATTTCCTCTTAAAAAAATAAAGGAAATCCTGTCGGATCCAAGCTATGACAAAAAAGAAGCTTTACGTGAGCAGATAAAGTGGCTTGAATTAAAAAAAGACCATTTGGAAAAAGTTATTTGTCATGCCAAGTCCTTGCAGGAAAATGGAGAAAATATGATGACATTTAGAGCCTATGACAAGACAGATTTAGAAGCTTTCCAAAAAGAAGCTAAAGAACGCTGGGGAAAGACAGAAGCCTACCAAGCTTTTGAAAAAAGTTCACAAGCTGATTTTTCGGTTATTACAGAAGAAATGGCAGCAATCATGAAAGACTTTGCAGCACTAAAAGAGCTTTCTCTTTCTGATAACAAAGTTCAAAAACAAGTTGAAACCTTACAAACTTACATTAGCGAGAAATTTTACCCGTGTGATTTAAATGTGCTGTCTGGTCTAGGACAGATGTATGTCGCTGATAATCGTTTCACAACTTTTATCGACAAAGCGGCAGGTCAAGGAACAGCTAGTTTTGTTAGTTCTGCTATTGCAGAATATGTCCAAAATAGATAATTTTAAAACCAAGCTTTGAGAAAATCTGCGATTAGAACCAAAAAAGCGCTTACATAAATAAACTAAAAACTGGGCTTTTGTTGAGCTCAGTTTTCGCTTTTAATTTTTAGGAACATTTTACACAGCCCTGTCAAAGTGCTATAATAAAAAGGATTACGAATTTAGCTTTGCTAATTCAGTAGTTCAATGATTTGGCTATTTTATTGGTCAAATCACTTAATCATGCTAAAATAAATAATAATCTTTACAAAGGAGACTACCCATGGGACGTAAGTGGGCCAATATTGTTGCCAAAAAAACTGCCAAAGATGGTGCTAACTCAAAAGTTTACGCTAAATTTGGTGTTGAAATCTATGTAGCTGCTAAAAAAGGTGAACCAGATCCAGAATCAAACTCAGCTCTTAAATTCGTACTTGAACGTGCAAAACAAGCACAAGTTCCAAAACACGTTATCGACCGCGCAATCGATAAAGCAAAAGGTAATACAGACGAAACTTTCGTTGAAGGTCGTTACGAAGGATTTGGACCAAACGGTTCAATGATCATCGTTGATACTTTGACAAGTAACGTTAACCGTACTGCTGCTAACTTGCGTACTGCATTTGGTAAAAACGGTGGTAACATGGGAGCATCTGGTTCAGTTTCTTACATGTTCGACAAAAAAGGTGTTATTGTATTTGACGGTGACGATGCAGATAGCATTTTTGAACAATTGCTAGAAGCTGATGTTGATGTTGAAGATGTTGAAGCAGAAGATGGTGTAGTAACTGTCTACACAGCCCCAACTGACCTTCACAAAGGTATCGAAGCTTTGCGTGCTAACGGCATCGAAGAATTCAAAGTTACTGAACTTGAAATGATTCCTCAATCAGAAGTAACTCTTGAAGGTGAAGACCTTGAAACATTTGAAAAACTTGTTGACGCTCTTGAAGATGACGAAGACGTTCAAAAAGTTTACCACAACGTATCTGATTTCTAATCTGATAGTATAAAAAAAGAGGACATTCAGTCGAAAGACTGGGTGTCTTTTTTTGGTTATAGCTAAAGCCTATCTCCCTGATAAAAAATAACTATTGGTAATCTTTGAGTATTTGGTTTACAATATTTCTAACTTAGAAAATGGCTTCTTATAATTGATAGAAAGTGGGGTGCTTGTATGGAGAAAGTTATTGTTGGCATTTCGGGAAATATCAAAGAATTTCCAGCACGGTCTGGTTTGCCATATGATATGGTGTCAAGACGTTTATCTGACGGGGTCAAGGAAGCTGGGGGACTTCCGATTGTTATTCCTGTTGCTAGTCCAGACTTGGCTAAAGATTACATCGACATGATTGATAAATTAATCCTCTCAGGCGGCCAAAACGTGACTCCTGAGTTTTATGGTGAAAGAAAATCAATTGACAGTGATGATTATAGCTTGGAACGTGATGAATTTGAATTGGCTTTGATTAAAGAAGCTTTGAAGCAAAAGAAACCGATTTTTGCAGTTTGCCGCGGTATGCAATTGCTTAATGTTGCTTTGGGTGGAACCTTGAACCAAAAGGTTGAACACCACTGGCAAAAAGAGTTTTCAGGGACATCACAAGAAGTGGAGATTCTACCAAATAGCCGCGTTAGTAAGCTAGTTGCTAATGGTGCTTGGGTTAATTCTTTCCACCAACAAAGTGTGAAAGAGTTGGCACCGAGCTTGGTTGCGACAGCGCGTGACCCACGTGACGGCACAATTGAAGCTTATGAAAGTAAGGATGGAACGCCCATTTTAGGCTTTCAATGGCATCCAGAATTACTGTTAGAAAAAGCAGAAAGCCGGAAGATTTTTGACTATTTAGTACAGCAACTGTAGTTTTAGTGGAGTTTGAGGTATGAAAATGAAAAAAAGTTTATTAGGATTAACTATTTTATTAAGTGCAGGACTGACAGTTCATGTTGAGGCAGATGATCAGAAAGCTGTCGTTGCCACAGCAGGGGATATCAAACCTTTTTCTTATCAAAATACTAAAGGTCAACTGACTGGCTATGATATTCAAGTGATTAAATCAGCTAGTAAATACATTGACGGTTATGAGTTTACTTTTAAAAAGACAGCTTGGGATTCTATTTTTGTCGGGCTCGATAGTGAAATTTACCAAGTGGCTGCCAATAATCTATCTTACACGAAAGAACGTGCAAGCAAATATCTTTATTCTGTGCCAATTGCCAAAAATCCGCTGGTGCTAGTCACTAAGGATGGTTCTGACATTAAGTCACTTGATGATATTGCTGGTAAGGTTACCCAAGATGATACGGGAACATCAACAGCAAAATTTGTCGATGATTGGAATAAGAAGCACAGTAATTCACCGTCAAAAATTGAATATTCTGGCGAAGACGTGACAAAGCGTTTGCTTGATTTGGACAGCGGCGAATTTGATTATTTAATCTTTGATAAAATTTCCGTTGAGACGATTATCAAGCAAAAGGAACTCGACTTGACTGTTACTGATTTAAAAACAGATGATAATCCAAATAATTATATTATTTTCTCAAGTGACAGCAAGAAGTTGAAGTTAAAATTTGATAAAGCAGTGAAAAAACTTTATGATAAGGGTGTCTTAGAGACGTTAAGTCAAAAATATTTAGGTGGTAGTTACTTACCAGATAAGCAAGCGATAGAGGAGTCAAAATGACATCAGATTTTTATGCTAAATTAGCAGAGATTCGTCATCATATTCATGCGCATCCTGAGGTTTCGGAGAATGAATTTGAGACGACAGCCTTTTTGAAAGAATACATTTCAAATTTAGGGATTCGTATTCTTGAAACAGATTTACCAACGGGTTTTATTGCCGAAATTGGGCATGGTAAGCCCGTTATTGCTTTGCGTGCAGATATTGATGCTCTACCAATCAAGGAGCGAAATACCTTTGATTATGCCAGCCAGAACGGCGCTATGCACGCCTGTGGACATGATTTCCACCAGACTAGTCTTTTAGGTGCTGCTGAGATTTTAAAAGCAAAAGAAGAGCAGCTAAAAGGAACTGTGCGCTTGATTTTTCAGCCAGCTGAAGAAGTGTCGGTTGGTGCCTATCAAGTGATTGAAGCTGGCGGTCTTAAGGATGTTTCAGCTATTATTGGTTATCATAATTATCCTCATCTTAAGTCTGGGCAAATCGGACTTCGCTCAAAAGCTATCATGGCAGCGGTCGATAAGTTTAAAGTCACTGTTAGTGGTGTGAGCGGGCATGCTGCGCGTCCAGATTTTGGGACAGATACGGTCTTAGCCATTACAACTATTGTCAATAATCTTCAGGCGATTGTCAGCCGTACGGTATCGCCTTTTGAGCCTGCAGTCTTGTCAGTGACACACATTGATGTGGGCAGCGCGTGGAATGTCATGCCAGAATCAGGTTATTTTGAAGGGACAATGCGCTCATTTTCTGCGGAGACACGTCAGCATTTGCGTGAGTCATTTACTAAAATTATCGAAAATACAGCTGACCAATTTGCGGCTCAAGTATCGATTGAATGGGGCAAAACGCCGACATTAACTTTTAATGATGAAGAGTTAACCCCCTTAATTGCTAAAAATTCTGAGCGATTTGCCAAGGTTTTAGAAGTTGAACCTCTGACCATTGGTGAGGACTTTGCGGCTTATCAAGAGAAGATTCCAGGTGTTTTTGCTTTGATTGGAAGTAATGGCGATGAAAATGCGGCAGGGCTTCATCAAGATACTTTTACGGTCAAAGACGAAGCACTCAAAACAGCCGTGCAGTATTTTGTTGAGAATGCTCTTTATTTGCTAGATTATTTTGCAAAGGGAAAAGACT
The DNA here is from genome assembly GCF_900108865.1 of Streptococcus sp. 45. Taxonomy (NCBI): domain Bacteria; kingdom Bacillati; phylum Bacillota; class Bacilli; order Lactobacillales; family Streptococcaceae; genus Streptococcus; species Streptococcus sp. 45. The sequence continues at coordinate 634,059 of NZ_FNXZ01000001.1, read as the reverse complement.
AGCTGGGTGATAAGATTTCTTTATCGCGGTGATAGAATTTAAGTATTTGTTAAGAAGTCGCTTGGATGTTAAGATGTAAGCAACTCTTAAAGAAGGTAGGAAACGATATGACGATTATGAAAAAAATGCTAGGAATAACAGGACTAGCTCTCGTCTCAGCAACGCTTCTTGCAGCTTGCTCATCAAAGTCATCATCAGATGCATCATCTGATAAGAAAGAGCTGACTTTTGCGACAGTTGGAACGACAGCACCTTTCTCTTACGAAGAATCAGGTAAACTAACTGGTTATGATATCGAGGTGGCAAAAGCTGTCTTCAAAGATTCTGATAAGTACAAAGTGACTTTCAAGAAGACAGAGTGGTCATCTATTTTCACAGGACTTGATTCTGGGAAATATCAGCTTGGCGGCAACAATATCAGTTATACCAAAGAACGTTCAGCAAAATACCTTTATTCTTATCCAATCGGGTCAACACCATCAGTTTTGGTAGTGCCAAAAGACTCAGATATTGCTTCATACGATGATATTGCAGGACATTCAACACAAGTGGTTCAAGGAACAACAACAGCAGCACAGCTTGAAAAATTTAACACTGAAAATAGCAGCAAACCTGTTGACCTCAACTACACTAACGAAAACATTACTCAAGTTTTGACAAATCTGAATGATGGTAAGTTTGATTTCAAGATTTTTGATGCTCCTACGGTAAATACCATTATTAAAAATCAAAAATTGAATAATTTGAAAACTATCGAGTTGAAATCTGATGAACAACCATTCATTTATTTCATTCTGGGACAAGATCAAAAAGACTTGCAAAGCTTTGTTAATAAGCGTTTGAAGACCTTGCAAAAGGATGGCACTTTGTCAGACTTGGCACAGAAATATCTTGGCGGAGATTATGTCCCAAACGCGAAAGACTTGACGGTTCCATCAGAAAAATAATTTAGTTATAGTTTAAAACTATAACTAAACCTTGATTTTAACAATTTGAAACCTATAACTAATTAGGTTAGAATGAAATCACGAGTTAAAGGAGAGAGGAAATAGATATGAAATTAAAAAAATTACTTGGATTGGCTAGCGTAGCTCTTGCCTCAACACTTTTATTGGCAGCATGTGGTGGTTCAAAATCAGCTTCAAATGATTCAAAACTTAAAGTTGGTATCATGACTTTGGATGATGCAACTGAACCACTTTGGGATAAAGTCAAAGAATTGGCTAAAGACAAAGGCGTGGAAATCGAATTGGTTGAGTTCACTGATTACAACCAACCAAACGAAGCTCTTCAAAATGGTGAAGTTGACGTCAATGCCTTCCAACACAAATATTTTTTGAACAACTGGAACTCTGAAAACAAAGGAACTTTGGTAGAAGCCGCTGACACACTTCTTAGCCCAATCCGTATCTTCTCAGGTACAGAAAATGGCAAAGCTAAATACACTGATGTCAAAGACATTCCTAACAAAGCAACTATCTCAGTTCCAAATGATGCTTCAAACGAAAGCCGTGCTCTTTACCTTCTTCAATCAGCAGGTTTGATTAAATTGGACGTTAATGGTGACGAACTTGCAACAATCAAAAACATTTCATCAAATCCTAAAGATTTAGATATCAAAGAAGTTGATGCTGCACAAACGGCTTCAACATTGTCATCAGTCGATGCCGCTATCGTTAACAACTCTTACGCTCAAGCAGCAAAAGTTGATTACAAAACAACACTTTACAAAGAAGCAGTTGACAAAAACTCAGATCAATGGGTCAACGTTATTGCAGCTCAAAAAGATTGGAAGAAATCTGACAAAGCTAAAGCTATCAAGACTTTGATTTCAGTTTACCAAACTGACGAAGTTGGTAAAGTCATCCAAGATGCTTCAAATAACGTTGATATCCCAGCATGGAAGGGTGCAAAAGTTTCTTCTAAAGACTAAAGGATTTTATTGAAGATTTAGAGTTGGCGTGTGTGAAACACGCCATTCTCTATTTTTAAAAACAACAGAATATGGTAGAATATGATGTTGGAAAGTTTTGAAAATTGTTTTAAAATGATAGAATTGATAAAACAATAAGTGAGTAAATCTTGAGGAGTTGAGTAAGAGTTATGACAAAACCGATTATTAATTTAGAGCATATCGATATTACTTTTCGCCAGAAAAAACGTGTGATTGAAGCGGTAAAAGATGTTTCAATTGCGATTAATAAAGGCGATATTTATGGAATTGTTGGGTATTCTGGTGCCGGAAAATCAACTTTGGTACGTACGATTAATTTGTTACAAGCCCCAACAGCAGGAAAAATCACAATTGGTGATGATGTGACATTTGCGGATGGAAAAGTTCAATTAAAAGGAGCTGCCCTTCGTCAAAAACGTCAAAAAATTGGGATGATTTTCCAACACTTTAATTTGATGGCACAAAAAACAGCGCGCCAAAATGTAGCATTTGCTCTTCGTCATTCAAAATTAAGCAAAGAAGAAAAAGATCAAAAAGTTGCTGAATTGTTGGAATTGGTAGGTCTAGCTGATCGAGCTGAAAACTATCCATCACAATTATCAGGTGGTCAAAAACAACGTGTGGCGATTGCGCGTGCGCTTGCTAATGACCCAGAAATTTTGATTTCTGATGAATCAACATCAGCTCTTGACCCAAAAACAACCAAACAAATTTTGGCACTATTGCAAGAATTGAACCAAAAACTTGGTTTGACAGTGGTTATGATTACTCACGAAATGCAAATTGTGAAAGACATCTGCCATCGTGTCGCTGTCATGCAAAATGGTCGCTTGATTGAAGAAGGATCAGTTCTAGACATCTTCTCAAATCCTAAAGAATCATTAACACAAGAATTTATTAAAACAGCAACTGGTATTGAAGATGCCTTGGTTAAAATTGAAAAACAAGCTATTGTACAAAATCTGCCAAAAGATGATTTGCTTGTTCAATTGAAGTACGCTGGAACATCAACTGATGAACCAATTCTTAATCAAATCTACAAACAATTCGAAGTTACAGCTAATATTCTTTACGGAAATATTGAAATTTTAGATGATACACCAGTTGGTGAGATGATTGTTGTCTTGTCTGGTGAAGCCTTTGCACTGGCGGGTGCGCAAGAAGCTATTGTTGCTGCTGGAATCGAATTAACAGTATTGAAACGAGGTGCCTAAATGATTGAATGGATTTCTACAAATATGCCTGATGTTTACCGCATTGGTTGGGAAGGGACAAATTCTTGGTCAGATGCCTTTTCAGCGACTATTTATATGACAGGTTGGTCTTTTGTCATTGGTGGTCTTTTAGGACTTGTTATGGGCTTGTTTTTGGTTCTAACAGGACCAAATGGTGTTTTGAGCAATCGTTTTGGTTTTAAAGTTTTGGATATTTTCACGTCAATTGTGCGTGCCATTCCATTTATTATCTTGCTTGCGATTTTAAAAGGTTTCACTTATGCTCTTGTTGGAACTAACCTTGGTAAAACAGCGGCTTTGATTCCACTGTCTGCGGCAACATTTGCCTTCTATGCTCGTCAAGTTCAAGTTGTCTTTTCTGAAATGGACAAGGGAGTTATCGAAGCGGCACAAGCTTCAGGTGCGACACTTTGGGATATTATCAAGATTTACCTTAGCGAAGGTTTGCCAGAATTGATTCGTGTGTCAACTGTGACTCTAATCTCACTCATCGGTGAAACAGCAATGGCTGGTGCCATCGGTGCTGGTGGTCTTGGTTATATTGCTATTTACTACGGATACAACCGTTCAGCAACGGATGTCACAATTATCGCGACACTATGTATTTTGGTTCTTGTCTTTATCATCCAATTTGTCGGTGATTTCTTAACTAAAAAACTTAGTCATAAATAAATCTAAAAAGAGGCTCACATTTGTGAGTCTCTTTTTAGATTAACTTTTTAAGGTTTTTCAGGGAGATTTTTGAAATCTATTTTTTCTAATTGCTGGTCCATATCCTCAATCAGGTTTGCTAGGTTAACGGCTTTTAGGGATGCTTGGAAAGTTTCCTGAATTTTGTTAATGCGTGGTTGAAGAACTGAATTAACCACACGACCAACAGGACAATTTGGATTGGTATCATCACTAGCTTTGAAAATCGGTTTATTCTTATCTTCAACAGCTTGGAAGATATCCCAGAGTGTTAGTTCTTCAGGTTTCTTTGTTAAATGAGCTCCGCCAACACCAGCTTCTACTTTGACTAAGTCAGCTTTTTGCAATTTTCCTAGTAAGTTACGCACAATAACAGGGTTAGTCTGGATACTTTTAGCTAGAAAAGTAGAAGTTACTTTTGCTTCATTTTCAAAATGATAAATGGCTAACAGAATATGAACGGAAGTTGCTAGTCGAGTTGAATAGGGCATTTTTTCTCCTTATGGGAATTTAGTTAAGCTCATTATAGCATATTTGAGTTGTCATTAAAAAAGTTACAACTTTTTGTTGTAACTCTTGACATTACATCGAGATAAAGGTATATTAAAAGTGTAGTTGTAACAAAAGGTGTTACAACGAAGAAGGTAATTTTTTCGGAGGAATTCTTATGAAAATTGCAGTCGTTGCCGCAAATGGTAAAGCAGGTCGATTAATTGTTGAAGAAGCTCTTAATCGTGGCCATGATGTCACAGCAGTTGTTCGTAGTTCAAATAAATCAAAAGCTCAAAAAGTTATTGAAAAGGACTTATTTGACTTAACCAAAGAAGATTTGGTAGGGTTTGATGTTGTGGTTGATGCTGTTGGATATTGGAAAGAAGACCAACTTCATCTTCACAGCGATTCGCAAAAACATTTGGCTGATTTGCTTTCAGGTACTGACACACGTTTGATGATTGTCGGTGGTGCAGGAAGTCTTTATGTTAACCCAGAGCACACGGTGCAATTGGTTGACACACCAAAATTTCCAGAAGCTTTTAGACCACTTGCTAGTGCTCAACGTCAGTCCTTAGCAGAAATCCGTGAACGTCATGATGTCAAATGGACTTTCATCAGTCCAGCCATTGATTTCCAAGCAGATGGTAAACGTACAGGAGAATACATTCTTGCTGGTGAAGAATTAACTTTCAATGATAAAGGCGAAAGTGCTATTAGTTATGCGGATTATGCTCTTGGATTTGTTGATGAGGTTGAAAATGCCAAACACATTCAAGAACGTATTAGTTTACTTGGAAAATAAACAACAAAAAAGCCAACCCTCGTTATGAAGGTTGGTTTTGCTATTATTAAGCTTTTTTAGTCTTGTGTAGGATAAATCCAACAATGAATCCAACGATGGCAAAGCTAATCCATTCAAGGGAGAATTGTCCTAGTGGAACGAATCCATTGAAGAAATTAACAAGGCTTGCTGGTAGGCTGAAAAGTCCAGTCATTTTAGCAAGTGTTGAGAGGGCATCGTAAAGAGCTGGGATAGCTGCAAAACCAATTGTAATTTGGTAAACGATGCGATCTTTCTTGAAGAATTTTGATAGCAAGGCTAAGAAGATAATAACGACTGTTAATGGATAGAGCAAGTAAAGTACTGGAAGTGACCACTTAATCAATTCAGAAAGGCCACCGAAGTAGAAGAATAGTGCAATCAAAGTGAAGAGAGTTGCCCAAGAAACGTGAGAAACTTTTGGTTGCAATTTGTGGAAATACTCTGCACAGGCAGTAATCAAACCAGTTGCTGTTGTTAAGCAAGCAAGGAAAATAGCTGCAGCAAGGATGATTTGTCCGATACTTCCAAGATAGAAGTGAGCTGCTTGTCCAAGGATGTTACCACCATCGATTGCTTCACCTTTAAACATAAAGTGTCCGTTAGAAAAATCAAAGAGATTTTGTGATGAAGCTCCGATACGAGCTACAAAGATATAAATAAGAGCAAGTAGTACAGTAGCAATTAATCCTGATTTGAAAGTAAGTGTAGCAACTTCAGCTTTTCCTTTTGCTCCGTGTGATTTGCTAGCGTCGATAACGATAATGGCAAAGGCTAGTGAAGCAAGGGCATCCATTGTTCCATAACCTTGAATGAGTCCCGCAACAAATGGAACATCTTTAAAGGCATTACTGATATCATTGGCAGCGTTGTAAGCTGTTCCGATATCACCAGCTGGTTTTACAAATGAAGCTACGACTAAAATTGCGATGATAATCAAAAGTGCAGGTGTTAGGTATTTCCCGATACGGTCTGCGATTTTATTGGGTTTAATCGCTAAGAAGTAAGAAATACCAAAGAAAACCAAACCGTAGACTACTTTAGCAATCAGATTGTCACCAAAGATAGGTTCAATACCGATTGAAAATGAAGTAGCACCCGTTCTTGGAATGGCAAAGAATGGCCCGATTGATAAGTAAAGTGCGATTGAAAATAGCAAAGCATAGTGACGAGAAACTGGACGTGCAAAATCTTCAATATCACTCGCACCTGAATAGGCTACTGCGACTACCCCTAAAAGCGGAAGAGTCACACCAGTTAAACAGAAACCAAGAATGGCCAATGCAAGGTTACTACCAGAATATATCCCTAAAAAGGCGGGATAAATCAGATTACCTGCCCCAAAGAATAAAGCAAATAACATGAAACCGATGATAATATAGATATTTTTGACAGGTTTCATTAATGTCCTCCTAATAAAAAACGATATAGCATTTTGCTTAGTTAAACTCTCTCATTAAGCAAAATGATGCGCAGCTTATTATATCGAACTCCATTTCTAACGTCAATAGAAGAAAATCGCTGTTTTTTTACTAAAAAGCTGACATTCCTTGTCATATCAAGGAGGAGCCATGTTAGAAATAATCACAAAATTTTCAAAAAATTGAAAAAACCCACGATAAAAGCGCTGTCATGGCATAAAAACTGCCATAATTCGTTTGACGAAGCGCTTGTTTTATATTATGATTAAAACCGTTAATATTTTTTTGAGGAGCTACCATGAAACGATTTATTAATGTTTGGAATAGAACTAGTCTCATCAAACGAATCATCATTGGTGTTATTCTTGGATTTATTTTAGGAATGACTCTTCCTAAGGTTTCAGCTATTGGTATCCTAGGTGATTTGTTCGTTGGTGGGCTAAAAGCGGTAGCGCCATTACTTGTCTTTGTTTTGGTTGCTAGTGCATTGTCACAAAATGAAAAGGGACAAAAGACCAATATGTCAACGATTATTGGACTTTATCTTGTTGGGACCTTAGCAGCTGCCCTAGTAGCAGTTGTGGTGAATTACCTTTTCCCAATCACTCTGACCTTGGATACTGCCACGCAACCAAAATTGTCATCTCCGGAAGGAGTTGGGCAAGTTTTCCACAGTCTTCTACTAAAAATGGTTGATAACCCAATTAATGCATTGGGAACAGCTAACTATATCGGTGTATTGACTTGGGCTGTTATCTTTGGTCTTGCTTTTAGAAATTCAAATAAAGAAACGAAAGAGCTTTTACAAACCATCGCTGATGTTACGTCACAAGTGGTTCGTTGGATTATTAATTTAGCACCATTTGGTATTTTAGGCCTTGTCTTTAAGACAATCTCAGATAACGGGGTTAAGATTTTAGCAAACTATGGTTTCTTGATTTTAGCTCTTGTGGGGACAATGCTTTTTGTAGCTTTAGTAATTAATCCGTTTATTGCTTTTCTCTTCATGCGCAAAAATCCATATCCATTGGTTTTCCGTTGCTTGAAAGATTCTGGATTGACAGCTTTCTTCACACGTAGTTCTGCAGCTAACATTCCCGTTAATATGAAACTTTGTGAAGAGTTAGGCTTGAACAAAGATACTTACAAGGTATCTATCCCACTTGGTGCTACAATCAATATGGGTGGTGCTGCCATCACAATTAATGTTTTGACACTTGCTGCGGTTAATACGCTAGGCATTCACGTCGATTTTCCAACAGCTTTCTTGCTAAGTGTCTTGTCTGCAGTATCAGCTTGCGGTGCATCTGGTGTTACTGGAGGCTCACTTCTTCTAGTACCAGTTGCATGTAGCTTATTCGGTATTTCAAACGACCTTGCAATGCAAGTAGTTGGTGTCGGATTTATTGTTGGGGTTGTTCAAGACTCATGTGAAACAGCCCTAAACTCTTCAACAGATGTTCTCTTTACAGCAGTTGCTGAAAAATCTGTTTGGGGTAAAAAGAAAAAAGTTAATTAATACTAGATAGCTGGGCGAAAGCTCGGCTATTTTTTATATAAAGCCCTTTTATGACTAGTTCAAATAAATAAGCGTCTTTAAAATGTCCTTTATTTGTGGTAAAATAAAACGGCGTTAAAATAGGGTTTCTAAAGCATTATACTTAGAAAAATAGATAAGTTTATTATAAAGGAGAATAAGTCATGAAAAATAATTCAATCAAGACTGTTGTGGCTACAGGGATTGGTGCTGCACTGTTTATTATCATCGGAACATTGGTTAATATTCCAACACCAATTCCAAATACAAATCTTCAATTGCAATACGCAGTGGTTGCTCTATTTGCCGTTGTTTATGGTCCAACTGTTGGATTCTTTTCTGGCTTTATCGGACATGCTTTGAAAGATGCTCTTCAATATGGTTCACCATGGTGGACATGGGTCCTTGTGAGTGGTTTGATTGGTCTAGCTATCGGACTTGTGGCTAAAAAAATCAAGATTGAAAAAGGTCAATTAACTGAAAAAGATTTGGTATGGTTTAACAGTGCACAAATCCTAGCTAATGTTATTGGTTGGGGCATCATTGCACCGTATGGTGACATTTTGATTTATAGTGAACCAGCAAGTAAAGTCTTTACTCAAGGTATTCTATCAGCTGCTATTAATAGCTTGACAATTGCTATTGGTGGGTCATTGCTTTTAGCTGTCTACTCAAAAACACGTACACAATCAGGTAGTCTAACAAAAGATTAATTCTTTTGAAAAGCAGGGCTAGGAGTTCTGTTTTTGGCTATCACATAGCATTCTAGTATTATCCAGGCTCGCATGAGAGCCGTTTTTAACGGGGTAGGATGACAAGGTTATCCTACTCTTAATCATTTTTTAGGAGAAGATTCATGGAGCCCCTTATTCAGTTTAAGGATTTCACTTTTAAATATGATGCTCAAGCAGAGCCTACCTTAAAATCCCTTAATCTATCTATTGAGAAAGGGCAGAAGGTATTGATTGTTGGACCATCGGGATCAGGAAAATCAACCATTGGACAATGTTTAAATGGGATTATTCCAAATATTAATCACGGAGAAAAAAGTGGTCAATTAACCATTGCAGGTAAAGATGCTTTTAATTTGTCGATTTATGATAAATCGCATCTTGTGTCTACGGTGTTACAAGACCCAGATGGCCAGTTTATTGGCCTAACAGTGGCAGAGGATTTAGCATTTGCGCTTGAAAATGACTGTCTTCCGTTGGATCAAATGACTGACAAGATCAATTATTGGGCTAGTAAGCTCGATTTGACGGCATTCCTAGATAGCCGTCCACAGGATTTATCGGGTGGTCAGAAACAGCGTGTGAGCTTAGCAGGTGTTTTGATTGATGAAAGTCCAATTTTACTTTTTGATGAACCACTAGCTAATTTAGATCCTAAATCTGGGCAAGAAACGATTGAACTGATTGATCGTATTCACCAAGAAGGGCAAACGACAACGATTATTATTGAACACCGTCTTGAGGATGTGCTTTATCGTCAGGTGGATAAAGTTATTTTGATTAATGATGGTCAGATATTATTTGATGGGCATCCAGATGATCTTCTAAAGACTAACTTGTTGGTTGAAAATGGAATTCGTGAGCCTCTTTATGTGACAGCTTTGAAAGATTTAAATGTCGATGTGACCAAAGCAGAGCATTTGTCAGATTTAAATCAACTGGACTTGTCAGATATTACTGTGACAGGTTTGAGCCAATCAGGAAATATGGTGCCAGCAGAGCCGATTCTAGAAGTGAAGCAACTGCAGTTTGCTTATCGGCCCGATACTCCGATTTTAAAAGATGTCAGCTTTGCTATTCATAAAGGTGAACGTATTGCCATCGTTGGGAAAAATGGTGCAGGAAAATCAACCTTAGCCAAAGCTCTTTGCCAATTCATCAAACCAACAGCAGGTGATATTTGCTACCAAGGACAATCAATCATGGAAGATTCTATCAAAGAACGCGCTGAGAAAATCGGCTACGTCCTTCAAAATCCAAATCAGATGATTAGTCAAACTATGATTTTTGATGAGGTTGCATTAGGTCTTCGCTTGCGTGGGGTGAATGAGCAAGAAGTTGAAAAACGTGTTCTTGAGACCTTAAAAGTTTGTGGTTTGTATGAATTTAGAAAATGGCCGATTTCAGCTTTATCATTTGGACAGAAGAAACGTGTGACCATTGCTTCTGTTTTGGTTATGAATCCAGAGATTATTTTATTGGATGAGCCAACAGCTGGGCAAGATAAACGCCATTACACTGAAATCATGACCTTCCTCAATCAGCTAAACAAAGCTGGACACACTATTATCATGATTACGCATGATATGCAGCTGATGTTAGAGTATTCAGACCGTAGTATTGTGGTGAGCGATGGGAAAATCATTGCAGATTGTTCCCCAGTTGCCCTTTTTAGTCAAGCCGAAGTATTGGAAAAAGCTAATCTGAAAAAAACAAGTCTTTTTGACTTGGCTGAAAAAATCGGTATTAACCCGATTGATTTGACGCATTATTATATTAAACAGCAAGGAGGATGCAATGGCTAATCATTTTATTGGTTATCAAAGTGGTCAAGGCTTCCTGTACCACTTATCTGGAGCTAGTAAATTAATCTTTTTCATCTTGGTATCAGTAGCTTGCATGACAACTTATGACACACGCTTAATTGCACTTGTTGCTGTGACTTCGCTTTTATTATTTAAATTGGCAAATATCCGCTGGAAACAAGTATCATTTGTGATTAAGTTCATTGGCTTCTTTGCGCTTTTGAATGTGATAATGGTCTATTTATTTGAACCAAGTTATGGTGAGAGCATATACGGCGCTAAAACGGTCTTATGGCAAGGTTACGGGCGTTTCTATCTAACTAGTCAGGAATTATTTTATCTCTTTAATTTGGCCTTAAAATACTTCTGTACAGTGCCCTTGGCAGTTCTGTTTTTGATGACAACCCATCCAAGTCAATTTGCATCAAGCCTTAATCAAATTGGTGTTCCTTATAAAGTGGCTTATGCCGTTAGCTTAACGCTGCGCTACATTCCAGACGTGCAGGAAGAATTTTACATGATTCGAATGTCTCAAGAAGCTCGCGGTCTTGAATTATCTAAAAAAGAGAAATTGCTAGCGCGCATCAAAGGAAATTTACAAATTGTGATTCCCTTGATTTTCAGCTCTCTTGAACGTATTGACACGGTCTCAACTGCGATGGAGCTGCGCCGTTTCGGGAAAAATAAAAAGCGTACTTGGTACACTTATAAAAATTTCACCCCAGCAGATATTATGACAATTGTTTTAGCTGTTTTGATTGTGGCAGTGACATTGTTACTTTTTAAATGGAATCATGGTAGATTTTACAATCCATGGCAATAAAATAGAAAAGCGTAATGCTCTTTAGAGCATTACGCTTTTTGTTTATTTTAAATAACCAAGGTAATCGAATTTTTCAAAGGTATCATCACTGGCGATTGCAATGACTTCTGTATCAGCTTCAAATGCTTTGTTGGGATCGATGTGAGTATCGATAGCTGATGATGTTGTTTGACGAGTGCCGATGATATTGATTTCGTATTTGTTTCGAACATCTAATTGAATTAGATTTTTACCAACCCAAGAATCTGGAACAGAAAATTCTACCATGGCTAATTTTTCTTCCAAGTGAACGATGTTTTCGATGTGATGGCGAAGCATATTGGCTGCAACACGTTTACCTGAGTCGCGTTCTGGCATGATGACTTTGCTAGCCCCAATACCGTAAAGAACTTCTTCATACGTTTTGGTTTTAGCTTTAGCGATGATATTTTTCACACCAAGTTTCTTACAGTGCATTACCGCTAGAACTGATGATTCGAGGTTATTACCAGTAGCAACCACGACAGTGTCACATTGATTAATCCCAAGAGCCTTCAAAAAGTCAATGTCAGTAATGTCTCCCACGGCAGCTTTTTTGACCACCTCAGAAACATTTTGAACAAGGCTTGGGTTGGCATCAATAGCGATAACGTCTTGTTCAAATTTACTAAGTTCTTTGGCAACGTTTCGTCCGAAAATTCCAAGGCCAAGAACACCAAATATTTTTTTTCTCATAAATTTCCCTCTCTAACCGACGGTAATATTTGTCTGTGCGTATTGAATATCTTTTTCTTTCTTTTGAAGTAGGCTAAGAAGAACGGTAAGCGGACCGACACGTCCGATAAACATCATAGCCATGATAATGAGTCTTCCACCAGTTGATAATTGCGGTGTTAAATCCATGGAAACTCCGACCGTAGCAATGGCAGAGACAGCTTCAAATAGCAGTGCTAAGGGGTCGTGATGTGGTTCTAGTTGAAGAAGAAGCACATAGCCAACAATTAAGACTGAGAAGAAGAAAATCAGAACTGTCAACGTTTGTTTGATGACACGATTTGGAATAATGCGGTGGCGGAAAGTTACTTCTGTTTGACCAGCTAATTCTGATTTAAAGAGTAAGAAAGTAATGGCTACCGTTGTCACTTTCACCCCACCAGCAGTACCACCTGGAGCACCACCGATAATCATCTGAATCATGTAGAGGATGTTAGTGGCGGGATGAGTGTCCAGATAAGAAATGGTTGCAAAGCCAGCGGTCCTCATTGTGACCGTTTGAAATAAGCTAACCATAAGTTGCTGGAATGGATTGTATTGCCCAATGGTTTTAGGGTTATTAGCCTCGATAAGCCAAGTTAACACAGTTCCTAGAAGTAAGAGAACAGCTGTAGTGGCAAGCACCAAGCGTGTTTGATTGCTTAGTTGGCGTGTAAAAGTTTTGAAGCGATATGGTCTATCCGCAAAGAAGTGCTTGATAGCTCTTTTGATATCAACCCAAACAGCAAAACCAATCCCCCCAGAAATAATCAAAGCCATAAAGAGTAGATTAAGCAGTGGATTGAGAACAAAAGGTTTTAAACTATCTCCACCAAGGTTATCAAAACCAGCATTACAAAAAGCAGAAACTGCAAGGAAGATAGCATTGAAAATTCCGTGTCCCAGTCCGAATCTCGGAATAAAATCGATGAGAAATAGCGCTGCAATCAAGCTTTCAATAATAAAGGTAATCTTATAAACGTTGAACAAATAACGTTTAAGGTGACCACTATTGTCATAACTAAGGGCGGATTGTAAGATATGTTGTTCAGATAAGTTCATCCTTTTTCTAAGGATATAGGTACTAACGGCAAGCAAGGTTACCAATCCAAGACCACCAATTTGCATCAAAATGACAGCAATGACTTGTCCAAGACCGTTGTAAACATCAGCCACAGGAAAGACCGATAAACCAGTCACACAAACCATCGAAACCACTGTAAATAAGTGGTCAAGATATCCTGTTGCTGGGGCGTTTTGGTAGTGGGTAATAGGAAGTGATAACAAGATGCTTCCTATCAAGATGACAATCAAAAAACTAAAGGTTAACCGTTGAGTGCCAGATAGCCGTTTTAAAAATCTAGTCAATTGAAATATCCCTTTCCATAAAGATAGCAATTAAGTGGCTATTATAGCAAGCCACTTAGTTTTTGTATCGTCCCATTAAAGAGGTTTTTTATTTGGCATACCTGCTTTGCGTGGGTATTTGTTTGGTGTTTCTTTTTTCTTTTCAAGAATAGTGATTTGACGACTATCACCATTTGGTAATTCATAATGATAGTTTTCAATGAGTTTTGAAAAGAGAACTGACATGGCATTTTTGGCATCAGCTAATTCTTCTTCGGCAGCAGAAGCTTTAAGTGCAATCAATTGACCGCCGACTTTCAAGAAAGGAATAGTTAATTCTGTTAGAACTTGAAGACGGGCAACAGCGCGTGCTGTTACGATGTCATAGCTAGCGCGAAAAGCCTTATCTTGTCCATAATCTTCAGCGCGTCCATGGTAGAAGTGAACACCGTCTAAACCAAGTTCATCAGCCAAAAGATTAAGGAAATTGATGCGTTTGTTTAGTGAATCGATGATTGTCACATCAATAGCTGGGCACAAGATTTTGATAGGAATACTTGGAAAACCAGCTCCAGCTCCAATATCCAAGAGGCGAACATCTTGATTAGTGATTTTGCCTTGCAAAACAGGTGCGATAGAATCGTAAAAGTGTTTAAGATAAACGCCTTCTTTGTCAGTGATGGCTGTCAAATTGATTTTTTGATTCCATTCAACCAAAAGCTCGAAGTAGCGTTCAAATTGTTTCTTTTGAGTATCAGTCAAGTCAAAGCCTTGCTGACGAAGTTTGTCATAAAATTCTTCAGGTGTCATATTGTTTGTTTAAAGAAAGTGATTTAAACTCCTTTTCTTTAAGTGTCCTTTCCATTTCAATCTATATCACCTTATTTTACCATAAAAAGTTTTGGAGTGATATCTATGACCTGTTTTGGATACGGTCAATTTTAACAGACTTTAGCTAATTTCTTTTAGATTGTGATGAAAATTGATATAATGGTTTTGAAAAGATTTAAATCGTTTTCGTGGGAAGCTTTTTACCTAGAGCCTTGGGGTTAGAAAGCTTAATTCAGTTAGAATGGGTGTCATACCCGAGGAGGAATTTATGATTTTTATTATTATTGCTATCATTGCCGTTCTAGTACTCTGGGGAGTTACTGCTTATAATGGACTTGTGAAAAGCCGCATGCAAACCAAAGAATCTTGGAGTCAAATCGATGTTCAATTGAAACGTCGTAATGACCTGATTCCAAACTTAATTGAAACAGTTAAAGGTTATGCTGCTTACGAAGAAAAAACATTTGCTAAAATTACAGAATTGCGTAGCCAAGTAGCACAAGCACAAAGCCCTGCAGAAGCAATGCATGCTTCAAACGCTCTTACAAAACAATTGTCAGGCTTGATTGCTGTTGCTGAAAATTATCCTGAACTTAAAGCAAATAATAGCTTTATTAAATTGCAAGACGAATTGACAAATACTGAAAATAAAATTTCTTATTCACGTCAATTGTTCAACACAACTACAGCAAACTACAACGTGAAGTTGGAAACATTCCCAACTAATATTATTGCAGGTCTTTTCGGATTTAAACCAAGTCAATTCTTGGAAACACCTGAAGATGAAAAAGAAACACCAAAAGTATCATTTGATTTTTAATCAATTCAAAAAATAACTTTTAAGACAAGTTATCTTAAACGAAAGGAATATAAAGAGTCTCTTTAGGTGGTTCAATGAGCTTAGAGAGACTCTTTCATTATAAGAGAAAATTATGTTATATGATCAAATTGCCAGCAATAAGCGCAAGACAGTTGTTTTGCTTTTTGTCTTCTTCTTGATTTTGGCAGCTATCGGTGCAGCAGTTGGATACCTTTGGTTAGATAGTTTAAGTTTTGGTGTTGTCATTGCTCTGATTATCGGTGGTATTTATGCAGTGAGCATGATTCTTCAATCCACTAATGTCGTCATGGCAATGAATAATGCGCGTGAAGTGACTGAAGAAGAGGCACCACAACTTTATCATATCGTTGAAGATATGGCTATGGTTGCACAAATTCCAATGCCACGTGTCTTTATTGTTGAGGATGAGTCGCTTAATGCTTTTGCCACAGGGTCAAGCCCTGAAAATGCTGCCGTGGCAGCAACAACAGGTTTGTTAGCTTTGATGAATCGTGAAGAACTTGAAGGAGTTATCGGACACGAAGTTAGCCACATTCGAAATTATGATATTCGTATTTCAACAATTGCTGTTGCTCTTGCTAGTGCTGTAACAATGATTGCAAGTTTTGGAAGTCGTATGATGTGGTTTGGTGGAAGTAATCGCCGCCGCTCTAATGATCGTGATGAAGGTGCTATGGGAATTATCGTGCTTATCTTGTCATTGATTTCGCTTTTCTTGGCACCACTTGCTGCTACCTTAGTTCAGCTTGCCATCTCACGTCAACGTGAATTTCTTGCCGATGCCAGCTCTGTGGAATTGACACGAAATCCAGAAGGCATGATTAAGGCACTTCAAAAACTTGAAGACTCATCACCAATGCATCATTCAGTAGACCAAGCTAGTGCTGCTTTGTATATTAATGACCCACTTAAAAAAGGTGAACGATTTAGTTCACTCTTTAACACCCATCCATCTATTGCCGATCGAATCGATCGTCTTCGTCATATGTAAATGGTAAAAGCTCACAAGTTATTGTGAGCTTTTATCCATTATTCATAAGAATTCTAATATAATGAATTTGACATCAATATCATAAAGACAAGAGCTAAAAAAGCTGGTATAATGGTAAGGAAATTTAAAAGAGGTAGAATAATGATGATAGCTATTTCAGAAATAAAGAAAAATGCTGAGGGGATTGCTTTTAATGAATCTTTTAATATTAAAGAAAAATTAATGCAACGCTCAAGCGAAGTTTTAGACGTCAAAGCAGTTTCTGTAAACGGAATTGTTTCATACGATGATGGATTGTACCTATTGAATTATCGATTGGATTATACAATTACTTTACCATCAAGTCGTTCAATGCAACCTGTCGATGTTCATCAAGTTGAAGACGTTTCAGAGGTCTTTGTTGAGTCAGCTGACCTTCACGCCAAAGAAGACTTGGTCAAAGAAAATCTTGCTTTAGTATTAGAAGAGGATGTTATTGATTTGGAAGAAAGTGCCATTGATAATATTCTTTTAACAATTCCTATGCAAGTCTTGAGTGATGAAGAACGTCAATCAGATGACATGCCATCAGGACAAAATTGGTCTGTCATGACAGAAGAACAATACGAAGCATTACAAGATGAAAAGAAAAAAGAAAACAACCCATTTTCTGCTTTAAATGGCTTGTTTGAGGATTAATATAATTTTCATTAAAAAGATAAAATTTTCTTGAATTATCGTTTATACTTTGATATACTTTTAGGGCAATATAGTATACTTGGCTGAGTAGGTCATTTTTGAGAATTGTATTAAAAAGGGATAGAGTGATGGATGGATTCTTTCTCATAAATTGAGCGAAAATTAAAACGGTAACGATAGCTGTGTACTAGGCAATTATTAGATTTTATAATCTTTACATTAAATAAAAGGTTGGTGACAATGAGTAAAAAGATTTTAATTATTGAGGATGAAAAAAATCTTGCACGCTTTGTGTCTTTAGAATTACAACATGAGGGGTATTCAGTAGTTGTTGAGACAAATGGACGTTTAGGACTTCAAACTGCATTGGATGATGATTTTGATTTGATCCTATTAGATTTGATGTTACCTGATATGGACGGATTCGAAATTACACGTCGTCTTCGCTTGGAAAAGGACACATCAATTATCATGATGACTGCTCGTGATTCTATTATGGATATTGTTGCTGGTCTTGACCGTGGAGCAGATGATTATATTGTAAAACCATTTGCTATTGAAGAATTACTCGCTCGTGTTCGTGCAGTATTCCGTCGTCAAGATGCTAATTCTAAACAAGACAAAGAAGGTCAAGCAAAAGAAGGTCTCTTAGGTCTTCGTTTGAACCCACAAAATCGTTCTGCAGTGCGTGGTGATGATGAAATTTCATTAACAAAACGTGAATACGATTTGTTGAGCGTGCTTCTTTCAAATGTTAATCGCGTAATGACACGTGAAGAACTTTTGGCAAGTGTTTGGCGTTATGATACAGACATCGAAACAAATGTCGTGGATGTTTACATCCGTTACCTACGTGGTAAAATTGATATTCCTGGTAAAGAATCATATATCCAAACAGTTCGTGGAATGGGTTATATTATTCGAGAAAAATAATGATAAAGTACTTTAAAAAGTCATTATCTAAAAAGATTTCCTTAACGTCTCTTCAGTGGGTTTTGGTTATTTTATCGGTCTTCAACTTGCTTATTTATTTTGGGGTAACTCAGATATTTCTTGAACGAGACCGTTACAATACCGAACAAGCCACTGAAGTTGTTAGGGAGTTTTTGTCTAAAGAAACTTTTTTAACAGAAGAAAAATTATTAGACTTGTTGGAACAGTACAATGCTACAGGTTCACTTGTCGAAGAAGGTAATAAAACTTATATCTTTGATAAGCAGGGGGGCATTGATGACTTGGTTTTTGATAATCAAGATGTTTCCATTTTTAATAAAAATAAACAATTAGTTTTGACAACCAATAAAGTCTTATCAACAATAAAAATTGGAAAAGTTGGTGAAACGATTAAACATCGTTCATCAGCTTTTAATGGTTTTTATCAAAGTGAAAAAGTTTATTCCAAAGATAGCCGTGAAGTTATCGGCTATGTAATGGTTTACCAAGACCTTACGACCTATTATATGGCGCGTCATGTTTTGGTTGTGATTTTGTTGGTTTCTGAACTGATTGAAGCTTGTTTGATTTTTAAAATGTTACTGGTAGTTTCTCATCGTTCACTAAAGCCTTTAAGAGAGTTTCAAGCGTTTATAGATGAACTTTCTGAAAATCCAAGTGATTTAGCTTTAAGGTCAGATATTAAATCTGGTGATGATATTGAGAGATTATCAACGACTTTTGATAATATGTTAGAGCAAATCGAAGGTTATGCAAGACGTCAGACGCGCTTTGTTAGTGATGTGAGTCATGAATTGCGAACACCGATTGCTGTTATTAAAGGGCACCTAGGTTTGCTTCAACGTTGGGGAAAAGACGACCCTGAAATATTGTGCGAAAGTCTTGATGCTGCTTACCATGAAGCTGATCGAATGTCGATTATGGTAAATGATATGCTTGATATGGTTCGTGTTCAAGGAAGTTTTGACCTTCATAAAGGTGAAATTACTGATTTGAAACAATCTATTGACCTTGTGTTAGGGAATTTCCGAATCTTGTATCCTGATTTTCGTTTCTCTTTGACATCGACGATTGATGATTGTATCTATGCTGAAATTTACAAACATCATTTTGAACAAGCTATTTTGATTTTAATTGATAATGGTGTTAAATATTCTTCAGGTAGTAGAAATATCCATGTGACTTTGGATGTTTTAGGCGATGATGCGGTTGTGAAAGTTCGAGATGAGGGTGAAGGAATCTCGCAGGAAGATTTGAATCACATCTTTGAGCGTTTCTATCGCACAGATAAGTCACGTAATCGTGTTTCGACACAAGGTGGGCTTGGAATTGGCTTAGCTATTCTTAAGCAAATCGTAGATGCTTATAACCTCAAAGTTAGCGTTAGCAGTGTGGTTGACGAGGGAACTGAGTTTACTTTAGTTATCCCTAGGGTTATGGCAAAATAACATTAAAAGACAGACTGAGCTCTCTTCTCGGTCTGTTCGTTTTTCTAATGAAGTATGTCAGGATATTTTGTTAGAAAAGGGAAAGCGACAACTGAGCCAGCGAGGGCTGGTATTACTTTCATAATGAGTGAATTTATGTTAAAATTAAGTATTAGAATAATTGGTAGAATGGGGTGTTTGTATGCGTTGTCCAAAATGTAATTATAATAAATCGAGTGTCATCGATAGCCGTCAAGCAGAAGATGGTAATACGATTCGACGACGCCGAGAATGTGAAAATTGTCATGCGCGTTTTACAACCTTTGAACGCGTTGAAGAACTACCCTTGTTAGTCATTAAAAAAGATGGAACGCGTGAACAATTTTCTCGTGAAAAAATCCTAAATGGAATTTTTCAAAGCGCACAAAAACGTCCAGTATCAAGTGATGATATTGAACAAGTGGTGTCTCGTATTGAACAAAAAATTCGTAGCGAATACGAAAGTGAAGTTCCGAGTACTGTGATTGGTAATCTGGTCATGGATGAGCTGGCAGAACTTGATGAAATTACTTACGTTCGTTTTGCCTCAGTTTATAAATCATTTAAAGATGTTGATGAGATTGAGGAACTTTTGCAGCAAATTACGAATCGTGTGCGTAGCAAGAAGAAAAGAAGTAAGCTAAATGAGACCGATTGATGAATTTTCTTATGTCAAAAACAATAAGGTTTTGCTTGATTCAGATAGCTTGAGTCAGCTTTATCATCCTGTTATCGGGAATCATGCGGTGCTTTTGTATGAGTATCTGCTTGCTTTCTTTGATGATGGTATCAAACGTCATAAGTTTAGTGAGATTTTGAATCACTTACAGTTGAGCATGCAAGAAGTCGAGGAAGCTCTGGCTATCTTAACCGCAGTAGACTTACTGGTTTTATACCAAACACGAGATGCTTATGTTTTGAAATTACAACCTGCCTTAAATCGCGAAACGTTCTTAGCCAATGCAATTTACCGTCGTTTATTAGAACAAAGGATTGGTGATGTTGCGGTGGCTGAGTTGGATGTGACTTTGCCTGATGGTGCGCGTGATATTTCTAAAAAATTCTCTGATATTTTTTCAGTTGATGAAAATCCAAAAGTGCCTAAGACAGTGTCAAAAAATCATTTTGATTTGGATAGTTTTGAGCGCTTGATGTTACGCGATGGCTTGCAATTCAAAGATGAAAAAGCTGATGTAGTGATGATTTATAGCCTAGCTGATAAGTACAGCATGAATTGGTTTGACACTTATCAACTGGCAAAAAGTACAGCCATTAATGGTAAGATTTCGCCACAACGAATGACGGTACAGCTTGAGCAGAAAAAAACAGCTAATAACCAAACCAAAGAGCAATTTGATGCTAAAGAACAAGTGATTATCCGAGAAGCTAAGCAAGCATCTGCCAAGGAATTTCTTGAAAAAATCAAAGCGCCACGTCGTGCTGTGGTTACTGAAAGTGAGCGCAAAGTTTTAGAAGAACTGGCTAATATGGATTTCCTAGATGAAGTCATTAATGTGATGGTTCTTTACACTTTGAATAAAACGCAGTCAGCCAATATCAACAAACCTTATATCATGAAGGTGGCAAATGATTTTGCTTACCAAAAAATTACGACAGCAGAAGCGGCTGTTCTTAAGATGCGTAGTTTTGCGCAACGAAATAAAGAACGCAAAGCTAAAGCAAAAGTGACTAAAACTAATGTTCCAGAATGGACAGCAAAAGAATACAAACATGTTGCGACAGCTGAAGAAAAGGCAAAACTTGAAGAGCTTAGACGTAGCATGTTAGAAGATTAAGGAGTGAGTGATGGAAAAAATCGGACAAACCTTGGCTAAACAGCTTCGCCAAAGTCGAACTGATCTTAATGAATTGACTCAAGCTATTTTAGCGGATAAGGAAATTGCTGATTTTATCACGTCAAATGGCTTGACTCAAGAGCAGATTAATCGTAGCCTCCCTAAGTTTAACCAATTTATGGTTGAACGCGAGAAGTTTCAAAATCAAGATGCTTCATATGTGGCAAAAGGTTATAAGCCAGCTCTTAGCATGAATGAAGGATATGCTGATGTCATTTATTTAGAGACTCGCGAGTTGGTAGAAGCTAAAAAACGTCAAGATATTAAAAACCGTGTGACCCTGATTGGTTTGCCAACAAGTCTTAAGCATATTTCAACCGATGACATTGACCTTGGGGATCCTAATCGTATTGAGATTTATAATTATTTGAATGATTATATTAAAAATCTTGAAGATAAACCGCAAAAGGGACTTTATGTTTTTGGAACCTTTGGTGTCGGGAAATCTTACTTGATGGCTTACTTAGCAAATCGCCTGTCAGCTAAGTATGGTAAGTCAACAACTCTCTTGCATTTTCCAACTTTCTGTGTTGACATTAAGAATGCCATTAATACTGGTACTGTGAAAGAGCAGATTGACCAAATTAAGCAATCTGAGATTTTGGTACTGGATGATATTGGTGCTGAACAACAAAGTTCTTGGATTCGTGATGATGTGCTCCAAGTGATTCTTCAGTATCGCATGCAAGAAAATCTTCTAACGTTCTTCACTTCTAACCTTGATTTTAAAGGACTTGAAGAACACTTCTCAATCTCACGTTCTGGTGATGAAACTTGGCAAGCCAAACGTGTTATGGAACGTATCCGTTATTTAGCTCGAGAAATTCATCTTCAAGGTGAAAATCGACGTTAATTGTACAAATCATTAATAGTGATAATAGATAAAAGAATGTGAAAGGAATTTCGGCGAAGACATCCAAGATGTTTTCGTGTGGCAAGTAGTCACTTAAAGTAGCGCTGAGCTGTTTTAACGAACAGGTATTAAGAATTATGGCTTTACCTACAGTTGCTATTGTCGGACGTCCAAACGTCGGCAAATCGACTTTGTTTAACCGTATCGCAGGTGAGCGTATTTCAATTGTTGAAGATGTCGAGGGTGTTACTCGTGACCGTATCTATACAACAGGTGAATGGCTTAACCGCAAGTTTTCATTGATTGATACTGGTGGTATCGATGATGTTGATGCACCATTTATGGAACAAATCAAACACCAAGCTGATATTGCGATGACAGAAGCAGATGTTATCGTCTTTGTGGTATCAGGAAAAGAAGGTGTTACAGATGCTGATGAGTACGTTTCAAAAATCTTGTACCGTACCAATAAACCAGTCATCTTAGTTGTCAATAAAGTAGATAATCCAGAAATGCGTAATGATATCTACGACTTCTACTCACTTGGTCTTGGTGATCCATACCCAGTTTCATCTGTTCACGGGATTGGTACAGGGGATGTTTTGGATGCAATCGTTGAAAACCTTCCAGTGGAAGAAGAAGACGAAAATCCAGACATTATCAAGTTCAGTTTGATTGGACGTCCAAACGTTGGTAAATCAAGCTTGATTAATGCAATTCTTGGTGAAGAACGTGTTATCGCAAGTCCAATTGCTGGTACAACACGTGATGCCATTGATACTAACTTTACTGACAGCGAAGGTCAAGAATACACAATGATTGACACCGCTGGTATGCGTAAATCTGGTAAAGTTTACGAAAACACTGAAAAATACTCAGTGATGCGTTCAATGCGTGCTATTGACCGTTCAGATATTGTTCTTATGGTTATTAACGCTGAAGAAGGTATTCGTGAGTATGATAAACGTATCGCTGGTTTTGCACATGAAGCTGGTAAAGGGATTATCATCGTTGTTAACAAATGGGATACCATCGAAAAAAATAACCACACTGTAGCAAAATGGGAAGAAGACATTCGTGATCAATTCCAATTCTTGTCATATGCTCCAATCATCTTCGTATCAGCAGCAACAAAACAACGTTTGAACAAATTGCCTGAAATGATTAAGAAAATCAGCGAAAGTCAAAACAAACGTATTCCATCAGCTGTTCTTAACGATGTTATCATGGATGCGATTGCTATTAACCCAACACCAACAGATAAAGGTAAACGTTTGAAAATCTTCTACGGCACACAAGTTTCCGTTAAACCACCAACGTTTGTTATCTTTGTTAACGAAGAAGAGCTTATGCACTTCTCATACATGCGTTTCTTGGAAAATCAAATCCGTGCAGCCTTTGGCTTTGAAGGAACACCAATCAACTTGATTGCCCGCAAACGTAAATAATAAAATTTAAAGCACCCAACGGGGTGCTTTTTGGGTGCCTTTGAAAAAATAAAATCAAAAAGCCGTTTTTCTAAGCTAAAGAGGCTTGAATTTGATATAATTAAAGGATAAGGAAAAAGGTGGTGGCTTAGATTGGGTAGAATGATTCCAGGTCGAATTCGCAATCAAGGTATAGAACTTTACGAACAAGGTTTGGTTGAAATTATCAGTAAGCGAGAAGATTTAATTCAGGCAAAGGTTGGCGAACATCATCTTCAATACTCATTAGAAGATGAACAAGTAAGATGTGATTGTGACTTTTTTGCCAAGAAAAAATATTGTGAGCATTTAGCAGCCGTAGAATATTATCTTAAAAATAATTCAGAAGGAAAAGAGTTATCAGATGAACTGAGCTCACATCAAGAAACACAACAAGAAACCAAGAAGAATACCTCGTTTGGTAGTGTTTTTTTGGATGGTTTGGTTATTAATGATGACGATACCACAAAATATCGTCTAGCAGCTCATGGTAGTCAAAGTCCTTATTCATCCGATTATTGGTGGACTCTAAAAATTAACCGATTACCAGATGAGCGTTCTTATGTCGTTCGTGACATAAAAGCTTTTTTGACCGTTGTTAAAAATGAAGGGTACTATCAAATTGGGAAAAATTATTTTGAGCCTTTGTCATTGATCCAATTTGACGAGCCTAGTCAAGAATTAATCCAATTTTTGTGGCGAATCTTGCCAGATGGTGATCATCTTGATATTGATTATATTTTGCCAAATCATGGCCGAAATCTATCATTAACAAGTGGTACTTTTGAAGAAGGTATCAATCTTCTAAATGAACTTTATGATTTTTCATTTGAACACAATCATCAAACTTATGGGCAGCTGATTTTTAGACCACTAAGTGGTTCAGAAGACTTAATTCAATTTAAAGTGGTGGTTCACCGTCAATCGATTGAATTAATCATTAGCGAAAAAGAATATCAACCGCTCTTTAATAATGCCTTTTTGTTCACAAATGGGTTTATTTATAGTTTGAATTTGAAGCAACAAAAGATTTTAACGGCTATTCGTAGTTTGCCAATTGAGGCTGATTTGGCAAAACATTTGTTCTTTGATTTAGACGACCAAGCAAAATTAGCTGCTAGTCTTTTAGATTTTAAAGAACTGGGTAAGGTTGAAGCGCCGAAGAGTTTTGATATTCGTGATTTCAAGGTAGCCTTTTATTTAGAACTCAATGAATACCGAGAAGTTGCTTTGCACGTCTCTTTTGATTATGGCAATGTGACCGTTCATAGTAAACGTGAGCTTGAAGAATTACCGTTTGCCAGTCATTTTAAACATGAGGAAAAAGTCTTTAGAACTTTGGAAGCTAATGGTTTTTCAGCCTCATTCTCGTCTTATCATGCGCCACTAGCTGATAAGGATTTGTACGATTTCTTCACACGAACTTTGGGACAATTAGCACGGCTAGGTCAAGTTACTTTGTCTGATGAACTTGAAGAGATGCGTCAATTTGAAGAACCACAGGTTTCTGTTCATACTAAAGGTGGTCTGCTAGATATTTCATTTGATTTTTCAACTGTTTTTGAAAATGATATTGATGATGCCTTAGAAGCACTCTTTAAAAATCAACCTTATTTTATCAATGGGGCTGGTAAGTTAGTTGTCTTTGATGAAGAAACTCAGCGTGTTAGTAGCACTCTTCAAAACTTACGTGCCAAACAACTGGATAATGGGCATTTGCAACTAGATGCTATTTCAGCTTTCCAAATTTCAGATTTGTTCCAAGGAAATGATCGTATTTCCTTCTCAAAAGAATTTGAACAATTAGCACATGATTTAACACATCCAGAAGAATTCGAGGTCACTTTGCCACCTCTACAAACACAATTGCGTGATTACCAAATGACTGGTGTTCGTTGGATGTCCATGCTTGACCACTACGGCTTTGGTGGTATTCTAGCCGATGACATGGGGCTGGGTAAAACCCTTCAAACCATTGCTTTTCTAGCTTCGCACTTAAAAGAAGAAACGCGTATTTTAATCTTATCACCGTCAAGTTTGATTTATAACTGGAAAGACGAATTCACTCGCTTTGCGCCTGAGATTGACGTGGCTGTTTCTTATGGTTTAAAAGCTGTGCGTGATGAAATTATCGCTGAAAATCATCAGGTGGTGATTACAAGCTATTCTTCTTTCCGCCAAGATTTTGCAGAATACAATCAGTTGAATTTTGATTATTTGATTTTGGATGAAGCACAGGTGATGAAAAACACCCAAACGAAGATTGCGCATTACTTGCGTCAATTTGAAGTTAAAAATTGCTTCGCCCTTTCAGGAACGCCAATTGAAAATAAACTCCTTGAAATTTGGTCAATTTTCCAAATCGTATTGCCAGGTTTATTACCAGATAAAAAACGCTTTTTAAAAATGGATGCCAAACAAGTCGCACGATTTATCAAGCCGTTTATTATGCGTCGTCGCAAAGAAGAAGTTCTGCCAGAGTTGCCAGATTTGATTGAAATCAATTATCCAAATGAGCTTGACCGTAAGCAAAAAGCCATTTATCTTGCGCAGCTCCGTCAAATGCAAGAAACCATTGCTGGAGCTTCAGATGCGGATATTAATCGTCGTAAAATCGAGATTTTATCAGGAATCACACGCCTGCGTCAAATCTGTGATACCCCAGCGCTCTTTATGGATTATCAAGGGGAAAGTGGAAAACTTGATAGTCTTCGTGATTTGTTAACGCAAATCAAAGAAAATGGTCACCGAGCACTTATCTTCTCACAATTCCGTGGCATGCTAGACATTGCTGAAAAAGAGATTGAAGAACTAGGCTTAACTTCTTATAAGATTACTGGTTCGACCCCAGCTAATGCTCGTCAAGAAATGACTCGTGCCTTTAACAATGGTTCAAAAGATACCTTCTTGATTTCTTTGAAAGCAGGAGGAGTTGGCTTGAATCTAACAGGGGCTGATACAGTTATTTTGATTGACCTTTGGTGGAACCCAGCGGTGGAAATGCAAGCCATCAGCCGTGCTCACCGTATTGGTCAAAAAGAAAATGTTGAAGTCTATCGTTTGATTACGCGCGGGACTATTGAAGAAAAAATCCTTGAGATGCAAGAAAGCAAGAAAAATCTTGTCACGACAGTTCTTGATGGTAATGAAACAAGAGCAAGCATGACCATCGAAGAAATCAAGGAAATCCTTGGATTAGAGCATTAAGTTTTAAGTCAGTCTAACCTTTAAGGGAGACTGACTTTCTTTTTATGAAAACTTTGAAAAATGGAATGAATTAGTTTATAATAAAAATGCTACAAAGTTGGAGCTACGTTTAAAAAGTTAGGGGCTTAGGCCTAGTTTTTAAGCGCTAGCATTTAGTTACTAGGACGAGGGGTTGTCAAGGATAAGTTCCCCATATTTCTTAGTGAGTGATGATAATTAATAAACATAATACGTTAAGAGAGGATGTGACGCTGTGATTAGAAATCAAAGACGCTTTCCGCTTGTTGCAGACGGGGAGCCAGTAAGCAATCCACCCAAAGTAATGGCTTTATATGAAAATGAAGATTTGATTACCAATATTCACGGAGCTTATCAAGATAAAAACTATGATGATGTTACTAGAGACTATAATTTTGTTGGCAAAGATGAACAAGATGCCAGCCGCATAGAATCGGTGACTCAAGGTAAATCTTATGCTGAGTTAGCGCGTGAAGAAGCAAGACGTGATATTCGAAGAAAACGTCAAGCTTATCTTTCAAAAGAAGTTAAAGCGCCTTCTAAGGCAGCTTTACAGCAACAGCTTAAGGCAACATTGCCTAAGAAAACAGCAAAGCCTACAAGCAGTCTGAGTCATTTAACCGAAAGGTTGCATCAAGATGATTATATCTTGGCAGAAATTCCCGTAACTTATAAAAAGCCAGATAATTCATCAACAACTAAACCTAAGAAAAATAATTATGACTTCTTAAAAGAAAGTCAAATTTATAATAAGGAAGTCTTGCAAAGTCAAAGAGAACACAAAGTGGCTCAAGAATTGAATTTAACACGCTTTGACGATGCAAAATAAACTGCACTGCAGTTGTATATAGAGGAGAAAACATGTCTAAAACCTATCATTTTATCGGAATTAAAGGATCTGGTATGAGTGCTCTTGCTTTGATGTTGCACCAAATGGGACACAAAGTTCAAGGAAGTGACGTTAGTAAATACTATTTCACACAACGTGGTTTAGAACAAGCAGGAATTGAAATTCTTCCATTTTCTGAAGACAACATCACATCAGATGTTGAATTAATTGCCGGTAATGCTTTCCGTGAAGATAACAATGTCGAAATTGCTTATGCTGTCAAAAATGGTTTCAAATTCAAACGTTACCATGAATTCCTCGGTGATTTCATGCGCCAATTCACAAGCTTTGGTGTAGCAGGTGCACACGGAAAAACATCAACAACAGGTTTGATGGCACATGTTCTTAAAAATATTACAGATACATCATACTTAATCGGTGATGGTACTGGACGTGGTTCAGCAAACAGCAATTACTTTGTTTTTGAATCTGACGAATACCAACGTCACTTCATGCCTTACCACCCAGAATACTCAATCATCACAAACATCGACTTTGACCACCCTGATTATTTCAAGAGCATTGATGATGTTTTTGATGCTTTCAATGATTACGCAAAACAAGTTCAAAAAGCTTTGTTCTTGTTCGGTGATGATCCATATCTTCGTAAAATCACATCTGATGCAGATATTTACTACTATGGATTTAAAGATAGCGATGATTTCATGGCTTATGATGTTGTTCGTACAACAAATGGTTCAGCTTTCAAAGTAAAACATGGTGATGAAGAACTTGGTTCATTCCATCTCCCAGCTTTTGGTCGCCACAATATCTTGAATGCGACAGCTGTTATTGCTAACCTTTACGTAGCAGGTATTGATATGGAATTGGTAGCAGAACACATGAAGACATTTGCTGGTGTTAAACGTCGTTTCACTGAAAAAGTAATTAACAACACAACAATCATTGATGACTTTGCTCACCATCCAACTGAAATCATTGCAACACTTGATGCGGCACGTCAAAAATACCCAAGTAAAGAAATCGTGGCTGTTTTCCAACCACACACATTCACACGTACAATTGCACTTTTAGATGAATTTGCAAATGCTTTGAATCAAGCTGATTCAGTTTACTTGGCACCAATCTATGGTTCAGCACGTGAAGTTGACCACGGTGATGTTAAAGTTGAAGACTTGGCTGTTAAAATTAATAAATCAGCTAAAGTTATCAGCCTTGAAAATGTATCACCATTGCTTGACCATGATAATGCTGTTTATGTCTTCATGGGTGCTGGTGATATCCAAATGTATGAACGTTCATTTGAAGAATTGTTGGCAAGCTTGGCTAACAACACACAATAATAACCAATTATCTTGAAAAGGAGCGAAAGCTCTTTTTCTTTTGTGGGGGATTTTATGATTATCAGAAATGTACGCCTTGAGGATTTAGAGGCTATCGTAGCTATTGAGCGTGAGAATTTTTCTGCGCAAGAAGCAGCAAGTCAAGAAGATATGAAAGAGCGCATTTTGACCATTCCAGATACTTTCTTGGTAGCTGAGCTTGATGGAGAGATTTGTGGTTACATTGAAGGACCGGTGATTGGACAACGTTACTTAACAGATGATTTATTCCATCACGTTGTTAAAAATCCTGACCACGGAGGTTTTATTGCTATTACGAGTCTTTCGATTGCTCCTGATTTTCAGAATCAAGGTATCGGGATGGCTTTGCTTGCTACGATGAAAGATTTAGCTGTTGCTAGAAAGTGCATAGGTCTCACCTTGACCTGTCATGAGCAGCTTATCCCTTACTATGAGAGAAATGGTTTTATCGATGAAGGGGAGGCAGACTCAGCACACGGTGGAACCACTTGGTTTAATATGATTTGGGAGTCTCCAGCGGTAGCGTAAGAAGTGACAAAGTGATTGTTAAGAATAGATAACAAAGACTGCTGCGAGTTGATTTTCACTATATTTTAGGATATAATGTCGATTGATTAAGAGTAGGAGGATAAGCTTTGACCGAATTTAACGACGATAAGCCAAAAACTCAAAAAGAAAAAAGTTTTAAGGAGCAAATTTTAGCTGAACTTGAAGAAGCTAATCGCTTACGCAAGCAACATGATTTAGAACTTCGCCAAAAGGAAAAAGAAGCAGAAGAATTTGCGCGTCGAACGGCTGAACTAATGGCTGAATACGAAGCAGAAGATCGAAGAGAGCGTCAAGAGGCTAAGATTCGAGAAGAAAAACGTCGCCTTGAAGAGAAAGCGAAAACTGCTTTAGCTGAGAATCAGATTGAAACTAAAATAGATAATCAAAAAATTAAAGACGTACTGAGAAATATCGATCAGACCTTTAACCCTGATGGAGCAGAGTCAGCTAAGGCTGATGATGAACAAGAAAGTTATCTTGTGAGAGCAACAGATGGTGTAGGTTATGATGGTAATCCAGATATTTCTGATATCCCTTCAGGTGAGTCTGAATCAGAAGATAATCTTCAATTTGAGCAAGATTCTGACCAATCAGATGAAACAGAGACAGACTTGGAGAATAAAGTGGGAACAAAACGCAGAAGAAAACGTCAAAAGACAAATAGTTTAGCAGGAAAAATTGCTTTATTTTTAATTTCAGCAATTATCATTGCCTTAATCGCAACAGGTTTCTTTGTATACCGCTATGTTGATAGTTCTATTAAGCCACTTGATAGTTCATCAAAGAAATACATTACGGTTGATATTCCAGAAGGATCTGGGAACAAATACATCGGGCAAATCCTTGAAAAATCTGGTGTGATTAAGAGTGCAACTGTCTTTAATTACTACACAAAATTTAAAAATTACAGCAATTTCCAAAGTGGATACTATAATTTGCAACCAAGCATGGATTTGGATGAGATTTGTAAACAACTTAAAGAAGGTGGAACACCTCAACCAGAAAAACCATCACTTGGTAAAATCTTGGTAACTGAAGGTTATACGATCAAGCAAATTTCTGAAGCTGTGACTAAAAATTCAGCTAAGAAACACGCTTCAACGCCATATACGGCTGATGATTTCTTGAAAGTCGTTCAAGATGATGCCTTTATTTCAAAAATGGCAGCTAAGTATCCAAAACTTTTAGGTAGTCTTCCTGAGGCTGATAAAGTAACTTATCGACTAGAAGGGTACCTTTTCCCAGCAACGTACAGCTACTATGAAAAGACAAGTATGGAAGATATTGTTGAGGACATGATTTCAACAATGGATTCTTACATGTCTCAGTACTACGATACTATTGCTGCAAGTGGAAAATCAGTTAATGATGTTTTAACACTTGCATCATTAGTTGAAAAAGAAGGTTCAACTGATGATGATCGCAGAAATATTGCTAGTGTCTTCTATAATCGCATGAATAATAACATGCCACTCCAAAGTAATATTGCTATTTTGTATGCAATGGGTAAACTTGGTGAAGAGACGAGTCTAGCGGCTGATGCAAGTATTGACACATCGATTGATTCACCGTATAATGTTTATACCAACACTGGTTTGATGCCTGGTCCGGTAGACGCTCCTAGCCTATCAGCTATCGAAGCAACCGTTAACCCTGCTTCAACGAATTACTATTACTTCGTTGCAGATGTTAAGACAGGTAAGGTCTACTACTCAGAAAACTTTGATGACCACAAAGCTAATGTTGAAAAATATGTTAATAGTCAAATAAATGAATAATTGATGACAAACATGGTGTGACTAACATCATGTTTGTATTTGTAGATTATCCAAAAAATAAATTTTTAGAAAAGAGATAGAAAATGGCAGAAAAAACTTATCCAATGACCCTTGCTGAAAAAGAACAACTTGAACAAGAATTAGAAGAACTAAAATTAGTTCGTCGCCCAGAAGTTGTTGAACGTATTAAAATCGCTCGTTCATACGGTGACCTTTCAGAAAACTCTGAGTATGATGCAGCAAAAGACGAACAAGCATTCGTTGAAGGTCAAATCCAAATCATTGAAACTAAAATCCGTTATGCTGAAATCATTGATAGTGATGCTGTAGCGAAAGATGAAGTTGCTATCGGTAAAACAGTTACTGTTCAAGAAGTTGGAACAACTGATAAAGATGTTTACCATATCGTTGGTGCTGCTGGTGCTGATATCTTCTCAGGTCGTATCTCTAACGAAAGCCCAATCGCTCAAGCTTTGATTGGTAAAAAAACAGGTGACATCGTGACAATTGAATCACCTGCTGGAAACTACGATGTTGAAATCATTAGCGTTGAAAAAACTGCTTAATCATAAAAAAGGCTGTTAAGCCTTTTTTGTTTGTTCTGTTATTAAAAGGAAACTAAAACACCAGAAATAATTTTCTGGTGTTTTAGTTTATGAATTATTTGCGGTGACGTTGTTTACCAGCATTGCGGTTACTTTTCTTAGGTTTGTTAAGTTGAGTTGTTGCAGCAGGTGTAACGTCTTTGCGTTTAGTTGATTTGTAAGTTTTTGGAGGGTTCTTTTCAAATTCTTCAGCGATTTGTTTACGAAGTTTTGGTTTAATGATAAACATTGTAATCAATTGTTGAATGATTGAGAAGAAACCACCGACCAACCAGTAAAGGAGAACACTTGCTGGCATGCTCATACCAAAGAAGACCATCATGAGCGGCATAACATACATTGTTCCTTTCATGGCTGCACGTTGTTCTTCAGCGACAGCTTGCATTGATAACCATGATTGGAAGAAGTAGAGGATAGCGATAACAGCTGTTAGTGGCATACTACGGCTTCCAAGGTCAATGCCTAGGAAAGTACTTTCAGAAACACCTTGTGTGTATTGAGCTGCGAAGTACATAGCTGAGAAGAATGGCATTTGAACAAGAAGTGGAAGACATCCCATACCGCCAAGCATGTTAATGCCGTTTTCTTTTTGTGCAGCCATTAATTCTGTTTGTGCAGCCAATTTTTCTTCTTGAGTAGTTGCATTACGCATGCGTTCGTTGATTGGTGCAAAGATTGGTTTTAAGTAAGCCATCTTTTCTGATTGGTAGCTTGCTTTCCATGATTGGTAAAGTCCAAGCGGAAGAATGATACAACGAACAATGATTGTTACTAAGATAATGGCTAAGCCAAATCCAAGGTCCATGTTGTTGGCAAAGTATTGGATAAGTTTTGCCATTGGTTCACCGAGCAAGTGCCAAATAGTCCCTGTTGGGTTACCATGTGAATCTCGGCTGACACAACCACTTAGTAAGAACAATAACGATAAGCTTAGTCCTGAAAAGAGGACGCGATTTAGTTTCTTTTTCAATTGATTGTTTCCTTTTATTATAGTACCCTATTATTTTACTGTTTTTTCTGTATTTTCTCAATACATCTGTAGTCTTATTTATAGAATTAGTTGGCAATTTGAAAATCAGTATAATCTTTAAAATTTGCCATTTTGACATCAACGTAGGTCACTTTTGCCCATTTAGATGGTCCTTTGCGGATTTCTTGGATAAATTTTGCCATTTTAGCGGAATCGTCGGACTGGGCGAGGATTTCAACGGTACCATCATCATTATTCCAGACGCGACCGTAAATATCACCTAGACTTTGAGCAAGGGCGAAAGTCGAATAACGAAAACCCACTCCTTGAACTCGGCCTGAGACAATTAGACGAACTTTTTTCATCTCAAATTCCTCCTATTATATGCTATAATCTTCTTATGACTATTATAACTTCTAAATCAAATAATCTCATTAAAAAGACTAAAAAATTATTGAAAAAAAAATACCGTGAGCATTCTTACTTAATTGAAGGATGGCACTTGTTTGAAGAAGCTCAAAAAGCTGATGCAGAATTCTTGAACATTTTTGTTCTTGAAGAGTTTTCAGACCGCGTTGAGGGCTTATCTCATGTAACTTATGTGACGCCTGAGGTTTTAAAAGAATTAACAGACTCTAAGACACCACAGGGCATTATTGCAGAAGTGGTGATGCCAAGCTTACCGCTAGCTGACTTGAAAGCTGGTCGTTACTTGGTATTAGAAGATGTTCAAGACCCTGGGAATGTCGGAACCATGATTCGTACGGCTGATGCTGCTGGTTTGGATGGGGTATTGATTTCTGAGAAAACGGCAGATATTTACAATCAAAAAACTCTTCGTTCAATGCAAGGTAGTCATTTTCATTTGCCAGTTTGGCGTACCAATGTTTATGAAGCTTGCCAAAAATTGCAAAGTCTTGGTGTGCCGTTAGTTGCTACGACGCTTTCAAAAGATTCTGTTGACTACAAGACTGTTGAGCACAAGGGTGAGTTTGCTCTTGTTATGGGAAATGAAGGAAATGGCATTTCAGAGCAAATGACAAAACAAGCTGACATCTTGGCCCACATCATTATGCCTGGACAAGCAGAAAGTTTGAATGTTGCTGTGGCAACAGGGATTGTTCTCTTTAGTTTAATTTAATCTTAAACGGTTTCATACTTTGAATTTTTTAGTCATCGTTTCAGTCTATTTTAAGCTGATATGCTATAATTAGGGTGAAAGAAGGTGATTCTAATGGGTGCATATAAAAAAGATAAAGAGTTCATGGAACTCGTTGGTCATCTCATCAAACACCCCCGTTTTCAGAAGCTAGATAAAATTCCGCAGCATCATTATTCAACCCGTATGGAACATTCAATTAATGTGGCTTATACGAGTTATAAGATTGCTAAAAAACTAGGTTGGGATGAAAAAGCCACTGCGCGTGGAGGTCTTTTGCATGATTTCTTTTATTATGATTGGCGAGAAACCAAGTTTAATAAGGGGCATGCGTGGGTACATCCAAGAATTGCCGTTCGAAACGCTAGAAAATTAACGACTTTAAATAAGCGTGAAGAAGATATCATTTTAAAACACATGTGGGGGGCAACGATTGCTCCGCCGCGTTATAAAGAAGGTTACATTGTGACGATGGTCGATAAGTATTGGGCTGTCAAAGAAGCCATTACACCATTTCGCAATCGTTTTGGTAAGAAAAGACGCTACAGCCGTAAGATTTTACCAAGTAACCATCGTTAATGGATAGAATTTATCAGGAAGGGAGATTCTTTTGAATCAGAACGATATTATTTACACACAGACCGATAGTGGTTTGAATCGCTTTTTTGCTAAAATTTATGGATTAGTTGGTATGGGAATCGGCTTGTCAGCCTTTGTCTCATTCTTGATGCTTTATGTCTTTACTGACAATATGATTAACATCATGACTAATCACCCATTTATTTATTATGGTGCAGTTTTCTTAGAGTTGGCTTTGGTTTTCTTAGCTAGTGGTGCTGCTCGTAAAAATACACCATCTGCTTTGCCTTTGTTTTTATTTTATTCAGCTCTGAATGGCTTTACCTTAAGTTTCATCATTGTTGCTTACACACAAACAACGGTTTTACAAGCCTTTGTCTCATCTGCCTTAGTCTTTGGTGTGATGTCAGTCCTTGGTTTTGTCATTAAAAAAGATTTGTCTGGCTTTGCAAAAGCAGCCTTGGCAGCTTTGATTGGTATTATCATTGCAAGCTTTGTCAATATTTTTATTGGCTCAGGGATGATGAGCTTTGTTATCAGTATTATTTCAGTATTGATTTTCTCAGGGCTTATCGCTTATGACAATCAAATGATTAAGCGTGTTTATGAAGCGACAGGTGGTCAAGTTGGTGATGGCTGGGCTATTTCAATGGCACTTAGTCTTTACCTTGACTTTATCAACTTATTCTTGAATTTGCTTCGCTTGTTCGGAAGCGATGATTAATGAATTAACTAGTGCAACTTTGTTTGCACTAGTTTTTTTTGTTTTTCAGACCAAGGTCATTGGTCATTTCTTGTCTTTATGTTATAATAGTCCTAATATTTTGAAAATTCGAGGAATTAATTATGAAAACACCATTTATTTCAGCCAAAGAGCTTCAAAACATTACGAATGAATTTCCAACGCCATTTCACCTTTACGATGAAAAAGGGATTCGTGAAAAGGCTCGCGCTTTGAACAAGGCCTTTGCTTGGAATAAAGGGTTTAAGGAATATTTTGCCGTAAAAGCTACCCCAACACCAGCTATCTTGAAGATTCTACAAGAGGAAAATTGCGGGGTGGATTGTGCGACAGAAGTGGAACTTTTGATGAGCCACAAGCTAGGTTTTACTGATATCATGTTCTCATCAAATGATACGCCAGCGCGTGAATTCAAGTACGCTAGAGAAATCGGTGCAACTATCAACCTTGATGCTTACGAACATATCGCCTTTTTAAAAGAGGTGGCAGGCTTACCCGATACTGTATCACTTCGATACAATCCAGGTGGTGTTTTTTCGCTTGGAACAGATATTATGGACAATCCTGAAGAATCAAAATTTGGGATGACCAAAGACCAGCTGATTCAAGGTTTTAAAGATTTGAAAGCAGAAGGCGTCAAAAACTTTGGTATTCATTCATTCCTTGCTTCAAACACAGTGACCAATGATTACTACCCAGAGTTAGCCCGCCAGTTATTTGAATTAGCTGTTGAGGTGAAGGAAAAAACTGGCGTCGTGATTAACTTTATCAATTTATCTGGTGGTGTTGGAGTCAACTACCGTCCAGAACAAAAAGCTAATGATATTGCAATCATTGGTGAGGGGGTCCACCGTGTCTTTGATGAGGTGTTGGTTCCTGCTGGACTTGGTGATGTGAAAATCTTTACTGAACTTGGTCGTTTCATGTTAGCGCCGCATGGTTTGCTTGTAACCAAGGTTCGTCACCGTAAACAAACTTACCGAACTTATATTGGCGTTGATGCATCAGCGGTTAATTTGATGCGCCCAGCCATGTATGACGCCTATCATCACATTACTAATATGACTAATCCTAATGGCAAACTAGAAGTGGTAGATGTTGTTGGATCACTTTGTGAGAACAATGATAAATTTGCTAAACAGCGTGAATTACCTGAAGCGCGTGTTGGAGATACGCTTGTCATTCATGATACTGGTGCGCATGGTTTTTCAATGGGCTATCAATATAATGGACGTTTGCGTTCAGCTGAGGTTCTTTATCAAGAAGATGGCAGTGCACGTTTAATCCGCCGTGCCGAAACACCAGAAGATTATTTTGCAACCATTAAAGGATTTGATTTTGATAACTAAATAACATCATAAAGCACTCGCTTGTGCAATCAAAAAATAGATTGACATAAAGCGGGTGTTTTTTAGTTAAAGTTTTATATCTGAGAATATCTGAAAGTCTGTTTATTTTATGCTATAATACTTAGAAAAACGATTACTTGGGAGAGATTTATGAAGATTAAGATGAGCGAGGTCATAGAGCAGCGTGATAGCCTCAAAAGCTCTATCAGCCAAACAAAGAGTCAACTATCAAGTGCCAAGAAAAAACTAAAAAGCGCAGCCAATTCAGAGGCGCTAAAAGGTGATGTTAAAGATGCGATTGATAATAAAATTAATAATTACCAAGTGCCTTTGTTAACTATGTGAACAGTTTGGATGTCATCTCACAAGGTTATGATAACCTTATCAGCACTTTTAAGAGTATTGTGAGTGAAAATAGCGACTCTGCCATTATTGATACGGATGTCTTACAACAAATGGTAGACAAGTTCGACTCGCCGCTAGAGCAATTAAAGACAGGCTCCGACGCGATTAACAAGGCAATTGATGAAGTCGCAGACATTGTCACGCTGACTAAAGTGACAACAGACGATGCCGTCTCAGAATTCAAAGGTGCTAAAAAAGTCCTAACCAACACCATCAAGGACATGGGGATTTTTAATAATACTGTCTTTACAAGCGAAGTAGGCGATGTTTTAGACGAACAGAACACGCAAATCAGTAGTTTGTCAGACCTAGGCAGTAGCTCATATACAAGCAAAAAAGCTAAAGATTTTTACAAGAAGACAGACTTCAAAACGGAAGTTAAAGAAGTTAAATCAGTCGTTAACGGCAAAGCTAGGAAAGACCATCTCAAAAACGAACTCGCTAAAAATTTGTATGATTCCAAGTATAGTGGGTATATGATGGAAAATGTTGTGATGAAAAATATATCTTACAGTGATTCAATTGATTTGACTAACTTTGTTAATAATAACAGAGATAGCATAGTTAATGATTTAAGTAACGATATTTTTTCAACTTCTGTAGAGCAACTTGGATTGGGATACCAAAGAATTGGTGGAATTGTTACGGTGTCTGAAGGTATCAAAGGTCCTGCTAAAAATAACTCGTTTGTGTTAGTGAATTTGAATGGTGCTGGAGTTTCAATGGTTTCCCATGGTAAGAAAATTGCGAGTACAGGGAACTATATAGGTAAAGCTTTTATGGGGGCAGGATTTGTTTTAGGAATGTACGATGACATTAAAAATGATGGTAGCTCGGTTGGACAAGCTATCTCTCACAATGCTATTTCAACGGGGATTGGTTGGGGGGCTGGTTCGGTAACTACTGCGGCGCTTACAACATTTTTAGTTTCAAATCCAGTTGGTTGGGCAGCCGTTGGGGTTGCAGCTGCTGGAATTGCGGTTGGAACTATTGCTAGTGTAGGTTTTGAGTATCTTTATGAAAATGATAAAAATGTAAAAAATAAAGTTGATCAATTTGGAAATACAATTGATAATGTTGGAAATTGTTTTCAAGGTTCTCTTGCTGATTAAAATAATATAGGAGTATATTGTGAGAATAAAGTTTAGTCAAGTAAACTTTCGTTATTTAGTTTTTAATTATAAAGATAAGTTCTTTTTATTCGATAGATATCCTGTTAATTTACTTTGCTTTATTTTTTTGCCCATGAGTTGGATTTTTACACAGAATTGTTACGAAATTTCTAAAGAAACTTATCAGAATTTGAGGACACTAAATCAAGAAAATAAGAGCGAAACTATCAGCATAACTTTTATTACCTCTTTAATTATTTTTCTTAGTTCAATTTTTAAAAAAATTATCTATCTATTGGAGGTAGATTTTGGGTTTAGTATTAATTTATTAATATTATTATTTATTGTCCTTGCAGATATTTTGTTGATTAATTTATGGAGCAAAAGGGAATTTAACAAAGTGAGTGAAAATTACCCACAGATTTTTATGGAAAAACAAAAAGTAAAGATTAGACTTGATGGATACAAGAAAATTACAAAATTAATGTTTTTATACTTAATGATTTATTTTATAGCTGCCGTTTCAGTTTGGATTGAATTGAAATATGGAAATTATTTCTTTATGATAGGATCAGGAATTATAATATTTATTGTTTTACTTTTAGCATTTGGATCATTTAACGAAGGAGCTGAATACAAAGTTCGATTGTTGAAGGAAATTTAGTTAATGGAGTTTAGAATAACACAAGTTTCAGGAAGCTACCATGTTATCAGAATGAATGGAAAAAAATATATTTTAGATAATGTGAGTATGAGTTCAAAATTATATTTTTGGGGACATAAAGCACAGAATGTTGAAGCAATTTTATTTGAAAGTGATGATAAAGACAATTTGTTTAATCTTAAAAAATCACAATTGGGAACAACGGCGGTTGTTTTGATGGTACAGCCATTTTTAAAAATATTGTATAACTTTTTAGAAAATAATTTGAAGGCAACTGGAATTGTAGATAATCTCTTTCAAAAAGTATTGTTGTTCATTTTATCATTAACTATTGGATATTTCATTTACCTAGGTGTTTTTAAGTATGAGGACAAAAGAGTGAAAAAGAAATTAGTAAACAGGAAATGCATGAAATTGGTGCTAAAAACAGATAATCAACGTGTTTATGGCTTAGGCCCGATATTTGTAATGTTTACGCTCTTTTGCTTGGGATTTTATCTTTTTTATGATGAAATAACACTTTTAATTCTAAGTGGTTTGTTTTCATTTGCTATATTTACTTTTTCGTATCGAATTTTGCCAATTGGGGTAAATTACAATTTAAATCATCTTGATTTTGAAAAAATCGAAGAAATTTAATAAATGGGGGAGTTTTATGTTAAATATATTACCAATTGGGAGTATTGTGTATTTAAAAGATGGTAGTCAGAAATTGATGATTTTAAATCGTGGTGTAACAATTAAGCAAAATGGAGAAGATGTTCTATTTGATTATTCATCAGCGATTTATCCAATGGGATTAAATCCTGAACAAATTTTTTATTTTAATCAGGAAGATATCGACCAAGTTTGTTTTTAACGGCTACAGTGACGATGAAGAAATGAGATTTGCTGAGCTGTATAAAAAGTGGTTGTCTGAGAATAATTTTAAAAAAGGAAATACAAATAATTGAAATGGTCTCCCAATTTTATTGTTTTTATGCTTAAGAAAAAGCTTTCAAGAATTTGTAAACTCTTTCCATTTTTGCTATAATGAATTATGTAAAAAACTTAGGAGAAAATATTCATGACAACATTTCTTTGGATTTTGTTAGTTTTGGTTGCTTTGTTTGGTGGCCTTGTTGGTGGCGTTTTTATCGCTCGTAAACAGTTTGAAAAGGAAATCGGTGAACACCCACGCTTGACGCCTGATGCGATCCGTGAAATGATGAGCCAAATGGGTCAAAAACCTAGTGAAGCAAAAATTCAACAAACGTACCGTAACATTATCAAACAATCAAAAGCAGCTGCAGCAAAAGCTAAAAAATAATCTTTACGCTTTGGTTTGAAAAATGCTAAAGGCGGATGACTTATTGTTTGATAGTTTTTGACCTTACATACAAGTCAGTCTTTAACAAACGTTTTCGAGCACAGAGCTCAGAAATGAATGACTCAGTTGGCTCACCAACTGGGTTTTTTCTAAGTCTAATTCCCTTATTAGAAAGAAGATTCTATGGATAATAGACCAATTGGTTTTTTAGATTCTGGAGTTGGTGGTTTAACAGTTGTGCGTGAATTGATGCGCCAACTGCCACATGAAGAAATTGTATATATTGGAGACTCAGCAAGAGCTCCTTACGGTCCTAGACCTGCTGAGCAAATTAGAGAATACACTTGGGAATTGGTTAATTTCTTGTTAACTAAAAATGTTAAGATGATTGTCTTTGCTTGTAATACAGCGACAGCAGTTGCTTGGAAAGAAGTTAAAGAGAAACTTGATATTCCTGTTCTTGGTGTTATTTTACCAGGTTCTAGTGCCGCGATTAAATCGACGCGTAACGGTAAAATTGGGATTATCGGAACTCCGATGACCATTAATTCAGAAGTTTACCCTGAAAAGATAAAATCATTATCACCCAAAATGGAAGTTAGCGGTCTAGCTTGTCCCAAGTTTGTTCCAATCGTTGAGTCAAATGAAATGGGTTCAAGTGTTGCTAAAAAAGTCGTTTACGAAAGTTTAGCGCCGCTTGTTGGCAAAGTTGACACATTGGTTCTTGGATGTACGCATTACCCACTACTTCGTCCAATCATTCAAAATGTGATGGGACCGAACGTTAAACTAATCGATAGTGGTGCTGAATGTATTCGAGATGTGTCGGTGTTATTAAATTACTTTGAAATTAATCATAGTCGCACTGAAAATGCTGTTGATCACCATTTCTACACAACGGCAAGTAGCCAGCGCTTTAAAGAAATTGCTGTGAACTGGCTAGGAACTGACATTGATGTGCAACATGTTGATTTGGAAAAGTTGAACAAATAGAAATGAGATGGTAATAAATGGCTGATAAAATTTATGAGTATAAAGATAAAGAAAATTGGTTCCTTGGCGAGTGGGGTGGCTTCAATGCCATTTCAGGTCTTGGAAATGTCTGCGGTGACGATCTTTATGAATTGAGCCAACAAGTCGCAAAACTTGTTGCAAGCAAATGCTGTGGCAAATGTCACGGACACGGTGAAGGTGGCTGCCATAAAGATGAATTCAACGGCTACAATGTCACTGTTGTGAAAAAATCATCTGATTTTCAATTGATTCGCTTTGTTGTTGGCATGATTAACGAAGAAACTAATCGTCATTTAGAAGTGCAACAACGTGCGGGTGCGGTTGTGGTTACTGAAGATGACCAATTGTTATTTGTGCATCTGCCTGAAGATGGTGTTGCTGCGTCAGCCTTTTTTGGAAAATCATCTGAAAATGCTTTTGGTGATACAATCTTGATTGCCACACGCAATGAAGGTAAAACCAAAGAATTTCGTAAAATGTTTGATCAACTTGGCATCAAAGTTGAAAACCTAAACAACCACCCAGAATTGCCTGAAGTGGAAGAAACAGGAATGACTTTTGAAGAAAATGCACGCTTGAAAGCCGAAACAATTTCAAAATTAACTGGAAAAATGGTTCTGGCTGATGATTCTGGCTTGAAAGTTGATGTCCTTGGCGGTCTTCCTGGTGTGTGGTCAGCTCGTTTCTCTGGCCCAGACGCTACAGACGAATCAAATAACGCTAAATTGCTTCATGAATTGGCAATGGTATTTGATATGAAAGACCGTTCAGCGCAATTTCACACAACACTTGTGGTTGCTGCACCAGATAAAGAAAGTTTGGTTGTTGAAGCAGATTGGCCTGGCTACATTGCTATGGAAGCCAAAGGCGACAAC
The DNA here is from genome assembly GCF_900108865.1 of Streptococcus sp. 45. Classification (NCBI taxonomy): domain Bacteria; kingdom Bacillati; phylum Bacillota; class Bacilli; order Lactobacillales; family Streptococcaceae; genus Streptococcus; species Streptococcus sp. 45. Next base: position 591,984 of record NZ_FNXZ01000001.1, on the reverse strand, counting down.
GGCTTTGGTTATGACCCACTATTTTTAGTTGGTGAAACTGGACGTCATGCTGCTGAATTGACAGCAGATGAAAAAAATGAAATCTCACATCGCGGGTTGGCTGTTAAGAAATTAATGGAGGCATTCCCAGTATGGAAAGCAGAACAATAATTGTAATGAGTGATTCTCACGGTGATCGTGAGATTATTAGCAATATTAAACAACGTTATCAAGGAGAAGTTGATGCCATTTTCCATAATGGTGATTCTGAACTACCAAGTTCAGATCCTATTTGGGATGGTATTAAAGTGGTTCGTGGTAATTGTGATTACGACAATGGCTATCCTGAAAGATTAACGACTTATCTTGATGATATTGTCATAGCACAGACTCACGGACACCTTTATAACATTAATTTTACATGGGATAGATTGGATTTATTTGCTCAAGAAGAAGATGCAGATATCTGCCTTTACGGTCACTTGCACCGAGCAGCAGCTTGGCGTAATGGAAAAACTGTCTTTATCAATCCAGGTAGTGTTCTTCAACCTCGTGGTGATGTCAAAGAAAAGCTTTATGCGAAAGTGACTATCACTAAAGACAAGATTAAGGTTGATTTTTACACACGTGACCACAAACTCTATCCGGTACTTTCAAAGGAATTTGACAGATGATAGCAAAAGAATTTGAAGAATTTCTTCTTAGCCATTTGGATCATTACTTGATTCCGGCAGAAGATTTAGCGATTTTTATTGATACGCATAATTCAGACCACGCCATGTTGCTTTTAGCTAATAATGGTTATTCACGTGTTCCTGTCATCACAAAAGATAAAGAATACGTTGGAACTATCAGCATTGCTGACATTATGTCTTATCAAGCTAAAAATCAATTGACTGATTGGGAATTGGCTCAGACTGATATTGGTAAGATGGTTAATACCAAATTACAAACCATTAGTGATACTTCAAGCTTAACAGATATCATGCACTTATTGGTAGATTATCCTTTCTTGCCAGTCTTAGATAAAAATAACCACTTCCTAGGCATTATTACGCGTAAATCGATTCTAAAGGCTGTTAATAGTCTCTTACACGATTTCACTGATTATTATACGATTACCCCGAAAGATGATTGATTTTATCCAAGAATTTATTGACAGTAAGTCTCTCTCAGAGAATTCTAAAAATGCTTATTTTTATGATTTGCAGCAATTTGTTGAGGCTGTTGATGGCAAGGTCAGCAAAGAAAAGCTGGCGCTTTATGAGCATTCATTGGCACCTTTAAAAACCTCAGCCAAAAAGCGTAAGATTTCAGCGGTAAATCAGTTTTTGTATTTTTTGTATGATACTGAGCGCTTAGATCGTTTTTATAAGTTAAGCAATAAAGAAAAATTGGCTACTAAACCGGTTAGTAAGGAGTTGCTGGATTATTCGGCTTTTTATCAAGAAAGTCCTTACCAGGCTGGTCAGTTAATTGCGCTTTTGATGATTGAACTGGGCTTGTCGTCTAGTGACCTTCAAGGCTTAAAAGTTGCTGATTTGGACAAGACTTTTGCTGTTTTGCGCGTGCAGAAAGCTGGCTTGGTCAGAGTGCTAGAAGTTCCTGCAAAATTGCTTGATTACATAACTGCCAATTTGTCTGAAGAACAGATTTATCTTTTTGATAATCAAGGTAAATCTTATTCAAGACAATGGTTCTTTAATCAATTAAAGGCATTTTTGGCTTCTTTGGGTTTAGAAGACTTATCAGCGCAGGATATGCGCCGTCAATATGTTTTACATCAAAAAGCAGCAGGAAAATCTTTATTAGAAGTTAGTCGCAATTTAGGGCTTAAGAGTCCAGTGACTTTAGAGAAATTTTATAACTAATGGATATTAAATTAAAAGATTTTGAAGGGCCTCTGGATTTGCTTTTGCACTTGGTCTCTAAATATCAGATGGATATTTACGATGTTCCAATCGTGGAAGTTATCGAGCAGTATTTGGCTTATATCTCAACCTTACAAGCCATGAAATTAGAAGTGGCTGGTGAATATATGGTTATGGCCAGTCAGCTGATGCTGATTAAAAGCCGTAAGCTACTTCCAAAAATTGTTGAAGCAGAGCCAGAAGAAGATGACCCTGAACAAGAATTGTTGACACAAATCGAAGAATATCGTCGCTTCAAGGCGATTAGTGAGGAAATGTCAGCCCAGCACGATGAACGTGCTAAATTTTACTCAAAACCAAAACAAGAATTAATTTTTGAAGATGCGGTTCTGGCTCACGACAAGACGATTATGGATCTTTTCTTGTCATTTTCACATGTTATGGCTGAAAAGCAAAGAGAATTGAAAAACAGTCATACGGTTGTTGAGCGTGATGATTATCGCATTGAGGACATGATGACAGTTATTTCAGAACGTCTCAGTCAGTCTAAAAAACTTGTTTTGAACAAGGTTTTCAAAGAATGTCAATCTATTCCAGAAATGATTACCCTATTTTTAGCGACTTTAGAATTGATTAAAGTCCATGAGGTGGAAGTAGAACAAGAGGAAAACTTTGGAGATATTGTTTTACGAAGTGTTAGTTGAGTGAAAAAACGATAACCCTTGGTAAACAAACTTAAGAAAGGAAGTTATATGAACTATTTAGCTCAGATTGAAGCCCTTCTTTTTGTAGCAGGTGAAGAAGGCTTGAGCTTACGTCATTTGGCTAGTATGGTTAATTTAACACCAACGGCGCTCCAACAACAGCTGGAAAAATTAGCACAGAAATACGAAACTGACGAGTCATCAAGTCTTTGTTTGATTGAGACAGCAGGTTGTTATAAAATCGTGACTAAAGAGATTTTTGCTGATTTACTTCGTGATTTTGCAAAAGCGCCAGTCAATCAAAGCTTATCACGTGCAAGTTTGGAAGTTTTATCCATTATTGCTTACAAACAGCCGATAACACGTATTGAAGTTGATGATATTCGTGGTGTGAATTCTAGCAGTGCCATCAGCAAATTAATGGCTTTAGGTTTAATTTGCGAAGCTGGTAAAAAAGAAGTGATTGGGCGACCAAATCTTTATGCGACAACGGATTATTTCCTAGATTTTATGGGAATTAATGACCTAAGTGAGCTGATCGACGTGTCAAATATCGAAGTGGTTGATGAAGAAATGACCCTTTTTGAAGAGCCAGAATTAGCCCAAGAAGAAACAGAACTCGCTAAAACTGACGAAATGATGTAAAATAGCTAAAAAGCAGTTAAAGGAAAGAATATGAGAATTAATAAATACATTGCCCACGCGGGAATTGCCAGCCGTCGTAAAGCTGAAGACTTGATTAAAAGAGGTTTGGTAACCATCAACGGTAAAGTTGTCACAGAACTAGCTACAACGGTTAAAGCTGGTGATGTTGTTGAAGTTGAAGGGACACCAATCTATAACGAAGAAAAAGTTTACTACCTTCTTAATAAACCTCGTGGTGTGATTTCAAGTGTATCAGATGACAAAGGCCGTAAAACGGTTGTTGACTTGCTACCAAATGTTACAGAACGTATCTACCCTGTTGGACGTTTGGACTGGGATACTACTGGACTTTTGATTTTGACAAATGATGGTGATTTCACAGATGAAATGATTCACCCGCGTAATGAAATTGATAAAGTCTACTTGGCGCGTGTTAAAGGGCTTGCGACAAAAGAAAATCTTCGTCCATTGACACGTGGTGTTGTTATCGATGGCAAAAAGACAAAACCAGCTCGTTACAACATTATCAAAGTGGATCCTGAGAAAAATCGTTCAGTGGTTGAATTGACTATCCATGAAGGACGCAACCACCAAGTTAAGAAAATGTTCGAATCAGTTGGACTTTTGGTGGATAAATTGTCTCGTACGAACTTTGGTACTTTGGATTTATCAGGACTTCGCCCAGGTGAATCACGTCGTTTGAGCAAAAAAGAAATTAGCCAATTGCATAATTTGGCTGTTAACAAACAAAAATGATAAAAAAACTACTTATTGCGCTTGTTAAATGGTATCAAAAACGAATTTCCCCCATGACCCCTCCATCATGTCGCTATCGACCAAGCTGTTCGAATTACATGATTGAAGCGATTGAAAAGCATGGGCTAAAGGGGGTCATTATGGGAATGGCAAGGATTTTGCGTTGCCATCCCTTTGTAGAAGGTGGGGACGATCCAGTGCCAGACTATTTTACTTTGAAGCGCAATAAAGATTATCGCAAAAAGAAAGAGGAAAGCTGAGCTTTCCTCTTTTTGTGTATTAATATTTAGACCATGTTTTTGGAATGAAGAGAAGCAGCATTGGGTAAATTTCCAAGCGTCCTGCAATCATGGCAAATGACATGAGTAATTTTGAAAATGGACTAAAGATGGCAAAAGTTTGGCTTGTGCCAAGCATTGGTCCGATGTTGTTAAAGGTTGATGTTGCTGCGCTGACAACAACCATAAAGTTATTATTATCAAGCGATAACATCAAGGTCAATCCTAGAAGTAAGAAAACGTAAAGCGTCAAATACTTAAGAACACCGTGCTGAATTTCCTTATCAAGGGGTTGTTCGTTGATGTGAATAGTCATGATACGGTTTGGATAAAGAGTTGAGAGCACTTGATTTCTTGCGATTTTCGTTAGAATTAGTGCACGCATGACCTTAATACCACCTGCAGTTGATCCAGCAGATCCTCCGACAAACATGAGAAAGAGCAGAATAACCTGAGCAAATAAAGGCCAAACGGTCAAATCAGTTACTCCAAATCCTGTTGTTGTCATAACGTTAGCCACTTCAAATAATGAATTTTCCAAAGCTTTACCAGCGCTTGGGTAAAGGCCGCTGACATTCAACCAGATTAGAGCTGTTGCAATCACAACAATCCCAATATAAGTTCTTAGTTCTTCGTCTTTAAAGAATGCTTTAAACTTACGAAGTAATAAGAAGTAGTACAAGTTAAAGTTAATACCAAAAAGAAGTACGGCGATTGAGACAATATTTGTGATTAGTGAACTGTTGTAATGGGCAATTGAATCATTGTAAACCCCAAATCCACCAGTACCAGCACACCCCATTGCAGTGATAACACTGTCAAAGGCAGGCATGCCAGCTACCATCAAAATAACCATCAAAATGGCAAACATGCTGAGGTAAATGACATAAAGAATTTGCGCTGTTTCTTTCAGTTTAGAAACCACTTTACCAAAAACAGGTCCAGGCACTTCAGCACGCATGACTTCCAAGTGACTATTTTTACTATTTTCCATAATGGCTAGCGCAAACACCAGCACTCCCATACCACCGATAAGGTGGGCGAAACTTCGCCAGAAGAGGAGAGAGTGTGATAGCACCGCAACATCAGGTAAGATAGTGGCACCAGTCGTGGTAAATCCAGAAACCATTTCAAAGAAAGCGTCAATGATGCTTGGAATTTGTCCTGAAAGTACAAATGGCAGTGCTCCAAAGAATGACCAGAGTATCCAACATAGAGCAACGATTAAGAGTCCCTCTTTGGTGTAGACATGGTAATTCTTTGGCTTGAAAGCAACTCCAAGAAGTCCAATGATGACAAGCATTCCAATTGTGATGACCAGACTGTTAATCACGCGCATGTCTTCATGATAAATGAAAGCCACAATCACAGGCACCAACATCAAAGAAGCTTCGATTAAGAGTAATTTTGAAAGGAGGTAACGAACCATACTTTTATTCATAGCTTACCTCGCTAACAAATCGTAGATGCGCGTGATGTTTTTCAAGAAGGTTACAACGACAATCTTATCACCAACTTCAAAGACATCCTCACCAGTTGGGTAAATGGTTTTGCCTTTGCGGATAATCGCAGCGATAAGAATATTTTCCTTGAATTTTAGTGATGACAGACTCTTACCTGCCATTTTATTGTTTTCACGAATTTCAAATTGCAAGGTTTCGATACGACCGTTAGCAACATGGTGCATGGCATCAAGGTTTGAGTCTTGGGCGTTTACACGACCACGAATGAAGTGCATCATGCTATCAACCGCAATACTTTTTGGTGTGACAATACTTGAAAATTGGCTAGTATCGATAATCTCAAGCAAGCTAGTACGGTTAACTTTGGTGATGTTTTTTCGCACACCAAGTGTTTCAAGGAACATAGAAGTGATGATGTTTTCTTCATCCACCCCTGTTAGTGTTGCGACTGCATCAAAGTTTTCCACACATTCTTCCAAAAGCACACTCTTAGCCGTACCATCGCCTTGGACGACATGGACATTTGGAAATTCTTGGCTGAACATTTGAGCTTGCTCAGGATTATTTTCAATGACCTTAAGATTCATCTTAGTGTTCTTAAGAATGTTGAGCAAGTAGTAAGCAATTCGTCCAGCACCAATAATCATCATATTTTTGATGGATTTGGTTTTTACAGAATTGTGGAAAAGAATCATGTCAATACGATTTCCTGTAACGAAAATCTTATCAGCTGTTTGTAGCGTTGCATCACCGTCAGGTATGATTAATTTTCCACGACGCTCGATAGCACAGATCACTAAATTACCGAATTTTTTACGGAATTGACTTAGACTCATGTGGCAAAGCTTGCTGCCATCAGAAATCACAAATTCCATCAGCATGACACGACCATTGACAAAGTGCTCGACAGAAAGGGCATTTGGAAAGTCAACAGTGTTAGCGATATAGCGTGCTGTTAACAGCTCTGGGTTGACCACCAAAGAAAAGCCAAGGAAATTCTTATCTTTGAAATAAGCATTTGAGTATTCTGGGTTACGAACACGGACAACCGTTTCTTTAGCCCCCATTTGTTTGGCAAGAACGGCTGAAATCATATTAACTTCGTCTTTATCAGTCAGAGCAATGAAGATATCGCAGTTAGCAACATCAGCCTGCTCAAGAATTTTAAAGTTAGCCCCATTACCAACGATTCCCATAATATCGTGACGTTTGGTAATGTTTTTTAAAACGGCTTCTTTTTCTTCAATTAAGACGACATTGTGTTTTTCTTCAACAAGTGAGCGACAAAGTGCGGTACCGACCTTACCTCCGCCGACAACAATTATTTTCATTTTAACCTCCGAAATGTATCGTATCTATATTACTCTATTTTTCTTAAAAATACTAGCCATTCCAACTGTTGACAAGGGATTAAGCTTGATTTATCAAAGCTAACAATGATTGTTAAAATTAGGTTACAAATCATCAAAACGCTTGCGAAATGTCAGTGAGAGAACTATAATGAGTCGTTATCTAATTTTAGGGAGAAATTTCAATGCTTGAAAAGTTACGAAATGTTTTTATTGGTAATCCCCTGGAATCAGCTGGCGAGACTGACGAGGATCATCTGCTATCCAAATCACAAGCCTTGGCGATGCTGTCCAGCGATGCCCTTTCATCAATTGCTTATGGTCCAGAACAAGTTATCTTAGTTTTGACAACTATTTCTGCGGCGGCAATTTGGTGGTCTTTACCAATTGGACTTTTGGTTTTGGTATTGTTAGCAAGCCTAACGATTTCTTATCAACAAGTTATCCATGCTTACCCTAAAGGCGGCGGTGCCTACATGGTATCTACGGAAAATTTATCACCAAGTATGGGATTAATTGCAGGTGGTAGCTTGTTGGTTGACTATATGTTAACAGTAGCCGTTTCGGTTTCATCTGGTGCCGATGCTATTACATCAGCTTTTCCAGCCATTAAGGAATTTAATTTAGAAATTTCGATTGTTCTGGTTTTGGCCTTGATGTTTATGAATTTGCGTGGTTTGCGCGAATCGGCAAAATCTTTGATGATTCCAGTTTATTTGTTCATTGTAAGTATTTTATTCTTGATTGCTTATGGTGCCTTTCAAATTCTGACGGGGCACTTGGCTTATACGGCAACAGCTCACATTGGTAAAGTGGTTCCAGGAGTGTCTATCATTCTTTTGCTGAGAGCCTTTACCAGCGGTTCAGCTTCGCTTACTGGTGTTGAAGCTATTTCAAATGCGGTGCCATTTTTCAAGAAACCAAAAGAAAAAAATGCAGCTGGTACCCTTGCTATCATGTCACTAATTCTTGGTATTATGTTTGCAGGGATTACATTCCTAAACTACTGGTTAGGAATTACGCCATCAGCTCATGTAACGATTTTGGCTCAAATTGCGCAACGTATCTTTGGTGATTCAACAATCGGAAATGCTTTGTTCTACATTTTCCAATTATCAACAGCCTTAATCTTGGCAGTTGCTGCAAATACTGGCTTTTCTGCCTTTCCAATGTTATCTTTCAACATGGCTAAGAACAAATACATGCCTCACCTCTTTATGGAAAAAGGGGCACGTCTTGGCTATTCAAATGGTATCATCACCCTGGCAGTTGGAGCGATTGCTCTTCTTTGTATCTTTAACGGTTCAACTGAGCGTCTTATTCCGCTTTATACCATTGGGGTATTTATTCCATTTGCCCTTTCACAAACAGGGATGGTCATTCACTGGAAACGCAAATTTGGCCAAGGCTATTTGAAACATTCTGTGGCTAATATCTTAGGAGCTATTATTTGTTACCTCATCATTTTGATTTTATTGATTTTTAGAATTGGTGAAATCTGGCCATTCTTCCCAATCATCTTTGTCTTGATGTTCTTGTTCCATTCTATTAAGAATCACTACAAGAATGTTGCCATGCAACTTCGTTTGACAGATGATGTTAAGAATATCCATTATGATGGTAATACGGTTTTGATTTTGGTCGGCAATATGACACAAGCAAGTATTCGTGCTATCAACTATGCTAAAAGTATTGGACAAACGGTTGTTGCCATGCACGTATCAACTTTGGAAACACGTGAAAAAGACTTAGAAGTTGAAGAAGAATTCAAACACTATTTCCCAGATGTTACCTTTGTCAATATTGAATCAAACTACCGTGATATTGTGAAACCAACCATGATGTTTGTTCAAAAAATGAATCATGAAGCTAAGAAAAATAATCACACCATGACAGTTATTATTCCAAAATTCATTCCAAAACACAGTTGGCAAAATATGCTTCACAACCAAATGAGTCTACGTATCCGTGCGCGTTTGCGTTGGTATGAAGACATCATCATTGCAACTTATTCATATCATTTGAAGAAATAATAAATCTTTAAGAAGCCTTTCATATCAAGGCTTCTTTTAATTTTTTAAAAGAAAAGGCTTACATCGAAAAAACATTGAAAAAAGCTGTAAAAACGTGACATTTTCGCGTCAAATACGTTGACTTTGCATGTTAAAGTGTTATAATAATTTACAAGAATTCGTTAGTTTAAATCAAACCTGTTATGATTTAAGTTAATGAATCGCCGCCAACCACGCTGTTTGCTGAGCTTGACTCCGGGCAGTGTGGTTTATTTTTATGTCAAAAAACGGAGAGGAATAGTTATGAATATCGAAGAACTTGATTACCAAGAAGAGGCTACTAAGGCTGTCAATCATGTCGTTCTTTTTCAACCACAAATTCCACAAAATACAGGAAATATTGCTAGAACTTGTGCTGCAACCAATACACCACTACACATCATTCGTCCAATGGGATTCCCAATTGATGACCGCAAAATGAAACGCGCAGGGCTTGATTACTGGGACAAACTTGATGTGACTTTCTATGATAGCATTGAAGAATTTATGGAAAAATGTGATGGGCAAGTTCACTTGATTAGTAAATTCGCTGAAAAAGTTTATTCTGACGAAAACTACAATGATGGCAAACATCATTATTTCCTTTTCGGTCGTGAAGATAAAGGACTTCCTGAAGACTTCATGCGAGCAAATCCTGAAAAAGCGCTTCGTATTCCGATGAATGATGAACACGTGCGCAGCTTGAATTTGTCAAATACCGTCTGCATGATTGTTTATGAAGCTCTTCGCCAACAAGCATTTCCAAATTTGGAACTCAGCCACACTTACGAGCATGATAAACTAAAATAAAAGAAAAGCAGTCCTTAAGGGCTGCTTTTAACGTATAAAAGTCCAAAAAGTGAGGAAAATCAGCATAAAATCAAGCTTTTTCAGCCAAAAACATTGCAGAGCTTGATTTTTTTTGATATTCTAAGGGTGTCTTCAGGGCAGGGTGCAATTCCCGACCGGCGGTGTTGCCTCTCGTTGTTTGCTAAGAGAACGAGAGCAATATGAAAGTCCGCGAGCTGCTTGGCAGTTGATCTGGTGAGATTCCAGAACCGACAGTAAAGTCTGGATGGGAGAAGACCAAGAGTTTGCTTAGGCTTTTTGGCTACAGCAATATACTCGAACGCCTTCTTTCAATTTGAGAAAATTGGAGGAACTTTTTTATGCCTGAAACTATGACTAACACACGTAAATTGGCGCATATTGCCATTTTATCGACGCTTTCGTTTTTGTTGATGTATTTGCAATTTCCCTTGATTCCATCAGCTAGCTTCTTGCAATTTGATTTTTCAATCTTACCAGTCTTAGTTGGTCTTGTGATGATTGACTTGCAAAGCGCGCTTGGAATTTTGATTTTGCGAACACTTCTAAAACTCATGCTAAATAATGGCGGTATTACCACCTTGATTGGTATGCCGATGAATGTGGTTGCTTTAGGAGTTTTCTTGCTAGCGATGGCTTTCATCTGGAATCGAAAACCAAGTTTGAAAACTTTTGTTTTGGCTTCAGTTGTGGGAACGATTGGTTTGACCGTGGCTATGTTGGTATTAAACTATATCTATGCAGTGCCACTTTATGCTCAATTTGCTAACTTTGATATTTCAGCTATTCTAGGTTTAGGAAATTACCTTTTTGCAATGGTTGTCCCATTTAACTTGATTGAAGGAGTGATTTTCTCTATTTCCTTCTTTATCTTATGGACATGCCTAAAACCGATTTTAACCAAATAAATACATGATAAGTCTGGGACAGAGTCCTAGGCTTTTTAGTTAATCTGCTATCGAACTTAACCTTTGTTTAAACTGCCACAGTTTTGCCACAGAATTTAGAGGCTTTGGCTAGGCTTAAAAAATGAACTGCGTTATAATAATACTGTTGCACTAAATTCTCGTGAAAGGTATAAACATGAAACACAAACAAACCTATTTTACACTTGGCTCAACGTTTCTCGTGATATTTATGGTGTTAGGCTACGTTGTAAAATTCTATCCTGAAGCTGTCTCAGGACTTGATTCAAGTATTCAATTAAGCGTTCGAGGAGACTTACCAGCTCATCTGACTTCTTTCTTTAAAGTCATCACAAATTTTGGTCATGAAGCTTTAGTCTTTGTCTATACATTTGCAATTGCAGCTTTTTTCTATTTCCGAAAAAATTGGAAAACGGAAGGCCTTCTCTTAGCTGGCAATTTGGTTTTAATGGGGGCTTTTTCAACAGTCTTTAAGTACCTTTATAATCGTCCAAGACCAAGTTTGGAATTCTTGGTTAAACGTCCAATGGGGCCATCGTTCCCAAGTTGGCATGCGGCATCAAGTATGGTTGTGGCTATCAGCTTGATGATTATTATCGAGCAACATTTGACCAAAACAGCTGCTAAGCGACTTTTGCAAGCTTTGGTGCTAGTACTTGCGCTTTTAACGGCTGTCTCTCGTATCTATCTAGGTGTGCATTACCCAACAGATATCTTAGGTGGCTGGTTGCTAGCTCTTGCTATCTCTCTAGCTGTATACCCAATTTATGACAAGAAGCGTTTTGAATGGCGTTTCCAAGGAAAACAAGATTAAGTATTAAGGAGGCGACCGACGGGTCGTCTTTTTAAGATGACTTAAGTTTGTCTCGTGCTTAGAAAGTGTTATAATAAAAGCTATGAAAAAACGTTACAATACTCTAAATGATTATTATCGCGAAATTTTTGGAGAAAAGATTTTTAAAGTTCCTATTGATGCGGGCTTTGATTGTCCTAACCGTGATGGAACGGTAGCGCATGGTGGCTGTACTTTCTGTACGGTATCAGGTTCTGGTGATGCTATCGTAGCTCCAGATGCTCCAATTCGTGACCAATTTTATAAAGAAATAGATTTCATGCACCGCAAATGGCCAGAAGTTAAGAAATACTTGGTTTATTTCCAAAACTTTACCAATACTCATGACACGGTTGATGTGATTCGTGAACGCTATGAACAAGCGATTAACGAACCTGGTGTTGTTGGAATTAATATCGGAACACGTCCTGACTGCTTGCCTGATGAAACCATTGCCTACATTGCTGAGTTGTCTGAACGCATGCACGTAACTGTTGAGCTTGGTTTGCAGACCACTTATGATGAAACGTCTAAAATCATTAACCGTGCTCACACTTATGACCTTTACGTTAAAACGGTGAAACGTCTGTGTGAATTAGCTCCTAAGGTTGAAATTGTTTCTCACTTGATTAATGGTCTTCCAGGGGAAACCCATGAGATGATGGTTGAGAATGTTCGACGTTGTGTGACTGATAATGAAATTGACGGAATCAAACTTCATTTGCTTCATTTGATGACAAGTACGAAAATGCAACGTGATTACCATGAAGGGCGTTTGAAATTGCTCAGTATGGACGAGTACGTTAACATCATTTGTGACCAATTGGAAATTATTCCGAAAAATATTGTTATTCACCGTATTACAGGTGATGCTCCGCGTGATATGTTGATTGGTCCAATGTGGAGTCTTAAAAAATGGGAAGTCTTGAATGCTATTGATAAAGAAATGGAACGCCGTGGCTCTTATCAAGGCTGTAAGGTAGAAGAGGAGTCTAAATCATGATAAAACGACCTTTGCATTTGTCGCATGATTTTTTGGTAGAAGTGCTAGATGCTAGTGCAGTAGCTGTTGATGCGACAATGGGAAATGGTAATGACACAGCTTTTTTAGCCCAGCATGCTAAAAAGGTTTATGCTTTTGATGTGCAAGAACAAGCTTTAAAAAGCACCAAAGAACGCTTAGAAAAACAAGCTATTTCAAATGCACAGTTGATTCTTGATGGGCATCAAAATCTTGACAAGTACGTTAGTGAGCCTATCCGCGCAGCGATTTTCAATCTGGGCTATTTGCCAAGTGCTGATAAAACAGTGATTACCAAACCAGATACGACGCTTGTAGCGATTGAAAAAATCTTAGAACGTCTTGAAATCGGTGGGCGTTTAGCCATCATGATTTATTATGGTCATGAAGGTGGCGACATGGAAAAAGACGCAGTGCTTGACTTTATCTCAGCGCTCGATCAAAAAGAGTTTGCAACCATGCTTTACAAACCTCTTAACCAAATTCACCAACCACCATTTTTGGTAATGGTTGAAAAATTACGTTAACAAGAAAACCTCTATGAGTAATCATAGAGGTTTTTCGTTATTTAAATTCAGGTTTGATGTAGACACGTTCATCACCAAGTGGCACGATTGAGACTGGTTGGTCATAAAAATCAGATAAAATCTTTTCAGTCAGAACTTCATTTTTTGGTCCTTTGGCGATGATGTTTCCTTTTTTGAGCAGGAGAACATGGGTGAAGGAACGTGTGATTTCTTCAGCGTGGTGAGTAACATAGATAATAGTTGGCGCATTTGGCAAACTAGTGATTTGTTCAATTTGCGTCAGCAATTTTTCACGTGCAAAAAGGTCAAGTCCACTAGTTGCTTCATCGAGAATTAGGATTTCTGGACTTTCCATTAAGCTCCTTGCGATAAGAAGAAGTTGCTTTTCACCTTGTGAAAGGCTAGCGTAAATACGTCCAAGCAGATGTTCACCTCCGATTGAGATGAGCATTTGTCTGGCTTCTTCAAGTTCTTTTTCGCCGTATTCTGTGTAGAGAATGCTGGATTTATATTTTCCAGTTAGGACGATTTTTTCAGCTAGCATGTGTGGGGATAATCGTTCGGCGATGAAAGAGCCAACGATACCAATTTTGGTACGCATATTGCTGATATCTGTGCCACCAAATTTATTTCCAAGAACTTCCACATTTCCCTGGCTGGTCCAATATTCTGCTGTGATGAGTTTTAGAAGGGATGTTTTGCCAGAGCCGTTAAGCCCAAGAATTGCCCAGTGTTCACCCTTGTTGACTTGCCAAGTGACATTATTTAAGAGTTTTTTATTCTGTCGTTCTAGACTAACATTGGTTAAAGAAAGTTGAATCATAGGAGAACCTCCGTCAAGTATTTGATAGTTATTATATCATTTTTCAGAAAATTTAGATATTTATTTCTGAAATAGTTTGATAAATAAAACTAAAAATTAGTAAAACTTTACTAAAACTTATTAACTTTGTTTAGGAAAGCGTTTACTATAATCATGTAATCAAAAAACAAAGTTGTTAGAAGAAGGAGAGTTCTATGAATCAAACGACTCATGCAAGCAAAGATTTGAAAAAATCCGCAGCTACTTCACGCATTTCATATGCTTTTGGGGCATTTGGTCACGATATTTTTTATGCGACCTTGTCAACATACTTCATCACTTTTATTACCTCACACTTATTTAATACAGGTGATGCAGCACAAAATAATCGCATGGTTTTGTATATCACTCAGATTATCGCAGGTTTGCGTATTGTTGAATTGATTATTGACCCTTTTATTGGAAATATGATTGACAATACAAAGACACGCTGGGGAAAATTTAAACCATGGGTAGTAGCTGGTGGTACAATCAGCTCACTTGCTTTATTGATTTTATTTACTGATATGGGTGGACTTAACAAGACAAATCCAGTGCTTTACTTGATTATCTTTGCCTTCATCTATATCACGATGGATATTTTTTATTCTTTTAAAGATATCGGTTTTTGGTCAATGGTTCCAGCACTATCATTTAGCTCTGAAGAACGTGAAAAAACAGCAACTTTTGCACGTATTGGTTCAACTATCGGTGCTAATATCGTTGGTGTTGTGATTATGCCAATCGTTCTTTTCTTCTCACTTCATCGTAATGGCGGTGCAGGAGATAACCGTGGTTAGTTCTGGTTTGCTTTTATTGTGGCTTTGTTGGGTGTGTTAACCGTTTTGGCTGTAGCCTTTGGTACACATGAAATCGAGTCCGACCTTCGTAAAAATACCGAAAAAACAGGCTTTAAAGATGTTCTTAAAGTCTTAACTAAAAACGATCAATTAATGGCGATTGCTTTGTCATATGTTTTGTATACAACTGGGATTAGTATTTTAAATGCTTCTGAATTGTATTACTTCACTTACATCATGGGACACGCCGCTCAATTTTCAATCTTAGGTACGATTAATACGGTTGTCGGTTTGCTTTCAGTTTCTCTTTTCCCACAATTAGCTGGAAAATTGAATCGTCGTAATTTGTTCTTTGCTTGTATCGCTGTAATGCTTTGTGGTATCGGGCTCTTTTCAGTAGCCGGAACATCACTAGCTCTTGTTTTACTTGCTGCTGAATTATTCTTTATTCCCCAACCTCTTGTTTTTCTAGTGGTCTTGATGATTATCACAGACTGTGTGGAATACGGTCAATGGAAACTTGGTCACCGTGATGAAGCTTTGACCTTGTCAGTTCGTCCTTTGTTGGATAAATTTGGTGGTGCTATTTCAAATCTTGTCATTGGTGCAGCAGCGGTTGCTGCTGGGATGACAACAGGTGCGACAGCTGATTCCATTACAAAAGCAGGAATTATTTCTTTCAAACTTCACGTCTTTGCTTTACCGTTTGCTTTGATTATTTTAAGTAGTTTGGTTTTCTTCTTCCGTGTTAAATTAACTGAAGAAAAACACGCTGAAATTGTTGAAGAACTTGAACGTACTTGGGGACACGAATACATCGAAGATGAGGTCGAAACAGATGGTGGTCTTAACATCTCAGCTCCAATTGCAGGTCAACTGATTGCCTTGTCAGATGTAAAAGACCCAATCTTTGCAAAAGAAGGTCTTGGTAAAGGCTTTGCTATTAAACCAAGCGATGGTTGTGTTTATGCACCGTTTGATGCAATGGTTCGTCAAGTCTTTACCACTCGCCACGCTGTTGGTTTGGTTTCTGAAGATGGTATTGTCTTGTTGATTCACATTGGTATTGGAACCGTGAAACTAAAAGGAACAGGATTTGTCTCTTATGTGGTTGAAGGAGAGCATGTTAAAAAGGGTGATAAATTGATTGAATTCTGGGATCCAGCAATCAAAAAAGCTGGACTTGATGATACGGTTATTGTCACTGTCACAAATTCACATGTCTTTAATGACTTTGTGATGAAAGCTCCTACTGGTACAAACGTACAAGCTGGTGATGATGTGTTGACCTTGAACTAAGATGATATGAAAAGGACTCAGTTTATGTAACTGGGTCTTTTATATAGAAGAAAGATAGTAGATGCTTGCAGTATTTGTTTGGTACTTTAATTCGAAAATATGCTATAATGTAGTCACTGTATTAAGAATAGAATATAGGTGATTAAAACCTATTTGAGATAGAAGAGGAGTAAGATTTATATGGAAGACCCGAGTCAGAATTTAGTATTGCAATTTGTTTTATTGTTAATTTTGACCTTATTAAACGCCTTTTTCTCAGCTTCTGAGATGGCTTTAGTGTCTTTAAATCGTTCACGTGTTGAACAAAAAGCAGAAGAAGGAAATAAAAAATATATCCGTCTTTTGTCTGTCCTAGAAAAACCAAATAACTTTTTATCAACGATTCAAGTTGGGATTACTTTTATCGGACTTTTACAAGGGGCTAGTTTGTCTGCTTCACTTGGTGGTGTGATTGCCTCTTGGTTTGGAAATTATGTCTGGGCAAAAACAGCTGGTAGCGTGATTTCACTTGTCTTTTTGACTTATATTTCAATCGTTCTTGGAGAACTTTATCCAAAACGTATTGCCATGAACCTTAAGGAAAACTTGGCGGTTATTTCAGCTCCAGTCATTATCCTTATTGGGAAATTGGTTAGCCCATTTGTCTGGTTATTATCAGCTTCAACTAATCTTTTGTCACGCATCACACCAATGACATTTGACGATGCCGATGAAAAAATGACACGTGATGAAATTGAATACATGCTGACAAATAGCGAAGAGACTTTGGATGCAGAGGAGATTGAAATGCTTCAAGGTGTCTTCTCGCTTGATGAATTGATGGCGCGTGAAGTCATGGTACCACGTACAGATGCTTTCATGATTGACATCAATGATGACACGCAAGAAAACATTCAAGAAATTCTGAAAAGACACTTTTCACGTATTCCCGTCTATGATGATGACAAGGATAAGATTATTGGTGTCCTTCACACTAAACGTTTGTTAGCTGCTGGTTTCAGCGAAGGTTTTGATAATATTGTTTTGCGTAAAATCTTGCAAGAACCTTTGTTTGTTCCTGAAACGATTTTTGTTGATGATTTGTTGCGTCAATTGCGAAACACTCAAAATCAAATGGCAATCTTGCTTGATGAATACGGTGGTGTTGCAGGAATTGTAACCCTTGAAGATTTGCTTGAAGAAATTGTCGGTGAAATTGATGACGAAACCGATAAAGCAGAACAATGTGTTCGTGAAATTGGTGAAGATACTTATATTGTCCTTGGTACAATGACCTTGAATGATTTCAATGATTACTTTGACCTTGATTTAGATAGTGATGATGTCGATACTATTGCTGGATTCTATTTGACAGGGGTTGGTAACATTCCAAGTCAGGATAGTCGTGAAAGCTTTGAAGTTGATTCAAAAGAAAAACACCTTGTTTTAACAAATGATAAAGTAAAAGATGGTCGTGTGACGAAATTGAAAGTTGTGATTTCTGATATAGAACAGACCCCTGAGGAAGATTAAGCTAAAAGCTTAGTCTTTTTTAGTGGGTTGACGTGATGGCTAAAAGCCTTGATTGACTTAAAAACTGATATATAAGAGGTGTTTTACTGGCTTTTTTATCACCATCTTTTCTCTGGAAAATGGTATAATGAAAATTAGAAAAACGGTTACAAAGGATGTTAGAAAATGACTGAAATAGATTACGGAAAAGTGACAGGAATGATTCATTCAACAGAAAGTTTTGGTTCTGTGGATGGTCCTGGTGTTCGCTTTGTCATTTTTATGCAAGGCTGCAAGATGCGTTGCCAATATTGTCACAATCCAGATACTTGGGCATTAGAGACAAATAATTCTCGTGAACGCACTGTTGATGATGTTTTAGCAGAAGCCTTGCGTTATCGACATTTCTGGGGTGAAAATGGTGGGATTACCGTTTCAGGTGGTGAAGCCATGTTGCAAATTGAGTTTGTAACAGCCCTTTTTACCAAAGCTAAAGAATTAGGAATTCATTGCACGCTTGATACGTGTGGTTTTACGTTCCGAGATACGCCTGAATATCACGAAATTGTGGATAAGTTACTAGCTGTGACGGATTTAGTTCTTTTAGATTTAAAAGAAATCAATCCTAAACAACACATTGTTGTAACACGTCAACCCAATACTAATATTCTAGCTTTTGCTCGTTATTTGTCTGATAAGGGTGTTCCAGTCTGGATTCGTCATGTCTTGGTTCCAGGATTGACCGATTTTGATGAAGACTTAATTGAGCTAGGGAAATTTGTTGAAACGTTAAAAAACGTGGATAAATTTGAAATTTTGCCTTATCATACCTTGGGTGAATTCAAGTGGCGTGAATTGGGAATTCCTTATACCCTTGAAGGGGTTAAACCACCGACTAGAGAACGTGTCCAAAATGCTAAAAAGCTTATGCATACAGAGTCTTACACAGACTACATGAAACGCATTCATCACTAGACAGGTTGACTATTGACATTGAGATGAATCTTTGATAAGCTCTATCACAAGGTGGACACTATGAACAGTTACAAAGTTTTAAAATTTGACGATCACTTCGTTTATTTGACGCAAGATGGCAAGATTAAAAAATTAGCGCGTGACTTATTTGATTTTGATATCGCACTAGGGGATAGAGTTGATTATATCCAAGATGGTGATATTGTCTTAGTGATGCCGAGCCAAGGAGAAATGGACATAAGCAGTGATAAATCTGTTAAGTCTGGGCTTTTACAAGGCATTCTTAATCTTTTCTTGGAAACTTTATCCATTCATAATAACGACTTAGGAAATCTAAAGAAGATTTTTTCACAACTTTTGGTCACACTTTTTATGGCATGGAGTTTGCTTGGTGTGGTTGTGATTGAATTATTACTTTTACTAGAATCCTTGATTTCCGTTATCTGGCGCTTACTAGTTAAAGGCATTAAGAATTTGCACATTGTGGATAATAGCCGAAAATATATGGCTTACCGCAAACGCCAAGAAGCTATTCGCAATCAAGAAAATCGTGAGGAAGAAGAACGTCTTTTACGTCTTGCTTTAGAACAGGAAAAATTAGATAAAAAAGACCATATTTCTGAAAAAGCATCAGAAACTTTTACGACAGATTCAGAAAATACTCAGGAAGATTCTGTAAAAGAAACGAAAGAAATAGACTAAAAAAGAAAGCACTTTTATCATTAAGTACTAGAGCTTGTTGATAAAGGTGCTTTTTTGTTGGAATAATGGCTTAAAAGAGCCTGCTAGCTTTGCTATCTCCTTTAAATTTTGCTAAAATAAGAATAAATAATTATTATGAGGTAAAAAACATGTCTAAAATTTTAGTTTTTGGTCACCAAAATCCAGACTCTGATGCGCTTGGTTCATCAATCGCATACGCATACTTGAAACGTGAACTTGGTGTAGATGCTGAAGCTGTTGCTCTTGGAACTCCAAACGAAGAAACAACTTTTGCATTGAACTACTTTGGTGTAGAAGCACCACGCGTTGTTGAATCAGCAAAAGCTGAAGGTGCTGACCAAGTTATTTTGACAGACCACAACGAATTCCAACAATCAATCTCAGATATCCGCGATGTTGAAGTTGTTGAAGTGATTGACCACCACCGTGTCTCTAACTTTGAAACTGCTAACCCACTTTACATGCGTTTAGAACCAGTTGGTTCAGCTTCATCAATCGTTTACCGTCTCTACAAAGAAAACGGTGTTGCTATTCCTAAAGAAATGGCTGGTTTGCTTTTGTCTGGTTTGATTTCAGATACACTTCTTCTTAAATCACCAACGACTCACGCAACTGACCCAGCTGTTGCTGCTGACTTGGCAGAAATCGCAGGTGTTAACCTTGAAGAATACGGTTTGGAATTGCTTAAAGCTGGTACAAATTTGGCAACAAAATCTGCTGAAGAATTGATTGATATCGATGCTAAATCATTCGAACTTAACGGAAACCAAGTTCGTGTTGCACAAGTTAACACAGTTGATATCAACGAAGTTCTTGAACGTCAAGCAGAAATCGAAGCTGCAATGACTGCTGCTATCTCTGCTAACGGATACTCTGACTTTGTTCTTATGATTACAGATATCCTTAACTCAAACTCAGAAATCTTGGCACTTGGTGCTAATATGGATAAAGTTGAAGCTGCCTTCAACTTCAAACTTGAAAACAACCACGCATTCCTTGCTGGTGCTGTTTCACGTAAAAAACAAGTTGTTCCACAATTGACAGAAAGCTTCAACGCTTAATTAAAAGTGAGAAGAATAATAAAAAAGGCGACTCAAGTCGTCTTTTTTATGTTATTCTTCTTCTCGGATAAAGGTGATGGTTTTGTCATCTGAATGGTCTTTGGCAAATGAGAAACCGTCGAAAGTTAAGTTTTTGATATCTTCGATGGTTTCAATTTGCTTTTCAGCCATGAGTGAAACCAAACGTCCTCTTCCTTTTTTAGAAATGGTTGAGTGGATTTTGAGTTTGCCAGATCGATTTTCCATAAAGATGACTTTTATCATGCGCTTACGAATGTTGGGTGAAAAGACCTGTTCGAATTCTGATGATAGAAGTGAGATGATAAGGTCATCATCTTGAACGTCTTTGTCATAATCTTCTCGCCAGAATTGTTTTAATGAGGTATTGTTGATTTTGAGATTGCCTTGAAAGTCAAGTCGGTGTGGTGCAATCAGCTCTGTCGGTTTGATTAGACCGTAAAAAGCTGTTGCAATGCGAAGGTGCTTATCGAGATAATCTTTCTCAGTCTGGCTGACATTTTGACGCTTTAAGTAACGGTACATGAGGCCGTCGTAAAGCATCCGGTAATATCTGGCATCTTTGTTAGCCATTCGTTGCCAGCGCAGCCATTCCTGGTCAGCCTTGACTGGATTGATTTTGTAAAAATTAGCCAAATCTTCTACAGAGTAATCTAGCATGATCTCAAGAATATCTTTGCTTTTAGTTCCTAAGGCTTGGTTGGCAAAAGCGTCTTGATTAGTATTTAATTCTTTAGCGTTAGGGATAAGTAATTTCATACTGGCATTATAGCACAGACTTAAAAATTTCTTTAAAGATAAGTCCTCATAAATGTCGTAGCAAATCTTCTTATAGCAGGACACTTTGTTTTTTGTTACAATTAACATATGAAACTACAAGACTTGCAAGCTGGTGACTTGCTTTTTATGCGCGATAATCAAGCCATGTCTCAGGCAATTCAGAAAGCGACAGGACAGTACAGCCATGTTGCGATTTATTTTGACCAGATGATTTACCACGCGATAAGAGATAAAGGTGTTGTCAGAGAAAATCTTAGAGAGTTTTTGCTTACACATGAACAGCTTGTTTCGGTTTATCGCTATTCCAAAATCAATCCAGACCAAGTTCTGGTGGCAGCAAAGGCCTTACTTGGAAGACCTTATAATGATAGCTTTTATCCAGATAATGGCGCTTATTATTGTTCGCAATATATTGCAGAAATTCTGCCAATTTTTAAGACCATTCCTATGCAATTTGGGGATGACCAGCACGTGATTTCAGATTTTTGGCAGACCTATTATGATAAATTGGGACTTGCTGTGCCTTTAAATCAAGCAGGAACCAATCCCAGCCAGCTATCGCAATCAGAGGATTTACAATATTTAGGAGAATTACATGATTATCATTTTTAATCCAGATAAATTAACACGACAAACTTTTTTTAAGGATTTAGTTAACTTTTTGTATCAGACAGATGATGTGACCTTGCGTCAAATCAAAGCTAAATTTCAAGAAGTGCCAAAAATTGATCGTTTGATTGAGGAATATGTCCAAGCAGGTTATATTATCCGTGATAACAAACGCTATACAATTGGTTTTGAATTGCTTAACTCTCTTGAAAACATCAGTTTAGACAGTCAGATTTTTGTGGATGATGAGAGCCAAATATATGCTGAGTTGAAGAAACTTTCTTTTGAAACACGTCTAGATAATGAGACGAATGATTTGGTTCTTGTTGAAAAAACAAGCATTGCTCGAGATGAATTGACGCTTTCTAACTACTTTTTCAAACTAGCTGAGAATTTGCCAATGTCTAAAGAACAAGAAGTTCTGTTTGATTTGCTTGGAGATGTTAATCCGCAATACGCTTTGAAATACATGACAACTTTTCTATTGAAATTTGCAAGAAAAGATGAAGTTGCTCAAAAACGACCAGATATTTTTGTGGAAGCTTTGGAAAAATTGGATTACATTCGCAAAAATGACCAAGGCAAATACCAATTGAACATGACATTTGATAAAGAGACGTTGATTTTTACAAGTAAATAAAGCAAAAAAATCTGGGGAGTGCCCAGATTTTTATGTTGCTGTTTTTATCATGAGATAAAGGAAATAAGGGGCTCCAATCACTGAAATAATCAGTCCTGTTGGAATACCTGTCCCGACAAGTAGGCTTCTACCGATGGTATCTGCAATCAGCATTAAAATCATACCAATCAGCATGCTAGCAGGTAGGACGATTCGGTGGTCATTTCCAAATAAGCGGCGCGTGATGTGACCAGAAAGTAAGCCGACAAAAGTAATGTTCCCCACCAGCACAACGCTAAATGCGGCTAAAGATGTTGAGAGCGTAAGAGTCCAAAGTCGTTCTTTTTTTAGGTCAAGACCGAGAGTGATGCTCGTTTCTTGGCTAAACATCATCATGTTTAGACGGTAGCTGCGCCATAAAGTCACTCCCCAAATAATCCCTAGAAGAGGTGACATGATAGCCAGTAATTGCCAGTTTCCACCGCTTACTTTGCCACTTAACCATGAGACGACATAATCGGTTTTCCCGATATCAAGATTGGCAACGACAGACACCATAACACCTGAAAGCAAACTTGATATCCCTACACCTGAAATGATTAAGCGAGTTGGTTGAATTGGCTGATTTTTACGGTGAGAAACGGCGTAGACAATGCTAATTGTTAAGAAACCACCAAGCATGGCTAAGAAAGGCATGAGTGTTAGGTTAGTAAGATTTGTGATATCTAGCACGCCAACCATCATAGCAATGACTAAGCCAGCTCCCGCATTAATTCCCAAGATACCAGAATCGGCTAGAGGATTTTTAGTTAGGGTTTGCAACAAGACTCCTGACATGGCAAGAGAAGCCCCACCAAGCATACAAGCTAAGATACGAGGGAGCCTGATTTTGAAAACAATCAAAGACATTGTGGTATCAGCTTGCCTCAAAAAGACTTGAAGGACTTTGAAAAAGGATGTGTTAGCGTAACCAATGGATAAAGAAAGCAGGAAAACAATTAGTAAGCAAAGAAGAAGGAGAAGTAATTGGCTTGTTCGTTTTTGCTTAGACGTCATAGATTTTCCCCCTTTCTGACCAACCAAAGAAAGCAAGGAAGCCCAACAATGCTGATAATGGCGCTAAGAGGTGTTTCGGCTGGAGGATTGATGAGTCGACTAAGCAAATCAACCCAAACCATGAAAGTCGCGCCAGCAAATGCCGCAAGTGGAAGAATAATACGATAATCTTTAGCGACAAAGAGTTTTATAAAATGAGGAATAATCAAACCAAGAAATGCAAGACTTCCCACCAAAGCAACAGCAGCAGCTGATAGAAAAAGAACAATGCTGAGCAGACTAATGGTAGTAGCCAGCGTTTTTTGTCCCAAAGCTTTAGCGACGGTTTCATCAAGGCAGAGAATGGTCAATTGATGAGCCATTAGCTGTGCTAAGACCAGACCAATTAGGATAAAAGGGGCAATGATGGCAAGCATTTTCCAATTGGTCTGAGCGAGTCCACCAGCTTGCCAGCCAATCACAGCTTTTGACAAATTAAAATACAAGCTGAAAGCTTGACCTAAAGATGAAAAGAGAGTCGAAATCATAGCTCCCGCTAAAATGAGTCGGGTTTGCTGGTAGCCTTTTTGAGGATGGTAGCTAATCCCAAAAATCAAGCAAGCAGAAAGACTAGCACCAATCAGACAAAGCAAGAGCGTCATGCTGTAGTGCATGCTGCCAAAAATGGCATAACCAGCAATCAAGGCTAGCCCTGCTCCTGCATTAATTCCAAGAAGTCCAGGGTCAGCAATGGGATTTCTTGTCACCCCTTGGATGATACTGCCAGCTTGAGCCATAGCTGCTCCAACTAAAATAGCAGCAAGGATTCTTGGCAACCGCAAATCAAAAATCACGTCCTGTAGGTTTGAATCAGTTAACGGTGCTCTTAAAACACTAAAGACTTGCTGATTAGTGTAAGCAACCGCCCCAAAACGCAGGCTTAAATAACAGCCTAGAATAAAAAGTATTGCAATGCTGAAAAAAACAAGCCAAGGTCGACTTGGCTTATTTTTCTGAATAAGAAAGTTAGTTTCTTTCATGAGATTTCCTTTTTCAGAGAAGGGAGTCATAATCATCAGCTGTTGGCTTTTTTAATGGCTGCTGTGAAAGTTTCTAATTGTTTATCAAGTGACATTGGGTCAGAGAAGTAGAAGAGATTTTCGTCAACTTCAAGTACTTTTTGATTTTTAACCGCTGGAATATTTTTCCAAATATCACTTTCTTTTAGAGAAGCAGCCGCGTTTTTGGTGTCTTTGCTGACATTGAGCACAAGGTAGTCACCGACATAATCGGCAAGTACTTCTTGTGAAATGCCAAACCAACCAGCTGGGAAGACATCTTTTTTAACAGTTTCAGGAGCAGAAAAGCCAAGTGAATCGTAAATTAATTCACCTCCGCGCCCCCAGTTATTACCATAGAGGTAGATAGCTTTGTCATAAAAATCCATAACAGTGAAGCTTGTTGAGGCATCAAGGTATGGTGAAAGCTCTTCTTTAGCTTTAGCGGTTTTTGTTTTCCAATTATCAAGCCATTTTTGAGCTTTGTCTTCTTTGTCAAAGACTTTTCCAAGGTTAGTCATCATTTCAAGATAATCGCTCTTACCATATTCAATGACTAAGACGGGAGCAATATCTTTTAACTCCTTGAGGTGTTCATCAGTTGAAAAAGCAATGATAAGATCTGGTTCTTGCGCAGCGATTGCTTCGGTATCATCTGAGGTTAATTTCACCGCGCCAGCTAATTTGTTTCCAAAAGCAGGGCTATTTTTTTCTAAATCTAGTGAGTAACTAGATACATTAACGCCTAGTTCAAGAAGGTAGCCAGTGTAAGAGTAAGCAAAGTTAACGACTTTTTTAGGATTTTTAGGAATATCGCCTTGGTAAGAAAATCCTGTTATTTTAGGCATGCTTGATAGTTCAGTACTATCTGAAGTTGATGAGTTATTTTGACAAGCAACCAGCATAAGCGTTGCTAGAAATGTTGTTAAAGCGACAAAAAACTTTTTCATGTCTAAGGTCTCCTGAAATTTATGTGAGCTGATAAGTCAGCAAAATAGGACAGTTATGAATCGGATCTCGAACGATCCGTGCCTCGATGCTAAAAATATCTCTTAAAATATCAGTTGTCATAACCTCTTCAACCTGACCGTGATAGCAAATAGCACCGTTTTTCATGGCAATTAAGTTATCAGAAAAACGCGCTGATAAATTCAAATCGTGCAAAACCATGATGATGGTTTTATGGGCTTCTTGGTTAAGTTTTTTCAGCAATTCCAAAATTTCCAATTGATGATTCATATCTAGGTAAGTTGTCGGTTCATCAAGGAAAATCGTATCGGTGTCTTGCGCTAGCGCCATGGCAATCCAAACGCGTTGGCGTTGTCCACCGGATAAGGCATCAACTTTTTCATTAGCAAGGCAAGTGATTTTTGTCATTTCCATTGCCCACTTGATTTTAGCTTTATCGTCATCGGTTAGTTGTCCAAAATAACTTTGATGAGGAAAACGACCATATGAAACAAGCTCATAAACGGTAATGCCTTCAGTAGCTTCAAGTACTTGTGGGAGCAAAGCTATTTTTTTAGCAATTTCCTTGGTCGGTAAATCAGCAATAGCTTTACCATCAATCAAAATTTGCCCAGCTTTAACTGCTTGAATCCGTGTCAGGGCTTTTAGCAAAGTGGATTTGCCACAGCCATTAGCACCGATGATTGTGGTGATTTTTCCGTCAGCTATCTTGGTTGATAAATTCTGAATAACCGTTTTATCATCATAAGCGATAGTGATATGTTTAGCACGAATTTCTGACATAGTGGACCTCCTTTCTCGAAAAAAATGAATGTGGTTACAAGTCTCAAAAAAATCGAGAATTGTTTTTTCATTGTAACAAGAAAAAAGGCCTCTGAAAAGCCTTTTTCGAAATATTTTTACAAAAATCACATATAATCTTAATTAATTAGAATTGTTCTAATTAGTAATTGTAATCGTTTTAGTTAAGGTATTTTTTAGCGATGTTCATATCACCAGCATAAGCTGTGCGTTCACCGTTAACGATTTGGTAAGCGTCAGCTCCTTTACCAGCAATGATAACGGCATCATCAGCGGTTTGAGTGAGTGACATAGCTTTTGCGATAGCTTTTTCACGGTCGACTTCGATTTCAAGTGGTCGATTGACTTGGCTGGCAATTTCCTCTGCAATAGCTTTAGGGTCTTCGTAGTTAGGGTCGTCAGCAGTTAGGATGACTTGGAGATTTGGGTGAGCGTTAATCACACGAGCAAAGTCAGCGCGGCGACTTTCACCTTTATTACCAGTAGCACCAAGAATGAGGTGAAGGTTTCCAGTTTGATGTTCTTCAACAACAGATAATAATTTTTCAAGGCTATCACCGTTGTGAGCGTAGTCAACGAAAACTTTAGCGCCATTTGCCTGAGTAATGACTTCCATACGACCTGGTACGCTTGTCTCAGCGATTCCTTTTTTGATGTCTTCAGGGCTTGTTCCTAAACGAAGACAAGCAAGACCTGCAGCTAGTGCATTTTCTTGGTTAAAGGAACCAATGAGTTGGATGTCATAGTGTCCAGCCAGTTTTCCTGTCACGTCAAAGTCAAAAGCTCTGCCATTTTCGATAGTATTATCAGAATCCTTACCGTAAAAATCATGTGGAAGGTCAGCCACTTGCTCAGCAACGACTTTAAAATGATCCATACCAGCATTGACAACAACAGCCTTGCTATTTGCCATCAACAGACGTTTGTGATAGAAGTAATCTTCAAATGTTGGGTGTTCAATCGGTCCAATGTGGTCTGGGCTGATATTGAGAAATGCTCCTACATCAAAAGTTAAGCCGTAAACACGATCAACAAGATAAGCTTGGCTAGATACTTCCATGATGAGGTGAGTCATGCCATTATCAACAGCAGTTGCCATCATCTTGAAGAGGTCAAGACTTTCAGGTGTGGTTAATTTTGATTTGAAGAATGTCTTACCATCAAGTGTTGTGTTCATTGTTGAAAACATGGCTGGTTTGTGGCTTTGTTTCAAAATGTTGTAAGTAAAGTAAGCCGCAGTTGTTTTCCCTTTAGTTCCAGTAAAGGCAATGATTTTTAGTTTTTCTTCTGGGTGACCGTAGAATTCCATGGCAATCAAACTCATGGCTTTTTTGATATCTGTTACGATAATCGCAGGAATATCAAGTTCGTAATCAACTTGGCTGACATAAAAAGGTAAGCCTTTTTGGATAGCTTGTTCAAGGTATTCTTTTTTAAAAGTTGCCCCTTTAGCAAAGAAAAGTGTTGAACTGTTGACATCACGACTGTCAAAACTGATTTTTGAAAAGCTAGGATTTTCCTTCCAAGTTAGACTGTAATGATTGTGGAAGATGATTTCGCGGAAATTATGGTCTTTTTTCAGAATTTCGAGGGTTTTTTCAAGTGTAATCATACACTCTATTTTAGACTTAATGTCTATGTTTTACAAGTCACAAGCAAAAGTTTATAATAAAATGTAACGCTTATTTTTAAAATTAGGAAGAATACTATGTCTGAAAACAAAACAAACGTGACACAGCAACAGCAGATGGTGCGTGGAGCTGCTTGGTTAACAGCTTCAAACTTCATCAGTCGTCTCTTGGGTGCCTTCTACATTATTCCTTGGTATGCTTGGATGGGGACTCATGCTGAACAAGCCAATGCGCTTTTTGGAATGGGCTACAATATTTATGCGGTATTCCTACTTATTTCAACAGCAGGGATTCCCGTGGCAATAGCTAAGCAAGTGTCTAAGTATAATACGCTTGGTCAGGAAGAGACAAGCTATTATCTCTTACGTAAAATTTTAAAATTAACCTTGGTACTCGGCTTTATTTTTGCGGCTATTATGTATCTTGGAGCACCAATTCAAGCTGCTTGGAGTGGTGGTGGCGACGATTTGATTCGCGTCATGAAGAGTCTGTCTTGGGCAGTTTTACTTTTTCCATCAATGAGTGTGCTTCGTGGTTTCTTCCAAGGGTTTAATAATTTAAAACCGTATGCCATGAGCCAAATCGCTGAACAAGTCATCCGCGTGATTTGGATGTTATTGACAGCCTTCATGATTATGAAAATTGGTTCTGGAGATTACGTTTCAGCGGTTGTTCAATCAACATTTGCAGCTTTCATTGGAATGATTGCCAGCGTCATGGTTTTGATTTTCTTCCTTTGGAAGGAAGGAAAACTTCAAGCTATTTTAGCGAAGGAAACTGAGGAAATTGACATTGATGCTAATGCCATTATCATTGAAACCGTAAAAGAAGCTATCCCATTTATCATTACGGGTGCAGCCATCCAATTATTCCAATTGGTTGACCAATGGTCTTTCATTAACTCAATGAAACTTTTCACTTCACATAGTTTGAAAGAATTGCAAATCTTGTATGCTTACTTATCAAGTAACCCAAACAAGGTAACAATGATTTTAATCTCGCTTGCGACTGCTATCGGTGGTGCAGGGATTCCGCTTTTGACAGAGAATTTTGTTAATAAAGATAAAAAAGCTGCTGCTCATTTGGTGATTAATAGTTTGCAGATGTTGTGCATGGTGCTTTTGCCGGCAATGATGGGAGCTATTATTTTGGCACAGCCACTTTACACTCTTTTCTACGGTGCACCAAATAACGATGCTCTATGGCTATTTGTTGTAGCCTTGATTCAAGTGATTTTCTTAGCTCTTTATAGTTTGCTTGCACCAATGCTACAAGCTCTTTTTGAAAATCGCAAAGCCATCAATTATTTTGCTTATGGTTTGGTAGTTAAGATTGTTTTACAAGTGCCATTTATCTTTTTATTCAAAGCATATGGACCACTTTTATCAACAGCAATTGGCTTGATGATTCCAATTATTTTGATGTTCAATCAAATTCATGCCGTAACACAGTTTAATCGTAAAGCCTTGTGGCGTGGCATTCTATTAGTTTGCATTTTGACGGCTATCATGGGAATTGTTGTTGCACTAGAAACATTTGGACTTCACTTTATCATCAGTCCAACCACTCGTCTTGGTAGTGTGATTTACCTTGTTCTTATGGGAGCACTTGGAGTTGCTGTCTATGGATTCCTAGCCTTAGCAACACACCTTCTTGATAAATTAATTGGCAGTAAAGCAAAAACACTACGTAAAAAATTCCATTTAGAATAAAAAAACAGCCCAGTGGGCTGTTTTTTCATGAGCCTGAAAATAGAAAAGTGAATCAAGCCCATTGGGCTGTTTTTTCATGAGCTTGAAAATAGAAAAGCGAATCAAGCCCATTGGGCTGTTTTTAATTTAATAAGATATAGTTTTTTCTTATAGCTAACTATCAGTAATTAGAATAGCAAAAGCACACTAATTTTTGAGAATAAATGTTAGAATATAGTTTATAAATTTTTGAATGAACGTTATGTTTTGAGATGAGAAGGGGGATTATTATGACAAGTGACTGTCGATTGGCTACGATTTTAGCCCATGCTGGTATTAAGTCGGATGAAGCAACGGGAGCTCTTGCAGCACCGATTCATTTTTCAACAACCTATCAACATCCAGAGTTTGGAAAATCAACGGGCTTTGATTACACGAGAACTAAAAATCCGACACGCGCAACCCTTGAAAAGACCCTTGCAGCAATTGAAAAAGCTGATTATGCCTTAGCGACTTCATCAGGCATGAGTGCTATTGTTTTAGCGCTTGAAATTTTTCCTGTTGGAGCAAAGGTGGTTGCTGCGCGTGATTTGTATGGCGGTTCCTTTCGTTGGTTTAATGACAAAGAAAAAGAAGGACGCTTTGTTTTTACTTATGCTAACACACAAGAGAAGCTTCTAGCTGCAATTACTGAAGAGACTGACATTGTCTACCTTGAAACACCAACTAATCCCTTGATGATTGAATTTGACATTGCAAAAGTAGCAGAAGTTGCACATAAAAATGGGTCTAAGTTAGTGGTTGATAATACCTTTTATAGTCCGATTTATCAAAATCCGATTGAGCTTGGTGCGGATATCGTGGTGCATTCTGCGACAAAATATTTAGCAGGGCATAACGACGTATTGGCTGGTGTGGTGATTACCAGTGACCAAGTCATTTATGATAAGCTCTTTTATAACCTTAATACGACAGGACCTACCCTTTCACCTTTTGATTCTTACATGCTGATGCGAGGACTTAAGACGCTCAAACTTCGCATGGAAAAAGCTACTGAGAATGCTCATGCTATTGTGAAGTATTTGAAAAACTCACCAGCTGTTAAAGAGGTGCTTTATACTGGAAAAGGTGGTATGATTTCTTTTAAAGTAGTTGATGAAGAAAAAATTCCTTATATCATTAATAGCCTTCAAATCATCACTTTTGCAGAAAGTCTTGGTGGTGTGGAAAGTTTGATTACCTACCCAAGAACACAAACCCATGCTGATATTCCAGAAGATGTTCGCTTATCTTATGGCTTGACGAATGATTTGCTGCGCTTGTCAATCGGTATCGAAGATGTTGAGGATTTGATTGATGATTTAAAAAATGCCTTGGAGGGATAGTATGGGAAAATACGATTTTACAACAAGACCAAATCGTTTGAAACAATTTACTTACAAATGGCAGAGCTCAGAAAACAATCCTGATTTGCTTCAGTTATGGGTGGCAGATATGGATTTCTTGCCAGTTCCAGAAATCAAACAAGCTATTATCGATTACGGTCAAGAACACATTTTTGGCTATAATTATTTTAAAGATTCTCTTTACCAAGCTGTCATTGATTGGGAAAAAGAAGAGCACGGCTATGGGATTAAAAAGGAAGAGATTTCTTTTATTGATGGTGTAGTACCTGCCATTTCGGTAGCCATTCAGGCATTTACTGAAAAAGGTGATGCAGTATTGATTAACTCACCTGTCTATTATCCTTTTGCTAGAACTATCCGTCTTAATGATCGTAAATTGGTTGAAAATTCTTTGCAGATTAAAAATGGGCATTTTGAGATTGATTTTGACCAATTGGAAAAAGATATCGTGGACAATCAAGTTAAACTCTATGTCTTTTGTAGCCCCCACAACCCTGGCGGTCGAGTCTGGTCAAGTGATGAATTGCAAAAGATTGGTGAGATTTGTCGTAAGCATGGTGTGATTTTAATTTCTGATGAGATTCATCAAGATTTGGCACTGTTTGGTCACAAGCATCATTCCTTCAATACTGTTGATGACGCCTTTAAAGATTTTGCGATTATTTTGGCCTCAGCTACAAAAACTTTTAATATTGCTGGTACCAAAAACAGCTTTGCCATTATCCAAAATCCAGACCTTCGTCGAAAATTTCAACGTGTGCAGTTGGCTAATAACCAACATGAAGTTCCAACCATTGGTATGATTACCACAGAAACTGCTTTTAGCTATGGCAAACCTTGGTTAGAAGAACTGAAAAAAGTGATTGAAAAAAATGTGGACTATCTGACAGATTACCTAGAAGAACATACTAAAATCAAGGTCATGAAGCCAGAAGGGACCTATCTGGTCTGGTTAGATTTCTCTGCTTATGACATTAAGCAACCTGAACTTGGTGAAAAATTGCAAAAAGAAGCCAAAGTGGTCTTAAATGATGGGGTGCATTTTGGTAAAGAAGGCAAGACTTTTGCACGCTTAAATGTAGCGACGCCTTTTGAAACCATTAAGGAAGCTAGCGAGCGCATTGCTAAGGCTTTTGGAAAATAAGAAAAAGCGGGCTGACGCCTGCTTTTTTTGTGATGCTTTTGGCAATTTTTTGCTAAAAAATGTGACATTCGTCATAAAATTTTAGCAAATTTCCTTATTTTCTGCTATAATTGGTAAGGTTAAACTAAATTCAGTATAAAGGAGTACAATTATGGGAAAATTCCAAGTTATCTCACATCCGCTAATCCAACACAAATTGTCAATTTTACGTCGTACAACAACTTCAACTAAAGATTTCCGCGAATTGGTTAACGAAATCGCGATGCTTATGGGTTATGAAGTTTCTCGCGACCTTCCTTTGGAAGATGTTGAAATTGAAACACCTATCACAAAAACAACTCAAAAACAATTGACTGGTAAAAAATTGGCAATTGTTCCTATCCTACGTGCTGGTATCGGTATGGTTGATGGTTTCTTGAGCCTTATTCCAGCGGCTAAAGTTGGTCACATTGGTATGTACCGTGACGAAGAAACTTTGCAACCAGTTGAGTATCTTGTGAAATTACCAGAAGATATCGATCAACGTCAAATCTTTGTTGTAGACCCAATGCTTGCAACAGGTGGTTCTGCAATTTTGGCGGTTGACTCTCTTAAAAAACGCGGTGCAGCTAACATCAAATTTATCTGTTTAGTAGCTGCTCCAGAAGGTGTTAAAGCTCTTCAAGAAGCTCACCCAGATATCGATATCTACACAGCTGCTCTTGATGAAAAACTTAACGAAAATGGTTACATCGTACCAGGTCTTGGTGACGCTGGTGACCGTTTGTTTGGTACAAAATAATAAGTTGAAGGCTTAATAAAAAAGGTTTGCGTTCTATTTAAGGAACACAAGCCTTTTCTTTTTTAATAAGTTAATCGTTCATTTTACTAGAAATGGTTTTGGCGAATTCCTGAGCTGCCAAAGGAAGAGTTTGTCGGTTCTTCCATGCTAGTACGATAGTTCTAAATGGTTTTTCGGTAATATGACGAATGGTTAAATCTTGAAGTGTTAAACCGTCAAGGAAATTTTCATAAAGAAGACTAACTCCTAAATCTTGTCGAATCATCTCCAAAATAGTGTAGTCGTCATAAATTTCGTAAGCGAATGTTGGGGTTATTTTGGCTTTTTCAAAGGCCGCACGTGTCAAACTGTTTTCCCCTTCATCAAGAAGAATTAGTTCAGTTTTAGCTAAGTCAGCAAGAGAAACTTCATTTTGTTTTGCCAATGGGTGCTTACTAGGTAAAACGGCGTAAAGGCAATCCTGGTAAAGGATATGCGACTGAAGTTGTCCAACATAATCAATATGTGTGAATCCTAAATCAACTTGTCCAGTATCTAGCCACTGGTGAATGCTGGTATAATCCCCTTGCTTAAGAACGAAATTGACTGCAGGGTGTTTGGCTTTGAAGTCTTTGATAAAGGGTAAAATAAAATTTCGACTAGCAGAGGTGAAGATGCCAATACGGATTTCAGCTTTATTGAGCCCTTGTAATTCCTCGATTTTTTTGGTTAGCTGCTTTTCCCCCTGAACAATTTGCTGGAAGTAGGGATAGAGAGCTTGGCCGTCTTTGGTTAATTTGACCCCCTCATGACCACGTGTTAATAAGCAAGTCCCAATTTCTTTTTCAAGATTTTTGATGGTCTGGCTGACAGCACTTTGTGAGTAGTTTAGTAGCTCTGCGGTTTTGGTAAATGACCCTAATTCAATAACTGAGCAGAAAATAGCGTATTTTGAAATCATATTGATACCTTTCGATAAGTAAAACTTATGTTTCTATTATATACTTTAATTTTACTTATATCCAATATCACCTTATAATAAAACAAGATATTAGGAAGTGAGAGGTGAAATTCATGGTTCAAAAACATGCTAAACTTTTTTCAGTGACCGTTCCTCTTGCGTGGGGGATGTCTTATCTATTTATGGCGCTTGGGGCTTCTGAAATTCCAGCCATTGAATTAGTAGCTCTGCGTTGTGGGTTAGCTTTTTTGGCTTTAGTATTAATTTTTTATCGCCATTTGAAAGAAACATTTTCTTGGAAATTGATGGCTTATAGTGCTTTTGCAGGAATATTATTATTTGCTGTTTTTTATTTTTTGATTATTGGAGTTGTTGCTACCTCAGCATCAACTGCTGGATTTTTAGCTTCGACAACAGTAGTCATTGTCCCCACTTTACGAGCTATTGTGACACGAAAAATGCCTGATGCAAAAACGATAATAGCGATTTTGATTGTTTTATCAGGGCTTTATCTTTTAACAGGTGCTGACTTGTCACAATTCAATCTTGGTGCTGTGATGTGCTTGGTATCTGCGACTTTATATGCTGTTTACATTATTCTTTCTAAACACTTTGTCGAGAAGGTAGATCCGATGAGCCTAGGAATTTGGCAATTAGGTTTTTCTAGTTTGTATGCTTTAATAGGAACATTTGCTTTTGAGGCACCTGTTTTGCCACATTCAAATATTGTTTGGTTTTCAGTAATAGGCTTGGCTCTTATTTGTTCAGCGTATGGTTGGGTGATGCAGACAATCGTTCAATCGTATGTCAGTGCTGAGTTTACTAGTATCATGTTTACACTGGAACCTATTTTCACAGCTATTTTTGCTTTTATTTTCTTTGGAGAATGGCTGAGTGGTTTAGCTTTTTTGGGAACGGTTTTGATTTTTGTCGGTGTCCTTTTGACCATTTATCAACCGAAAAAAAGCCGTTCTATTGTTTTACTTCAGGAAAAAGTCGAATATTAAAATTTTTCATTTGACCTTTTTTGACCATTTGACTATAATAGTCTCAGGTTAATATTTAAAACAAGGGCAAGAAAAAGTAGCACCGAGATGTTATGTCTATGTTTTCTAGCCTAGTAAAGGAGAAACGATATGATTCCTGTAGTTATTGAACAAACAAGCCGCGGTGAACGCTCATATGATATTTACTCACGTCTTTTGAAAGATCGTATCATCATGTTGACTGGACCAGTTGAGGACAATATGGCAAATTCTATTATTGCTCAACTATTGTTCCTTGATGCACAAGATAATACAAAAGATATTTACCTTTATGTTAATACACCTGGTGGATCAGTTTCAGCTGGTCTTGCTATTGTAGATACAATGAACTTCATTAAATCAGATGTTCAAACTATCGTTATGGGTATGGCAGCATCAATGGGAACAATCATTGCTTCATCAGGTACAAAAGGTAAACGATTCATGTTGCCAAATGCTGAATATATGATTCACCAACCAATGGGTGGTACTGGTGGCGGTACTCAACAAAGCGATATGGCTATTGCTGCTGAACACCTTTTGAAAACACGTCAAAACTTGGAACAAATTTTGGCTGACAACTCAGGTCAAAGTTTGGAAAAAGTTCACGCTGATGCTGAACGTGATAACTGGATGAGCGCTCAAGAAACTCTTGAATATGGCTTCATCGATGAAATTATGGTTAACAACGAATTGAACTAATTTGTTTATAGACAAAGTATAGGCTGAGATAAAAAATCTTGGCCTTTTTTTGTGCAAGCAGAGCAGGGATACATTTGCGGCTAATTGTGGTATAATCGATTTATGTTGGCAATTGATGAACACTTATTTGAAATTGATGAGGCAATCGATGAGGTTGCGAAAGCCTTTTTAGCTTTAGACGCTGTTCAGGCATATCTAGAGATTAAAAAGATTTTTTTAGCTGATACGGCTTTACAAGAAAGTATTTCGGAATTTCAGGACTTAAAGCAGTCTTATGAGGAAGTGAAAGATTACGCAGCCTTTCGTCCAGAAGTAAAAGAGATACGTCGTCAGCTATTGCAGAAAAAAAGAGAACTTGATTTGAATCGTACGGTTAGCTTATTAAGACAAAATGAAGTTGCTGTTCAAACGATTCTAGCAGAGTTGACTCAAGAAATTTCATCAGTGATTTCACCAACGATTTTTGTCGATACTGGCTTGCCTTTGGCACCACATAAATCACACCATCAGAATTGTAGTAAGGGAGGAAAGAGAGATGTTTGAAAAGCAGGAACGTCAGGGAATTATCGTTTATTTGTACTATAACCGTGATGCTAGAAAATTAAACAAATACGGCGATGTTCTTTACCATTCACGAAAATTACATTATCAAGTTTTATATGTTAATAAAGAAGAAGCAGCGGATATTGTTGAAGAAATTTCAGCCTTAAAATTTGTGAAAGCCGTTTCTTTATCAGAAATTGATAATATTAATCAAGATTTTGTGGGCAACTTGGCTCATTTCTGATATAATACTATCTTGAATAACTTAGAAGTGGTCAAAGAATAGTTTAAATTTTCAGAAAAATCAGTATTCTTTGAATAAACTTTTTATTATAAAATAAGGAGATAACGTCTTATGCATAAAAAGATTGCGCTAACAGCGCTAACTTTTTTAGCCTCAATCGCTTTAGCGGCTTGCAGTAAGTCTCCAGATGTGACTGCAAATGCTACTGGTACAACAATTGGTGATACGATTAAAGTCGGGGTTAATCTTGAATTGACTGGTACAGTTGCTGCTTATGGTAATGCAGAAAACAACGGGGTTAAACTTGCTGTTCAAGAGATTAATAAAGCTGGCGGAGTTGATGGGAAAAAAATTGAGCTTGTGACAAAAGACAACAAGTCAGAAAATGCAGAAGCTTCAACAGCTGCAACTAACTTAGCTATCCAGAGTCAAGTAAATGCCATGATTGGCCCAGCGACTTCAGGTGCGGTTGCTGCAGCAAGTTTGAATGCCCAAAAAACAGGAGTTCCTTTGTTGACACCAAGTGGAACTCAAGATGACCTAACGCTTGATACGGTTGATGGTGTTAAAAAATATGTTTTCCGTACAACTTTCCAAGATAGTTTCCAAGGTCAGGTTTTAGCTCAGTATGCTTATAGTAATTTGAATGCTAAAAAAGTTGTCCTTTATTATGACAATTCAAGTGACTATGCTAAAGGGATTGCAGAAGAGTTCAAGAAAAAATATCAAGGCGATATTGTCACAACCGCTACTTTTGCTTCAGGGGACAAAGATTTCCAATCTGCTTTAACAAAAATTAAAAACTTGGATTATGATGCCATTGTAATGCCTGGTTATTACACTGAAACTGGTATTATCACAAAACAAGCGCGTGATATGGGCATCAGTGTTCCAATCCTTGGACCTGATGGTTTCAACGATGACAGCTTTGGTGATTTGGCTGGTAAAGCTAATACGAATGGTGTTTACTACGTATCTGGTTATTCAACCAAAACAGCACTTTCAGCTAAGGCGACAGACTTTATTAAAGCTTATAAAGCTAAATACGGTTCAGAACCAAATATGTTTGCAGCGCTTGCTTATGATTCTGTTTACATGATTGCAAAAGCAGCAGAAGGTGCTAAAACATCAATTGACATTGCTGATAACCTTGCTAGCTTAAAAGATTTTGATGGTGTGACTGGTACAATGACCATTGATAAAAAACACAATCCAATCAAAACCGCTTTGATGGTTGCCATGAAAGATGGAGCTGAGGCTTCAGCAGACGCCGTTGAAATTAAAAAATAAAACTTATTTGATTTGCTATTTGTTTTTATATCACATGACTAGAAAGTTTGGTATTTTATGTTTTTAGAACAACTTCCCCAACAACTGGTTAATGGTATTATTCTAGGAAGTATTTATGCTTTGCTTGCCTTGGGTTATACCATGGTTTATGGGATTATTAAATTAATTAACTTTGCACATGGCGATATTTACATGTTGGGTGCTTTTATTGGATACTATGCGATTAGCACGCTTCATATGAATTTTTGGCTTGCGCTGATTGTGACAATGATTGTGACAGCCTTTATCGGAATGGTTATTGAATTCTTGGCTTATCGTCCTTTGCGTCACTCAACTCGTATTGCTGCCTTGATTACAGCTATCGGTGTTTCTTTCTTGCTTGAATACGGTATGGTTTTCTTTGTGGGAGCCAATACACGTTCATTCCCGCAAGCTATTGATATTGTTAGCTATAAGCTTGGGCCTGTGACAGTGACTAACATTCAATTGTTGATTTTGCTTGTCTCACTTGTTTTGATGGTTGCTTTGCAATTGATTGTTCAAAAGACAAAAATGGGTAAAGCCATGCGCGCGGTATCTGTTGATAGCGACGCAGCTGAATTGATGGGGATTAATGTTAATTCAACAATCAGTTTTACCTTTGCCCTTGGTTCAGCACTTGCTGGAGCCGCTGGAGTTTTGATTGGACTTTACTATAATTCAATCGAGCCACTTATGGGGATGACGCCTGGTATTAAAGCCTTTGTCGCTGCCGTTCTTGGTGGTATTGGAATCATTCCAGGTGCTGCTCTTGGTGGATTTGTGATTGGTATTTTAGAGACTTTGTCAATTTCGGTTAACCTCTCAAGCTACCGTGATGCTATCGTTTACGCTGTCTTAATCATTATTCTTTTGGTAAGACCTGCTGGTATCCTCGGTAAAAATGTGAAAGAGAAGGTGTAGAAAATGAAAAAGAATCTAAAACTTAACCTTTCTTGGCTTGCGATTATTGTGGTTCTTTTTGGAATCATTGAATTATTGACCAAAACCAATATTTTAAACCTTTACTATATCCAAATCTTAATGGGAATTGGTATTAGTATTTTGATGGGACTTGGGACTAACTTAGTGCTTGGTTTCTCAGGTCAGTTTACTCTTGGACAAGCTGGTTTCATGGCAATCGGTGCTTATGCGACAGCCATTATCACGCAGCAAAATCCAACATACGGTGGCTTTTACTTCTCAATGCTTGTTGGGGTAGTGATTGCGGTTCTTGTAGCCCTTGTCTTTGGTGTGCCAACACTTCGTTTGAAAGGTGACTACCTTGCCATCGCAACACTTGGTATGGCTGAAATCATCCGTATCGTTATCGTTAATGGTGGTGATTTAACAAATGGTGCGGCTGGTTTGACAGGAATTTTGCCATACACATCATGGCCAGTTATCTTTATCTTTGTAGCAGGAGTTACCGTTTTGATTTTGAATTTCTTGCGATCATCTACTGGGCGTCAAGTCATTGCTGTGCGCGAAGATGAAATTGCAGCAGAGTCAATGGGAGTTAACGTAACGAAAATGAAAGTCATGATTTTCGTTATGGGGGCAATTATTTCTGCTATTGCAGGGTCTCTTTACGTTGGTTACATCGGAACAGTCGTTCCAAAAGATTTTACGATTATGAAATCAATTGATTATTTGATCATTGCTGTTCTTGGTGGCCTTGGATCAATTACAGGTACTATCCTTGCGGCTATTGTCTTAGGTATTTTGAACATGTTCTTGCAAAATGTTTCAAACCTTCGTATGATTATCTACTCACTTGCTTTGATTTTAGTCATGATTTTCCGTCCAGGTGGACTTTTAGGGACAAAAGAATTTACCTTGTCTCGATTCTTTAATAAAGGAAAAGGAGGTAATCACTAATGGCATTGCTTGAAGTTAAAAATCTAACTAAAAATTTCGGTGGTTTGACAGCCGTTGGTGATGTGACAATGCACCTTGATAAAGGTGAGTTAGTTGGGCTTATCGGACCAAATGGTGCTGGTAAAACAACGCTTTTCAATCTTTTGACAGGTGTCTACGAACCAAGTGAAGGATCAGTTTCTCTTGATGGGACATTGCTAAATGGTAAGAAACCTTATAAAATTGCATCGCTTGGACTTTCACGTACTTTCCAAAACATCCGTCTCTTTAAAGATATGACAGTTTTAGAAAATGTCCTTGTCGGTATGGCTAACCAAAACAAACCATATCTTTTAGCAAGTTTTCTTCGTTTGCCCAAGTTCTATCACAGCGAAGCGAAACTTCGTCAAAAAGCAATGAATCTTCTTGCTATTTTTGACCTTGATGGGGATGCGGAAACTTTAGCCAAAAATCTTCCTTATGGTCAACAACGTCGATTGGAAATTGTTCGTGCCCTTGCGACAGAACCTAAAATTCTTTTCTTGGATGAACCTGCAGCAGGGATGAATCCACAAGAAACGGCAGAATTGACCCAATTGATTCGTCGTATTAAGGAAGAATTTGATATTACCATCATGCTTATCGAGCATGATATGAGTCTTGTTATGGAAGTTACAGAGCGCATTTATGTTCTTGAATATGGACGTTTAATCGCTCATGGAACACCAGATGAAATTAAAACAAATCAACGCGTCATTGAAGCATATCTTGGAGGTGAAGGGTAATGGCAATGTTAAAAGTTGATAATTTATCAGTTCATTACGGCGTCATCCAAGCTGTAAAAGACGTTTCTTTTGAAGTCAATGAAGGTGAAGTTGTAACTCTTATTGGTGCCAACGGTGCTGGTAAAACATCCATTCTTCGCACAATTTCTGGCTTGGTTCGTCCAAGTGCTGGTAAAATTGAATTTCTTGGTCAAGAAATCCAAAAAGAACCAGCTCGTAAGATTGTTGCTAGTGGCTTATCGCAAGTTCCTGAAGGACGTCACGTCTTTCCTGGCTTGACTGTGCTTGAAAACCTTGAATTAGGTGCCTTTTTACGCAATGACCGTGAAGAAAATCAAAAGAATTTGAAGAAAGTTTTTGACCGCTTCCCACGCCTTGAAGAACGTAAAATGCAAGATGCTGCCACACTTTCAGGTGGTGAACAACAAATGCTTGCTATGGGACGTGCTTTGATGAGCCAACCTAAATTGTTGCTTCTTGATGAACCTTCAATGGGGCTTGCGCCAATCTTTATTCAAGAAATTTTTGATATCATTCAAGATATTCAAAAACAAGGAACAACTGTTTTGCTGATTGAACAAAATGCCAATAAAGCTCTAGCGATTGCTGATCGTGGTTACGTTTTAGAAACAGGTAAAGTTGTTCTTTCTGGAACAGGTAAAGAATTATTAGAATCTGAAGAAGTTCGAAAAGCTTATCTTGGTGGATAAGATAGATTTTTATCAGTTTTTTTGAGGAAGGGTAGGCAAATATGTCTACTCTTTTTTATGGCTGTTTAGCTTTTTAGGAATCGTTTGCAGTTTGTGATATAATAAATATAAGAAAAATAAGCGGAGATTAATTATGGCAGTTAAAGATTTTATGACAAGAAAAGTTGTCTATGTATCACCTGATACAACAGTTGCTCATGCAGCTGATATGATGAGAGAACAAGGATTACGCCGCTTACCAGTTATTGAAAATGATCGATTAGTCGGCATTGTTACTGAACGAACAATGGCGGAAGCTAGTCCATCAAAAGCGACTTCTTTGTCAATTTATGAAATGAATTATTTGTTAAATAAAACAAAAATTCGTGACATTATGATTCGTGATGTTGTCACAGTTTCACCTTATGCTAGTCTTGAGGATGCTGTCTATGCAATGATGAAAAATCATGTTGGAATTTTGCCAGTTGTTGAATCTGGACAGGTGTATGGCGTGATTACAGAAAAAGATGTTTTTAAAGCTTTTCTTGAAGTTTCGGGTTACGGAGAAGAAGGGGTTCGCGTTATCATAACGGCAGATGATACTGTTGGGACTCTAGCTAAAATTGTTGACACGATTTCTGCTGATAATCTTAATATCAAGCGCACAGTAGTTGCCACACGTAGATCTGGTAAGGTAGCTATTGAGATTCAAATCGATGGCAAAGCTGATGTTACGGATTTGCGTGAAAAATTGATTAAGCAGGGGATTCAAGTTGATGCGATTGAATTGACATCAGCTAAAGTTATTGACTAAGGAATATATAGAAGCATTGCTAAGATTTGCAGTGCTTTTTTGCTTGATTTTTGATAGAATAGAAGTATAAAATCTAATTTAAGGAATTTTCATGAAAAACGGTATAATCATTACATTTGAAGGCCCAGATGGCGCTGGAAAGACAACAGTTCTAGAAAAAGTGCTTCCAGTTTTGCAAGAGAAGGGCTATGATATTGTAACCACGCGTGAGCCTGGTGGTGTTGAAATTGCAGAACGCATTCGTGACGTTATTTTAGATGTTAAGCATGTTGCGATGGATAGTAAAACAGAGCTGCTTCTTTATATGGCAGCTAGACGTCAACACTATGTTGAAAAGGTTTTGCCGGCTTTAGAAGCTGGTAAGGTGGTCTTGATTGACCGTTTTATTGATAGTTCAGTAGCTTATCAAGGCGCAGGACGTGGACTTGATAAGGATATTATCGCTAAGTTAAATGAATTCTCAACTGACGGTAGAGAACCTGATTTGACGCTTTATTTTGACGTTGAATCGGAAATCGGATTGGCTCGCATTGCCAAAAATGTTGATCGTGAAGTCAATCGTCTTGATTTGGAAAAATTAGACATGCACAAGCGTGTTAGACAAGGATATCTAGCTTTGGCTCAGACAGAAGAACGTATTGTAACCATTGATGCGTCTCGTGATCTTGATCAAGTTGTTGCAGAAGCAACACAAGTGATTCTTGAGCATTTAAGCTAAAAAAAGTAAAGGAATTAAAATGGATTTAGAGTGCTTGCAACCCCAACTTTTTAAAGACTTTAATCAGATTTTAAAATCAGATAGGATGAACCACGCCTATCTTTTTTCAGGGGATTTTGCCAGCTTTGATTTTGCACTCTATCTTGCCAAAAGTCGTTTCTGTGAGAATTTGCGTGACGGTAGACCTTGTGGGAAATGCCGTGAATGTCAATTGATAGATGACAATGATTTCTCAGATGTTAAAGTGGTTAAACCGATTGGACAGATTATCAAGACAGAGACGATTCGTGAAATGATGCGTGACTTTTCACGTTCAGGATTTGAAGGAAAATCACAGGT
This sequence comes from Streptococcus sp. 45, assembly GCF_900108865.1. NCBI lineage: Bacteria > Bacillati > Bacillota > Bacilli > Lactobacillales > Streptococcaceae > Streptococcus > Streptococcus sp. 45. The sequence continues at coordinate 549,055 of NZ_FNXZ01000001.1, read as the reverse complement.
TTTCATTATTCAAGACTGTGAAAAGATGCACGTCAACGCTGCTAACAGTCTTTTGAAATTCATTGAAGAACCTCAAAGTTCTTCTTACATGATTCTATTGACTAGTGATGAAAGCAAGGTCCTTCCAACGATTAAGAGTCGTACGCAGGTCTTTCGTTTTCTAAAAAACAAAAAGCTTTTGGTCGAACAAGCTGAGAAAGCTGGCATTCTGAAAACTCAGGCAGATATTTTAGCTGAATTGGCTAAAACCCCAGCTCATTTAGATGAGTTGATGGCTGATAAAAAGATTTTAGACTTGCTTCAGACGATTGAACGCTTTATCTCAATTCTCTTTAAAGATAAAGCAACAGCATATTTGGAAACAGGACGCTTGGTTCAGGCGGCACCTGAAAAGTCTGAGCAAGAACTAGTTTTTCAACTGCTCCCTTTGTTCTTAGCAAAGCAGTTTAATCAAAAAGAGAGTCTAACTTATTTAGAGAAAAGTTATAAGGCACAGCAAATGTGGAGAAGTAATGTTAGCTTCCAAAATGTGCTAGAATATATGGTGATTTCATGACAGAAGTATTGAGTGTAAAATACGAAGAAACAGGCAAAGTTGTCTATGTTTTGCCAAACCAAAACTATCAAGTTGGTGATTATTTAGTCATCAAGAATAAAAAAGGTTGTCGCTTAGCTCAAGTTGTGACAGCTAATGAAGATATGGACGAGGTTAAATTACCTGCTGAAATGGATAGCGTCCTTCGTCAAGCAAATGATAAAGATTTTCAAGCTTATCAAGAGAATATGACTTTGGCGATGAATTCATTTGATAAAGTAAATGAGTTGATTGAGGCTAATCAGCTTAAAATGAAAGTCATCGACATTGTCTTTCCTTTGGAAAGAAGTTATGTCTTGATTACATTTTGTGCGGAAGACCGTGTGGATTTCCGTCAGCTTTTGCGTGATTTAGCGGCCCACTTCAAAACACGTATTGAACTTCGCCAAATCAATAGTCGTGAAGAAGCACAAGTTTATGGTGGTGTTGGCCCTTGTGGCCGTGCCCTTTGTTGCGCTAGTTTCTTAGGAGAATTTCCACCGGTATCAATCAAGATGGTTAAAAATCAAGGTATGTCACTTAGCACTGGAAAAACGGCTGGTATCTGTGGTCGTTTGATGTGCTGTTTGAGCTTTGAGGATGAATTTTATAAAACCTCTAAGGAGAAATTCCCTGATTTGGGGACAGAAATTGAAACGGTTGATGGATTAGGAGTAGTTGCAGGAATTGATGTCTTTTCTGATACTGTTAAGGTAAGATTACCTGAACGGCATACTCTTTTAACTTACGCTTTAGAGGAGGTCAAAGTACGTGGATAAAAAAGAATTATTTGATGCCTTTGATGGCTTTTCACAAAATTTAATGATTACCTTGGCTGAAATTGAAGCCATGAAAAAACAAGTACAATCTTTGTTAGAAGAAAATACAGCTCTTCGACTTGAGAATGACAAATTACGCACTCGTCTTTCTCAATTAGAACAAGAAGCTCCTGTAAAATCTTCTAAACAAGGTAAGAAATATATTGAAAGTATTTACCATGATGGTTTCCATATTTGTAATGACTATTACGGACAACGTCGTGAAAATGACGAAGAATGCATGTTCTGTATGGAAGTCTTAGATAGGGAGTAGTTATCTGATATGAAAGTACAAAAAAGTTTCAAAGGTCAGAGCGACTACGGGACACTGTATCTTGTTCCAACACCTATTGGTAACTTACAAGATATGACTTTTCGTGCTGTGGAGACCCTTAAAACAGCTGATTTTATTTGCGCAGAAGATACTCGTAATACAGGTCTCTTGTTGAAGCACTTTGATATTGCTGTTAAGCAAATTAGTTTTCATGAGCATAATGCCTATGAAAAAATCCCAGAGTTAATCGAGCTTTTGAAAGCTGGAAAAAATTTGGCGCAGGTATCGGATGCCGGAATGCCATCAATTTCTGACCCAGGACATGATTTGGTCAAAGCGGCGATTGCTGAAGATATCACTGTTGTTGCTCTTCCAGGTGCTTCAGCAGGGATTACAGCCCTGATTGCAAGTGGTCTAGCACCGCAGCCTCACATCTTTTATGGTTTCTTGCCACGAAAATCAGGACAGCAAAAAGACTTTTTTGAAAGCAAAAAAGCTTATCCTGAGACTCAAATCTTCTATGAATCACCTTATCGTGTGTCAGATACGTTGGAGAACATGTTAGCTGTCTATGGTGACAGACAAGTTGTTTTAGTCCGTGAATTGACAAAACTTTATGAAGAATACCAACGCGGCGCAATTTCAGAACTTTTGGATTACATTGCTGAAAATCCATTAAAAGGTGAGTGTTTGTTAATTGTTTCTGGTCAGGATCAAGCTGTTTTAACTGAAGCTGCTGCTGAAGACTTAAATCCGGCAGAACTTGTGGCTAGCTTAGTTGAAGCTGGAGACAAACCTAACCAAGCCATTAAACAAGTTGCCAAAACTTATGGTTTAAATCGCCAAGAAGTTTATAACGCTTATCACGGTATTTCATAAAAAACATAAAAAATCGGGATTATTTCCCGTTTTTTTAGTTTGTTTACAATTTTATGTAAGAAAATATAACATATATAGTTATAAAGAAAACGAACTAAAAACTAACATCTTGTGTATTTTTTAAATCATGCTAAAAGCTTTTAAAATAAGGTTGAATGAACATTTTTTGCTGAAATTCAGCTCTGACATCACTTGTTATAAAATTAAAAAATTCAGAAAATTTATCCAAAAACTCTTTACTTGTCCAAAAAATAGTGTTATATTATCTAACATAAAAATCTAACGCGATGTTAGAGATTTTGAGTTTGGTTTTAAAAATTAAAACCTTAGAAAATAAAAGGAGTTTTTGATATGGATGCAGGAAGTATTGCTTTTATGATTATCTGTGCTGGCCTAGTCTTCTTAATGACACCTGGCTTAGCCTTCTTCTACGGTGGTTTAGGAAGACGTAAAAATGTCATCAACACCATGATGATGTGTGCGATTCCTATTGCGGTTGGTTCTGTAATGTGGATGATTTGTGGTTACTCTCTTTCATTTGGTGGAAGCGGAAGTCTTATTGGTAACTTCTCTCATCTATTTTTCAATGGTGTCAGTGATTCAGCTAGTACACGAGGTCTAGCAATTCCGGATGCTTTGTTTGCTGCTTTCCAAATGATGTTCCCAATCATCACAGTTGCCATTTTAACAGGGGCAGCAGCAGGACGTATGAGATTTACACCACTAGTTATTTTCGTTGTTCTATGGCTTTTGGTAGTCTACTTCCCATTTGCTCATATGGTTTGGGACGAAGGCCTTTTGGCTCAATGGGGTACGATTGACTTTGCCGGTGGTGATGTAGTTCATATTACTTCAGGGGTTTCTGGTTTGGTATTAGCCATTCTTCTTGGTAAACGTCGTGACTATGACCGTTTAGAATATCGTCCTCATAATGTTCCGTTTGTTTTCCTTGGTGCAGGACTTCTCTGGTTCGGTTGGTTTGGATTTAACGCAGGTTCTGCTTTAGCAGCTAATGGTCTTGCAGTTCATGCTTTTGTAACAACTCATATTTCAGCAGCGGCAGCAATGCTATCTTGGTTGCTTGTTGAAAAAGTTTTGACTGGTAAATTCTCACTTGTCGGTGCTTCAACTGGATTGGTTGCAGGACTTGTCGCTATCACACCTGGCGCAGGTTTTGTATCAACATGGAGTTCACTTTTAATTGGTCTTTGTGTAAGCCCAATTTGTTATTTCGCTATTTCAGTTCTTAAGAGCAAATTTGGTTACGACGACGCACTTGATGCTTTTGGTTGTCACGGTATCGGTGGTATCTTTGGTGGATTGGTAACAGGACTTTTCACAACACCAGAACTTGCTCTTGATAAACACAATATTGGTTTGATTTATGGAAATGCACATCTTTTCCTAGTAACAATCGCAGCTATTATTTTCACAATCGTTTGGTCAGCAGTTGCTACATTCATCATTGTTAAGATTATCTCAATCTTTACAAGTATTCGAGTTGAAGACCGTGCCGAAGCTATTGGTCTTGATGACAGCGAACATGAAGAAACAGCTTACCCAACTTTCATGGGATTGGATTCATAAGCAGCAACGTTTGGCTTGTCGAAAATAAAAAACTGAGTTAAACTAAGTTATAATAGAGACGTTTAGAAAGGGTGTACATTATGAAAAAAATCGAGGCTATTATTCGTCCAGATCGCTTGGAAGATCTGAAGGATGCCTTATCAAAGGCTGGTTTTACAAAAGGGATGACCGTCAGCCAAGTTTTAGGGTATGGTAACCAACGAGGTTTTGCAGAATATGTTCGTGGTCAAAAAATTGTTCCAACATTGCTTGCAAAAGTCAAAGTTGAAATCGTTACTCATGATGCAGCGGTTGACGAAATTGTAGATATTATCTGCAAAGCTGTTCACACTGGAGAAGTCGGAGATGGGAAAATCTTCATTCTTCCCATCGAAGAAGTCATCCGTATTCGTACAGGTGAACGTGGAGGAGACGCCGTTTAGGTGACAAAGATATCTCCAAAGTTAACATAAATGTGATGGAAAATCCGAATTCAGATGAATTCGGATTTTTTGGTATAAAAAAGCACCTTGCCATCACAAAGTGCTATAGGGTTATTAACGAATCTTAGTGCCATGTGCTGCTTGGGCACCAGTTTTTTCAATTAGTTCTTGGTAATTATCAGCCGTAACGCCGCCACCAATCATAATTTCAATGCGTCCGTCGGCGTAATCAACTAATTCTTTAAGATGGTCAACATTTTCAAAAATATCATTATTTTCTGAAGAACCATGAGTTAGGATACGTACAAAACCAAGGTCGACAAGTTGGTCAATAGCTTCTTTTTGATCAGTAAGAGGAATTTGGTCAAATGCCATATGAAAGACTAGTGGCAAGCCTTGAGTTGATGGAAGAAGTTGTTCAATCCCTTCAACATCGATGTGGTTATCTTCAGTTAAAAGCCCAAGAACTAGGTTGTCACTTTCTAATTCTGCTGCACGAAGAATATCATCTTCCATGATTCGAAGTTCGCTATCGTTATAAACAAAGTTACCACCACGTGGACGAATCATTGTAGCGAGTGAGATTTCTTTTTCGTGAAGATAGCGCGCAGCTTCTTTGATGACACCGTATGAAGGAGTTGTTCCACCAACGGCTAAATTGTCACAAAGTTCAACACGTTTAACAGATGAGTCAAGTTGGCTGAGCAAAGTTGTGTTTTCAGCACAAAATTCTTTGATAATCATTTTTTCTCCTTAATGTTTGTTATTTACTATTATAACATGGTTATTCATAAATATTTTGGATAAAAATCCGTAAAAATCTTTACAAAATTCAGAAAATTGTGATATAATTTATACCATTATACGGAGGTATTTTTATGACAATTTACAATTTCTCTGCAGGTCCTGCAGTGTTACCAAAACCAGTGCTTGAACAAGCACAGCGTGAAATGCTTGACTACCAAGGTAGCGGCATGAGTGTTTTAGAAATGTCCCACCGTTCCAAAGAGTTTGATAATATCATTAAAGAAGCTGAAAAATTATTGCGTGAATTGATGGCAATTCCTGATAATTACAAAGTAATGTTCCTTCAAGGCGGAGCATCTACACAATTCACTATGCTTCCTTTGAACCTAGCTAAGGGACGTAAGGCATATTATCTAGTTGGTGGATCATGGGGTAAAAAAGCTTATGCTGAAGCTGTTAAATTGTCCAAATCCGTTCCTTTTGAACCCTTGCTCCTAGCCTCGTCAGAAGATACTGTATATGATCATATTCCTACATTTGATCCAAAAGATATTGACCCTGAAGCTGCGTACGTTCACATCACAACAAATAACACTATTGAAGGAACTTCTATTTATGACCTTCCAGATACTAATGGTGTACCAATTGTGGCAGATATGTCTTCTAATATTTTAGCGGTTCGCTATAATGTTGAAGATTTTGCACTGATTTATGCGGGCGCTCAAAAAAATATTGGTCCTGCTGGTGTGACTGTTGTTATTGTTCGTGAAGATTTCTTGAATGATGAGCCAACACTTTCTGCAATGCTTGATTATCGTATCCAAGCTGAAGCGGGTTCACTTTATAATACACCACCTGCATACAGCATCTATATTGCAAAACTTGTCTTTGAATGGGTGAAAGCTTTCGGTGGTGTTGACAAGATGGAGGCTGCTAACCGTGAAAAATCAGGTCTTTTGTATGACTTCATCGACCAATCAGATTTCTACACAAATCCTGTTAAGAATCCAGCAGAACGTTCAGTAGCGAATATTCCATTTGTGACACCAAGTAAAGAACTTGATGCTAAGTTTGTCGCAGAAGCAACACCACTTGGTTTCAAGAATATTAAAGGTCACCGTTCAGTTGGTGGTATGCGTGCAAGTCTTTACAACGCCTTCCCTCGTCAAGGTGTGCTTGATTTGATTGAATTCATGAAAAAATTTGAAGCAGAAAATAAATAAGATTTCTGCGAAAAGTTTAGGTTAGGAAAAATAAACGTGTTTCTTTTATAGCGATATAAGCCATTTGAGTCTGAGATTTTATCCCAGGCTCTTGGTGTAAAGGGGTAAATATGGTATACAGTGTTAAAACATTTAATAATATTAATCAAGTAGGTCTTAAAGAATTAGGAAATCAGTTTCAAGTTGATGGGGATTTAGCAGAAAATCCTGACGCTTTTATTCTTCGTAGTCAAAATCTTCACGGCGTTGAATTTCCTGAAAATCTAAAAGCAATTGCACGCGCTGGTGCAGGGACAAATAACATTCCGATTGCCGATGCAACAGCAGCAGGGATTGTAGTATTCAACACTCCGGGTGCCAATGCTAATGCGGTTAAAGAAGCGGTGCTTGCATCAATTTTGATGTCAGCACGTGATTACATCGCAGCTAACGCTTGGGTCAATACTCTTTCAGGTGATGACGTACCAAAACAAGTCGAAGCTGGCAAAAAGCAATTTGCTGGAAATGAAATTTCTGGTAAAACGCTTGGCGTCATCGGACTTGGTGCTATTGGTGGACGTATTGCTAATTACGCCCAACGTCTTGGAATGAACGTTTTGGGTTACGACCCATATGTTTCTATTGAAACAGCTTGGAATATTTCACACCATGTCAAACGTGTTGATGATGTCAAAGAAATTTTTGCAAATTGTGATTACATTACTGTTCACGTGCCATTGACAGATGAAACACGCCATACATTTGATAGCGAAGCGTTTGGTTTGATGCAAAAAGGAACTGTTGTTATCAACTTTGCGCGTGGTGAGTTGGTTGATAATGCAGCACTTTTTGAAGCTATCGAAGCAGGTGTTGTCAAACGTTACATTACAGACTTCGGAACTGAAGAATTGCTTAACAAAGATAAAATCACTGTCTTCCCTCATGTAGGTGGTTCTACAGCAGAAGCTGAGTTGAACTGTGCGATTATGGCTGGTAAAACCATTCGTCAATTTATGGAAACAGGTGAAATCACTAATTCAGTTAATTTCCCTAATGTCCATCAAGCTTTGACAGCGCCATATCGTATTACTCTTATTAATAAAAATGTTCCAAATATCGTGGCTAAAATTTCAACAGCGGTATCTGAACTTGGCATTAACATTGATAATATCATCAACCGTTCAAAAGGTGATTATGCTTATACCCTTCTTGATCTTGATGAAACAGATAAAGCCAAAGTTGATCACTTGGTAGCTAACTTTGAAGCGAGCGACAATATCGTACGTGTTCGTTTAATTGCTAAGAAATAATTAAGATGAGCTGAGATTAAATCTCGGCTCTTTTTGTCTTTATTTGATATAATGAGGAAAATGATTTAAAGGAGATTTATCATGGAGAAAAAAGAATTAAGAGACTATCAAAAGCAGTTGAAAGAACGATTTTTCAGTATTCAGTTTGATAATAAAAAACAAAATTTAACTTTGCTAGTTGACCGTGAAACTGGGGTTGAGTATCTTGAAGTTATTGGTGGACTTGGTGATCCTTCAGGGATAACACCTTTACTTAATTCTGATGGAACTCCTAAAATCAATGAGCGTTGGAAAGATAATAGCTTATAAGAGGTAGTTAAAATGTCAGGAAAAATTAAGCGAAAGTTTTTTTCGTCACCTATTGGAGATCTTTCGTTGCTAGCTGGTGATGATGGAATTTTAGGTGTTTATTTTGAGGGGCAAAAATACTTTGAGCGTGTCTATGAAACAGAACAAATAATTGAAGAAGGTAATATCTTTTTAGATGAAATAGAAATTTGGCTGGAAGATTATTTTGCAGGAAAAAATCCTGAGCTTAGCCGTTTAACTTTAGTGCCAGAAGGTACTGCTTTTCAAAAGAAAATTTGGGCAATTTTAGCACAAATTCCCTATGGTCAAACAATGACTTACGGAGAAATTGCTAAACAAATTAACTGTAGTTCGGCGCAAGCCGTTGGCTGTGCTGTTGGTAAAAATCCATTATCTATCATTGTTCCTTGTCACCGTGTTTTAGGTAGTCAAGGGCAGTTAACTGGTTATGCTGGAGGCATCGAGCGAAAACGTTGGCTTTTAGAGCATGAAAATGCTATTTTTAGAAAAGAGGAAGAATAATGTTTACTTTTTACGAATATCCAAAATGTAGCACATGCCGTCGTGCTAAGGCAGAATTGAAAGAATTAGGGGCTGATTTTGAAGCGATTGATATTACGCTAGATACGCCAAAGACTAATCAAATTAAGTCATGGATTGAAAATTCTTCTTTTACAATCAAAAACTTTTTCAACACTAGCGGTCAAGCTTATCGTGCACTTGGCTTGAAAGACAAGGTTGATGGCTTAACGGTTGATGAAGCTGCTGACTTACTTGCTTCTGACGGTATGTTGATTAAGCGTCCTGTTTTGATTAAAGATGGTAAAGTGGTGCAACTTGGTCACCGAAAATCATACGCAGAATTATTGAAAAACTAAGAATGATTTCCTGAGTTTGACTCAGGATTTTTTTTAGTTTTGCAGTCCTTAAAAAATCAGAATATTTAATAGTTCTATCTTATTTCATGATATTTTTTGCTATAATAGTTCCATATCACACGATTTGAGGAGTTTTATGGTAAAGGAGTTGAGAGATGTTTAGGATAAGTAAGAAAGTTTGGCTGAGAATATCCTTGCTGATATTTTTAGTGATTGGGGCGTATTATTTTGCTTTTACAAGCCATCACCATTATCTGGGAGTTGAAGCTGATTTTAAGAATGGTAATTGGCGAGTTACAGATATTCACAATGGCGGCTTAGCCAAGGAAACAGAACTTTCTGAAGGAGATCTTCTTTTAAAAATTGATCAGCAAGAGAGTCAAAAAAACGTTTTGCTGAATAAATGGCTGATTGTTGAACAGGCAAAATCTGTCCTTGTCGAGCGTAATCATCAGGAAAAACGGATTGTTTTTAAGGGAAATCAGTCATTTAAATCTTTGTTTCTTATTTTTGAGGCGATAGCCTTTGTGTTGTTAGTTTGGGCGATTTTACCTTTAAAAAAAGACAAGACGAGTCGGTCAAGTAAGCGATATAGCTTGTTTTTAATTGCGACAGCATTTTTTCTTAGTTCCCTGATACCTTCGAGTATGGGAGATACTTTAGGACGCTTATTTGTGGTTTTGTATATCACCTTGCTTCCTTTTTTCATTGATGTTTTTTGGCGAGCAAGTATTCTTAAAGAAGCGGCAACAAAATTGTCTTCGTTTTCAAGGATTGTTATGGGTTATTCTTTGGTGACCGTTTTGATTTTCATTTTGGTCCAAGAGTTCTCACTTCCTTTGATTTTTGTAAAATACTTATCTGGTGGTATTTTTTATGTCAGCTTCTCGTTTTTGTTGATACTAGCTGCCCTTTCTTTGGTAAAGGATTATTCATCATTTCTTTTGCAGAAGGGTAATTTAATTTTATTGACGCTGCTTAGTTTGATTCCTTTATTTATTGGTTATGTTTTTCCTTTACCTTATGATCTTCCGTTTTCGTGCACGATTCCTCTGTTATTTCTTCCGATTACGGGAGCGGTGAATCATTTAATTGTCAATCGTTTAACGGTGACGAGAACGCACTTGCCCTTACCTGTGGTTTACGTTTTGGAAGCCATCGTGTCAACTTTTGTCATGATTTCATTTGCAGTGATGATGAAATTCATGCCGATATGGTTTGTGGCGATTTATTGTTTCTTGTTTATTTTGTGTTCTTTGCCGATTATCAAGGATTTTATGGACATGGCAAAGCAGCTAAATTATCGTCTGGATGGGCAAACAATTTTTTCTGCCGTTGAGATGGAACGTGAGGACATTGCCATCACTATTCATGACACAATCATCCAAGAGGTGATTTACCATAAAAAACAAATTGAGTCTGCAGGAGACGTCGACAAAAGTGAGGTCTTGAATACTTTGGATGATGTTGTTTTTGAACTGCGTGAGCTGTGCTCTAACATTTATCCTTTGATGATTAAGGAACTTGGCTTGAAAAATGCTATTTTGGAACTCTTGAATAAGTTTCAGAAAGAAGAACCAGTAACGATTGAACATGAGATGGCTTTTGACAGTTATCATTTTGAAAGTCGAGTGAGTAATTTTATTTTACGCTCGATAAAGGAATTGATTACCAATAGTATTTTGCACGGTAATGCTAAGCAGATTAAGTTAGCTATATTTGAGTCTAACAATCAGCTTGTGGTTGAAGTTTCTGATGATGGTAAGTTTGTTGAACGGCCAGATGACCACAAGAGCCATTTTGGACTTAATGTGATTGCTGAAAAATTAGCACTTCTAGGTGGTGAATTGCAAATTGAAAAGTCACCAACCAAAATAAGAATGCTATTGCCGAAAGGAGATAAGAATGATAAAAATAGCAGTGATTGATGACCACGAGTTGGTTTTACAAGGCATTTGTACACAATTATCTCAAGAAGAAAAATTTGACATTGTCGGTGCATTTACAGAAGTTGAAGAGTTGAAACTCTGTTTGTTGTGTAAAAAAGTGGATGTTCTAATCATGGATTTGATGTTGAAAGATATTCATGGTTTTGAGTTGATTGAACAATTAAAGCAAATGCACATTGATTTTCCAAAGATTATTCTCATTTCAGGATTTTATGAGCCTATGTTGCACAAGCGTGCCAATGAACTTGGTGTCAAAGCTTTTTTGCCAAAAGAGACATCTTGTACGGAATTAACGAGTACTATTATCAATGTCGCTAATGGGAATTGTGTCATTCCAGATAGTCTTTTAGAAGGTCAGAAAAAGCAATTGTTGACAGAGGTTGAATTGAGTATTTTACGCTTGATTGCTGAAGAATATTCTAATGCTCGAATTGCTAAAGAATTATTTATCAGCAGACGAACGGTCGATACCCATGTGACAAATATTTGCACGAAATTAAACGTTACAGGGCGAGTAGGTGCTGTACGAGAAGCTGTCAAATTAAAATTAGTCTAATTTTGAACCAAAAAGGTAAACAGATATTCGTAAATTACGGATGTCTGTTTTTTTGCGCTTTTGTATGATTGAAAGGTAAGGAAAAATGGAAAAGGAGACTATGGATGATTTGATGCGATATAAGGTAATGAAAGGAATTTGACTTAAGTGTTTTTTATTATGTTTATCATGATATTAGTTTAATGGGAAAATGAACAAATGTACAAAAGGGAAATCAGACTGGTTATTTCGGGAACATATTCAACTGGGAAAACGACAACAGCAACGGCATTATCAATTGCAACTGGGATACCTTTGATTAATGCGCTGTCTGCTCGTGAAATTTTAACTGAAATTTATCCAGGTAGGAGATTTCAAGACATGAATGCTACTGAGCTCATGACTTTGGGATTAAAGAGATTTGAGGAGAGAATAAGAGAAGAGGCAATTCTGTACAAAGAAAATTCTAGCTTTATTTCAGATGGTTCGGTGCTAAATGAATGGATTTATGGAACGGTTCGATTAAAAATAGGATTGAATCCTGGGTCAAGTTTCATCCATAGATTATCAAAAGCGATTTTAGGAATTCCTGGGAAAAGTTTCTATCGCAAATACATGGATGCTTATGGTCAAGTCGCGAAAATGCATTCGAAAATGTGGTATACCGATGTGGTGCATTTACCAGTAGAGTTTGCTATGGCCCCAGATGGTCATCGGCCAGTATCAGAAAAATACCGAACGTTATCTGATTTTGAAATTCAAGAAGGATTTGCTGCAATTGGCAAACAACCTGAGCTAGTAACAGGCAGCCAAGAAGAACGCTTGGAAAAAATTATCAAACACTACGACCTGCCAATCGTAGTTCCAATTAAAGAAGCTGTTACGAAAGCAGAGGAGATTATTGCAAGTAACAGAGAAGCGGTGTCAAAACGTATTATTGAACAATACAAAGAACCGTCATTAAAAGAAAAAGTTAAGTTTTTAACAGAATTTTAGGAGATAAGATGATTACATTTCAAAATATTAGCAAGATTTATCAGGTCGGAGATCAAGAAGTTAAGGCCTTGGATGATGTGTCATTTTCGATTGAAAAAGGTAAATTTACCATTATCTTAGGGCCTTCTGGTTCAGGGAAAAGTACCATGCTAAATCTACTTGGTGGTATGGATCAAGCAACGAGTGGTAAGTTTTTATTTGAAGATACTGATGTGACGGGACTTAGTGACAAAGATTTATCAAAATACCGCAAGGATGTTGTTGGCTTTGTCTTTCAATTTTATAACCTTGTTCCAAGTTTAACGGCTTTGGAAAATATTAGCATCGCAGCTCAGTTGACTAAAAATGCAAAGCAATCCGAACAATATTTGGAAAAAGTTGGTCTTAGTCATCGTAAAAATAACTTTCCAAATCAGTTATCTGGTGGTGAAATGCAGCGCGTGTCAATCGCAAGAGCTTTAGCCAAAAAGCCAAAACTTTTGCTTTGTGATGAACCGACAGGAGCTTTGGATTCGAAAACTGGTCAGAAAATCATTGAACTCTTGAAGGAAACATCTGCTGATAAAGATGTGGCAGTTGTGATGGTAACGCACAATGCAGAATTTGAAAAATATGCAGATAAAGTCATCTATTTAAAAGATGGTAAAATTGATGCTATTGTTAACAAAGATGCTCAAAATGGATAGATTGGAAGAATGATGAAATATCTTAATTTAAAACTCAGACGGGATATCAGACGTCATTGGCAACAATTCTTTTCAGTGTTTTTGATGTCCTTGTTAAGTGTGTTGATTTTTGTAGGGCTGCAAGGAGCTTGGCATGGTTTGGAGAAAAGTTTAGATACTTTTATCTCAGACTCGCACCTGCCTACGGTTTGGCTTCAAGCGGATGCTATCAGCAACAACCAACTAAAAGACATAAAAGCCCTACCTTGCGTGGATAGGGTTGATGCTAAGACAAAGCTTCTAGCGAAGGTTGACCTTAAGAGTGATTCAGCAAAGTATCTAACCTTAGAATCGTTTGATGAATCGGCTAAAAAAGTAATCACTGTTGATAAAGGGAAAAACTTTGATAATGATTCTGAAGGCATTTGGTTAGATAGCAATTTTGCTAAGGAAAATCAGTTGACGCTTGGTGATGACGTTAGTCTTGTCATTGCTAATCAAACTGTTCATTTTCAGATTAAAGGCTTGGTAGAGTCAGCAGATAAGATTTATTTTACAGGAAGTCTTGAGTATTTAGCACCAAATTCTAAGAATTATGCTTACGGCTATGTGTCAGAAAATGCCTTAGCCAAGGTAACGAAAGGTCGCACTACTTACAATTCTCTTGACATTTATGCCAAAAAGGATGATTTCAGACACGATATTGAAGAGATTTTAGGGGAGCATTTACTTTCTTATGATAACCAGAAAACGTTGACAGAAGTGTCAGAAGCGACTGGACGTGTTGGACAAATTCGAAATCTGTCTTATCTTTTCTCTTTCATCTTTATCCTTTTAGCAATCCTTGCTATGTTTACGAACATTCGACGCCTGATTGAAAGTCAAACCAAAGAAATTGCAGTCATTAAAGCTTTGGGCTATTCAAATGGGCAAATCACTTGGCATTATATTTCTTTTGGCTTATTAGTTGGAAGTTTTGGAGATTTGGCTGGCGCGGCTGTCTCTCCTTTGATGTCGCTTTTTGTGCTTGAGACACAAAAGACGATGTTTACCTTGCCAAATTGGCAGATTGCTTATTCGTGGTCATCGTTGGTTGTCATTTCGCTTGTCATCTTTATTTGTACCTTGTCAGCTTATTTGGCATCTCGTCAGGTCATTAAAGGATTACCAGCTGTTTTCTTACGTGGAAAAACGAAGAAAGTTCACCATGTGTTTCTTGAAAAACTTCCTCTTTTATGGAATCGTATTTCTGATGAGAGCAAATGGGCGATTCGTGATGCCTTTATTAACAGGGTGAGGGTGCTCATGGGAATCGTCGGTGTTGCAGGAAGTATGATGCTTTTGATTGCTGGTGTCGGAATGCCGATTTCAATGAACCATTTGGTGGATAAAGCTTACAATACTGATTTTTCATATACTAAACGCTTGACGGTTGCTAATTACAATCAAGCAGCTAAAACTTATCAAGGTCAAGGCGTGCAGATTAATCAGGCTCATTTTTCAAAAGATGATGGCTATAATCGCCTTTTGATTATTGTTAGTGATGGTGATTTTGTTAATGCAAGAACTGCTGACAACAAAGTAATTGAAGAAGGCGGTATTTATGTTACCAACCGTTTTGCGGAATTAGCTGGTATCAAAAAAGGAGAAACTTTGAAAGTAACTCCTTATCAAGACGGCAAATCTTATTCATTTGAGGTCAAGGGAATTGTCACTAGTGAAACAAACCAAGGAGCATATGTCAGAGCAGAAACATTTGAATCAGCTGGTGGCAAATTCACTCCGAAAACGTTGCTAGTAGATAAGACCGTTTCAAAAGCTGATATTAAAAATGACCAAAATATTTTATCAGTCATCAATAAATCAGCCCAAGAAAAAAATGCTTATGATTTTGTGAATAGTTTGATGAGTGTGTTTTTGATGATTATCGGCTTTGCTTTGCTACTTGTCATCGTTGTTCTTTACAACCTTGGTTCTCTGAATTTTGTCGAACGGATGCGCGATTATGCAACGCTTCAAGTTCTCGGTTTTTCTAAGAAAAATTTGCAATTGATTACCATGATTGAAAATCTAATGACAACATCAATTGGTTGGATTTTGGGAATTCCAATGGGAATCTGGTTCTTGAGATGTTATGTGGCAACCTTCTCAACCATTCGTATTGAATACACAGCCTACATCACTTGGCAAGTTCTTTTGATTGCCAGTGTCCTAGTCTGGTTGACATCTGCAGTCACAACCCTCATTATCAGTCATAAAATTAAAACCATTAATATGGTTGAAGCTTTAAAAGGAGTTGAATAATGAAAAAGTCATCTAAGCTTAATTGAAACTTAGATGACTTTTTTCTATAAATCAATTTCTAAAAGAATTGGTGTGTGGTCTTGGCGTGTACCGGAATCAATCATTTCAGATTTTGTAACTTTATCAGCAATGCGATTTGAAGTGAGCCAGTAGTCGATGCGCCAGCCAGTATTATTGATTTTACTTGTCTTGCTACGTTGTGCCCACCAGCTATAGACATTTGGAATGTCACCATGAATAAAGCGGAAGGTATCTGTGAAACCTTTGGCTAATAAGTTGGTGAAACCAGCACGCTCTTCATCGGTAAATCCAGCAGAGCGGCGGTTTGAATTTGGATTAGCAAGGTCAATTTCATTGTGGGCAACATTATAATCACCGGTTGCTAAAACTGGTTTCTTTTGGTCGAGTTCTGCTAAGTAGTCAGCATATTTTTCATCCCAAAGTTGACGTTCGGCTAATCGTTTAAGACCATCGCCAGCATTTGGCGTATAGACTTGCGTGACATAGAAATTGTCAAATTCAAGCGTGATAATGCGACCTTCACTATCCATAGTATCGGGGGCACCGATTTCTGGAAAAGAGATTTCTGGTGTTAACCCTTTTTTATAAAGGAACATTGTCCCAGCGTAGCCTTTTCTAGCTGGTTCAACGGAAGAACGCCAAGAAATGTCATAATCTGGGAAGTAGTCATTCAAAATTTGAAGGTGCTTCTTTGTCGGTCCTTTTGCTGAGAGTTTTGTTTCTTGGATAGCGATAATGTCAGCGTCCTCAGCTACCAAAGTATCAATGACGGCGCGTGAAAGAACAGCTCTGGCTGAATCACTAGTTAAAGCAGCATTGATTGAGTCAATATTCCATGAAATGAGTTTCATATTCTTATCCCAAAGCCTTGGGTGAACAAAGCTTTTTTTCTTCTTTCTAAAGTTTAATCGTTAGTTTCTATTTTAGCAAAAAATGAACTGGCATGCGATTTTAATGCTTTTTTCTTGTGACTGTTTTTTTAAAGGATTATAATCTATTTAGATAAATTTCTAAATAGTTTTTTAGATAAGTAGAGGATTGTTATGGTATTTGCAGAGACATTCAAGGCACTTTCTCATCCTATTCGCCGAGAGATTTTGACCTTATTAAAGGAAAAATCTTTGACAGCTGGTGAAATTGCTAGTCATTTCGATCTTGCTGGGGCAACTATTTCGCATCATCTGAGCATTTTGAAAAAAGCAGGTTTAGTGGTTGAAAGGCGTGAGAAGAATTTTATTTACTATGAGCTGTGTACTTCTGTTTTAGAAGATATTATGACTTGGTTTGCGGATTTAAAGGAGAGATCAGGAGATGAAAATGAATAAAAAACAACTTATATTAACAAGTTTTGTGATTGTTTTGCCAGCTTTGATTGGGGCATTTTTCTGGAAAGCTTTGCCAGAGCAAATACCAACCCATTTTGGAATTGATGGGCAAGCTGATGGCTATAGTAGCAAGCTTTTTACCCTTGTTGCTTTCCCAATTTTATTTGTGCTTTTTCAGATCATCGCTTTAGCCTCACTTGAAAGGGTGTCTGTGAAAGTAACGGTTCCAGCTAAAATGAGAAAGCTCTATGCTTGGATTGTTCCAGCTTCAAGTTTCATTGTTCAAGGGTCAATTTATGCGAATGCTCTTGGCTGGGTGAAGAATAGTCCGACTCTTGTGACAGCTTTTTTGGGGATTATTTTTATAATCCTCGGAAATTATTTGCCAAAAACACATCGCAATCATACCATCGGTATTCGCATTCCTTGGACGTTGTCTGATGACAAAAATTGGCATAAGACACACCGCATGGCAGGTAAACTTTGGGTGCTTGGTGGTTTGCTTATCTTGCTTGAAAGTTTTATTCAAGTGGCTTTGCCTTACGTGATGGGAGTAGTCATTGCTATTATGATTATTGCGCCGATGATTTACTCTTTTCTTCTTAGTCGAAAAGCCTAAAAACTGACTTGCTTAGTTTTTTAGCTGTAAAATTGTTTAATTGTGTTATAATGATAGAACAAAATTAAAGGAGATATTGTGATGAAAAAGACGGTATCCTATTGGTTAATTGCTTTATGGTTTTTAGTAATGCTAATCAGCTATTGGATTTTTTTACCGCCCATTAATATTTTTAGCGTAGCATTTTGGCTTTTTGTTTTAGAGGGCTTGTGTTTAGCCTTCGGAGTCATTGCCTTGTTGTCTCTTGGTGGCAAAGTCCAACAAGTGACCTTCCAAGTGCCAGGCAGTCGTGCTCGAAAAGTAGTTTCAGCACCGAAACCAGCTTTTGGAAAAGCTTTGTCTGCTATCAGCTTTGTTATTGCGGCGATTTTACTTATTCTTGGTGCGTCAACTTTCCTTAACTCTCGTTTGTTTAGAGCAAAAAGTTATGCTAATGTAATCAAGGTCAAAGATGCTGATTTTACTTCTGATTTCCCAGAGACTGACATTTCTCACTTGGCTTTGCTTGACCGTTCATCAGCTAAGAAAATTGGTGACACTTATCTTGGAACGATTGATAAAGTTTCACAATTTGGTATTTCAGATGATTATCGTCAAGTGACAATTGGTGAGCAACCTTACCGTGTATCGCCACTTGAATACAAATCTTTCTGGAAATGGTTCTCTAACCACAAAGACGGAATTGGTTATTATGTCAAAGTTAACCAAACAACTGGTAAAGCAGAGCTAGTTAAACTCGATAAAGGAATGAAATATTCTGATTCTGAATACTTCTTCAATGATACGCTCCGCTATTTACGCCTAAAATACCCAACAGTGATTTTTGGGGACCCATCGTTTGAAGTTGATGATAAAGGCAATCCTTACTATGTCGCAACTACCTATAAACCTAAGTTCATGTTGACATCTAACGACCCAACAGGAGCGATTTTGCTTAATGCGGTTACGGGTGAGACAAAACGTTATGACCTTAAAGATGTTCCAAAATGGGTTGACCGCGTCTTTTCTGCTAATAATGTAATTAGCCGTGTTGATGATTATTACACTTATCAAAAAGGTTTCTGGAATACTGTCTTTAGCCAAACAGGTGTGAAAAAGACAACGGATAGTTACAACTATATCTCAATTGGTTCAGATATTTACCTCTACACAGGTATCACATCGGCTACTGCTGATTCTTCAAACCTTGGCTTTATCTTGGTCAACATGCGTACTCGTGAAGTGACAAATTATAAATTGGCATCAGCGACTGAAACTGCTGCGCAAGAATCAGCCGAAGGAGAAGTACAAGAAAAACATTATGAAGCAACAGCGCCAACCTTGGTGAAATTGGATGGCAAAGCTTATTATCTTGTTTCTCTTAAAGATGCTGCTGGTTTGGTTAAATCTTACGCTATCGTTGATGCAGAAGATTACCAACAAGTGACCGTTGATAATGATATCGAGACTTTGATTGCTAAATTTACAGATTCAGATACTTCAGCTTTGTCTGGTGTTGCTGACAATTCTGGCGAAGCCAAAAAAGTCAAAGTAATCACTGGAGTGGTAGATAAATTAGCCAGCCAAATGATTTCAGGCTCAACAGTTTACTACATCTCATCATCAGGAGAGATTTACAAAGTTAAAGCAACGACTGATACAACAGACAAACTTCCTTTCCTTGCTGTTGGGGATGAATTTAAAGGTGAACTTCAAGATGATAATTACTTGACTAAGTTTGAAGTAACTAATCAAAAATAGACAGTGAAGAGTTTGGAATAAAAATTCCAAGCTCTTTTGAATACGATTTTTTCGTATTGCATGACCATTTAACCTATAATCAGCTATAAAATTATGTTATAATTAGGTGTTATCAATAAGGGAGTTTCATTAGCTCCTATTTGAAAGGAAAGAAAATGACTAGTAAACAACCATTTTACATTACAACACCAATTTACTACCCATCAGGTAAGCTTCACATTGGTTCAGCTTATACAACAATCGCTTGTGACGTTTTAGCACGTTACAAACGTATGATGAACTATGATGTCTTTTATTTGACAGGGCTTGACGAACACGGTCAAAAAATCCAACAAAAAGCTGAAGAAGCTGGTATCACACCACAAGCTTACGTTGATGGTATGGCTGCTGATGTTAAAAAACTTTGGAAAATGCTTGATATCTCATACGATAAATTCATCCGTACAACTGACGATTACCATGAAAAAGTTGTTGCCGAAGTTTTTGAAAAATTGTTGGCACAAGATGACATTTATTTAGGTGAGTATTCTGGTTGGTACTCAGTTTCAGATGAAGAATTCTTTACAGAAAGCCAATTGGAAGAAGTTTTCCGTGATGAAAATGGTAAAGTCATCGGTGGTATTGCTCCTTCTGGACACGAAGTTGAATGGGTTTCTGAAGAATCTTACTTCCTACGTCTTGGAAAATACGCTGATCGCTTGGTAGAATTCTTCCACGCACACCCAGACTTCATTCAACCTGATGGTCGTATGAACGAAATCATTAAAAACTTCATCGAACCAGGTCTTGAAGATTTGGCTGTCAGCCGTACATCATTTACATGGGGTGTTAAAGTCCCTTCAAATCCAAAACACGTTGTTTACGTATGGATTGATGCTCTTCTTAACTATGTAACTGCACTTGGTTATGGTCAAGAAGACCACGCAAACTTTGATAAATTCTGGAACGGAACAGTCTTCCACATGGTTGGTAAAGATATCCTTCGTTTCCACTCAATTTACTGGCCAATTATGTTGATGATGCTTGACATGAAATTGCCTGAACGCTTGATTGCCCACGGTTGGTTTGTCATGAAAGACGGTAAAATGTCTAAATCTAAAGGTAATGTGGTTTACCCAGAAATGTTGGTTGAACGTTTCGGTCTTGACCCACTTCGTTATTACCTCATGCGTTCACTTCCAGTTGGTTCAGACGGTACATTTACACCAGAAGATTACGTTGGACGTATTAACTATGAATTAGCCAACGACCTTGGTAACCTTCTTAACCGTACCGTTGCCATGATTAACAAATACTTCGGTGGTGAAGTGCCAACTTATGTTGAAAACGTTACTGAATTTGACGCTGATTTAGCAGCACTTGTCGCTGAAAAAATCACTGAATACCACAAACAAATGAACGCTGTTGATTACCCACGCGCTCTTGATGCCGTTTGGAGTATCATCTCACGTACAAATAAATACATCGACGAAACAGCTCCTTGGGTACTTGCTAAAGATGAAGCTAAACGTGATGAATTAGCAGCAGTAATGGCTCACTTGGCAGCTAGCCTTCGTGTGGTTGCTCACCTTATCCAACCATTCATGATGACAACATCAAATGCTATCATGGAACAACTTGGTCTTGGTGCTAACTTTGACCTTGAAAACCTTGCACTTTCAGGTTTCCCAGAAGGTGTTAAAGTGGTTGCTAAAGGAACACCAATCTTCCCACGTCTTGACATGGAAGCTGAAATTGATTACATCAAAGCTAACATGGGCGCTGGCGCTGTTGTCGCAGAAGAAAAAGAATGGGATCCAACTCAATTAGAACTTAAAAACGAGAAGAAAGCTATCAAATTTGATGACTTTGACAAAGTTGAAATTCGTGTTGCTGAAGTCAAAGAAGTTTCTAAAGTTGAAGGTTCAGAAAAACTTCTAAAATTCCGTCTTGATGCTGGTGATGGCGAAGATCGTCAAATCCTATCAGGAATTGCGAAATTCTATCCAAATGAACAAGAATTGGTTGGTAAAAAATTGCAAATCGTTGCAAACTTGAAACCACGTAAAATGATGGGACTTGTCAGCCAAGGTATGATTCTATCAGCTGAACACGATGGTAACTTAACAGTTCTTACAGTTGATCCAAGCGTACCAAATGGAAGCCAAATCGGATAATTTTTATTAGCATAAATACTTAAAAATACTCAGTTCTCACAGTAGCTTTATACTGTAGGAACTGGGTATTTAGCTTGCTCTCAAATGAAAAGAAAATTGAAAAGATAAAGGAAATTCTGAAAAAAGACTGTTAATTTCCACTTAAGTTTCATTTGATAAATTTACTGACGCATTAAACAACGTTTTTAGAATCGAGAATAAGAAATGACATTAAAAATCTTATCACGAGAAGATTATGAAAAACTAGACACACGTTTTAAAGAACGCTCTTTCATGCAATCGGTGCAAATGGCTGATTTACTTGAAAAACGTGGCTTTGACATCACATTTTTAGGCTTGGAAGCTGATGGTGCAATCCAAGTAGCAGGTGTGCTTTACAGCATGCCAATGACTGGTGGACTTCATATGGAAATTAATTCAGGTCCAGCTTCAACAAATCCAAGTTACCTTTCTGAATTCTATAAGGAACTAAAAGCTTACGCTAAGGAAAATGGTGCTTTTGAGCTTATTGTCAAACCTTATGATACTTATCAAAGTTTTGACAGTCATGGCAAGCCAAACGACGATGAAAAGCCTGAGTTAATCACTTGTTTGACGGAGCTTGGTTATCACTATGATGGCCTACAAACTGGCTATCCAGGAGGTGAGCCTGATTGGCATTACGTAAAAGATTTATCAGGGTTAACACCCGAAACTCTGACAAAATCCTTTAGTAAAAAAGGTCGTCCTCTAGCTAAAAAAACGAATTCATTTGGTATCAAAGTTCGCAAGCTAGAGCGTGATGAATTGTATATTTTTAAAGAAATCACAGTGTCAACCTCTGCTAGACGAGAATACACGGATAAGCCTTTAGATTATTACGAAGCATTTTATGATAGTTTTGGAGAGGCTTGTGAGTTCATGATTGCAAGTATTAATTTTCAAGATTATCTCAAAAATGTGCAAGCAGGTCATGACAAGATTGCAGCAGAGTTAGCTGTTTTAAATCAAAAAATCGCTGATGGCGTTAACTCAGCCAAGGTTAATAAGCAAAAAGCTCAGTTGGACAAACAAATTGCGACATTTGATGTTCGTCTAAAAGAAGCCAAAGCCTTGATTGAAAAACACGGTTCAGAGGATGTGGTCTTAGCAGGAAGTCTCTTTGTTTACACACCACAAGAAGCTGTTTATCTTTTCAGTGGTTCATACACTGAATTTAACAAATTCTATGCCCCAGTTGCTCTGCAAGAACACGTGATGACAGAAGCACTGAAACGTGGTATTGATTTCTATACTTTCCTTGGTATTCAAGGCATTTTTGATGGTAGCGATGGTGTCCTTCGTTTCAAACAAAACTTCAATGGCTACATTGTCCGCAAAATGGGAACTTTCCGTTACTACCCACGACCATTACTACATAAAGTTGTAGCTTTAATTAAGAAAATTTTAAGACGATAACTAAAACGAGCCTAGGTGCTCGTTTTTTGGTATACTAGTGATATTAACAATCAAGGAGAGAGAAATGACTTTTGAAGAAATTTTGCCTGGTTTGAAGGCTAAGAAAAAATATGTACGCACTGGTTGGGGTGGAGCAGAAAATTACGTTCAACTCTTTGACAGCATTGAACAAAACGGCGTGGCACTTCCAGTGACACCTTACTTCCTTATCAATGTGTCAGGTGAGGGCGAAGGTTTTTCAATGTGGTCACCAACACCATGTGACGTCCTAGCTACTGATTGGGTCGAAGTCCATGACTAAAGTACTTATCACAGGTGTTAGCTCAGGAATTGGGCTTGCTCAAGCGCGACTTTTTTTGGAAAATGGCTGCGCGGTATACGGCGTTGATAAGTCGCAAGCGCCTGAGATTCACAATGATAACTTTCATTTTCTACAGCTAGATTTGACGACGGATTTAGCTCCGCTCTACGATTTTGTTTCAGACGTAGATATCTTGTGTAACACCGCTGGAATTCTCGACGCTTACAAACCTCTACTTGAGGTATTAGACGATGAATTAGAACGCGTGTTTCAGACTAATTTCTTTGCGACAGTTAAAATCACCCGCCACTATTTGGCTAAAATGGTTGAAAGACAATCAGGAATCATCATTAACATGTGCTCGATTGCTTCATTTATCGCAGGCGGCGGCGGAGCAGCTTATACAGCTAGTAAGCACGCTCTGGCTGGCTTTACGCGTCAGCTGGCACTTGATTATGCTAAAGACAAGATTCAAGTGTTTGGTATCGCACCAGGTGCAGTTAAGACAGCCATGACAGCCAGCGACTTTGAACCAGGTGGCTTGGCTGATTGGGTAGCTCAAGAAACACCAATCGGACGTTGGAGTAATCCTGGGGAAATCGCTGAGCTGACTGGATTTTTAGCATCAGGAAAAGCCACATCTATGCAAGGCGAAATTGTCAAAATCGATGGTGGTTGGAGTTTGAAGTAGAGGCATAAAAAGGAGGCTTCAAAATGAAGAGGAGAAAACCATAGTGGAAATTTCTGTCATACAGATTGTAAGAAGAAGTAAGACAGAAAAGAATAGGAGATAAACATGAACGCACAAGAACTATGGAATGAATACAAGCAAATCAATCCCTCAATTGGTGATGATATTGATGCTTGGCAGTTTGGAGCACAGCCAGATTTATTAGCACAGCTAGTCCTTGAGGGGACAAAAACAGCTACTGCCTCAGCCTATGACTTATACGCAGTTGACAATGACCCGTTACCTGAAGTTGGCTCCTATGATGTGGTATTAGATAGCAAAGACCAAGCGGTTTGCATTATTCAGATTAAAAAAGTTTCTGTGGTAGCATTTGATGAAGTTTCTGAGGAACATGCTTTTAAAGAAGGTGAAGGGGATAAAACTCTTGCCTACTGGAGGCAAGTTCATGAAGACTTTTTTAAACCTTATTATGATGACTATGGTTTGACTTTTAATGGTCAAAGTCTCATCGTTTTAGAAGAATTTGAAGTGGTTTATCCCAAAGGATAGTATGAGAAATACTTGTTATAATATCAGTTTGTGAAACAAACTTGTGTTAAACTGTGCTTAGAAGACATTGAGGAGGAACTCCATGAAATTAGCTATTTTAGGAACAGGGAAAATCGTCGACGAGGTTTTACCTGTTTTAAAAGAAATCAATGGCATTGAATTAACGGCTATTTTATCAACGCCACGTAGCCTTGGTAAAGCTCAAGAGTTGGCAGAAGTTTATGCTATTGCTCAAGCAAGCAGCGATTACGAAAGTATTTTGGCAAATCCAGAAGTGGATACGGTTTATGTTGCCCTTCCTAATCACCTGCATTATGACTACGCGAAGAAAGCTTTGTTGGCTGGCAAACATGTCATTTGTGAAAAGCCATTTACGCTGACTTTGGCAGAATTTGAGGACTTAGCAAAAATTGCAGAGCAAAAAAATCGTATCTTGCTTGAAGCTATCACTAACCAATACCTTGGCAATTTTGCTTCTATCAAAGCTAACCTAGCAAAACTTGGGGATATTAAGATTGTCGAGTGCAATTATTCTCAATATTCATCACGTTATGATGCCTTTAAACGTGGTGAAATTGCACCAGCTTTTGACCCAGCAAAAGGTGGCGGAGCCCTTCGTGACTTAAATATTTACAATATTCATTTGGTTGTTGGTTTGTTTGGTAAGCCTGAACGAGTGCAATATTTAGCCAATATGGAACGAGGTGTTGACACTTCAGGAATCTTGGTTATGGATTATGGCAATTTCAAGGCGGCTTGTATTGGTGCCAAGGATTGCTCTGCAGATATTAAATCAACTATTCAAGGAAATAAAGGGTCAATTGCCGTTCTTGGACCAACCAACAGTATGCCAGAGTTGTCGTTAAGTCTTAATGGTCAAAGCATGACAATGATTAATGAAAATTCACTTAATCACCGCATGCATGATGAATTTGTGGCTTTCCAAGCTATCATCGAGCACCAAGATATGACAGCCATGAAACTGGCGCTTGAGCACAGCCGTTTGGTGATGGAAGTTTTAGAAGCAGCTGTTAACAGCCTCTAATGGATAAAAATGAGCCCAATGCTTATAAATGTGATATAATGGAGTAGCTTGTGTAAGTTAATGTAAGGAATTTTCCTTTCATAACTTGCAAATCTACTCTATTTTTTTAAGGAATTATAGTCATGTCAAATTACGCAATTATTTTAGCAGCTGGTAAAGGAACACGTATGAAATCTGACCTTCCTAAGGTCCTTCATAAAGTTTCTGGCATTACAATGTTAGAACACGTTTTCCGTGCCGTATCAGCTTTGAATCCAGAAAAAAATGTGACTGTTATTGGTCATAAAGCTGAAATGGTTCGTGAAGTTTTAGCTGGCAAATCAGAATTTGTCATGCAAACTGAACAACTTGGAACTGGTCATGCTGTCATGATGGCAGAAGATGAGTTGGCTGGTCTTGAAGGGCAAACACTTGTTATTGCAGGTGACACACCACTTATCACTGGTGAAAGCTTGAAAGAATTGATTGAGTTCCACGTTAGCCACAAAAACGTTGCGACTATCTTAACTGCAACAGCTGAAAATCCATTTGGTTACGGACGTATCATCCGCAACGAAAATGGTGAAGTGCTTAAAATCGTTGAACAAAAAGACGCTTCTGAATTTGAACGCCAAGTCAAAGAAATCAATACAGGAACTTACGTTTTTGATAACAAACGTTTGTTTGAAGCTCTTAAAAACATCAACACAAACAACGCTCAAGGTGAGTACTACTTGACAGATGTTATCTCAATTTTCCGTAACGCTGGTGAAAAAGTTGGTGCTTATGTTCTTCATGATTTTGATGAAAGTCTTGGTGTTAATGACCGCGTAGCACTTTCTACTGCAGAAGATATCATGCGTCGTCGCATCAATAAAAAACACATGGTTAACGGTGTTACTTTCCAAAATCCAGCAGCAACTTACATCGATGTTGACGTTGAAATTGCTCCAGATGTGATGATTGAAGCCAACGTTACCCTTAAAGGAAATACAAAAATTGGTGCAGGTTCTGTTTTGACAAATGGAACATACCTTGTTGATTCAACAATCGGTGAAAATGTGGTTATCACAAACTCTATGATTGAAAAATCAGTGGTTAAAGATGGTGTTACCATTGGTCCATTTGCTCACGTGCGTCCTGATTCAACACTTGAAGAAAAAGTTCACGTTGGTAACTTTGTTGAAGTGAAATCATCAACTGTTGGTAAAGGAACAAAAGCAGGTCACTTGACTTACATTGGAAATACAACAACTGGACACGATGTTAACTTCGGAGCTGGTACTATTATTGCTAACTACGACGGACAACACAAATTCAACACAACTATTGGAAATAATGTCTTTGTTGGAAGTAACTCAACAATCATTTCTCCAGTAACTTTGGGTGACAATGCTCTTACAGCAGCTGGTTCTACAATTTACCAAGATGTTGAAAAAGATGCTCTTGCCATTGGACGTGGTCGTCAAGTTAATAAAGCAGGTTATGCCCTTAACAAACCACACCACCCAAATAACAAAAAATAATCATTTTTGCTAAACTTTTTGGCATTTGAAAAGAGGATGACAAGCTCACCCTCTTTTTCTATTTTTTAGAAAAATTAAGTAGATTTCATGGATATTTCAGCAGTTTAAGCGTATTGGAATAGCAATTCTTGGGACTTTGTAGTAAAATTTAATGTGGAAATATTTTAAGGGAGATTGCTTAGTATGGATTTTGAAGAAAAAACGCTCAAGCGAACAGAGATTTTTGATGGGCATGTGATTAAAGTTGTTGTCGATGATGTTGAATTACCAAATAATCTAGGACAAGCCAAGCGTGAATTGATTTTTCACCGCGGAGCAGTTGCTGTTTTAGCTGTAACTGATGAGAATAAAATTATTTTGGTTAAACAATATCGTAAGGCTATTGAAAAAGTTTCTTATGAAATCCCTGCTGGTAAGCTCGAAATTGGTGAAAACGGCTCTGAGAAGGATGCCGCTGCGCGTGAATTAGAAGAGGAAACAGGATACTCTGGCGAGTTAAAACAAATTCATGAGTTTTACACTGCCATTGGTTTTTGCAATGAAAAAATTAAGCTTTATCAAGCAACTCATTTGCAAAAAGTGCCAAATCCACGACCACAAGATGATGATGAAGTTTTAGAAATTCTTGAATTAAGCTATCAAGAATGCATGGATTTGGTCAAATCTGGAGCAATCGAAGATGCTAAAACAATCATAGCCCTTCAATATTATGCTCTGCATTTTGGAGGATAAAAAATGGGTAGACCACTTTTAACAGACGAGATAATCGAACGTGCTAACCGTGGTGAAATCTTTTATGACGATAATTACTTAGAAGATGATGAAGAAACGAAGGTCATTCGAACAGACCAATATGATACCTTGACTAGCTATGATCCTTATGAGGATTATGAAGACTCTCGTGGTGTTTTGGACAAATGGAAAGACCGCAAAAAAGACGATCAGCATGTTTACAAAAGTCGTCGAATTGAAAATGCGAAACGCAGTAAATTTCAACGAAAACTTAACATGATTATGTTTATTGTTGTTATTTTATTGATTGCACTCTTTTTCGCAGTATTTAATCTATAAAAATTAGAAGGAGAAGCAAGGGGAATAACTCTGGAAAAAAACAGTTGGTATTGCTCTTGTATTTTTGAGATGAAAATTGGAATTATTGCCGCAATGGAAGAAGAATTAAAACTTCTTGTTGAAAATCTTGGTGACAAAACAGAACACGACATTTTGGGGAATACTTACTATGAAGGTAAGTTAGGAAACCATCAAGTTGTTCTTGTTCAATCAGGTATTGGTAAAGTTATGTCAGCTATGTCAGTTGCCATTCTTTCTGACCATTTTGGCGTTGATGCTGTGATTAATACTGGTTCAGCAGGTGCAGTAGCTCTTGGTTTGAAGATTGGTGACGTTGTTGTGGCTGATAAATTAGTTTACCACGACGTTGATGTGACAGCTTTTGGTTATGATTACGGTCAAATGGCTGCGCAACCACTTTATTTTGAATCAGACCAAAACTTTGTTAAAACATTTGAACAAGTGTTAACGGAAGCTAACATTGATAGCAAAATTGGTTTGATTGCGACAGGTGATTCATTTATTGCTGGGCAAGATAAAATCGATGCGATTAAAGCACGCTTCCCAGAAGTTCAAGCTGTTGAAATGGAAGGAGCTGCAATTGCGCAAGCTGCTCACAATTTGCACAAACCATTTATCGTTGTTCGTGCTATGTCAGATACAGCTGCACACGATGCCAACATTACATTTGATGAATTCATCTTGGAAGCTGGTAAACAATCAGCAAAAATCTTGATGACATTCCTTGCAAAATTAGCTTAAGTCAGAAAAAGCCTGGGGCAAGTGCCTCAGGCTTTTAATATGGAATTTTAGTCAACTTTTTGAACATAAATTTGTTCAGCGATTCGTTCAGGAATCACGAGTTGGCGTGATTGATAGGCAAGAGTATGTGTCTTAGCATAGTCATCAACTTTAACCAATTCAACAGTATCGTTAATTGATAAGCCGTGTTCTTCAAGGTAGTTTAACAAGTGAGCCTCATCGTGAGTACGGCTGATTTGATAAGTGCCAAGTTCTTCAATCTGGCTGAGTGTTTGGTTGTGAACTTCAATCAAGAGCTCGCCTTTTTTAGGAATTGTCCCACCGTGTGGGCAAAATTCAGGATAATTGAGTTTTTCTTCTAGGCGGTCAATGAAGATTGTAGAGACCGTGTGTTCAAGCACCTCAGCTTCTTGGTGGATTTCATCAGCATTGTAATGAAGGTGGTTAGCCAAAAAGACCTCGATGAGGCGGTGTTTTCGATAAAGTTGTGAGACTAATAATAAACCTTTTCTGGTCAGATAGTAGCCAACCTCTTTGTCTTTTACGATGAGCCCTTCGGCAATCATTTTTTTGACCATTTCGGTTACAGCTGGTGCTGAAACTTGCATTAAGGCAGCAATTCGTTTATTGGTTATCTTAGTTTTAGTTTCTCCTAGTTCATGGATACATTTTAGATAATCTTCTTTATTTGGTGTCATCTTATCTCGCTTTCTGTTCTTCTATTATAGCAAAAATCTTTTAACCGTGAGGTGGAAAGCTTGTTATTATAGGATTATTTTTGGAAAACAAGCAAAAAATCAAGGCAGGAAGTCCTAGCTTGATTTTTTAGGGAT
This sequence comes from Streptococcus sp. 45, assembly GCF_900108865.1. Lineage (NCBI taxonomy): Bacteria > Bacillati > Bacillota > Bacilli > Lactobacillales > Streptococcaceae > Streptococcus > Streptococcus sp. 45. The sequence continues at coordinate 519,551 of NZ_FNXZ01000001.1, read as the reverse complement.
TATTTAAAGTTGTAATCTTTGACAATGTCAATCTTAGTGATGGTAATATCGCTGGTTGGTTTGTCATTGCTGTCAGTATCGACTTTAGCAATGCTGTCAACAACATCCATACCCTCGATAACTTGTCCAAATACGGTGTAGTTTTTATCAAGGCTTGGGTTACCACCTTTAGTATAAGCATCAATGATTGCTTTTGGATAGCTGTCGCTTGAGAGCTGACTAGATTGGTCAGCTGGATTTTGGTTAATGAAAAATTGACTACCATTGGTATCAGCGCCAGCATTTGCCATGGCTAGTGCACCGCGGATGTTATAGAGGTAAGGTGAGATTTCATTAGCAAAACCATTACCAGAATCGATTTTCTTGTCTTTACCTTTCCAGATAGACTCTCCTCCTGTGCCGTTTCCTTTAGGGTCACCAGACTGAATCATAAAATCAGAAATCACGCGGTGAAATAGAAGCCCATCGTAGTAGCCTTTCTTAGCATGAGTTAGGAAATTTTCCACGGCAAGTGGTGCGTATTTTGGAAAGAGTTTAATAGTAATGTCACCTTTAGAGGTATGCATGATGACTTCAGCTTCATTTTGAGCAACATCTGTTGATAATTGAGGAAAAGCAGACGCATCTGCCTGAAGAGCTTTTTTGATCTCTTTTTGGTATGCTTTTGATGATGATGCGCTGGCACTGGCTTGTGCGGCAGAAGAACTTGCTGCTGCTTTAGCATCGACATAATTATTTCCACGAATAGCTCGGGTCATGTTTTCACAACCAGATAAAGTAGCCAAGCAGGCGATTGTTAAACCAAGTGACAATAGTTTTTTCATGTTACCTCCTCATTGACAAATAGTTGTCATATCAGTAAATCCTTATGGTGACAAAGTGTCAATAAAATTATTGAAGTTATTTAGCTATTTCATTTTATCATAAATCTACGCTAATAACCTAAAAGCTTAAAAAATGCTATAATAAGGGTATGGCAAAATCAAAAAGTAGAAGAAAAGGTCGTAAAACACGGCGACCGACAAAAGCAGAAATAAAAAGACAAAAGGCACTGGAACGCTTTATTTTAGCAATTGTGACAGCGGTTATTTTTTTCTTTGCGATGGCTCGCTTGGGAATTTTTGGAATAACGGTTTACAATCTTGTGAGGCTAGCAGTAGGAAGCTTGGCTTACGTGTTGATGGTTGCAGTCCTACTCTATTTTCTTGGATTTAAGTGGTTTCATAAGCAGACTGGTCTGATTGGCGGTTTTGTGGTGACCATGATTGGGCTCTTGTTAGAATGGCATGCTTATCTTTTCTCGCTGGCAGCTTTTCGCAACAAGGAAATCTTCTCCACAACAGCTGGCTTGATTTTTAGTGATTTGGTCAAGTTCAAAGTCACTAAATTTGTTGGTGGCGGTATGCTTGGCGCTGTTTTATACAAACCCGTTGCTTTTCTTTTTTCAAATGTTGGCACATTTTTGATTGGGGGACTTTTCATTATTCTTGGACTATTTTTGATGAGTCCTTGGGAAGTTTATGACATGATTGATTTCTTCAAAGAAAAATCACAAGAGTGGTCTGCCAAACATGAAATCAGAAAGCAAAAACGCTTTGTCAAACGTGAGGAAAAACGTGCGCTTGCCGAGCAAAAACGTCAAGAAAAAGCTCAAAAAGCTGAAGAAGAACGTTTGGCTCAGTTAACGGTTGATCAAGAGACTGGTGAGATTTTAGATGGTCCAGATGACAACGAAGCATCGTTGTTTGACAATATTCCAGCTGAAAATGCTGCAGTTGAACCTGAAATTTTGGCTTATGAGCATGTGCCAGAAGGTTTGAAAGAAGCAGCTTCTGAAGAAAATCTTGAACCAGAAGTGACACCAGCTGAGCAAGAAATGCTTGATCAAGAAGATGATGGGGAACCATTAGAAGTTGATTTCACGGCTAAGGCAAATCTTCTTTACAAGCTTCCAACCATTGATTTATTTGCACCTGATAAACCAAAGAATCAGTCAAAAGAAAAAAACATTGTTCGCAGAAATATCAAAGTTCTAGAAGACACCTTTAATAGTTTTGGTATTGATGTCAAGGTTGAACGAGCTGAAATCGGTCCGTCAGTTACAAAATACGAAGTAAAACCAGCTGTTGGTGTGCGTGTCAACCGCATTTCAAACTTGGCTGACGATTTAGCGCTGGCTCTTGCAGCAAAAGACGTTCGTATTGAAGCGCCGATTCCAGGTAAGTCATTAGTTGGTATTGAGGTACCAAACTCAGAGATTGCTACAGTTACTTTCCGTGAACTTTGGGAGCAAGCAGATACAGATCCAAATAAACTTCTTGAAGTCCCACTTGGTAAGGCTGTTAATGGAACTGCTCGTACCTTTGACCTCGCTCGTATGCCTCACTTACTTGTGGCAGGTTCTACAGGTTCAGGTAAATCTGTTGCCGTCAACGGTATCATTGCAAGTATTTTGATGAAAGCTCGTCCAGACCAAGTCAAGTTTATGATGATTGACCCTAAAATGGTTGAGTTGTCTGTTTATAATGACATTCCACACCTATTGATTCCAGTAGTGACAAATCCACGAAAAGCAGCACGTGCGCTTCAAAAAGTGGTTGATGAGATGGAAAATCGTTATGAACTCTTTAGCCATTTTGGTGTGCGAAATATTGCTGGTTACAATGCCAAGGTTGAAGAATTTAACGCACAGTCAGAGCAAAAACAAATTCCATTGCCACTTATCGTGGTTATCGTAGATGAGTTGGCTGACTTGATGATGGTTGCCAGCAAAGAAGTGGAAGATGCGATTATCCGTTTGGGACAAAAAGCGCGTGCGGCTGGTATTCATATGATTCTTGCCACACAACGCCCATCAGTTGATGTCATCAGCGGTTTGATTAAGGCAAACGTGCCGTCGCGTGTTGCTTTTGCCGTATCATCTGGGACAGATAGTCGTACCATTTTGGATGAAAATGGTGCTGAAAAACTTCTCGGACGTGGAGATATGCTCTTTAAACCAATTGATGAAAACCACCCAGTCCGCTTGCAAGGTTCCTTTATCTCAGACGATGATGTCGAACGCATTGTTGGCTTTATTAAAAATCAAGCGGAAGCTGATTATGATGATAGCTTTGACCCAGGAGAAGTTTCTGAATCTGATTTGAAATCAGGTGGAGGCGGTGGCTCACAAGAAGGTGACCCACTCTTTGAAGATGCTAAAGCCTTGGTTCTTGAAACTCAAAAAGCTAGTGCTTCAATGTTACAACGTCGCTTGTCGGTCGGATTTAACCGTGCCACTCGCTTGATGGATGAATTAGAAGCAGCAGGAGTCATCGGACCAGCAGAAGGAACAAAACCTCGTAAAGTCCTAATGACCAAACCAACTCCAGAAGCATAATAAAAAAACGTTAGCCAAAAGGTTAACGTTTTTGTTATGCAAGTGTAAAAACTAAAATTAAAACAATAATGTAAAAAATAAATGTGACGATAAAACCTGAACGCCAGAAAAATTTACCAAAGCGACGGTAAGAAAATGAATGGTTTTTCTTTAAGAAAAATGCTGTTAAGGTAAGTGCCAGCAAAGATAAGCAGATTAAGTAGTAAAAGAAAACGCTACTATCTAAAAATTTACTAACGACCAGAGCAATCTCGAAAGCAAAAAGTGGAAAAGCAAGGTCAGTAAAAAGAATTCCAAAACGTTTTAAATTGAAAAAATTAACAAGAATATAAGCAAAAATAGGTGTTAAAAAGATAAAAGAAAAGGAAAATAATTTGTACATCATCATGTCTTATATTTTATACTGAAAGTTTGAAGAAGTAAATGATTAGAAGATTTTTCTTGAAAAATACTTTTAAATTTTTGATCAAGCTAGTAAAGGAAATTTAGCCGAATCAAAAAGTTGAAAGTGCTTGCTTTTAAAAACTAAGCTAAAACTTGTCAAATCAAGCATTTTTTAGGAAATATTTGATGCAAATTCCTTGCTTTTTCTCTAAATTAATGTATAATTGATGAGTATGCTATTGAGCATATCTGTGGGAGGTAAAAATCTTAATTACCGCCAAAACCACAACAGGAGGATTTTATAAATGGCTAAAAAAGTCGAAAAAGTTGTTAAACTTCAAATTCCTGCTGGTAAAGCTACACCAGCTCCACCGGTTGGACCAGCTCTTGGTCAAGCAGGTATCAACATCATGGGATTCACTAAAGAATTCAACGCTCGTACAGCTGATCAAGCTGGTATGATCATCCCAGTTGTTATCTCAGTATATGAAGACAAATCATTTGATTTCGTAACTAAAACACCACCAGCTTCAGTTCTTTTGAAAAAAGCTGCAGGTGTTGAAAAAGGTTCAGGAACACCTAACACAACTAAAGTTGCAACAGTTACTCGTGCACAAGTACAAGAAATTGCTGAAACTAAAATGCCAGACTTAAACGCTGCAAATGTTGAATCTGCAATGCGTATGATTGAAGGTACTGCTCGTTCTATGGGATTCACTGTTGTTGACTAATCAATAGCAACCCAATTAGTGGATTAATTGAGGTAAACACACTGTACCGTTGAGATTAATTCACGCTAGACCCGCAAGACTTCATCGTAATTTGATGAGTGACGTGGGAGATTTTAAATCAAATCGATATGACCACATTACAAGGAGAATTTTAAATGGCTAAAAAAAGCAAACAAATGCGTGCTGCACTTGAAAAAATCGACAGCACTAAAGCTTACAGCGTAGAAGAAGCTGTAGCTCTTGCAAAAGAAACTAACTTCGCAAAATTTGATGCATCTGTAGAAGTTGCATACAAACTTAACATTGACGTTCGTAAAGCAGACCAACAAATCCGTGGTGCAATGGTATTGCCAAACGGTACTGGTAAAACACAACGTGTTCTTGTATTCGCACGTGGTGCTAAAGCTGAAGAAGCTAAAGCTGCTGGTGCAGACTTCGTTGGTGAAGACGATCTTGTTGCTAAAATCAACGACGGTTGGCTTGACTTTGACGTAGTTATCGCTACACCAGACATGATGGCTATCGTTGGACGTCTTGGACGTGTCCTTGGACCTCGTAACCTTATGCCAAACCCTAAAACTGGTACAGTAACTATGGACGTTGCTAAAGCAGTTGAAGAATCTAAAGGTGGTAAAATCACTTACCGTGCTGACAAAGCAGGTAACGTACAAGCTATCATCGGTAAAGTATCATTCGACGCAGACAAATTGGTTGAAAACTTCAAAGCTATCCACGAAGTTATGGTTAAATCTAAACCAGCTACTGCTAAAGGTACTTACATGACTAACTTGTCAATCACTACTACACAAGGTGTAGGTATCAAAGTAGATCCAAGCTCATTCTAATTGATACATTAATGAAGAATCCGTTTCTTTGAAACGGATTTTTTTATGGGCTGTGTGATCTTTCTAATGAAATGAAAAGGGAAATGATTTATCTGTTTGAATCACATAGTTGATCTGTTTTTAATCTTTCAAAATTCAACGAATTTTGCTAGGTAAAATAGGTAAATTATGTTAAAATAATAAAGATAAAAAAAGGAGTAACTTGAAGTGGAACCTAAGTATAAACGTATTTTAATTAAATTATCTGGTGAAGCGTTAGCTGGTGAAAAAGGTGTCGGAATCGACATTGAAACTGTTAAAACTATCGCAAAAGAAATTGCTGAAGTACATAGTTCAGGTGTAGAAATTGCTTTGGTTATTGGTGGTGGAAACCTTTGGCGTGGTGAACCAGCTGCTGCAGCTGGTATGGACCGTGTTCAAGCTGACTACACAGGTATGCTTGGAACAGTTATGAACGCTCTTGTTATGGCTGATAGCCTTCAACAAAATGGTGTTGATACACGTGTTCAAACATCAATCCCAATGCAAAACGTTGCTGAACCATACATCCGTGGTCGTGCGCTTCGTCACCTTGAAAAAAATCGCATCGTGATTTTTGCTGCTGGTATCGGCTCACCTTACTTCTCAACTGATACAACAGCTGCTCTTCGTGCTGCTGAAATCGACGCTGAAGCTATCTTGATGGCTAAAAATGGTGTTGATGGTGTTTACAACGCCGATCCTAAGAAAGATGCTAATGCTGTCAAATTTGATGAATTGACACACGGTGAAGTGATTAAACGTGGTCTTAAAATCATGGACGCAACTGCATCAACACTTTCAATGGACAACGATATTGACTTGGTTGTCTTTAACATGAACCAAGCTGGTAATATTAAACGTGTTGTCTTTGGTGAAGCTATCGGTACAACCGTTTCAAATAAAGCTGAACACCACGACAAATAAATAATTGTCAGCTCTGCTATTTCCCAAAAAACAAGAAATGAGGACTAATACTATTTATGGCTAATGCTATTATCGAAAAAGCTAAAGAACGCTTTGAACAATCACACAGCTCATTAGCACGCGAATTTGCTTCAATTCGTGCTGGTCGTGCAAATGCATCTCTTTTGGACCGTATCCAAGTTGAATACTATGGTGCAATGACACCACTTAACCAATTGGCTTCTATCACAGTTCCAGAAGCACGTGTTCTTTTGATCTCTCCATTTGATAAATCATCATTGAAAGATATCGAACACGCAATCAACGCTTCAGATCTTGGTATCAACCCTGCAAACGACGGTTCAGTAATCCGCTTGGTTATTCCTGCCCTTACAGAAGAAACTCGTAAAGCACTTGCTAAAGACGTTAAAAAAGTCGGTGAAAATGCTAAAGTTGCTATCCGTAACATCCGTCGTGATGCTATGGACGAAGCTAAAAAACAAGAAAAAGCTAAAGAAATCACTGAAGACGAATTGAAAGTTCTTGAAAAAGATATTCAAAAAGCAACTGATGAAGCTGTTAAACATATCGACACTATGACAGCAAACAAAGAAAAAGAATTGCTTGAAGTCTAATCAGTAAGAAAAAGGTTAGGGGGTGGACTTTCCACTCCCTTTTATAAAGGAAGAATAAATGAATAATTTACTTGCCACTGTCATCACAGGACTTGTGATTGACGAAAATGCGAAAGCGTATTTTGTACAAAAAGATGGCGTGACTTTTATGTTAGACAAGGCTGAAGGTGAACATAAGATTGGTGATATGGTCAAAGGATTTGTCTACACTGATATGCACCAAAAAGCTCGTATGACAACAGCGGAAGTTGCCACAACTCGTACTAGCTACGGTTGGGGTGTTGTCACAGAAGTTCGCCGCGATTTGGGTGTCTTTTTGGATACAGGTCTTGCTGACAAACAATTTGTTGTGTCACTTGATGTCTTGCCTGATATGAAAGAACTTTGGCCTAAAAAAGGTGATAAACTTTATGTTCACCTTGACGTGGATAAAAAAGACCGTATCTGGGCAATTCCAGCGCAACCTGAAGTTTTCCAAAAAATGGCTGGACCAGCTTACAATAACATGCAAAATGAAAAATTGCGTGCTATTGTTTACCGTTTGAAATTATCTGGAACATTTGTTTACTTACCAGATAACAACATGCTTGGTTTTATTCACCCAAGTGAGCGCTACGCAGAACCACGCCTTGGTGAAGAAGTAACTGCACGTGTTATTGGTTTTCGCGAAGTTGATCGTACCCTTAACTTGTCATTAAAACCACGTTCATTTGAAATGCTTGAAAATGATTCACAAATGATTTTAACTTATTTGCAATCAAATGGTGGCTTTATGACACTAAACGATAAATCATCTCCAGCAGATATCAAAGCAACATTTGGTATTTCTAAAGGTCAATTTAAAAAAGCACTTGGTGGCTTGATGAAAGCACGCAAAGTGAAACAAGACCAATTCGGTACAGAATTAATCGAAAACGAGGATTAAATATAAAAAGATTACAGTGATGCCTTAAGCGTGCTGTGGTCTTTTTTTAAAGTTAAAATTGAAGTTTTTTTGATTTTTAGTCACGTGAAAAAAGTATTCACTGGACAACTCGATTTTTGATTTTTTTGATATAATAGACTCACTAGATTTTTGGAGGTTATAGAATGGAACGTGCGATTTTTGCGGGTGGTTGTTTCTGGTGCATGGTGCAACCATTTGAAGAACAAGATGGTATTTTATCAGTTCGTTCTGGATATACTGGTGGGCATGTGGAAAATCCGACTTATGAGCAAGTTAAGGCTCATGAGACTGGACATACTGAAGCGGTTGAGATTATTTTTGATGAAGAAAAAATCTCTTATGGAGATTTGGTAGAGATTTATTGGGCACAGACTGATCCAACAGATGCTTTTGGGCAATTTGAAGATCGTGGTGACAATTATCGTCCTGTTATTTTTTACAGTGATGACCGTCAAAAAGAAATTGCTGAAGCTTCAAAAGCAGCATTGCAAGCCTCAGGTCGATTTAAAGATCCGATTGTCACAGCTATTGAACCCGTTCAACCATTTTATGTGGCAGAAGATTATCACCAAGGTTTTTACAAGAAAAATCCTGAACACTACGCTGAAAGTAGCGCTATCAGACATGCATTTTTGGAGGAAAATTGGAAATGAGAAAGTCATTTTACACTTGGTTAATGACGCAACGTAACCCAAAAAGTCATGAACCTGTAGCGATTTTAGCTGACCTTGTTTTTGAGGATACCACTTTTCCAAAGCACACTGATGATTTTGAAACCATTAGTCGTTATCTAGAAGATGAGGCTAGCTTTGCTTTTAATCTCAGTGAATTTGATAAAATTTGGGAAGATTATTTGGCACATTAAGGTAAGCTAACTTTAAATCAAAAAGGAAATCACGGTAAGTCGTGATTTTTTGTTTTAAATAAGCTATAATAGGCTTATCAAACACAAAAGAAAGAGGGACTCTATTTGCAAGAGCATTCTGTTGAAATTACCTTAAGTCATCCTGATGATGTGCTAGCGCTATTTGGCTCAAATGAACGTCATTTGAAATTAATCGAAGAAAATCTAGGGGTTATCATTCATGCCCGTACAGAGCGAGTGCAGATTTTAGGAGATGATAAAGAAAGTGTCGAATTAGCGCGTGTGACCATTCAAGCTTTGTTAGTATTGGTTTCTCGTGGCATGTTGGTCAATACATCTGACGTTGTAACGGCTCTTTCAATGGCACAAAATGGCTCTATTGACAAATTTGTTGCCCTTTATGAAGAAGAAATCATCAAAGATAATTCTGGAAAACCGATTCGTGTTAAAACGCTGGGGCAAAAAGTTTATGCGGATAGTGTTAAATCACACGATGTGGTCTTTGGGATTGGTCCTGCAGGTACTGGTAAGACTTTCTTAGCGGTGACTTTGGCGGTGACGGCTTTAAAACGTGGTCAAGTTAAGCGAATTATTTTGACACGTCCAGCAGTTGAAGCAGGTGAAAGTCTTGGATTTTTGCCAGGTGATTTAAAAGAAAAAGTTGATCCATACCTTCGTCCTGTTTATGATGCTCTTTATCAAATTTTAGGAAAAGAGCAAACGACACGTTTGATGGAGCGCGACATTATTGAAATTGCTCCACTTGCTTATATGCGTGGTCGAACACTTGATGACGCTTTTGTGATTCTTGATGAAGCACAAAATACAACCATCATGCAAATGAAGATGTTTTTGACACGTCTTGGTTTTAATTCTAAGATGATTATCAACGGTGATACTAGCCAGATTGATTTGCCTAAGAAAGTCAAATCTGGTTTGATTGACGCAACGGAAAAACTAAAACACATCAAGCAAATTGATTTTGTTCATTTCTCAGCGAGCGATGTGGTTCGCCACCCTGTGGTTGCTGAAATTATCAATGCTTATGAAAAAGACGCCGAGCGCAAAAATGCTCACCATCAGAAAGAAATTATCGATAGCACAAGTGCCTCAGGTTTTGCTAGCTATGAAACTATTGGTCAGCCAGCTAGCACCAAAGAAGAAAAATAATTTTTTCAGTCACACAAAGGTGTGGCTTTTTTTGATTTAAAAAATGATTTTCATATTTGCGAATTCTTAATTAGGCTAGTTTTCTAGTGTAAAATAAGGTATACTGAAATTTTTCAAGATATTTTCAGAGATAGAAATAAGTTAAAGCACATCAAAGGAGAAGTTTTATGGATAATCGTGAATTGCTTGAGAATTTGTCAGAAATGAGTAGCCAACTGTCGAAACAAGCTGAAGAATTGAATCAAAAGTTTAAGCTGATTGACCAGTATTCTTCATTCAATCAGGAAAATAGTTCAGAATTTTTCGCTACCTTTGGGGAAGAAGCTAAAGATTTAGCTTGTGAATTTCAAACTTTGTTGTCTTACATGACTCCTAAGAAAATTTAGTCAAAATTGATAGGATTCTAGGATTTTTTGGACAGAAATGCCAGATTATCTAAAAAAACTAGTAAAATTCTCTTTTTTAGGTAAAATAAATATAGACATTGTACCTGGAAGTTTCAAAAAATTTCCAGAAAAGTACAAGTCTTATCTGAAAAAATTTATCAGGAGGAGATTTATGTGTGATCGTGCGTCACTTGAAAAGTTGACTAAGATGAGCGAAATGCTCAATAGTCAAGCTGAAAGACTAGAAGGTGATTTGAAGGCTTTGGATTCTGAAATTGAAGCTGATGTTTTAAAAAATCTAGGAGATCAAGCTAAACATTTGGCTAGTGATTTTCAAGATTTGATAACTCATATTGATGAAGAGATGGTGAGTCCAAAAGAAAAGTAAGATAACTAAGTTGACCTGTTTTAGGTCGCTTTTTTAATAGAGTTTGAGGAAGAAAAGATGCTAGAAGAACAATTAAAAGAACATAGCGTACTTGAGACAGAGCGATTGTTACTTCGTCCAGTGACAATGGCAGATGCCATGGCTATGTTTGCCTATACGTCAGATGTCGAAAATACCAAATGGGATTTTCCAGCCAACCAGTCTATCGAAGAGACCGAAAAAGTGATTGAAAATATTTATCTCAAAACACCTCTTGGGCGATATGGCATTGTCTTAAAAGAGACTTCAGAGTTCATTGGGACCATTGATTTGATGAACTGGTCAGATGGAAAAGAAGCGGAAATTGGTTATATTATCAATAAAAAGTTTTGGGGACATGGTTTAGCCACAGAAGCGAGCGCTAAAATTTTGGAACTGTGCTTTAAGGTTTTAGAATTTGAGAAAGTACATGCCTTTTGTGCCCTTGAGAATCCAGCTTCTGCTCGTGTTTTGACAAAACTCGGAATGACAGAAATTGAACGTCTCCCAAATGATAAAAAATGTCCTGGTGGCTGGGGCACTAGTCAGCATTTTTGTGTAACGAAGGTAAACTATTTAAAATAAAAGGTTTCACAAGAAATTTGTCAGTTTTTTGATTAAATTATCAAAAAATTGACATTTTTTGGTTGCGCTTCCAAAAAAATATGCTATAATATAGACAAATATGCAACCGATTGCAATAAAAGTTGGAGGAATGCCTATAAGAAAATGATGTGCTAATTATTCTTTCTAGACACGCAGGTATATGTCGGTGATTGGACAGGTTTCACGCATAATACTGCTTTATTTTTTAGTTATCTTTGAAAGCGGTTGCGTATTTTTAACTTATCTTTATAGGAGATTATTTATGTCACTTCGTAATAAAGTAAATATGAAAAAGAAAATGAAAAAAGGTTTAGGCTCTCTTTTAGTTTTGACAGCGGTTAGCGCTGGAATTTTTGCACAAGCTAATGCTGTTAAGGCTGATGAACAAGTCTCAATGAAAGAAGGAACAGTGCTTCACGCATGGTGCTGGTCTTTCAATACTATTAAAGATAATATGCAAGCCATTAAGGACGCTGGTTATACTAGTGTTCAAACATCGCCAATTAACCAAGTTGTTGTTGGAAATGGTGGTAATAAGAGCTTGAAAAATTGGTACTATCAATATCAACCAACATTGCATACTATTGGTAACTACCAATTAGGTACTGAAGAAGAATTTAAAGAAATGAACCGTGTGGCTGATCAATATGGTATTAAAATTATTGTTGATGCTGTTCTTAACCACACAACATCTGATTACAATCAAATCAGCCCAGAAATCAAAAAAATTCCAAATTGGACACATGGTAACAAAGAAATTAAAAACTGGAATGACCGTTATGATGTGACACAAAATGCTCTTCTAGGTTTGTATGATTTGAATACTCAAAATCCACAAATTCAACAATATCTTTTGAATTTCTTGAAAACAGCAGTTGCTGACGGTGCTGATGGTTTCCGTTATGATACTGCTAAACATATTGAGTTACCAGGCGAATATGGTAGTAATTTCTGGAATGTTATTTTGAATAATGGATCTGAATTCCAATATGGTGAAGTTCTTCAAGATAGCATTTCTCACGAAGCAGATTACTCTAAATTGATGAGTGTTACAGCTTCTAATTACGGTAATCAAATCCGTAATGACTTGAAAGATAAACGTGCTGCTGCTGGTAACTTGATGAATTATCAAGCGCAAGGTGTTGATCCATCTAATCTTGTTACATGGGTTGAATCTCATGATACTTATGCTAATGATGACCAAGTATCAACTTGGATGAGTGATGATGATATTCGTCTTGGTTGGTCAATGATCACAGCGCGTGCTAAAGGTACACCATTGTTCTTCTCACGTCCAGTAGGTGGTGGTAATGGTACACGCTTCCCAGGTCAATCACAAATTGGTGATGCTGGTAGTGATCTTTACAAAGACCCAACAGTTAAGGCTGTTAACAAATTCCACAATGCTATGGTTGGCGAATCAGAATACATTCGCAACCCTAATGGCGATGAACAAGTGGCTATGATTGAACGTGGTAATAAAGGTGCTGTTATTGTTAACCTTGGTAATGGCGACAAACAATTGAATTCAGATACAAAATTGGCAGATGGTACTTATACAGACCAAGTTTCTGGACGTCAATTTAACGTTTCAAATGGTCATATCACTGGTAATGTGTCATCTCGCTCATCAGTTGTTTTGTATGATGCAAAACCTGATACTACTGCACAAGTTTCAATCGATGGTTACAAAGAAGGTGACAACAGCATTTCTGCTGCAACAGAAGTAACGTTGAAAGCTAAAAATGCTGAGTCTGCTACTTACAAACTTGACAATGGTCAAGAAGTAGCTTTCCAAGATGGTGATAAAATCACTGTTGGTGAAGGGCTTGAAGCAGGACAATCAACAAGTGTTACATTGACTGCAACAGGTGCTGATGGTCAAGCAACAACTAAAACGTATACTTTCACAATGAAAGATCCTAGCGCTGAAACAAGCATTTACTTCCAAAATCCAGATAACTGGTCAGAAGTATATGCTTACATGTATTCAGCAAAAGATACTAAACTTCTTGGCGCATGGCCTGGAACTAAGATGACAAAAGACTCAACAGGTCGCTACACTATCTCAGTTCCTGCGTCATATGCTGAAGAAGGTGTGAAAGTCATCTTTACAAACAACCAAGGTTCTCAATTCCCTCAAAAAGAAGGATTTGATTTCAAAGCTGAAGGTGTTTATTCTAAAGCTGGCTTAGTTCCAGATGTTCCTGCTGGTAAAACACGTGTAACATTTGATAACCCTGGCGGTTGGGATAATGCCAATGCTTATGTTTACTACGGTAACCCAGTTCAATACCCTCTTGGTGCATGGCCTGGAACACAAATGACAAAAGATGATGCTGGTAACTTCTACCTTGATCTCCCAGAAGAATACGCTACTGTAAACGCCAAAATCATCTTCAACCAACCAGGTACTAGCAACCAATTCCCTTACAGTGTCGGATTCGATCTTGTGAAATCTGGTAACTACAATAAAGATGGTCTAAAATAGTCGGTCATTAACTAACTTTTTAACACAATTCTGACTCCTTTTCCCAGAAAGAAGTAGCTTTCCTCAGGCTACTTCTTTTTTTATGATTAAATGGCATGTCTAAAAAAGTTTCTTAGTGCCTAAAATGGCGCTGTTATCCTTAATATGGTATAATATCCTTGATATAATTAGTTTTGAAAGAAGATAGATATGTACGTTGAAATGATAGATGAAACTGGTCAAGTTTCAGAAGAAATTAAAAATCAAACTTTAGATTTATTACAATTTGCTGCTGAAAAGACTGGTAAAGAAAATAAAGAAATGGCAGTGACTTTTGTGACTAATGAGCGCAGCCATGAATTGAACTTAGAATACCGTGACACAGACCGTCCAACGGATGTTATCAGCTTAGAGTACAAACCAGAGTCAGATTTGACTTTCTCAGAAGAAGATTTAGCTGAAAATCCAGAGCTAGCTGAAATGCTCGATGAATTCGATGCTTATATCGGTGAGCTCTTTATCTCTGTTGATAAAGCGCGTGAACAAGCAGAAGAGTACGGTCATTCTTTTGAACGTGAAATGGGATTCTTAGCGGTGCATGGTTTCCTACACATCAATGGCTACGACCATTATACCCCTGAAGAAGAAAAAGAAATGTTTACTTTACAGGAAGAAATTTTAACTGCCTATGGACTTAAGAGACAATAATTCCCCTAAAAAGTGGAAAAATCGCACCTTGGTATCTAGTATGGAATTTGCCATCACTGGAATAGTTACAGCCTTCAAGGAAGAAAGAAATATGCGTAAACACATGGTGTCAGCTATTTTAGCAACTGCAGCAGGAGCTGTTTTTCGTATATCTGCGATTGAATGGTTATTCTTATTTTTAGCCATCTTTTTAGTCATCACTTTAGAAATGGTTAATTCTGCTCTTGAAAATGTGGTTGACTTGGCTAGTGATTATCATTTTTCAATGCTAGCAAAAAATGCCAAGGATATGGCAGCAGGAGCGGTATTGGTGGTATCAACTTATGCCGTGATTACAGGATTGATTATTTTTGTACCGAAAATTATTGCCTTGATTTTTGGCAATCGATAAAAATATTTTGCAAATAATGAAAGGAGTAGGGACGTTTAACGTCCTTTATATCTTATGTTTAAATCAGGTTTTGTAGCGATTTTAGGTCGCCCAAATGTTGGGAAATCGACATTCTTGAACCACGTTATGGGGCAAAAAATTGCTATCATGAGCGACAAAGCTCAAACAACTCGTAACAAAATCATGGGTATCTATACAACAGATACCGAACAAATCGTCTTTATCGACACACCAGGAATTCACAAACCCAAAACAGCACTTGGTGATTTCATGGTTGAGTCAGCATACAGCACACTTCGTGAAGTTGAGACAGTTCTTTTCATGGTCCCAGCTGACGAAAAACGTGGTAAAGGTGACGACATGATTATCGAACGCTTGAAAGCAGCTAACATTCCAGTTATTTTGGTTATCAATAAAATCGATAAAGTGCACCCAGACCAACTTTTGGAACAAATTGATGATTTCCGTAGCCAAATGGATTTCAAAGAAATTGTGCCAATTTCAGCCCTTCAAGGAAATAACGTTGAAACACTTCTTAATATCTTGAAAGATAACTTGGAAGAAGGTTTCCAATATTTCCCTGAAGACCAAATCACTGACCACCCAGAACGTTTCTTGGTATCAGAAATGATTCGTGAAAAAATCTTGAAGTTGACAGAACAAGAAGTGCCTCACTCTGTTGCAGTTATCGTTGATTCAATGAAACGTGATCCAGAGACAGACAAGGTTCACATTCGTGCAACAATCATGGTTGAACGTGACAGCCAAAAAGGTATTATCATCGGTAAAAAAGGCGCTATGCTTAAGAAAATTGGTAAAATGGCTCGCCGTGATATTGAAATCATGCTTGGTGACAAGGTTTACCTTGAAACTTGGGTTAAAGTTAAGAAAAACTGGCGTGATAAAAAACTTGATCTCGCTGACTTTGGTTACAACGAGAAAGAATATTAATAGGTCATTTAATTAGGAGGTGTTTGTTGATGAGCACCTCCTCTTTTCAAATAATATTTAGAAAGGAGCGCCAAGCGGTTGGTTGACTAGAACCCGCCTACGACTCTTTGAAAAAAGATAAATGGTGACTAGGTGTTTATCACCGTCGTCCCATTTCCTATTTTTCTTTGAGTCGCTTAACGGCTTGGTATCGTATTATTATGCCGGAATTACCTGAGGTTGAGACTGTTCGTCGTGGTCTTGAGCGTTTGATTATTGGGCGAAAAATTGTATCGGTTGATGTTCGTGTACCGAAAATGGTTAAAACGGATTTAAGTGCTTTTGAGTTTGATTTACTTGGTCAAACATTTCAGTCGATTGGTAGACGTGGGAAATATTTGTTGTTGAATTTAGATGATCAAGTAATTATTTCTCATCTGAGAATGGAAGGAAAATATCTGCTGTTTGAGGATCACGTTCCAGAAAACAAACATTTTCATATCTTTTTTGGTTTGGACAATGGGTCGACTTTGGTTTATCAAGATGTCCGAAAATTTGGCACGATGGAGTTAATGGCTAAAAGTCAGGTTGCAGCTTATTTTCAAAAAAGAAAATTAGGTCCTGAGCCAACCAAGGAAGACTTTGATGTGGTAGAATTTGCTAGAAAATTGTCTGCTTCAAAAAAACTCATAAAGCCTTATCTTTTAGACCAGACTTTGGTGGCTGGTCTTGGAAATATCTACGTGGATGAGGTTCTCTGGGCAGCTAAAATTCATCCTGAACGTCAAGCATTGACTCTTCAAAAAGCAGAAGTTGACTTGCTTCATGATGAGATTATTCGTATTTTACAACTTGGCATTGAAAAAGGCGGTTCAACTATCAGAACTTACCAAAATGCGCTTGGTGAAAATGGCAGCATGCAAGACTACTTGCAAGTTTATGGAAAAACGGATGAACCCTGCCCATGCTGCGCCACGCCAATTGAAAAAATAAAAGTAGGAGGTCGCGGGACGCATCTTTGTCCTGCTTGTCAAAAACGATGACGAAAATAATTGGAATAACAGGAGGTATTGCTTCTGGTAAGTCAACCGTTGTTGCTGAAATCAGAAAGCATGGTTATCAAGTGATTGATGCTGACCAGGTGGTTCACGAACTTCAGGCTAAAGGTGGAAAACTTTATCAAGCCCTTTGCAACTGGCTTGGTACTGACATTCTTCAAGAAAATGGTGAACTCGATCGTAAAAAATTAGGTCAGTTGATTTTTTCAAGCAAAGATATGCTAGAAAAGTCGTCGCGTCTGCAAAATGGTATCATCCGAGAGGAATTAGCTAGAAGACGAGATGAGCTTGCGAAAACTCAAAAAGTCTTTTTCATGGATATTCCGCTTTTGATTGAACATGATTACATGGATTGGTTTGATGATATTTGGTTGGTTCATCTTGATGAGAAAACACAACTGGAACGTCTGGTGCTGCGCAATCATTTTTCAAAAGAAGAAGCTAAGAAGCGTATAGCTAGCCAAATGTCGACGGAAGCTAAAAAGCCTTTTGCTGACAAATTGCTGGATAACAGTGGTGACCTTTCTGAATTAAAAGCACAAATTGCTCAGCTTTTACAAGAATTATAGGCGATGATTGATTAGAAAATCGTCTGCTTTTCTGTATATTTTTCAGGAAAACGTTTTGCGTAGCAAGTTTTTAGTAATTCTTTTGGAATGTGCTATAATAGCAATTGACGTTTTTTTGAAAAGAAGGTGAACAATCATAAGTAACGAAGTTAATTGGAAACAAAATTTACGAGTGGCTTGGCTTGGTAACTTTTTTACTGGGGCAAGCTTTTCGCTTGTTATGCCATTTATGGCTTTGTATGTAGAAGAACTAGGCGCTCCCAAAAATAAAGTTGAATGGTATGCTGGTTTAGCGGTATCTTTATCAGCTTTAGCCTCTGCTTTGATTGCTCCGGTGTGGGGGCGGCTAGCCGATCGATACGGCCGTAAACCGATGATGGTTAGGGCAAGTTTGGTTATGACCTTTACAATGGGTGGCTTGGCTTTTGTTCCTAATGTCTTTTGGCTTTTAGCACTGAGGCTATTAAATGGTCTCTTTTCAGGATACATTCCTAACTCAACAGCCTTGATTGCCAGTCAAGCTCCTAAAAATCGTTCAGGATATGCACTTGGAACGCTAGCAACTGGTATGATTGGCGGGAGCCTAATTGGTCCCTTACTTGGAGGAGTGTTGGCTGAATGGTTAGGCATTCGACAAGTCTTTTTACTGGTCGGTTTTATTTTGTTAATCTGTAATTTGCTGACAGTCTTTTTGATTAAAGAAGATTTCAAACCTGTGGCTAAGGCCAATGCTATGTCAACTCGCGAACTCTTTTCATCAATTAAGGACAAGCAAATTCTAATCGGGCTTTTTGTGACAAGTATGATTATCCAAATTTCAGCACAATCTATTGCCCCAATTTTGACCTTATACATTCGTAATCTTGGACAAACTGAAAATCTCATGTTTGTATCTGGTCTGATTGTGTCTGCTCTTGGTTTTTCAAGTATGTTATCGAGCTCGACTCTTGGTAAAATTGGTGATAAAATAGGTAATCATAGACTACTTTTGATAGCTCTATTTTATAGCTTTAGTATGTACGTCTTGTGTGCTCTTGCAAGAAATTCACTTGAACTCGGAATTGTGCGCTTCTTGTATGGTTTTGGTACAGGTGCGCTGATGCCAAGTGTTAACTCACTACTGACTAAAATCACGCCAAGAGAAGGAATTTCACGTATTTTCAGCTATAACCAAATGTTTATGAATATTGGACAAGTCGTTGGACCATTTGTTGGTTCTGCTATTGCGACTGGTATGGGATACCGTTCAGTCTTTTATGTGACAAGTATGATTGTCTTTGTAAACTTTGTGTGGAGCCTTATCAATTTTAGAAAATATTTGAAAGTTAAGGAAATCGCGTGAGAGTAAAGATTAATTTAAAATGCAGTAGCTGCGGTAGCAAAAATTATTTAACAAGCAAAAATAAAGCAACTCATCCCGACAAAATTCAGGTTCCTAAATACTGTCCCAAAGAGCGAAAAGTAACCCTACATATTGAATCGTAGGGATATTTATGATAGAATAATTAAGACCATAGTGTAGGAAAGGAAATAGAACCCAGAAGCAAAAAAGTAGCGGATTTTTCCCAGAGTTAAGCTTCTGACGCGTTCTTAGTGAAACATATGTACAATGTACTACTGACAGCTTTGCTGGTATTATCTGTTATTATCGTGATTGCCATTTTTATGCAACCACAGAAAAATCCAAGTAGCAACGTATTTGATAACAGCGGTTCAGAAGCTTTATTTGAACGTACTAAAGCGCGTGGCTTCGAAGCGTTTATGCAACGTTTTACAGCAGTTCTAGTTTTCTTTTGGCTAGCAATTGCTTTAGCGCTAGCAATCTTATCAAGTAAATAGATAGCAACTGACGACAAAGCTGCATCTTAGCTTACGTTGGCTGCGCATCTTGAATTTTGTACGAAAATTCATGAGCTGGTCATTCAGCTCATTTTTTATTATTAAGTAAGTAGTGAGGAGTCTGTCCAATAGCGGATTGGAATTTGAAATTCAGTGACTTTTCACAACTTCCATCAAGCTAGAAAACGAGAGGATAGAAGATAGCAGGGCTTTTTTTGCGAATCGGTCTTGCTAATAATCACAATTATGAATGAAAATATTATTGCTTATTTAAAAGAGCATGGAAAAGTTAATATTAACGATTTGGCAGCTGGTTTGGATATGACTGGTGCTGAAAAATTTCCATTGCTTGTTAAAGAAATTTCACAGTTAGAAAGTCAGGGTGAACTCCGTTTTGATGATAGCGGTAGCCTTGCTCTTCGTAAAAAAGTAGAGAAGAAAAAAGAAATTACGGTCACTGGTGTCTTTCGTGCTAACAAAGCTGGTTTTGGTTTCTTGTCTGTCGATGAAGACGAAGACGATATGTTTGTTGGGCGAAATGACGTTGGTCATGCTGTCGATGGTGACACGGTTGAAGCTGTGATTAAGAAACCTGCTAACCGTCTTAAAGGAACAGCAGCTGAAGTCCGTATTGTCGGAATCGTTGAACGCAGTTTAAAAACTGTCGTTGGGAAATTTATCCTAGACGATGAAAAACCAAAATACGCAGGTTACATCAAGTCTAAAAACCAAAAAATCCAACAAAAAATCTACATCAAAAAAGAACCTGTAGTTTTAGATGGAACTGAAATCATCAAGGTTGATATCGATAAATACCCAACGCGTGGTCACGATTACTTTGTTGGTCATGTTCGTGATATCGTTGGTCACCAAGGTGATGTCGGAATTGATGTTCTTGAAGTCCTTGAATCAATGGACATCAAATCAGAATTTCCAGAAGACGTTATGGCTGAAGCCAATGCTGTTCCAGATGCACCATCTGAAAAAGATTTGATTGGTCGTGTTGATTTACGTAATGAAATCACATTTACCATTGATGGTGCTGATGCTAAAGACTTGGATGATGCGGTTCATATCAAACTTTTAGATAACGGTAACTTTGAGTTAGGTGTTCACATCGCTGACGTGTCTTACTATGTCACAGAAGGCTCTGCCCTTAACCGTGAAGCAGTAGCCCGTGGGACATCTGTTTATGTAACTGACCGTGTGGTGCCAATGTTGCCAGAACGTTTGTCAAATGGTATCTGCTCGTTGAATCCAAATGTGGACCGTTTGACACAATCATGTTTGATGGAAATTGACCGTAATGGTCACGTGGTGAATCACCAAATCTGTCAATCAGTCATTAAAACAACTTTCCGTATGACTTATAGTGATGTCAATGACATCATTGCTGGCGATGAAGAGTTGATTGAAAAATACCAACCAATCGTTGAGTCAATTCACCACATGGCTGCTCTTCATAATATCTTAGAGAAGATGCGCGTGCGTCGTGGGGCACTTAATTTTGATACTAGCGAAGCTAAAATCATTGTCAATGACAAAGGGATGCCAGTTGACATCGTGATTCGTGAGCGTGGAATTGCAGAGCGCATGATTGAATCATTCATGTTGGCAGCTAACGAAACAGTGGCAGAACACTTCGCAAAACGCAAATTGCCATTTATCTACCGTATCCACGAAGATCCAAAAGCTGAGAAATTACAAAAATTCCTTGATTACGCAAGCATTTTTGGCGTGCAAATTCACGGGACAGCTAACAAAATTAGCCAACAAGCCCTTCAAGATTTCATGGCAAAAGTTGAAGGAAAACCAGGTGCTGAAGTTTTGAATATGATGCTTCTTCGTTCAATGCAACAAGCACGTTATTCTGAACACAATCATGGGCACTATGGCTTGGCTGCTGAGTACTACACACACTTTACAAGTCCAATCCGTCGTTATCCTGACCTTCTTGTTCACCGTATGATTCGTGAATACACACAAGTGACAGATGAGAAGATTGAACACTTCAGAAATGTGATTCCAGAATTGGCAACATCATCTTCAACTCTAGAACGTCGTGCGATTGATGCCGAACGTGTGGTTGAAGCGATGAAAAAAGCTGAATACATGGAAGAATACGTTGGACAAGAATTTGACGGTGTGGTGGCTAGCGTCGTGAAATTTGGTATGTTTATCGAATTGCCAAATACCATTGAAGGTCTTGTTCACATCACAACCTTACCAGAATTCTATAATTACAACGAACGTACTTTGACCCTTCAAGGTGAAAAATCAGGTAAAGTCTTCCGCGTTGGTCAACAAATCAAGATTAAATTGACACGTGCCGACAAAGAAACTGGTGATATTGACTTTGAATACATTCCAAGTGATTATGATGTGATTGAAAAAGTGAAGAAATCACGTAAGGACCGTTCTGGAAAAGACAAACGTCGTCCAAAATCTGACAATCACAAAGACCATAAAAAAGACCACAAATCAAATAAACAACGTAATCATAAATCGTCAAAATCATCTTCTAAAAAATCAGGCAAGAAACCTTTCTACAAAGAAGTAGCTAAGAAAAAAACTCGCAAAGCTAAAAAATAAAAGGTGACAAGCCTCATTGCTAACCCAAAAATTTTGACACAAGAGAGGTAGCTTAATATGCCAAAAGGTGAAGGAAATGTCGTTGCCCAAAATAAAAAGGCACGTCATGACTATAATATTGTTGATACCATTGAAGCTGGAATCGTCTTGACAGGAACTGAAATCAAGAGTGTTCGTGCCGCACGTATTCAGCTAAAAGACGGTTACGCTCAAATTAAAAATGGTGAAGCTTGGTTGATCAATGTCCACATTTCTCCATTTGAGCAAGGAAACATTTGGAACCAAGAGCCTGAGCGTACACGTAAATTATTGCTTAAAAAACGTGAAATTGAAAAATTATCAAATGACTTAAAAGGAACAGGGATGACCCTTATTCCTCTTAAAGTTTATTTGAAAAATGGTTTTGCTAAGGTTTTACTTGGAGTGGCTAAAGGGAAACACGATTACGATAAACGTGAGACAATCAAGCGACGCGAGCAAGACCGTGACATCAAACGTCAAATGAAAAATTTCAACGCAAGATAATAAAACAAAAGGAGTTTGGATTTAATCCAAACTCTTTTTTAAAGCATTTTTTTCAATTCTTCAATCAAGATGTGATTGTCTTCAATCATTTCTTCAATTTTTCCCTGTAAAGCAGGAGTGAATTCTCCTACACAGGTGTGCAATTCCTGTTCAACATCAGCTTGAAGGGCTTTACCAGCTTCTGTAAGGGCAATAATCAGCTGACGATGGTCTTCTTTAGGACGAATGCGTGTTAGATAGCCTTTGTCTTCTAAACGCTTGAGAAGGGGTGTTAGCGTATTGCTAGCAAGATCTAACTGCTTTCCTAATTCACGCAAAGCAAGATTGTCAGTTTCCCAAAGTGCTAAGAGAACAATATATTGCGTATAGGTTAAATCAAATTTGGCTAGTTTTTGTTTATAAAATTGGTTGAAAACCCTATTAGCATTATAAATCGCAAAACATAGTTGATTAGTTAAAGTAGGATGTTGTTCTGGCATAACGTCCCTTTCTTTGTGTTTACTTGCTCTTATCATAACATAGAAAAAAATAAATGTAAAAGTTGACAACTTGAAAATGGAGTAGTAAACTATAATCAATCGCGCGCGACTGATTATAAAAAGAGGTTGAAATTATGGAAAATACAATCGAATTATTACAAAAAATCGGAAATAAAATTTTAAATCAAGCAAATATTCATGATCTTGTCGCTTTGAACTTTGAGGCACAAGGATTTTCAAAACTTGGTGACAAATACAAAAGCCACGCTTTGGAAGAACGTGACTTTTCACAAAAACTCTTTAATCGTATTTTAGATTTGGGAGGTAAAATTTGCTATCAAAATCAAGTCAGCTTTGGAGTGCCAGCTAGTCCTTTGGAATGGCTAAGACA
Source organism: Streptococcus sp. 45 (assembly GCF_900108865.1). Lineage (NCBI taxonomy): Bacteria > Bacillati > Bacillota > Bacilli > Lactobacillales > Streptococcaceae > Streptococcus > Streptococcus sp. 45. The sequence goes on along the minus strand of NZ_FNXZ01000001.1, from coordinate 496,322 downwards.
TGATTTGGAAGTTTCAAAAGAAGGACTGAAAGAATTATTGCCATTGGTTGGTGCTGCATCTAATGATTTGGTGACTTACGATTTGTTAAAAGATTATTATAAAGATGAAGATGATGATTTGCAGTGGACACAACAACAACTAGATTTAATTGATACTGTTGGTTACCAAAACTGGTTAACACAACAGCTTTAAGGAGAAAACATGACTTACGATTATGATGTGATTTTTATTGGCTCAGGACATGCTAATTGGCATGCAGCAGTGACTTTGTCTCAAGTCGGCAAAAAGGTTGCCATTGTTGAAAAAGACGTTACTGCTGGTACTTGTACTAATTATGGCTGTAATGCCAAATTTTTATTAGACAGTCCATTTGAGTTTATCGATGGTCTTTCACGTTATGAAAAAGCTGGCATTACTGGAAATACTAAGGTTAACTGGCAAGAGCTTATGGCTTATAAAAAATCTGAAATTCCGACTTACGCTCCTCTTATGGAAGGTATGTTTGCGCAAATGCAGATTGATTTGCTAAAAGGTTATGGAAAATTAGTTGACGCTCACACGGTCAGTGTGGATGAGGACAAAGTCAGCGCTGAGTATATCGTTCTTGGAACTGGTCAACGTCCAGCACGTTTGGCTATTAAAGGACAAGAATATCTTCATGATAGCCGTGATTTCCTTGATTTAGATGAAATGCCAAAACGCATCACTTTTATCGGTGCAGGAATCATTTCTATGGAATTTGCTACCATGGCTGCTAAACTTGGTTCTGAAGTGCATGTTATTGAATACGCCGACAGAGCTTTAGCGGCTTATCAAGAAAATTATGTTAAAAGTGTTGTCGCTAAAATGACGGCAGAAGGTGTTCATTTCCATTTCAACCAAGCGGTTCAAGCAGTTGAAGAAACTGCCGCTGGTTTACGTGTCACAACGGCGCAAGGTTTGGAATTAGAAACTGATTACGTTCTTGATACAACAGGACGTATTCCAAATGTTGAAAATCTTGGTCTTGATGAACTTGGCATTGCCTACAATCGTTCAGGAATTGTTGTTAATGATCACCTGCAAACTTCTGTGCCAAATATTTTTGCCAGCGGGGATGTCATTGATAAAACAATCCCACGTTTAACACCGACAGCAAGTTTTGAGTCAGATTATATTGCAGCTTACATTCTTGGAGTAAACCAAGAAGCAATTCAGTATCCAGCTATTCCAAATCTTGTTTACACTTTCCCACGTATTGCACAAGTTGGGGTGAGTGTTGCTGAGGCTCGTGAGAATGATGCTTACCGCATTGTTGAGATTCCATTTGGAAAACAATTGAAATTCCAGACAAAATTGGAAGATGAAGCGCACATGACACTGATTGTTAATCAGAATAAAGAATTGGTCGGCGCTAGCCTTTTAGGTAATGAAGCTGGTGAAATGATTAATCTTTTGACTCTGATGATCAATCAAAAAGTCACAGTAAATGATCTTAGTCAGATGATTTTTGCATTTCCAGGTACAACTAGTGGATTAATTAGCGCAGTAAGAATGGCATTAATGTAAGTAAAAAAAAGCTTGAACAGATATTCAAGCTTTATCTATTTATTCGAGCCAAGTAATGACTTCATTTTTAGGTTTACGTGAGCGTGGGTGTTTTGGATCGCGTAGTCGATAACCAAATGATACCATACTTGCAATACCCTCTTTATCAGGATTAATAATACCAGCTTTGGCAAGAATAGCATTGACTTTGTCATAGTTAAAGCCTTCGATCGGGCAAGAATCAATACCAATCATGCTGGCTGATGTCATCATATTTCCAAGAGCGATGTAGGTTTGCTTAGCGGTCCAATCAAAGAGGGCGCGTGGATTCTCAGCAGTTTTCATATCATTTTTTTGGAATGATTCGTAAGTGGCTAAACGACTGTTTAGGGCATCACCTTCACCGAGACCACGTCGAACGAGGCTATCTTTGACAGAGTCAGAATCATAGCGTGCATTTTTTTCTGCAAGTAACAAAACAAAATGACTGGCTGTATCAAGTTGAGACTGTGCTCCCCAAGCAACTGCCTTAAGTTCATCACGAAGTTTAGCGATTTGCTTACGATTAAGGACAACAAAACGCCAAGCCTCTAAACCAATTGAAGAAGGACTTAACCAAGCTGTGTCAAGGATGAATTCCATATCTTTACGTGAAATCTCTTGGTCATTGTAGACACGTACGGCAACTCGATGGTCAAAGGCATCGAGAACTTGTTTTTTGATAGCTTCTTTACTCATGCTAGCCTCCCAGTTTTCTTTCTATCATAGCATTTTCAGCTAGTTTTAGCCAGTTTTCAGGCATAAGAAAAAGAGCTTAAGCTCTTTTATTTTAGTTGATTTGTCAGATGATTAATTTGGTCAATCAGATTGTTAAAATCGCTAGGTTGAGACAATTTCATGAAATCTTGTCGCGTTTTATGAAAGACTTCTCCAATGATGGGGACAATTTCTCTTCCTCTATCAGTAATATAGACACGTTTTGTTCGTCCATCACGAGCGATAGCGACAAAATCTCTACTGGCTAGTTTATCGATGATTTTTGTTAAAGAAGGCGGAGCAATACAAAGGATATTAGCTAGGTCTTTATAACGTTTACCATTTTCTTGGTTTAAAATAAAAAGAACGAGAGCATAGGAATGTGACATTCCGATTTCTCTAAAAGCTTCTTCCGTAAATTTATCAAGAGCGCGATCCAATCTTTTGACCGAAAAGAATAGGCAACCATCCAATACCTCTTGAATATTATCGGACACGATGATCTCCTTGGAAATAAGTTTACAGTGACTATCTTAACACAGTTGTAGATAGATGACAAATCTGTCATAATTTTAGAAGTTAAAAAGGCCATGACAATGTTCAGTCAAGACCCTTAAAAAATTATTGTAATTGGTTAGCAATTTGGTTTAGTTCAGTAAGAAGGTTATCGGAAAAACCGGTTTTGACCAAACGATTGAATTCTTCTTGTGTCTCAATGTGAGCTTGAATAATATCTGGAATTATTGCCTTTCCTTTATCTGTGAGGTAGACACGTTTGGTACGTCCTTCACAAACGACTTTAACAAATCCTTTGTGGACAAGTTTTTCGATAAGTCTTGTCATAGATGGGGCTGCAATGCAGAGCATTTTAGCCAAGTCTTTTTGAATTTTGCCATTTTCATGACTTAAAATCAGAAGAATAGAAGTGTAAGATGGATTTAAACCGACTTTTTGAAAGGCATTTTCGGTTAATCTATCAAGTGCTCGATTTAGTTTTTTTACGGTAAAAAACAAACAAGAGTCCAAGTAATCTTGGGCAGAATTGGGCATAGAATTCTCCTTTTATTTTTAATTATGGACAATATGTTAGCAAACTAAGAATAAAATGACAAATAATATGCTCAAGAAAATGTATTCATAATTGTTGATGTGAAAACGTTTATTAAAAAAATAAGTTCCAAAAACATAGAACTTACTTTCTAATTTTTCTAAAATTATTAGAATTTATAATAATGGCATGATGACATTGACCCAGAACCAAGATAAAGGCATAACAAGAACCATTGCTGGAATCATATCAGCTGTTGGAAACATTTTGACACGAATCATACGAAAACCTGTTGCGACCATCAAAAAACCACCACAGGCTTTAAAATCAGCAATCATATCAGGTGTTGTTAATGGCACAATGATTCCGGCAAGTAAGAAAAGAGCGGTAAAAATGACGAACTGTGGAATAGCAATCAAAGAAACCACAAAGCCAAGGTTACAAGCAAAGATGGCTGCGGTGAAGAAATCAAGAATTGATTTTGAAATCAGGATAGTTGAGTCTCCAGTCATACCAGAGTCAAGGCTACCATAGATACCAGTACCGCTAGCGCAGAAAAGAACGATAACAGTTAATAAGGTTGCTAAAAATTCGTCATTTGACAGTTGACTATGCTTTTGTGGCAAGATTTTTGAAACAGCTTTTTGCATCAAAGAGCCACCTTTATTAATCCATTCTCCAAGATTAATAGCAAGTCCGATAGCTGTACCGACAACGATAGCAAAGATGACTGCAGGCATGTATTTCATGAGTCCAATGGATGAAATCCCCATTCCCATTGAACAAACGCCAAAGATAAGATTTAATTGGTTTTTAAAATCCTCAGATAAGATATGACCAAAAATTCCACCGAGAATTCCGCCAAAAATAATGGCAAATGAATTGATGATGACACCAGTTGGCATAAAATTCCTCCTTTTTGATAGTAAAAATAAGACAAAAAAATAAGCTCACTTGTGCAAAGTGACTTAACTTGAAACCATAAGGTCATTAACTAGTGTAACACGATTTAGCCAAAAATCAATTTGCTTTTGGTGATGAGATATTCTAAAATGGAATAAAAAGGAGGCTGCTGATGAATCTTCAAAAATTACAAGTTTTTTTAACCTTGTGTGAGACTCTTAATTATACTGAAACTGCTGAGCGCTTGTACATTAGCCAAGGAAATGTGTCAAAGCAAATCATGGCATTAGAAAAAGAACTAGGGGTGCAGTTATTTGACCGTAGCCGTCGTCATATCAGAATCACCAAGGAAGGGCAAGTGGTTGAAGCTCATGCCAGACGGATTTTAGACGGTTACCAACAGATGACTGTGGAGCTTTCGCAGTTACAGGAAGAAAAAGAGCACAAGCTTTTACTTCATGGCATTCCAAGTATGCCTTTTTATGCCATCATCTCTGAAATTGCAGGCTTTAAAAAGCGCCATACGAATTTTGAGGTTAGCGTTGAAGAAGAAGAGGCAGATGTCTTGTTGGATAATCTCCTTAAACACAAGTGCGATATTATTTTTGCGAGACAATTTAATGATAAATTGCCAAAAGAAGTTGAAATGCTCACCATCGACCAAGACCGTTGGGTGGTTGTTTTGCCAAGTCAGCATCCTTTAGCAAGAAAAGAAAGCATCAATCTTAAAGAGTTAGAAGGAGAAAAATTCTTACAACTTAGCGAGAAAACGCAGTTATTACAGCCTCTATTAGAATTATGTCACGCTTATCAATTTGATCCAAAGATTACCTATAAAGGCAATCGGATTAATTTAATTATTGATTTTATCGAAAATGATTTAGGGCTTTCTCTCATGATGGAAAAGATGGTTAGACCCTTTGAGGGCAAGCAGATTGTTTGGCGACCACTTGATATTGAGACAGAGTCTCTAATGGTTTTGATGAAATTAAAGACAAATAAATCGGAAGCTGTTCAACAATTTTGGCAGGAAATGCAAGAAAAGTATGTAAAAAAGGATTGAGTTTTTCTCAATCCTTTTCAATTTTAGCTAAAAATTCTAGTAAAAAACTTTCGGCAAGAGAGCCATCTTTAATAGCTTTTTTGGCTTCTTCAAATGAAAACCAGTCCCAGTCATCAATTTCGTGATTTGGAGTGATGTCTCCAGTCACCGTTACGGCAAAATTAATCATGAGTGAATTGCTACGCTCGTAGTATTTTGTGGCGTTAAAGGTTAAGGATTTAACTTTCAAGCCTAATTCCTCGTTGATTTCTCTAGCGACAGTAGCCTCAGCATTTTCGCCTTGTGACACATAACCAGCTAGCAAAATGTGTTCGGTCATCTTGTACTGTTTGATTAAGAGAATTTTATCATGACTTTCGTTAAATAAAATCGCACTGATAGCTGTATTAAAGACAGGAAAGCGAAAGCTATCACACTGAGAACAATAAGGAATATCACCTTCGTCTTTTAAGAATTTCTTTTCTAAAGGGTGCCCACATTCAGGACAATAAGTCATTGTTTTATAAAACATAGAAGCCTCTTTTTTTAGGATTTCTTAGGCTCATTTTAGCAGTAATTGAGGTTTCCTGCAATATAAAATCTTCCTAGTGTTACTAGGAAGATTTTTGGTTTATGAGAATTATCCTTCAAAATAAAGCAATTCTTTTGGTGTGTGTGTGAAGACTTCAAAGCCAGATTTTGTGACGTGACCACAATCTTCGATACGAACACCAACTTTACCAGGAATGTAGATACCAGGTTCAACTGAGAAACACATACCTTCTTGGATTTCCATGTCGTTACCTTCCATGATTGAAGGGAATTCGTGACAAGTCATTCCAATACCGTGTCCAAGACGGTGGTTGAAGTATTCACCGTAGCCTGCTTTTTCAATGACTTTACGAGCAGCTGCATCCACTTCACTAGCAAGAACACCTGGTTTGATGAACTCTAGAGCTGCCATGTGAGCTTCTAAGCACAAGTTGTAAATGTCTTTTTTGAATTGGTCAGGTTTACCAACGGCAACTGTACGAGTCATGTCACTAGCGTAGCCGTGCATATCTGTTCCAAGGTCAAACAAAAGCAAAGCATCGTTTTCGATTTTGTTTGTGCCTGGGATACCGTGTGGGTTAGCGGCATTATTACCAGTCAAGACCATAGTGTCAAAACTCATTTTTTCAACACCTTGCTTTTTCATTTCAAATTCAATCATGGCAATAATGTCAGTTTCAGTGTTGTTAAGTGAGATGTTATCAAAACCAACTTTAACAGCTTTGTCAGCAAATTGACCAGCAATCATCATTTTATCGATTTCATCTTGAGATTTGATAAGACGCATTTTTTGAACAAATGGTGTCAAATCTTCAAAACGTCCATCAAAGACAGTTTGCAAACCTCGGAATTTAGTAACGTTCAAATTATCAAATTCAGCAAAGATTTTGGCGCTATCTGTTGAAGGAAGACCATTTTTAATTTTTTCCCATGGATTTTCTGAATCAACATAACCAAAAACAGGGAAATTAACAAGTTGGCTTGCGCGTGCGACTTCAAGAGCTGGAACAAAAAGTGCTGGTTCGCGGTCAGCGTAAACAAACAAGAACATTTGACGTTCGTGTGGATCGCAGAAGAAACCAGTCAAATAGTTAACAGTTACTGGATCAGAGAAAACAGCAATATTTGCCTTTTCTTGATTCAAATATGAGCGGATTTGATCTAATTTAGACATGAGAAACCTTCTTTCTAATTACCCCCATTTTTTCAAAAAAATCACAAAAAATCAAGAGTTGAAGACGAAAAAATTAAATACACTTAATTTTCATAAAATCATGCTAAAAAACTTTAAAAAGATGAAAAAAGTTTCAGAAATTTACTAAAAAGATAGCAGAAAATTTTCTGAAAATAACTACTTTTTGACTTTTTTGCCCTTTTATGAGAAAAATTGGACTTTAAACGTTTTCAAAATATGAAAAGTTTTCAAAAATTATAAGTTTGTACTTGAAAGTGTTTCCAAAAGGTGCTAAAATATTTGTGAAAGCGAAATTTTCAAATAGAAAGGAAGTCCAATAATGAACACTGATGATACGATTACAATTTATGATGTTGCACGAGAAGCAGGCGTCTCAATGGCAACAGTTAGTCGTGTTGTAAATGGCAATAAAAATGTAAAGGAAAACACTCGTAAAAAAGTCCTTGAAGTTATTGACCGTTTAGACTATCGTCCAAATGCAGTTGCTCGTGGTTTGGCAAGTAAAAAAACTACGACAGTTGGTGTTGTTATTCCAAATATCGCTAATAGCTATTTCTCAATTTTAGCGAAAGGTATCGACGATATTGCTGCAATGTACAAATACAATATCGTTCTTGCGTCAAGTGATGAAGACGACGATAAAGAAGTTAATGTTGTTAACACTTTGTTTGCAAAACAAGTGGATGGTATTATCTTCATGGGACACCATTTAACTGAAAAAATTCGTGCAGAGTTCTCTCGCTCACGCACACCAGTGGTTCTAGCAGGGACAGTTGATTTAGAACACCAACTTCCAAGTGTTAATATTGATTACAAAGCTGCCGTAGCTGATGTTGTTGATATTTTGGCTAAAAATAACAAAGATATTGCTTTTGTTTCAGGACCACTTATTGATGACATTAACGGTAAAGTTCGTCTTGCAGGATACAAAGAAGGACTTGAAAAAAACAACCTATCATTCAAAGAAGGACTTGTATTTGAAGCTAATTACAACTACAAAGACGGTTATGAACTAGCTCAACGCGTGATGAATTCAGGCGCTACAGCTGCTTATGTTGCTGAAGACGAACTAGCTGCAGGTCTTTTGAACGGATTGTTTGCTGCAGGCAAAAAAGTTCCTGAAGACTTTGAAATTCTTACAAGTAATGATTCACCAATCACATCATACACTCGTCCAAACCTAAGCTCAATTAGCCAACCGGTTTATGACCTTGGTGCGGTAAGTATGCGTATGTTGACTAAAATCATGAACAAAGAAGAACTTGAAGAAAAAGAAATTATTCTTAATCACGGTCTTAAATTGCGTGGTACAACACGTCAATAATTTCCAAAAAGGATACTATAACAAAATCAGCCTTTGGGCTGATTTTTTTGAGTCTTAGTGAAAAAATTTACAAAATAAGCTATAATAGAATTTATGAAAGTTTTACTGTATTTGGAAGCTGAAAATTATTTAAGAAAATCAGGAATTGGTCGTGCCATCAAGCATCAAGAGCGTGCGCTTAGCATGGTTGGCCAAGATTATACAACTAATCCAAACGATGACTATGATTTGGTTCACATCAATACTTATGGTATTAAGAGTTGGAAATTATTGAAAAAATCCAAAAAAGCAGGTAAAAAAGTCTTGATGCATGGTCATTCTACCGAAGAAGATTTTCGTGACTCTTTTATCGGCTCTAATTTAGTATCACCAATTTTTAGATGGTATCTTTGTCATTTCTATAATAATGCGGATGCTATTATTACACCGACTGAATACTCAAAATCATTAATTAGTGGCTATGGCGTTGATAAGCCGATTTATGCTGTTTCAAATGGAATTGATTTGTCACGTTATGTACCAAATCCAGCTAAAGAAGAAGCTTTTAGACGTCACTTTGGTCTTAAACCAGATGAAAAAGTTGTGATTTGTGCTGGACTTTATTTCATGCGAAAAGGTATTGATGACTTTGTTAAAGTAGCAGAGCAAATGCCTGATGTGCGTTTTATTTGGTTCGGTGAAACGAATAAATGGGTTATTCCTCATAAAGTACGAAGCATTGTGACTCGTAAGCACCCAGACAATGTGATTTTTGCTGGTTACATTAAAGGGGATGTTTTTGAAGGTGCCATGAGTGGGGCAGATGCTTTCTTCTTCCCAAGTCGTGAAGAAACAGAAGGAATTGTCGTTCTTGAAGCACTAGCTAGCCACCAACATGTGGTTTTACGTGATATTCCTGTCTATCATGGTTGGGTTGATAGTAGCTGTGCGGAGTTAGCTCATGACGTTGATGGTTTTGTTAAATCCCTTCGTAAGGTTTTATCAGGAAATAGCGAAAAACAAGAAGCAGGTTATCATATTGCTCAAAGTCGTAGCATTGATAAAGTTGCTCATGAATTAGTTGATGTTTATCACAAAGTAATGGAGTTGTAAAATGAGAATTGGTCTTTTTACGGACACTTATTTTCCTCAAGTTTCTGGGGTAGCAACAAGTATTTGTACCCTCAAGGAAGAATTGGAAAAAGAAGGACACGAGGTCTATATTTTTACAACCACAGATAAAGCGGTGAAACGCTACGAAGATCCAACGATTATCCGACTTCCTAGCGTGCCTTTTATTTCGTTTACAGATCGCCGCATTGTTTATCGTGGATTGATTTCGTCTTATAAAATTGCCAAACAATATAAATTAGATATTATTCATACCCAAACGGAATTTAGCGTTGGGATGCTTGGAAAAATGATTGCTGCAGCCCTTCGTATTCCAGTTGTTCACACTTATCATACACAATACGAAGATTACGTTGGCTATATTGCTAAAGGGAAAATCATCAAACCAGGTATGGTCAAGTACGTCATGCGTGGCTATATGAATGACTTGGACGGTGTGATTTGCCCATCTCGTATTGTGTTAAATTTGCTTGATGGTTATGATATCAAGATTCCAAAACGTGTCATTCCGACAGGTATTCGTGTGGAAGAGTACGAACGTAAGGACATTACAAGAGAAGATGCCCTAGCTCTTCGCGAAAAGCTTGGAATTGCTGAAGATGAGACTATGCTACTTAGTCTGTCTCGTATCTCTTATGAAAAAAATATTCAAGCTATTGTCCAACAATTTCCAGATGTTTTAGCTCAAAATAAAGCTGTTAAATTGGTTATTGTTGGTGATGGGCCATATTTATCAGATTTGAAAAAAATGGTTGAAGACCTTGGCATTGAAGATAGTGTGATTTTCACGGGAATGGTTGCTCACGAAGAAACTGCAATTTATTATAAAGCAGCTGATTTCTTCATTTCAGCCTCAACCAGTGAAACTCAAGGTTTGACTTATACTGAAAGTCTTGCTAGTGGAACACCAGTCATTGCACATGGAAATCCTTATTTGGATGACATCATTGATCAAAAGATGTTTGGAACATTGTTCTACCAAGAAGAGGATTTAGCGAATGCTATTTTAGATGCGATTGAAAACACACCTGCCATGGATGACAAAGCTTATCAAGCAAAAATGTATGCCATTTCTGCAGAGCATTTTGGAAAATCAGTCTATGCATTTTATCTTGATGTCTTGATTTCTGCTAAGAACAAGAAAAAAGAAAAATTCTCTTTAACGGTTCGTGGTCAAAAAGAAAAAACGTCTGTGAAGTTAGCGCATTCTGCCATTAAATTGCCAGCAGAAGCAGCCAAAGCTACGGTTAAGACTTCAGCGAAAGTTTTCAAGGCTCCAAAACGCTTGATTAATTCAATTCGAGATTTCCTTGACTAAGTTCTTGAAAAATAAAAAATTCGTGTTATAATATCTATCGAAGACAAGTTGAACAGGGTTCAACCTTTAGAGCGAGTGCCGGTTGGTGAGAAGGGTGCAGGGTTGGCTGATTCAATACTACTTCCTTTGCTTTTTATGCAAACATAAAACGGTGGCTACGATATAGCCGATTTGAGGTTTACGACTCTTTTTTGTCGTAGATAAATGAAGGTGGAACCACGTTGCGACGTCCTTTTTGGACGTCGCTTTTCTTTTATCTCGGTGAAAAATTTTTGTAAACTCATCAAATTCCTTTTGCCCGGTTCCCAAAAAGGAATTCTCAACAATGTAAATCTTTTAAAGGAGAATAGTATGGTTAAAATTACTTTCCCAGATGGCGCTGTACGCGAATTCGAATCTGGAGTAACAACTTTTGAAATTGCTCAAAGTATTAGTAATTCACTAGCTAAAAAAGCTTTGGCTGGTAAATTTAACGGAGAATTGATTGATACTACTCGTGCAATCACTGAAGATGGTAGCATCGAAGTCGTAACACCTGATCATGAAGATGCTCTTGGTATCTTGCGTCACTCAGCAGCTCACCTATTTGCTCAAGCCGCAAAACGTCTTTTCCCAGACCTTTGCCTTGGTGTAGGTCCTGCAATCGAAAATGGTTTCTACTACGATACTGATAACAAATCAGGTCAAATCACTGATGAAGACCTTCCTCGTATCGAAGAAGAAATGAAAAAAATCGTTAAAGAAAACCTTCCATGCGTTCGTAAAGAAATCTCTATCGATGAAGCGCGTGAATTGTTCAAAAACGATCCTTACAAACTTGAATTGATCGAAGAACACGGTGAAGACGAAGGTGGTCTTACTGTTTACACACAAGGTGAATTTACAGACCTTTGCCGTGGCCCACACGTTCCTTCAACAGGTCGTATCCAAGTCTTCCACCTATTGAACGTTGCTGGTGCTTACTGGCGCGGAAATAGCGATAACGCTATGATGCAACGTGTTTACGGTACTGCTTGGTTTGATAAAAAAGACCTTAAAGCTTACCTTAAACAACGTCAAGAAGCTAAAGAACGTGACCACCGTAAACTTGGTAAAGAACTTGATTTGTTCATGATTTCTCAAGAAGTTGGTCAAGGTCTTCCATTCTGGTTGCCAGATGGTGCTACAATCCGTCGTACTTTGGAACGTTACATCGTTGATAAAGAAGTAGAATCAGGATACCTTCACGTTTACACTCCACCTTTGGCTTCAGTTGACCTTTACAAAACTTCAGGTCACTGGGATCACTACCGTGAAGATATGTTCCCAACAATGGATATGGGTGACGGTGAAGAATTCGTTCTTCGTCCAATGAACTGCCCACACCACATCCAAGTTTACAAACACCACGTACACTCATACCGTGAATTGCCAATCCGTATCGCTGAAATCGGTATGATGCACCGTTACGAAAAATCTGGTGCTTTGTCAGGTCTTCAACGTGTTCGTGAAATGTCACTTAACGATGGTCACTTGTTCGTAACTCCTGAACAAATCCAAGAAGAATTCCAAAAAGCTCTTCAATTGATTATCGACGTTTACGAAGATTTCAACTTGACTGAATACCGTTTCCGTCTTTCACTTCGTGACCCTAAAGATACTCACAAATACTATGATGACGATGAAATGTGGGAAAATGCACAATCAATGTTGAAAGCTGCCTTGGATGAAATGGGCGTTGAATACTTCGAAGCTGAAGGTGAAGCTGCCTTCTACGGTCCAAAACTTGATATCCAAGTGAAAACTGCTCTTGGTAACGAAGAAACATTGTCAACAATCCAACTTGACTTCCTTCTTCCAGAACGCTTTGGTTTGACATACATCGGTGCTGATGGTGAAGAACACCGTCCAGTTATGATTCACCGTGGTGTTATCTCAACAATGGAACGCTTCACAGCTATCTTGATTGAAAACTACAAAGGTGCATTCCCAACATGGCTTGCTCCTCACCAAGTAACTGTTATCCCAGTTTCTAACGAAGCTCACGTTGACTACGCTTGGGAAGTTGCTAAAGTTCTTCGCGACAAAGGTGTTCGTGTTGATGTCGATGAACGTAACGAAAAAATGCAACTTAAGATTCGTCAAAGCCAAACTAAGAAAATTCCTTACCAATTAATCGTTGGTGATAAAGAAATGGCTGATAAGACTGTTAACGTTCGTCGTTACGGAAGCAAACAAACTCACACTGAATCAATCGATGAGTTTGTAGAAAATATCCTTGCTGACATCGATCGTAAATCACGTCCAGACGCTGAATAATTCCTTATATTTGCATAATAAATTCGGTAAAAAAGAAGTCCTGTGGGGCTTCTTTTTGTGTTTTTTTAAACGAATGATTTTTCCAGATTTGCAAAAATCTAAGAATGCCAAAATGAAATGTTACAATTAAGAAAGCGTTCGCAAAAAAGGGGGAGTTAAAATATGCGAAACTTTAAGCAACATTTTTTGTCGCTTGGCTTTGGTCTTTTAATAGCTTTAGCATCGCTTTTGTCTAATTTAGGACCTGGTCCAGTGATTGTCAAAGCCGATTCTTCGGTAGCTTGGAATTTTAGTGATTCTTCATTTAAAGATTTGGGTCAGCTAAGTTCTGAAAAAACGATTGATGGTTTGACCTTCTTGGCAAATGAAGAGTCACCATTGTCCATCAAAGCAGAAGAAGCTAAAGTTTCAGAAAGTAATTATACATCTGCCTTGCAGTTAAATGCTACAGGTAGTCAGGATAAGGCTTCATTGAAATTTTCAGTGTCTGATAACGATGTGATTAAAGTCATTTTAAAAAGTGCTTCACAGACTGATGAGAGTCATCTCGTTTTAGCTGATAGCCAAGGTCAAGACCTAACCAATCTGACTGCAGGTGCACAAGCTAGTGAAGAAACTTACACTTACTCAGGTGAGGCTGGTGAGCTTTATTTATATGCTAAAGACGCTGACCTTGACTTGTTTAGTATTCAGGTAGAATCAACGTCTTCTGATGCCGTTTCAGAAAGTCAATCAAGTGAGGCTGCTAGCAGTTCTAGCGAGACAACTGATGTTGATTTGTCCCAAACAGAAAGTGCTGATGAAAGCTTAATCTCCTCTTCATTAGCAGCTTCAAATGGTGCGACAGTATCAACTTATAACGATCTTCGCTCTGCTATTTCCAAAGCTGAAAAAGCTGGTGGCGGAAAGGTTTATGTGAAGGGAAACAAGATTGCTTGTGACGGGCAAATTGCTTTGTCTAAAGCAAATGCTAATGTTCAAATCATCGGTGTGCAAAATGCTGACGGCTCTTACCCAGAGCTTGATTTTTCAAACTTTATGGCAAAATACATCGGCAAAGCTTCATCAGATGCAGCAGTCGGTGTCAGAATTTCTGGCTCAAACTACACTCTTCAAAATCTGATTATCGAGCATGCGCCAGATAACGGTATCCAAATCAAAGGAAAAACTGCTGGTAATAACAAAGTTTCAAATTGTATTGTTCGATACAACAATGATGCTGGTTTGCAAGTGACAGCTGGTGCTTATCGTAATACGATCGAAGCTGTTTACAGCTACCGTAACTGTGATGTCTACACTCGCGGGGGAAATGCTGATGGTTTTGCACCAAAACTCGGTGCAGGTAGCGGCAATACTTTTACTTACTGTTATGCTTGGGATAATTCCGACGATGGTTGGGATTCCTTTGATAAAGCAGGTGATGTGACACCAGATATCACTTACACGAATTGTGCAGTTTGGAATAACGGTAACCCTGATGTCTTTACCGGAAAATATGATTTTGACCACAAAAAAGCTTTAGATGAAAATCTTCATCTGGTTCAACTCATCAAGGCAAAAGATGGCTCATTTGCTTCAAATTATGCAAAAGGGAAATTTGCTTTGCCATCTGGAAACTTTATCAAGACTGACGCTGGTACGATTAGTCTTTCAGCTTGGACTGGCAATTCATTTGACGGTAATCCAAATGGCTTTAAACTTGGTTCTGTCAATTCAAAATCAAGTGTGACACGTAAATTGTCATATTGTCTTGCTTTTGATGAAGCTAAAAAAGGTTTTGATAACAATAATAGTTCCGTTACAGCTTATTTAGACCACTGTGTGGCATTTGATAATGGCTACAACTATTACATTCAACCATTAACCATTAAAGGCTGGTCTGCAGTTCAAGGCTTTGCTGGTAAGAGTGGTGATAAATTACCAAATGGACGTTCTGTCACAACACCATCATCTGGCAGTCAATCAGCCATTCGCAAGTCAGTTGAAAATACTAAAAACTCAATTATTGCTAGTTGCCAAGCCAATAAAATTCCTGGCAAAGTCGGCTTTAATATTTATTAATCTAGCATAGTATTGTGAAAATCTAAAAAAATAGTTCCTCAATCGAGGGGCTATTTTAGTGATAAAAACTTTGTTATGAATGATTATAACAAGTGGTATTCTTTGAGTAATTCTTCGATATAAGTGCCGTGCACTTTCTTAAGAGCTTCTTTGAGGACGGCTTTTTCTGCCCAAGGAATATCAATCTCTGTTAGTGATTTTTGGTCATTTAGATAGTAAAGGGCATTGAGTAGCATGCGAACATCAAAGGCTGACGCGAAGACTTCAGGAACACCGCGGTCAACATCAAGTAGTGTGTAGACGGCTTCCATAGCTGTTCTGACAGAATATTCTGTGGTAAAGACAGTGTCACGTGGTGTTTCAGCATAGTTACCAATAAAGGCTAAGTTTTGACTATCTTTTGGCACTACCAATGGGCGGTCATTCAAGCCACGTGGCATGAAGTAAGTAGTGATGTAAGGCATGTGGCAAGGAATAGTTGAAGCAGTATCAGCAATTTCTGCAATTTCAGTTTCAGGGACTCCCATGTGGTAGAGCCATTCTTGGCAAAGTTCTTTACCAGTACATTCATCAGGGCGTTTTGCAATATAATTTCCCTTACGGTCTGTGTAAAGAGGGTAAAGCCAAACGACCAGTTCATTATCTTTTTGAACTTTGAAATGCGGTTGACGGCTGATAGAATAGCCAAGGAGCCAGTTAGAATCTTTAATGCTTGTTGGACCGCTGGTTACGATTGAGCCACTGTATGGGTCTTTGTGGTTAACGGCTTCGATATAAGGGGCGATACGTTTGTCCTTGAATGTGATGGTAGCTGAGATAGTCCAGTTAGCATCTGGAATGTTTTGGCAGAATTTTTCTGGGTGACCAAAGCTTTCATCTTGGGCAGCCAATTTTTTCCAGAGTTCCCAGCTAGCGCCTAATTCGTGTTTAACAGGAGCTGGGTGGTCGTTGTCACCATAAGTTGTGCTTTCGGTGATTGAACCATTTGTGACAAAGACCAAATCATTTTCACTTAAAAAGAGTTCTTTTGCTTGACCTGCTTTTGTAAATTCAAGCTTGCTTGCCACTTTTTTATTGCCTTTGCGGTTAACTAAAATATTTGTCACGGTAGTATCATAACTAAAATCAACACCATGTTCAGATAAGTAATGGACGATTGGTAAAATCAAAGATTCGTATTGGTTGTATTTTGTGAAGCGAAGGGAAGAAAGATTTTTGAGGCAACCAACGTGTTGAATAAAGCGCATGAGATAGCGGCGCATTTCCATGGCACTTGACCAAGGTTCAAAGGCAAACATTGTACACCAGTAGAGCCAGAAATTAGAATTGAAAAATTCGTCATCAAAAACTTGGTCGATTTGAACATTTTCTAGTTTGCTTTCAGGCATTAAAATCAAATCAATGATTTCTTTGATGGCTTTTTCAGAAAGGGTTAGGTGACCATCGTTGGGCAGAGCTTTTCCTCGATTGCAAATGATACGTGTCTTGGCATAACAAGGGTCTTCTTTGTTGAGCCAGTAGAATTCATCCAAGATTGAATGGTCTGGATTTTCAAGGGAAGGAATGGAGCGGAATAAGTCCCAGAGTACTTCAAAGTGAGGTTCCATTTCACGACCGCCACGAATAATATAGCCTAAGCGATCGTTTTTGATACCGTCCATGCTACCACCGGGAAGGCTCAAATCTTCTAGAATATGAATGTGATCGCCAGGCATTTGGGCATCACGGACAAGAAAGACTGCTGTAGAAAGAGCTGCTAAGCCACTTCCGACAATATAGGCTGATTTGCCATCGACGTTTTCAGGTTTTTTAGGACGAGCAAATGCTTCATAATTACCATTTGAATAATACATACATGTCAACTCCTTTGTTAAAATCACTTTTATTAAAACGCTTTCTTTGAGAAAATAAAATAGACAGGAAATCTTTCCTGTCTAAATTTTTGACACTTAGCTGACTTTGTCTAGTGATTCAAAAGTTGATAAATACGCTTGGCTAAGGTATCAGGATTTTCTTGCAATCCTGAATCAATCCAATCAAGGATAAAACCAACCAGGCCATATTTGCAAAAATGAACCCTAAAATCAAGTTCACTGGCACTTAAGTCAGGATTTTTGGCTTTTAGGACTGGTTTGATTAAGTCATAAGCTCGGTCATATAAAAAATGCTCCAAATAATTACGATTGATAGAATAATAGGTGTTGCAGACAAACGCTTTGTTGGCTAAAATGTATTGAAAAATCGCAAGCATGCCTTTTTCCCAAGAATCGTCTGTTCGGTTATCACCAATCATTTGCTCACCATCTGAAATATATATCTTTTCAAGCAGGTCATACAAATCATTGAAATGATAGTAAAAGGTTTGACGATTGACATGCATGCGCTGAACCAACTCTGTCACAGTTACTTTGTCAAAGGATTTTTCCTGCATAATGTCTTTTAAAGTGCGGGCAAAGGCCTCTTCAGTTAATGTCTTCATAAATTCCCCTTCATCTATAACTATTTTATCATAAGCCCCTTTAAAAAAGGTCTTAGCGCTGTAATGTGCTATAATTGACCTATGAAAATCGGAGATAAAGACTTTTTCCTTTTTTGGAATCATAGCAAAGCTGCTACCTCTAGCAGCCAAGCAAAACAAGTATTAACAGAACTGATGACAATAGCAGATATGCCTTTAGAACTAACAGGCGAAGTTGTTCAGACGCGTCAGTTGATGAATCATTTTTCAGATGACCTAGCTCCTGATCATTCTTTTTGGAGTGAATTAGCAGAGGTGGTACAATTAGCTTTTCCAGGAGAAGATATGGCAGAGGATACCTTATTAGCTCACCAGCTTCATCAATTTCGCTATGTTATTTCTGCCTATCAAGCTCAGTGGGTTCGAGAACATTTCCCTGAGAAAACAGATTGGTTGTCATTGTTGGCCTATTTAAAAGGTAAAAGAGAGCGTCGTTTTTGGCGAAGACAATTTGATTTTGATTTGACGGAATCAGCTCGTCTTCATAATAAAGCCCCTAAACGAGCGATTTTAGGGTTTGAATTGCCAGTTAATTTTAAAATCTTGATGGCTTTTCACACGGAATTTATCCTTGATAGCAAGGGACGATTTGCTAATGAAATTGACCCTCAAGGTCAGACTCATAATGGTATCATCAATGGTGCTAGTTTTAATTATGCTAATCACAATGATAAAAGGCATTATGAGCTTGACGTAGCAGCTATAAAACGTCATGACCCTCTTTTTCGTAAACACATTTTAGCTAATCAAGGAAATGCTTTTCGTGCTCCACTCTGGATTAAACGTCGCCGTCACGTAGACTGGGAGCGCAGCTATTTTAATAAAAAAGGCCACTACGCTAATCAAGGACGTAGCAGCTATAAGATGGTGAAAGGTTTGATTCAAAGATTTCGAAAAGAGTTGCGCAAACATTCATAAGATGCCGCTTTAGTCAGCGAGCATCTTTTTTATGGCTAAGCGCCATTTAGAAAGCAAGTTTGGAATGCTTTCAAATAAGAAGGTTAAACTTCTCATCACAGTCACCTCTGCAAGAGCAAAAATAAGACAGAGCACCATACTTTCGTTACTAAATTCATTTAGCATGAATAGTGAGCGTAGCGATGGATTGAGGCAGCAAATGATAAAACCGATAAAGCAAGTGATAAAAATAGAAATTTTATACTTGTTGAGCGGTTTTGAAACGTTTTTCAAAATCAAAAATCCAACAACAGCTAGAAGATAAGTGCTTGCAATCCCAATATCTCCTTGAGGAATATCGAATAGTTGACCAAAGACAACCAGACAAGCAATCGCTGAAAATGAAGTCAGCGAAGCAGGCAAAGAAGTCAAAATAGTTTCTTTTAAAAAGTTTTGATTCTTTTTGGCAGTATTTGTTTCCAACGACAATAGGAAAGCTGGAATTCCAATATTAAACATTGAAATGAGCGATACTTGTGTAGGAGCCAATGGGTAAGTAAAAATGGTGATGATTGAAAAGATCGCAAGTAGCATTGAAAAGATGTTCTTGTATAAGAATAAGGTTGCTGAGCGCGTGATGTTATTGATGATTTGGCGACCTTGAGACACAATATCTTTCATTTTTGAAAAATCTGAATCAAGCAAGACCACCTGGGCTGCTTGACGAGCTGCTTCGCTACCACTTCCCATTGCAATAGAGCAATCAGCTTCTTTCATCGCTAAAATATCATTGACACCGTCTCCAGTCATTGCGACTTTGTATTTGTTCTTTTTGAGGGCAAGCACCAAATCTTTCTTTTGTTCGGGAGTCACTCGCCCAAAAATGGTATGACTTAGCGCAGCTTTTTCAATGTCTTCCTTAGTTTTTAAAGTACTGGCATCGATGTAGTTTTCTGAATCTAAAATCCCTGCTTGATTAGCAATTTTTGAAGCGGTTAGAGGGTTATCACCAGAGATGACTTTAATGGCAACGTCGTTTTCATTGAAGAATGAAAAAATTTCTTTAGCGTTTGCTCGGATATCATTTTTTATAGCTACAAATAGAAGTGGTACTGCATGGTCTTTGGTCATTTCAACTAAAGCTAAGATGCGTTTACCGTCTGAAGCATATTGAGTGAGTTTGGCTTGATTGACTTCTAGCATGTCCTGGTTTAGTAAGATATCAGGGGCACCTAAACGATAAGTGGTGTTTTCTGTTTTGATTTGAGAATATTTGACTTTGGATGAGAATGGGGTTGCTTTAGCATTTTTAAAAGCTTCTTTTGAGGTGAAATATTCTCGCAAAGCCAACATTGTAATATTAGAATCAGGGATAGTATTGATGTAGTTAGAAAGAATTTCTTGGTTAGTGGTTAAATCTTTTTGTGCGACATGCTCAGGTAAGATAAGATCTGTTACGGTCATTTTATTTGCCGTGATGGTTCCTGTTTTATCCACGCATAAAATGTCAACACGAGCCAAAGATTCAATGCTTTTCATGTCGTGTAACAAAACTTTTTTTCTAGCTAATTTCATTGCACTGATAGCAAGAGCAACAGTTACCAGTAAATAAAGCCCTTCAGGAATCATCCCAATCAAAGCGCCGACTGTTGACACGATACTGTCACTAAATGTTTTGTGATTTAAAAACAGTGATTGGCTAAATAAGGTGATACCAATGGGGATAATGATAATTCCGGCAAATTTGATGATGCCTTCGATAGCACGAATCATATCTGTTTTTTTGTGTTTAACTTCTTTAGCTTTTTGCGTTAGTTTGGCGGCATATGAATCGTTTCCGACTGCGGTTAGTTTTGCGAGGCATTTTCCTGAGATAATAGAGCTACCTGATTTTAAATCACTGCCGATGACTTTTTCAATTTCATCTTCTTCACCTGTTAGAAGAGATTCGTTGACAGAGACTTTCCCATCGACTAAAGTGGCATCGGCAGGAATTTGTCTCCCTTCATCTAGTAAAATGATGTCATCAAGCACCAATTCATCAATAGGGACAGATTGGCATTTTCCATCTCTGATAACTTGGTAGGATGATTTTGAAATGACATTCAGCTGGTCTAATACTTTTTTAGAGCGCAGTTGTTGAGCGATTCCGATGATAATGTTAATGATGATAACAGGTAAAAAAGTTAAACTTTTAAATGAACCAGCAATAATCAATAATAAGGTGATAATGGCAAAGATTAAATTGAAGTAGGTAAAGATATTTTGACGAATGATAGAGCTTGTTGTCGCCGCATTTTCGTCGACCATTTTATTATTTTGACCATTTTTTAGACGTTCTTCAACCTCTTTGATTGATAAGCCAGAAATGTTATTTGTTATCAGTTTTTCATCCATTTTTGCTATCTCCTGAAATCTAATACTAAAAAAATTTAATGATTCTTACTAGGTCAGGGTAATTCTACTTTACTTTTTTAGGGAAATCAAGGAAAAACGGGGTCTCAAATTGTAAGATTTTTGTGGCAAGTTTAGCTAGCTTTGGAGCTTTTGAGAGGAATTATGGTATGATGAAGGTAAGAAATTAAGCAAGTCGAGGTGTTCTATGGCAAAGGTTTATGTAGCAGATGATGAGAAGAATATTCGTGATTTGATTGCTTCATTTTTGCGTGATCAAGGCTTAGAAGTTGAAGTCTTTGAAACAGGTGACCAGTTGCTTTTGCGTTTTATGGAAGAAGAAGCGGATGTGGTTATTCTTGATGTCATGATGCCAGGAACAAGTGGTATTGATATTGCGGCTATGTTGCGTAAACGCTCTGAGGTGCCTATTATTCTTTTAACCGCGCGTGATAGTGATGATGATTTTGTGAAGGGCTTTTCAGCTGGGGTTGATGATTATTTTACCAAACCATTTTCACCCTTGAAATTAAGCTTGCGCGTCAAAGCTATTTTAGCGCGCCAACCAGTAGCTAAAGAAGCTACAAATGAAGAGGCTAAACCTCTTGCTTATGAAGGTTTGGAGCTTTCAGATAAGGACCGCTCTGCAACTTATCAAGGAAAACACATCAAGCTGACCAATACAGAATTCGAGCTATTGAAAGTTTTGTTGTCGCACAGCGAGGAGGCTGTTTCACGTGATGACCTTTTGCGTCTGGTTTGGGGCTATGAAAGTGATGTTGAAACACGTGTGACAGATGATACTATCAAACGCCTGCGCAAAAAATTGAGAGGGGTTGAGAGTCATGTCCTTATTGAAACGGTTTGGGGCTATGGGTTCAAGCTCACGAAAAAAGACTAAAAAAGACAGTCACTTAAAGAAGAAAAGGTGGCAATCGCGTTTTCGAACGACCTTGTTTTTGCAGCCACTGACGATTTTGATTACTTCCTTCGCCATTATTTTGCTAGTCTTTAATGGTTTGTTAAAGTTGTTTCTGGCTGAAGAAGCTTTTACAGCGATTCAAAATCAATACGATACTTTAGATGCACTTTATGTCGGTGAGGATTTGCCAAAAATTTCAGATGGTAACATCTTTGAAACTACTTATGCCATCGTTGATAAAAAGTTTGACATCAAATATATTTCAGCATCAACCTATGATTTGTCTGAAAAGCAAATTTCTGAGAAAGTCGTTGATTACTTTTCAGATAACAAGTCGATTGATTGGTTTGATGATGAATTTGATAATAGTTCGCAGCATTTTAAAAAGGTCAAGGTCTATGATTCGACTTATATGGTTAAGATGCAAGAATATCCTGGTACCTTTTCAGAAAGTTATATCAAGCAAGATAGTGATGACAGTAAGTCGCAAAACTATTATGTCTTTGTCTTTGCTAATGTCACTCCGATTGCGGACTTTGAAACCTATATCAATTACCTTTTACTATCTCTGATGGTAATCGTTGGTTTAATTGCTATCATAACCATCTTCTTAACCTCACGGAAATTAGATAAGCATTTTGGAGCTTTGAAATCTTACATTTTACGCGTTGGTAACCGTGAGGGTGATTTGCAGCCAGAAAATTTTGCTTACCGTGAATTTAACGAAGTTGGTCAGACCGTTGAGAAGATGAATGACATGATTGATGCTAACCAGCGCAGTCAGCAACTCTTTTTCCAAAATTCTTCTCACGAGCTGCGCACTCCGCTCATGTCCATTCAAGGTTATGCAGAGGCTATTAAAGAAGGAGTGGCTGCGGATGACCAAGAAGCAGCTAGTGTAATTTTAGATGAAAGCAGGAAAATGGCAGAGCTGGTTGATGATATTTTGACTTTGTCCAAAATGGAATCCGCTCAGCAACCTTTGAAACTAGAAAACTTCAATATGGTTGATTTGCTTTACGATGTGAGTTGGCACTTAAAAGCCAAAGCAGATGCGCGTGGTCTTGTCTTTGACCATCGATTTGCTTCTGACTATCTAGATATTGAAGCTGATGAAAAGCTTATCGAGCGAGCTATTGCTAATATCTTATCAAATGCGGTTCGTTACGCTAAAAAGACAGTTAGCATTTCTTGTGAATTGTTAGAAAATCAAATGCTTGAAATTCGCTTATCAAATGATGGAAAAGCTATTTCTGATAAGGATAAAGCTCATCTTTTTGAACGCTTTTATAAAGGTGAGGGAGGCCATTTTGGTATTGGACTTGCCATCACTAAGGAAATCATTGACCGCCATCACGGTGAGATTCAAGTGACTTCAGATGACCAAGAAACATGTTTTGTCATTAGACTTCCACTGCGACAATATTAGAGAAATCCCCATTTAGATTAAGTATCTAGATGGGTGTTTTTCTTTTCTTACACTTTTGTAAGCGGGAGATTCCTTAAAATAAGATAAACTAAATTGAGGCCAAAACTTGCCACACTTTTGCCACAGCTTTTCGAGACTTTATCCAAGCTTTCTCAAGTAATCTTCGTTATAATATGGTTACAATATTGAAGCGAGGAAAAGATGAAAGGAATTAAGAAGTATTGGGCTATTCTTGTCTTACTTGGTTCACTTGCTTTGGGGCTTTTAGGAACTTATGCTTATCATCAATTTGGCTATAAGTTAACGACAAATGAGATCAAACAAATTGCTTACCAAAACGCAGGAATTAAGAGTAAGGATATAAAATCACAAGAATTTGTAAAAAGTAGAACTGGTTTAGCAGCAACTTATGTGGTTAAACTAGAAACAAATTCAAAATCATATGCCTATACTATCAATGCTTCTTCAGGTTCTATCATCGAACGACACTACAAGAAAAAATAAGCCTTGGCTTGGTATTGGTAAAGAATGAAATGAAAGAGGAATTCAATCTTATTGCTGAATTGAATGTAATATCAGAATGAAAAAGAAGATTATGTATGTATTGCTATTAATCGTTTTGCCACTTGCTTTGATTAGTTATCTATTAGAAGTATTTGGGTTAAAACTCATCAGTTGGCGACGATAAGACTACGACAATTAAGGGAGGGGATGCGATGACAGAAACAGGATCACAGAGAAAATACATTCAGATTTTAACTGGAATTGGATTTATTATCTCCATTGCTTTGTTTATTTTCTTCAAACAGCACCCAGCTTACTTCCAAGTTGGCGGGCTTTTCCAAAGTTATTTAGGAAATCTTGGCCTCTTTGCACCGCTGATTTTTATGGCTTTGCAAGTGGTTCAGGTGATTTATCCAATTGTTCCTGGTGGGATGACCAGTGTGATTGGTTATATTGCTTTTGGTCCGATTTGGGGATTCGTTTATAACTTCACCGGTATCTTTATTGGTTCTTTTATCGCCTTTGCTTTGGCGAGACGTTACGGAGAAACATTTGTGAAGGCTTTTGTTTCCCAAGAGACTTACGATAAGTATATTGGTTATTTGGATAAGAATAACGGGAAATCTTATGCGATGATTCTTGGAGCTGCTTTTGCTCTACCTGGTTTCCCAGATGACTTTCTTTGCATGGTTTCTGGGCTATCAAAAATGTCGTTTAAGAAATTCGTTACGATTTTCCTGATTACAAAACCTGTCACACTCTATCTCTATACGATTATTGGTTACAAAGGACTTAGCTATTTGCTTACTTTATTCCAATAAAAAAGCTCCAGCTTTAAAGCTGGAGCTTTTTGTTGTTTTATTCGGCTGCTTTTTCCCATTTTTTAGCTAAGCGACGAGAAATCGTTGAAATGCTAAAGTTAATCACAAAGTAAATGGCAGCGATAAGAGCATAAAGGGTAAAGACTTGACTGGTTTCGAAATAGCGTCCCATCAAGATTTGACTTTTACCGAATAATTCTTGAATAGCGATAACAGAGTAAAGAAGTGAAGTATCTTTAATAACTGTTACAAATTGTGAAATGATAGCTGGCAACATTTTACGAAAAGCTTGTGGGAAGACAATGTAGATAAAAATCTGGAAGTTTGTCATTCCTTGAGCTAGACCAGCTTCTGTTTGTCCATGGTCAACACCATTTAAACCACCACGAATGATTTCTGCAAGAGCAGCAGAGGTAAAGACAGTGAAGGCTGTGATACCAGCAGGTGTTGACTTCATTTGGAAAACAAGAAAAATAATGAATATCCAAAGCAAGTTTGGTACATTGCGGACAAATTCAATATAGATACTTGAAATCAAATGAAGTACAGGATTTTTTCCATTTCGCATGACGGCAAGCACTGTTCCGATAAGCGTTGAGAGTACAATGGAAATAAATGAAATATAAATGGTTAGCCACAATCCTTGGAGGATGAAGCTAAGGTTGGTCGGTGTTAATACTGACATTTAATTCTCCTCCTAAAGTGAATATGATTTTTTGTTTTCTTCTTCTTTGTGGCGCGCCCAAGTTGCTAGTGGGAAGCACATGATGAAGTAAAGGAGTGCTGCACCAGCAAATGCAGGAACATAGTTGGTTGTTTCGTAAGCCCAAGCTTTGGCTGTGAACATGATATCTGCTCCAGAAATAATGGCAACAGTAGAAGTATTTTTAATCAAGTTAACCACTTGGTTAGTTAGCGGTGGCAAGATAGTACGCACAGCTTGTGGCAGGATAATCAAACTCATGGTTTGACTATAAGTAAATCCTTGTGATAGTGCTGCTTCTGTTTGACCTTTTGGAACGGCTTCGATACCTGAGCGAATGACTTCAGCGATATAAGCCCCGTGATAAAGTCCAACACAAAGGACAGCTGTAAAGAATGTTGAAATCATGATAAGACCATTTGTCATAATGGCAAGACCATAATAGACGAAAACAAATTGTACCAAAAGTGGTGTGTTTTGAAAGACTTCTACATAAACACGAGCAATAGCTTTTAAGACTTTGCTTTTTGATGATGACATTGCACCAAAAATCACACCGAGAACAAAGGCTAAAAGCAAAGCACAAAATGACATCCCTAAGGTGTATAGAAAGCCTTTGGCAAATTCACCAAAGTTGGCGAAGAAATCTGCCCAACGTGAGAGGGCAAATGGACTCGCTGCTGCGGTTGTTAATAAAAACATGTCAATTCTCCTCCCTTAATTATTCTCTGCTTTTGCAGGTTTTAAATCATATTTATCATAAAGTTTTTGCAGGCTGCCATCAGCTTTCCACTTGGCTAGTAAGTCATTGACATAATCAATGGTTGCTTGGTTAGATTTTTTAGCTGCGATACCGTATTCTTGAGTATTGAAACCTTCATCGATAATGTCAGTTTTTTTGCTGACATAACCAGTCAAGATTGACTTATCAACTGAGAAAGCATCGATACGTTTCGCGTGAAGTGAAATAGCGAGTTCTGGGAAAGAACCAAGTTGAACAAATTTGAATTTTAAGTTATGTGCTTTTCCGTATTCTTCAATTGTCAGTTTAGTTGTTGAACCTTGAGCTACTCCGATAGTTTTACCATCGAGGTCAGAGATTGTTTTTAAACCTTTACCTGTATTAACTAAAAAGCCAATCTCGTCATAATAGTAAGGATTTGAAATAGCATAGGAAGCTTTACGCTCATCAGTAATTGTATAAGTGGCAATCAAAAGATCGATTTGTCCGTTATCAAGAAGGGCTTCACGAGTTTGAGTGGTAACAGCTGTGTAAGCAACTTTAACACCAAGTGTTTTAGCGATTTTTTTCGCTAAATCAATTTCCATTCCTTCATATTTGCCGCTCTCAGCTGAATAATAGCCGAAGTTTGGGACGTCTTGCTTGACACCGACTTTAAGAACGCCAGCATCTTGGATTTTTTTAATCTGCTCAGATGTTGTATCAGCAAAAGTTTTTGAAGCAGTGAAAAAGCTCATAAAGAGCAATGAGAGACTAGCTAGAACGGCTAAACAAATTTTTTTCTTCATAAGAGACTCCTTATTTTTGAGAGACATTATCACTGGTGTGATTAATGACTTTGCTCAAGAATTGTTTAGCACGTGGCTCTGTAGGATTATCAAAGAAACCTTGAACATCGGTTGTATCAACGAGAATTTGTCCTTCAGCCATGAAAATAATACGATCAGCAACTTCACGAGCAAAGCCCATTTCGTGGGTAACAACAACCATATTCATACCTTCTTTAGCAAGATTTTGCATGACAGCAAGAACATCACCAATAGTTTCTGGGTCAAGCGCGGATGTAGGTTCGTCAAAGAGAAGGAGCTCTGGTTGCATTGCTAGGCCACGAGCGATTGCCACACGTTGTTTTTGACCACCAGACAGCATGCCTGGATAAGAATCTTTACGATCCCACATATTAACGTAAGTTAAGAATTTTTCCGCAATTTGTTCTGCCTCTTCTTTTGATTTTCCAAGGACTTTAATAGGTGCTAAGGTTACATTTTCTAACACGGTTTTGTGCGGATAGAGGTTAAAATGTTGGAAAACCATGCCGACTTCTTTACGAAGTTGCACCAAATCTTTGGCAGAAGCGTTAGCTAATTCGTGTCCATTAACCTTTAAGCTACCTGTTTCGATTGATTCGAGTGCGTTCATTGTTCGGATAAGAGTTGATTTACCAGAACCTGATGGGCCAAGAAGAACTACGACCTGCCCTTTCTCGATTTCTAGGTTAATATTTCTGAGGGCGTGATAGTCGCCATAGTATTTTTCAACGTTTTTAAATTCAATAAGTGCCACACTTGTCTCCTTTTCAAAGATAAGAATTTCTTGTTAGGTTTTCTAACATCTAACAAGATGGGTTAGTTTATCTTACCACATTGCTTTGTTAACTGTCAAATATTTCAGAAAATTTAAATAAGTGATAAGGGAAAATAGATTGAATTTTAAGGTCAATTGTTACGTTCTGGTTTCAAAAGTATCCAAGGTTTCCAATTAATCTTGAATTTTGATATAATTAAGGATAGAGGTCATTTTTGTAAATAAAATGACATAGAAATTGTTGTTTGAGAATTTTTTATTCTACTGACATAGAATTGAAGAGGTGACATATGAAAAAAATTCTTATTGTTGATGATGAAAAACCAATTTCAGATATTATTAAATTTAACTTAACTAAAGAAGGTTATGAAACTGTTACGGCTTTTGATGGTCGTGAAGCAATTGCTAAATTTGAAGAAGAAAATCCTGATTTGATTATCTTGGATTTGATGTTGCCAGAATTGGATGGACTTGAAGTTGCAAAAGAAGTTCGTAAAACAAGTCATATTCCGATTATTATGCTTTCTGCTAAAGATAGCGAGTTCGATAAAGTTATCGGTCTTGAAATCGGAGCAGATGACTACGTCACAAAACCTTTCTCAAATCGTGAATTGTTAGCACGTGTCAAAGCACACCTTCGTCGTACTGAGAACATCGAATCAGCAGTTGCTGAGGAAAATGCTTCTTCATCAAATTCTGAAATTACCATCGGCGATTTGAAGATTTTGCCTGATGCCTTTGTCGCTCAAAAACGCGGCGAAGACATTGAATTAACACACCGTGAGTTTGAATTGCTTCACCACTTGGCAACTCACATGGGACAAGTGATGACGCGTGAATACCTTTTGGAAACTGTTTGGGGTTATGATTACTTTGGTGATGTCCGCACAGTTGACGTTACTATCCGTCGTTTGCGTGAAAAAATCGAAGATACTCCAAGTCGTCCAGAATACATTTTGACACGTCGCGGTGTTGGTTACTACATGAAGTCTTATGAATAATACAATGGTACAGAATCAATATCTTTTTGAACAAGCCATTCTTTTCTTATTAGCTTTTGTAGCCATTTATTTTATTCATTTGGCTATCAGAGATTACAGGACGTCAGTTAATATTCGTCGTTTGAGTGGTAAGGTTCGTGAACTGATTACAGGAAAATACACAGAAGATATTATCATTGAAAAAGACAGAGATTTAGCAGAGTTGGCTGGTCAGTTAAATGATTTGTCAACTGTCTTTCGTTTGGCTCAAGAAAATCTAGCTCAAGAAAAGAATCGTTTAGCAAGTATTTTGTCTTATATGACTGATGGGGTGCTAGCGACTGACCGTTCTGGAAATATCACCATGATTAACCAGACGGCTCAAATGCAATTGAATCTTGAACGTGAAGAAGCTCTTGGGATGAATATCGTTGACATTCTTGGCGATGATAGCGACTATTCTTACCACGATTTGGTGTCTAAGACGCCAGAAATTGTTCTAAACCGTCGTGATGAGACGGGAGAATTTATTACTTTGCGTATTCGATTTGCCTTAAATCGCAGAGATAGTGGTTTTATTTCTGGGCTGATTGCTGTCTTGCATGATACGACGGAACAAGAAAAAGAAGACCGTGAACGTCGCTTGTTCGTTTCTAACGTTAGTCATGAATTGCGTACGCCACTTACTTCGGTTAAATCTTATCTTGAAGCGCTGGATGAAGGGGCTCTGAAAGAAGATATTGCACCAAGTTTCATTAAAGTTTCTTTGGATGAAACCAACCGTATGATTCGCATGATTTCAGATTTGCTTAATCTGTCTCGAATTGACAATCAAACGGTGCAGCTAGAAGTTGAAATGACTAACTTCACAGCCTTTATGACGTCTATTTTGAATCGTTTTGACCAGATTAAAAGTCAACACACGGTTGCTGGCAAGCAATACGAGATTGTCAGAGACTATCCAATCAAGTCAATCTGGGTTGAAATTGACCCAGATAAGATGACACAAGTCTTGGATAATATCCTAAATAATGCCATTAAGTACTCACCAGATGGTGGAAAAATCACTGTTAGCATGAAGACGACTGAAACTCAGTTGATTATTTCGATTTCTGATGAAGGACTTGGTATTCCGAAGAAAGACTTGCCGTTAATCTTTGACCGTTTCTACCGTGTTGATAAGGCTAGAAGTCGTGCCCAAGGTGGTTCAGGGCTTGGACTTGCCATTGCTAAAGAAATTGTCAAACAACATAAAGGATTTATTTGGGCTCAAAGTACCTATGGTAAGGGCTCAACATTTACAATTGTTCTTCCGTATGAGAAGGATTCTGATATTTATGATGAATGGGAGGATGACGAGGACTAGATGTCTGAGAATGCTTTTAAATACAGTGTCTTAGCCTCCGGTTCAACTGGAAATTCATTTTATGTGGAAACGCCACAGAAACGTCTTTTGATAGATGCAGGTTTGACTGGTAAGAAAATTACCAGTCTTCTTGCTGAAATTGACCGAAAACCAGAAGATTTGGATGCTATTTTGATTACGCACGAGCACTCTGACCATATTAAAGGAGTTGGAGTGCTGGCTCGCAGATACAATCTTGATGTGTATGCCAATGCCAAAACTTGGCAAATGATTGATGATCGCAACATGATTGGAAAACTTGATGTTGGGCAAAAACATGTCTTTGAACGTGGTAAAACATTGACTTTTGGTGATATTGACATTGAAAGTTTTGGAGTCAGCCACGATGCTGTTGATCCGCAGTTTTACCGTTTGATGAAAGATAATAAGTCATTTGTCGTGCTGACTGATACTGGTTATGTTAGTGATCGAATGGCGGGTGTGATTGAAAATGCTGATGGTTATCTGATTGAGTCAAACCATGATGTTGATATTTTGCGTGCGGGTTCTTATCCATGGAGCTTGAAGCAACGTATTCTATCTGATCGTGGTCACTTGTCAAATGAAGATGGTGCTGATACCATGATTCGCACTATCGGCAATCGCACAAAAAGAATTTACCTTGGACACTTAAGTAAGGAAAATAATATCAAAGAATTGGCACACATGACTATGGAAAATAACTTGATGCAAGCAGATTTTGCTGTTGGTCATGACATGACTGTTTTTGATACATCACCTGATGAAGCAACGCCTTTAGCAGGTCTATAAGAACAAAAACCTAGCACGAAAGAGCTAGGTTTTCTTGTTACCCTAAAAAACGTCCCTATAATAGAAAAGAATTACAGGGATTTTAGGGAGAATTCCCATTTTTTCTAACTTTCTGGTATAATAAAATAGTCTATAAAAAGAAAATTATTGTTTTAAATAAGCTAGCCTTTTGAGATTAGGAAAAGGCTTAATTGATTAAAAATAGACCAATTTTTGAAGGGAGATTTATCTATGCAAGCTTTAGATACAAAACTTCAGCGAGACTTTGGAATCGCATTTGAAGATAAAACATTGCTTGAAACTGCATTTACTCACACATCTTACGCTAATGAACATCGCCTCCTAAACATTTCACACAATGAACGCTTGGAATTTTTAGGAGACGCGGTTCTTCAACTTTTGATTTCTCAGTATTTGTTTAAAAAATATCCGAAGAAACCAGAAGGTGATTTGTCTAAGATGCGTTCTGTTATTGTTCGTGAAGAATCATTAGCAGGCTTTTCACGTTACTGTGGTTTTGATGAATTCATCAAACTTGGTAATGGTGAAGAAAAATCTGGTGGACGTAACCGCGACACTATCTTAGGTGACTTATTTGAAGCCTTTCTTGGTGCACTTTTGATGGACCAAGGGGTTGAAGCGGTTAATAAATTTTTGAATCAAGTCATGATTCCGCAAGTTGAAAAGGGTAACTTTGAACGTGTCAAAGATTACAAAACAACCTTGCAAGAATTATTGCAAGGCCACGGTGATGTCACTATTGACTATCGTGTGTCAAATGAATCTGGTCCTGCGCATGCCAAAGTCTTTGAAGTGACTGTGTATGTCAATGACGAAGCTAAAAGTAAAGGAATCGGAAAATCTAAGAAATTAGCTGAGCAAGATGCTGCTAAAAATGCGCTTGCCACTCTTCAATAAGACGTTTGAAAGGAATTCGTAAAGGCAAATGTCCAACCTGCCCTAGGTCATATGATACGTGTTTGGCGTAGCCTAGAAGACGATAAGAAGGTCTGTTAAGCTCTTCTTAGTTGTTAGTTCGGGAAGGTCTTTGCCTTTTCATCTCTCATTTTATGTATTTAAAAGAAATTGAAATGCAGGGCTTTAAGTCCTTTGCAGACAAGACGACAATTGAATTTGATAAGGGAGTTACAGCCGTTGTAGGTCCAAATGGTTCTGGTAAATCTAACATTACCGAAAGTTTACGTTGGGCGCTTGGGGAATCTTCTGCTAAAAATTTACGTGGTGGCAAGATGCCAGACGTCATTTTTGCTGGAGCTGAAAACCGCAAACCATTGAACTACGCTCAAGTTGTTGTTAGCTTAGATAATTCAGATGGCTTTATCAAAGATGCTAAAGAGACGATTCGAGTAGAACGACATATTTACCGAAATGGCGATAGCGAGTATTTGATTGATGGTCGCAGGGTGCGTTTGCGTGATATTCATGATTTGTTTATGGATACAGGTCTTGGCCGTGATTCTTTCTCAGTTATTTCGCAAGGTCGCGTCGAAGAGATTTTCAACAGTAAACCAGAAGAACGTCGTGCGATTTTTGAAGAAGCGGCTGGTGTTTTAAAATACAAGACACGTAAAAAAGAAACACAAACTAAGCTCAATCAAACCCAAGATAACTTGGACCGTCTAGATGATATTATCTACGAACTGGAAGCTCAAGTGAAGCCTTTGGAACGCCAAGCGCAAGTCGCTAAAGAGTTTATTGGCTTGGAAGATGAGCGCAAGCAACTTCATTTGAATGTCTTGGTAGAAGATATTCAAACTGATAAAGTCCGTTTGGATAGCTTGAAGGAAGATTTGGCTAGCATCAAGTCAGACTTGTCAGCTTACTATGAACAACGTCAGCAATTTGAAAAACAAAATCAAGCCTTAAAAGCAAAACGTCACCAATTGTCTGAAGAAATGGCGACAAAACAGGCTGGCTTGGTAGATATTACAAAAGCTATTTCTGACCTTGAACGCCAAATGGATTTGATTGCCTTAGAATCAAGTCAAAAAGAAGAGAAAAAACAAGTGGCTACTAGCCAATTAGCTGAGCTTAAGGCTAGTCAGGAAAGCTTACGAGAAGAATTAGCGCAAAAAGAAGGTCAGCTGACAAAATTAGATGACGAATTGACCGAAACTACAGCAACGATTCAAAAATTGCAAGCTGAATTGGATCGCTTTTCAACTGACCCAGATCAAGTCATTGAAAAATTACGTGAAGAATTTGTTAGCTTGATGCAAGAAGAAGCAGATTTGTCTAACAAGTTAACCATGACACAAGCTGATATTGATAATCAAAAACAATTATCAGAATCAAAATCTGAAGAATTAGCACAGACACAGGCTAACTTGGAAGAATTAAAAGCAACTGCTAAAGAATCTCTTGAAAGCTTTGAAGTCGCACGCAAACAAGTTAAAGAGCTTCTAGATGCTTATCAGGAATTGTTTGCTAAGACAAGCCAACTTGAAAAAGATTATCAAGCTGAGCAGACGAAAATGTTTGACCAGTTAGATGTCATTAAATCTAAGCAAGCTCGTAAGTCTAGTCTTGAATCTATCCTTAGAAATCACAGTAATTTCTACGCAGGTGTTAAGTCTGTCTTACAAGCTTCTAGCCAACTTGGTGGTATCATTGGTGCTGTAAGTGAGCATTTAAGCTTTGACCGTAAGTATCAAACAGCCCTTGAAATTGCTCTTGGTGGCTCAAGCCAACATGTGATTGTTGAAGACGAGGCAGCTGCAAAACGTTCAATTGCCTTCTTGAAGAAAAACCGTCAAGGACGTGCCACTTTCTTGCCGCTTACGACTATCAAAGCGCGTCATTTATCACAACAAAATCAAGCTATTTTGTCTTCTAGCCAAGGATTCCTTGGTGTGGCAAGTGACTTGGTGTCATTTGATAAACGCTTGGACAATATTTTCCAAAATCTTCTTGGAGTAACAGCTGTTTTTGATACGGTCGATAATGCTAATAAGGCTGCGCGTGCATTGCACTATCAAGTGCGTTTGGTAGCTTTAGATGGTACTGAGATTCGCCCTGGTGGGTCATTCTCAGGTGGTGCCAATCGTCAAAATAACACCACATTTATCAAACCAGAGTTAGACAATCTTGTGGCTGAATTAAATGACCTTCAAGAAAAACAAGTCGCACAAGAAAAATTGGTTCAAACTCTTCACGAAACATTGCTAGCTAACAAAGAAGAATTAGCTAGCCTGAAAGCTCAAGGTGAAGAAGCTCGTTTTGCAGAACAAAAAGCTGAATTGGAATACCAACAATTGGCTGAACGCTTGAACGATGTTAAGCAACTCTGCAAACAACTTCAAGAAAGTGAGACTGATAACAGTTCAAATGATTTGGAATCTCAAAAAGCTCACTTTGAAGCTGAGTTAACAAAAGTTGCTGAACGTAAGCAAGAGTTGACAAGCCAGATTGACCAAATCAAAGAAAATAAAAATGCCATTACGCAAAAAGTTGAACAACTTCGTCAAGACTTGTCACAAGCGAAACTTCAAGAGCGTGAACTTCTCAGCGAACGCAAGTTTGAATCTGCCAACAAGACACGTCTTGATATCAGCTTAGCTGAAAATAAAGCAGAAATGGCAAAATGTGAAGATTTACTTGCCTTTCATGCGAGTGATCAAGAAATTGAAAACTTGCCACTTCTGAAAAAACAACATGACGAAGCTGTGACAAGAAAAGCAAGCGAAGAAGAACGCTTGGTTAGCCTTCGTTTTGAACTGGAAGATTGTGAAGCTAATCTTGAAGAACTCGAAGAACAAGTTGCCAAAGAAAATCAAAAAAATGAAGAATTAATCCGCAAACAAGCCCAAGTTGAAGCCCAAGTTGCTCAAGTTTCTGAACGTTTGCGTGGCTTCACACACGATTTGACAGAAGATTATCACATGACCTTGGCTGAAGCCAAAGAAGCTAGTCAGGTTGTGGAAGATATGGCTATTGCTCGCGAACGTCTGCAAGATTTGCGCCGCCGTATCAAGGCATTAGGACCAATCAACTTGGATGCTATTGCTCAATACGATGAAGTTAATAATCGTTTGACTTTCTTGAACGGTCAAAAAGAAGATTTGGTTCATTCTAAGAACCTTCTACTTGATACCATTAATGACATGGATGATGAAGTGAAATCACGCTTCCAAGTAACCTTTAATGCCATTCGTGAATCCTTCAAGCAAACCTTTACGCAAATGTTTGGTGGTGGTTCTGCTGATTTATCATTGACAGAAGGTGACTTGCTGACAGCAGGGGTTGAGATTTCTGTCCAACCACCAGGTAAGAAAATTCAATCCTTGAATTTAATGTCAGGTGGGGAAAAAGCTCTATCAGCTTTAGCTCTGCTATTTGCCATTATTCGTGTCAAAACCATCCCATTTGTTATTCTTGATGAGGTGGAAGCAGCGCTCGATGAGGCAAATGTCAAACGTTTTGGTGACTACCTCAATCGCTTTGATAAATCAAGTCAGTTCATCGTCGTTACTCACCGTAAAGGAACTATGGCAGCCGCTGATAGCATTTACGGGGTAACCATGCAAGAATCAGGAATTTCACGCATCGTATCCGTTAAATTAAAAGATGCTGAAAATCTTGTGGAATAATCATTAAAGGGTAAAAAATGGTAAATAAACTAATTGCGCACAGTTTAATAAAATATCACGAAAAATACTTAGTGATAAAACGCGTTGCAACAAGCTATGGTAGAAATAATGTTTATCCGTTTTATTGGGATATTCCTGGGGGTAGCGTTGGGAGTGAGGAGTTGCCGAAAGGTGCTGCCATCAGAGAGTGTCTTGAAGAAGTAGGACTTCAGATCAAAATAGATGATATTATTCATGAAGATAGTAATTTAGATAATGGTGTTGTATACACTAGATTAGTTTATGCTGCTCATCTTCCTAAGAATAAGGAAATAAATGTCACATTAAATCCCGAAGAACATACTGATTATCGTTGGATAAGTGTTTTGAATGATTTGGACGGAGAAAAAATTGTTCCATATCTGGTAGATATTCTGAAAAATGAATAGTAATTCAGATTTTAAAAGCCTAGCAATAGCTGGGCTTTTTGTTTGTTATTCTTCAGTTTTTACATCATTTTGAGTATTTTCTTGTGTGTCAGAAGCTTGCTCATCTGTTGTAGTTTCGCCATTTTGCAAGTCTTGTTTGGTGTCTTCTTCTGGCGTTTCTACTGACTCAGATTCGGTTTGTGAGACTTTGCTGTAGTTGTTAGAAACTTTATAGAAAACGCTGTTTATGAATTGCTGTGTTGATTCATAGTCGAAACGGCTAAGCTGAGTGGCAAAGAGACGATCACGACCGTAGTCTGATGGGTCAGAGTCAGTGATACTAAAATGCCAATCAGGAATTTGATTACCTGCAGCATAGTAGTACAAGATGAAACCACCGCCTCTTTGAGAAGAGACTTGAGAAATAGCTTCGCCTTTATCATCGTAAGCGAGAGCAGACAAAGTCAATCTACCATTTTCTGAGACAATGCCCTCTGGAGAAAATTCGAAAGTAAAGCCGTTGGCGTCCTGCCATGTTCCAGCAAGACTAGAAAAATCACCTTGAGCTAGCGCCGCAAAATCCAATTGACTAGCTTCTTTGCTAACTTGTCTAGAATCGACGATAGTTTTTCCATCTTTAACTAAATCGTTGGTAATCTTTTTTTCATTTGGCAGTTGGAATAAATCAAGGCGCTTGTCGCCTTCTTTTTTCTTAGCAGAAGATGAAGTGCTTTTGCCCTTAGTGCTTCGGTGAAGGTGTTGACTGGCTGTTACGCTTGTATGCTTGTGTTGCGAATGCTGATTGAGAGCCAAAGCCCCTCCACACACAGTCAGTACCAATAAGCCAGAAATCCAGAAAGCGCGATTTGTTTTTTTCATCATCGTTTACCTCTTTAAATAATATTCTTCTAAATAATCTATTCGAAAAAAAGTTTTTAAAACCTAGCTTTTTTTCAAAAAAATTTTAAAAAATATAAAATCAATTTCAAGTTATTATTGTTTTAAATAGCTTTTTAGCATATTTGCGAGCTATGCTCTTAAAAAGGATACTTTCCGCCGTGGTGATAGTGGCTGAAGCGGCGATGAAATAAGCCACCGGGAAGTTTTGAGACCTTAGGCTCAAAACTTAGACATGGAATTTTGAAGAAATTCGCTGCCGACCACACCACCTAAGAAAGTATCAAAAAGATTTTGTTTCTACTAAAAAATTACTAAGAGCACTTGCTGAAAAAGAATAGATTATTAGCAGGAAAAAGTTGGCGTTTTTTGCTAGAATAGAATTATGTAATATTGAGGGAGAGAAAAATGGTAAAACTTGTAGCGACAGATATGGACGGCACTTTCTTGACTAGTAAAGGCTTTTATGACAATCAACGCCTCCATAATGTCCTCGAAAAATTTGAAAAGAACGATATGTTATTTGTGGCAGCTAGTGGGCGTTCAATGCTTGCTTTGGAAAAAATGTTTGCGCCACATGCTGATAAAATGGCTTTTATTGCTGAAAACGGAACACTTGTTAAAGTCGGTGAAAAGACAGTTTTTGAATCTGGTTTAACAAAACCACAATTTTTAGAGATTACGGATACTTTAATTGAAAGTCCTTATATGACAGGTTATGATTTCTTATTATCTGGTGAAAATGGAGCTTACTTGCATCCTAAGGCCAGTGATGAATACCTTGAATTTATCAGTCATTACTATGAAAATGTGCAACGTGTTGATAATCTAGCAAATGTTACTGATAATATCTTGAAAGTGACTGCTAACTTTGCAGAAGATACGGTTCGAAAAGGTGAAGCTTGGTTTAACCAACGTATTGATTACGTTAAGGCAGTAACGACAGGCTTTAAATCAATCGACATCATTCTTTCTGATGTCAACAAAAGAACAGGCCTTGAAGCACTTTGTGAGTCTTATGGATTATCAGCTGCGGAAGTTGTTGCATTTGGAGATAACCTCAATGACTATGAAATGCTTGAATTTGCTGGAAGAGCAGTTGCAACCAAAAATGCTCGTCAAGAAATCAAAGAGATTTCTAGCGAAATTATCGGACATTGTGATGAAGAGTCGGTGATGGCTTATATGGAAGGATTAGTTGATTAATGGCAGATATTAAATTGCTTGCCTTGGACCTAGATGGCACACTCTTTAACAGCCAAAAAGTTGTCACACGAGAAAATAAATTGGCTCTTAGAGCAGCGCGTGATATGGGTGTCAAAGTGGTTATCACGACAGGACGACCACTAAAAGCTATCAGTGGTTTGCTTGAAGAATTAGACTTGATTTCTGATGAGGATTATCTGATTACCTTTAATGGTGGCTTGGTTCAAAAGACGACAGGTGAGATTTTAGCTAAGAGCGAGCTCAGCCGTTCTCAGCTTCAGCTTTTGTACCGTCATCTAGAGCCCTTAGCTCTACCATTTGATGTGCTTAGTGACGGCATTGTCTACAGTCTTTCCTGTCGTGGCAATGAATCGCACTACCCGCAAGCAAATCCAACCCTTGAATTTGTAACGGTTGATAGCTTTGCTGACATTCCTGAAAATGTGATTTACAATAAGGTGGTTAGTGTCACAAAACCAGAATTTTTGGATCAACAACTCTTAAAATTGCCAAAAGAACTATATCAACATTTTGAAATTTTTAAATCACGTGATATCATAGTAGAAATGATGCCTAAAGGGGTTCATAAAGCTGCTGGTTTGAATCAACTAGTTAAACACCTAGGCTTATCATCAGAAAATGTCATGGCTATGGGTGATGAAGAAAACGACCTTTCCATGTTAAAATGGGCTGGGTTAGGTGTTGCTATGGCAAATGGTGTTGCAATCGCAAAAGAAACAGCAGATGCTGTGACAAGTCGTACCAATGATGAGTCTGGCGTCGCAGAAGCTGTTAAAAAATACATTTTAGAAGCTAAGTAGAAAGGATAAGAGGACAGTATGTTCTCTTGGTAGCTTAATATGGGATTATTTGATCGTTTATTTGGAAAGAAAAAGGATACAAAAGAGCAGATTGAAGAACAAGAAATTGCTCAGGCACTTGAAGAAACTTCTGCTGATGAGAGTAAAGAAGTAGCAGAACCAGCTGCCGTTCAAGCTCAAGCAGAAGACGTGATTGAAAGTGAAGTAACTCCAGTTTCTGAAGAAGCTAGACAGCTTGATGAAACTAAGGAAGCAGCTGAAGCTGATTTTTCAGGAGTCATGGCAGATTATTATGCTAAAAAAGAAGCAGCCAAAGAGGCTTTAGACCGTGGTGAAACAGTTGAATTTGAAGCTGTTGAAACAAAACAAGAAGACGTAAAAGAAGAGTCAGTAGAGTCAGTTAATGCACCTGTTGAGACTGAAGAAGAAAAATACAATCGCAGTCTTAAAAAGACACGCACAGGATTTAGCGCACGCTTGAATGCCTTTCTAGCAAATTTCCGTCGTGTGGATGAGGACTTCTTTGAAGAATTAGAAGAAATGCTTATCTTGTCTGATGTCGGTGTTAATGTGGCTACACAATTGACAGAAGACTTGCGTTATGAAGCTAAGCTTGAAAACGCTAAGAAAGCTGATGATTTGAAACGTGTCATCATTGAAAAATTGGTTGAAATCTATGAAAAAGATGGTGTCTTTAACGAACAAATCAATTTCCAAGATGGGTTGACTGTTATGCTCTTTGTCGGAGTCAACGGAGTTGGTAAAACAACATCAATCGGTAAGCTTGCTTATAAATACAAAAATGAAGGCAAGAAAGTCATGCTTGTTGCGGCTGATACTTTCCGTGCTGGTGCCGTTGCTCAGCTTGCGGAATGGGGACGACGTGTTGATGTCCCAGTTGTGACGGGACCAGAAAAAGCAGACCCAGCTTCAGTGGTCTTTGATGGTATGGAAAGAGCTGTCGCTGAAAATGTTGACGTTCTGTTGATTGATACCGCAGGTCGTTTGCAAAACAAAGATAATTTGATGGCAGAGCTTGAAAAAATTGGTCGAATCATTAAGCGCGTGGTACCAGATGCTCCGCACGAAACCCTTCTTGCACTTGATGCTTCGACAGGTCAAAATGCTCTTAGCCAAGCAAAAGAATTCTCAAAAATCACACCATTAACAGGACTCATCTTGACTAAAATCGATGGAACTGCCAAAGGTGGTGTTGTTCTAGCTATCCGCCAAGAACTTGATATCCCAGTTAAATTCATTGGATTTGGTGAGAAGATTGATGATATCGGTGAATTCGACTCTGAAGACTTTATCCGTGGTCTCTTAGAAGGGATTATTTAAGGAAATGCTTGATTTCGTAAAAGCACATTTATCGACAATTCTCTTGACCTCATCGACGCTTGTCTTAACGCTGATTTATCTTGCTGAAGCCAAGTGGCAAATCATGGCGGTTTGGGGAATCTTGACACTGTTTAACATTATTAGACTAGCTGTTTCTTACAAGAAAAATAACTAAAAAATACCCACCAGTTTATTAGTCTGGTGGGATTTTATTATCTAAAAGACGCGATAAACGTAAGGATTATCAGGGGCATCTGTTTCTTTAATCTTAGAAATGTGTAGGACTGGTAAGTTTTGTTCCAAAGTCTTATCGTACTCAAGACTAATGGTACCAGTTGCTGTAATCCATGTGTTGTTTGGATAGCTAGTAGCATTGCCAGTCGTTAAAAGCCCATAGACACCTGAATCGGCAATACAGTGAATGATACCAAAACGGAAAAGAAATTGATAACCATCGTGACCTGGTTCATTATAGACAAAACCAGTATAAGTGATATTACGTCCAGAAAATTCATCAGGATAAAGGTAGATGAGCTCCATGATTTCCATGTAATTATCCGTTGTAATGGTCAAATCACCAGAACCTTTGTATTTTTTCATTTCTTTTCGCATTTCCTTATCATAAGCAGCAGAAGTGAAATAAAGACTGGTATCTGGTTTTAGGTATTGGACACGTGTGCCATCTTCGCTGACTGTTCCAGTTGAGCCTGCTGCAAGTGGGAAGTGGTAACCCTTGGCAGAAACCGTTGTAGAATCCAAGGTTACTGTTGGAACTAAAAGTCCGATAAGTACTGGAATGACCAGAATCATTGGACTGGTGATTTTCGCTAATTTTCCATGTAAATGGCTGTGCATTTTCAAATCTTTAACCCAGATAATTAATTGCACGATAGCTAAAACAAATGACAGCACCATGGAAATGTATGCTAGATAAGCGTAGTGGTTATTGATGTACTGATTTAATTTTCCTGAAATTTGTAAGTACATGGTTAATTCAAAATAACCAGCAAGAATTAAAAATCGAATCATCCAATCACCCCCACAAGTAGACAGTAAAGGATAATCATCCCAGCAGAAACGCTAATAAATTGCACGATAAAACGTTTCTTAAAGGAATTGAGCATCATCATGAGGTTTTTGATATCCACCATTGGACCAATCAAAAGAAAGGCAAGGACTGGTGCAGTCCCAAAACTTGAGAGAAGTGAAGCACCAATAAAGGCGTCGGCTTCACTACAAAGTGACAAGATGAAGGCTAACAGCATCATCACTAGAATGGCTGTTAAGGCATTTCCACCGATTTTGGTTAGGATATGGGT
This sequence comes from Streptococcus sp. 45, assembly GCF_900108865.1. Taxonomy (NCBI): domain Bacteria; kingdom Bacillati; phylum Bacillota; class Bacilli; order Lactobacillales; family Streptococcaceae; genus Streptococcus; species Streptococcus sp. 45. The sequence goes on along the minus strand of NZ_FNXZ01000001.1, from coordinate 454,916 downwards.
TGGCAAATAAATCTGCATAGCCGAAGCTACCAAAGACCCAAAGACCAGATAACGCCCAGTGTCGAATAATTCATCGATAGCATGTGCTAAAACGAGGAAAATCTTGCGATACCAAGGTTCACCAGAGTAATTGTGAAAATGACATGGTGCCATATCTTCTTTTAAAATATTGTCATCGACCACAAAGCCAAGCATAATTCCAAGCGTGATAGCAACAACAACAGCACCAAGAAGTCGCAACCACAAGAAGCGCCAGCTATTTCCAAAGGCTGAGTATGTTGCAAAAAGCACGATAGGGTTGATAATCGGTGCTGTGGCTAGAAAGGGAACAGCAGTGTAGCTAGGAACTTTTTTCTCTAGAAAGCGTGTGATGATGGGAATAATCCCACATTCACAGGAAGGGAAAATAAAACCAACGAAGGTTCCAAAGAGAATTCGTAGGAATTTATTTTTAGGGAGGTAACGTTGCACCAAATCAGGTGTCACGTAAACCTCGATAAAACCAGATAAAATCGTTCCAAGCAAAACAAAAGGCAAGGCCTCAATGATAATTGAGATAAAAATCGCAAACCATTGTAAGACACTTGCTGGTAAGTGATTAAAAATGTCCATAAAACTTAATGAGTCGCTTTCTTATCGTTTTTATCCTTACTTTCCTTTTCTTTTTCAGGGTCGCTAGAGACTTTTGGAAAACTTGCAAAGTTTGCAAACATTGACTCTAAATCGTCTTGACGTTTGTGAGTGATTGCCATAAGATGGACACCTCTTTTCTAAATATAGTCACCAGTTATTATACTATCATTTGAAAAAATCAGCAAAAGCTAAGCGGATATTTATAAGATAGAATTTGATAAAATTCGGTAAAAGTTAAGTTAAAAATCATCAAAAGAATCAGTAAAAATCCCAGCTTTAAGAGTTTTTTTGATATAATAGAAAGGCTATGAAAAATGAAAATATACATAAAATTGCTCAAGAATTAACAATTAAAGAGAACCAAATTGCCAAAGTTCTCGAGTTGACAAGCGAAGGAAATACCATTCCTTTCATCGCTCGTTATCGTAAAGAAATGACTGGTAATTTGGATGAAGTTCAAATTAAGGCTATCATTGATTTGGATAAAAGCATGACAGCTTTAGCTGAACGCAAAGCAACGGTATTAAGTAAAATTGAAGAACAAGGAAAATTAACAGCTGAGCTCAAAAAAGCAATTGAGGCAGCTGAAAAATTGGCTGACGTTGAAGAACTTTACCTTCCTTACAAGGAAAAACGTCGTACTAAAGCAACCATTGCCAGAGAAGCAGGGCTATTTCCCCTAGCACGCCTGATTTTACAAAACAAAGCTTCGCTTGAAAAAGAAGCTCAAGCTTTTATTTGTGATGGGTTTGAAACAGCTGATAAAGCTATCGCAGGAGCTTGTGAAATCTTGATTGAATCTTTCTCAGAAGACAATCGCCTTCGCTCATGGGTTTACAATGAAATCTGGTCATATAGTTCTGTTGTTTCGAGCGTTAAAGATGAAACTGCTGATGATAAAAAAACGTTCCAAATCTATTATGATTTCTCAGAAAAAGTTTCTAAAATGCAAGGCTACCGCATCTTAGCTCTTAACCGTGGTGAAAAGCTAGGCATTTTAAAAGTTGGTTTTGACCACAATACTGACAAGATGATTCGTTTCATGGCGTCACGTTTTAAAAACAGAAATGCTTACATCGACGATGTCATCTCAAAAACCATCAAGAAAAAAATCGTTCCAGCTATGGAACGCCGTATTCACAGTGAGTTGACAGAAAGTGCTGAAGATGGGGCTATAGAGCTTTTCTCAGAAAATCTTCGCAACTTGCTTTTAGTATCACCGCTAAAAGGGAAAATGGTTCTTGGTTTTGACCCTGCCTTTCGTACAGGAGCCAAGCTAGCCGTGGTTGACCAAACAGGTAAACTCATGACAACACAAGTGATTTACCCAGTTGCACCTGCTAGCCAAGCCAAAATCGAACAGTCTAAAAAAGATTTAGCTGAGCTCATTTCTAGCTATGGCATTGAAATTATCGCTATCGGAAATGGAACAGCTAGCCGTGAAAGTGAAGCATTCGTAGCGCAAGTCTTGAAAGATTTTCCAGACGTTTCTTATGTTATTGTCAATGAAAGCGGAGCTTCTGTCTACTCTGCTTCTGAGCTTGCTCGCCATGAGTTCCCAGACTTGACGGTTGAAAAACGTTCTGCCATTTCTATTGCTCGTCGTCTTCAAGACCCTTTGGCAGAATTGGTTAAAATCGATCCAAAATCAATTGGTGTCGGCCAATACCAGCACGATGTAAGTCAGAAAAAATTGGCTGAAAACCTAGATTTCGTTGTTGATACCGTGGTTAACCAAGTCGGGGTTAACATTAATACAGCAAGTCCAGCACTCTTGTCACACGTATCAGGATTAAATAAAACCATTTCAGAAAATATCGTTAAATACCGTGATGAACACGGTCGTATCAGTTCGCGTGAAGAGATTAAGAAAGTGCCACGTCTGGGGGCTAAAGCCTTTGAACAAGCAGCAGGTTTCTTACGCATTCCAGGAGCCGAAAACATCCTTGATAACACTGGTGTTCACCCTGAGTCATATAAGGCTGTTGAACGCTTGCTGAAAGAGCTGGACATCACTGATTTGGATGATTCGGCTAAGGCAAAACTTCAAGCGGTGTCTGTAAAAGATATGGCTGAAACAATCGGACTTGGTCAAGAAACGCTGAAAGATATCATTGCTGATCTCTTAAAACCAGGTCGTGATTTGCGTGATGATTTTGAAGCACCAGTCCTTCGCCAAGATGTGCTTGATATTTCTGACCTTGAAATCGGACAAAAATTAGAAGGGACTGTTCGAAATGTGGTCGATTTTGGTGCCTTTGTTGATATCGGTCTTCACGATGATGGCTTGATTCACATTTCACAAATGAGCAAATCCTTTGTTAAACACCCTAGCCAAGTCGTTTCTGTTGGTGATGTGGTCACAGTGTGGGTTTCAAAAATCGATAAAGAGCGTGGCAAAATTAACCTTTCTTTGGTAGATTTACGTGAACTTAACTAATTACGTCAAAGAAGTTTCACAAGAAGATTTTGGAAAAGACTTCCGACATATAGCTATCTGGAACACTCGTCTCAGGACAACTGGCGGACGCTTTTTCCCAGCTGATGGGCATCTAGATTTTAATCCAAAAATCCTTGAGGTGTTTGGACTGGAGAACTTTCGAAAGATTGTTCGTCATGAGCTTTGCCATTATCATCTTTATTTTGAAGGAAAAGGTTACAAACACGCTGACGCAGATTTTAAAGAATTACTTCAAAAGGTTGATGGCCTTCGCTACACACCGACTATGCCAAGTGAGACGCATTATCATTGCTATCGTTGCCAAAAGTGCAGACAAGAGTATCGTAGAAAACGCCGTGTCAATACCAAAAAATATCGCTGCGGCCGCTGCCATGGGAAACTCTTAGAAATCAAAAGTCTAGAAACTTAGAGAACTATCAGAAACAGACTTTCTAATTATAAAATCAGTCGTAAGGCTGATTTTATTTGTAAAGAAATTAGGTATAATCATTATAGTGAGAAAAGAAGGAAGGGATAAAGATGAAATCAGCTCTTTATAAACAGCGAAAGAATAAACTGGTTTGTGGTGTTTGCGCCGGAATTGCTGATAAGTTTGGCTGGGACTTGCCTTTGACACGTGTCCTAGCAGCATTGCTAATGTACTTTTATGGCTTTGGCATTTTGCTTTACATCCTCTTAGCAATTTTTCTTCCTTACAAAGAAGATATCACTCGTGACCAATATGGTACGGGGCCACGTCGAAGAAAGGATGCTGAAGTTGTTGACGATGATGACGACAATGACGGCTGGTTCTGGTAATCACTGACAAATAGAGTTTTTAATGTTGTAATCAAAAATGTCTAGATAAGTATAACAGGAACTTATCCTAGTCTATGAAACAAGAAAAGGTTTGGGAAAAGTCTCAAGCCTTTTTACGTGTACTTGGAAAAGCTAATAATTAATTTTCAAAAGCTTGCGTGAGCGCTTACTTTTTAGGCTGATTGTGATATAATAATGAAAAAAGAGGAAAAGGATTGAACAGAATTGTTACTTTAGTGAAAATGGACTTGTTATAAGAAAAGCCTATTTTTATCGTTTTCAATTCATTTTACATTTTTTGTAAAAAGTTCATGGTATGAGACATGTCAGTTACTGTAAAAATGTTAGTCGACAAGGTAAAACTTGATGTTATCTACGGTGATGATGACTTATTATCAAAAGAGATTACAACGTCAGATATTTCACGTCCAGGGCTTGAAATGACTGGCTATTTTGATTATTATTCACCAGAGCGTTTGCAGCTTTTAGGGATGAAAGAATGGTCATATCTAACGAAAATGACCTCACACAACCGTCGTCATGTCCTAAGAGAAATGATTAAGCCAGAAACACCAGCCATTATCGTGGCGCGTAATTTGGCTATTCCAGAGGAAATGATTAGCGCTGCTAAGGAAAAAGGCATTGCGATTTTGCAAAGTCACGTTCCAACTAGTCGTTTGTCTGGTGAAATGTCATGGTATCTTGATTCTTGCTTGGCAGAACGTACAAGTGTCCATGGTGTTTTGATGGATATCTACGGCATGGGTGTCTTGATTCAAGGAGACTCTGGTATTGGTAAAAGTGAAACAGGTCTTGAGTTGGTTAAACGTGGTCACCGTTTGGTAGCTGATGACCGTGTGGATGTTTTTGCTAAAGATGAAGAAACCCTTTGGGGTGAACCAGCTGAGATTCTTCGTCATTTGCTAGAAATTCGCGGAGTTGGGATTATCGACGTTATGAGCCTATACGGTGCAAGTGCTGTTAAGGATTCATCACAAGTTCAATTGGCCATTTACCTTGAAAATTATGAGTCAGGAAAAGTCTTTGACCGTCTTGGAAATGGTAATGAAGAGCTTGAGTTGTCAGGAGTCAAAATTCCACGTCTACGTATCCCAGTTCAAACTGGTCGAAACATGTCAGTTGTCATTGAGGCAGCTGCCATGAATTATCGTGCCAAACAAATGGGATTTGATGCGACGAAGACTTTTGAAGAACGCTTGACCCAACTCATTACAAAGAATGAGGGGAACTAATGATAAATCCAATCGCGATTCAATTTGGTCCCTTTGCCATTCGCTGGTATGCGCTTTTCATTGTTTCAGGTATGCTTCTAGCAGTTTATTTAGCTATGAAGGAAGCACCACGACGTAAGATTATTCCAGATGATATTTTAGATTTTATTTTAATTGCTTTTCCAATAGCGATTATCGGGGCTCGTCTTTATTATGTGATATTTGATTTTGACTATTACGCTAGTCAGCCTTGGACTGAGATTTTTGCAGTATGGCATGGTGGTCTAGCCATCTATGGTGGTTTGCTGACGGGAGCCATTGTTCTCTTTGTCTTTTCTTATTATCGTGCCATTAATCCACTTGATTTCTTAGATATCGCTGCTCCTGGTGTGATGATTGCGCAAGCTATTGGGCGCTGGGGAAACTTTATCAATCAAGAAGCTTATGGTAAAGCTGTTAAGAGTCTTGACTACTTGCCTGATTTCATTAAAAATCAAATGTATATCGATGGTAGTTATCGCGTTCCGACCTTTTTATACGAGTCAATGTGGAACTTGCTTGGTTTTATCATTATTATGAGTGTGAGACACCGTCCACATTTTCTAAAACAAGGAGAAGTGACGTTCTTTTATTTGATTTGGTATGGTTGCGGACGCTTTGTGATTGAAGGCATGCGAACAGATAGTTTGATGTTCTTAGGTATGCGAGTGTCACAATGGTTGTCAGCCGTATTAATTCTTCTTGGAATTGTCTTGATCGTTTGGAGAAGAAACCAAAAAGATATTCCTTATTATCAGGAATAAGTGCTTAGGAGATAGGAGATAAGATGTTAGAAGTAGCTTTGTTAATTTTTGCCATCGCTTTTGCAGTTATGGTTGGCGTTTTTATACCAATTGGTGTTAAACTATATAAAACAGTTGATGTTGTTAATGAGACTATTGAGGAGTCAAAAGAAACGATTAAAGTGTTGACAAGTGATGTGAATGTCTCGCTTCACCAAGCCAATGAAATCCTCGCTAAAGCTAACGTTTTAGTAGAAGATGTCAATGGCAAAGTATCAACGATTGATCCTTTGTTTGTCGCAGTAGCAGACCTTTCAGAATCAGTTTCTGATTTGAATGCGCAAGCGCGTCGTCTCTCTCAAAAAGCCACTCAAGCGACATCAAATGTTGGTAAAGCTAGTGCAGCTTATGCTGTCGGTAAAGTTGCCTCAAAACTATTAAAAAAGGAGAAAGAGCATGAGTAAATTATTGAGAAATGTGATTATTGGTGTTGCCTCAGGTGCAGCCGCAGCTTATTTCCTATCTACTGAAAAAGGTAAAGAATTACAGAAAAAAGCAAGTAAAGCATATCAAGCTTACAAAGAAAATCCTTCTGAATACCATCAAAAAGCTAAAGATAAGGCAACAGAATACACTGACTTAGCAGTAGACACTTTTAACGATTACAAAGAAAAATTTGAATCAGGCGAACTAACAACTGATGAATTTCTTGAAATCGTTAAAGAAAAAGGTCAAGCAGCTGCTGACTATGCGACTGAAAAAGTATCAGAATTAACATCAAAAGTATCTGATGTCGTTGACGATGTTGCTGATAAAGCAGAAGATGTCAAAGAAGATGTGGAAGCTGAAGTTGATGATATTATCATTGATTACACAGCAAAAGAAGATGAAACACCTTCTGAAGAACCAAAAGCTGAAGCTGAAAAATCAGAAGAAGATACTAAAGCATAATAAAAAGGCGGTCCAAAGGGCCGCTTTTTTCGTATTAAAAAACTCCCAGCAATGGGAGTTTTGTTTATCAATGTCTTAATGACCAAATAATGCTTGAAACAGCTGACGTAATGGCTAGGCTGATAAGAGAGGCAAACAAGAAAGCCCAGATTGGCGCCAGATTCAAGACAAGTAAAAAGAAAGATACCACTACAGTGGAAATAGCAAATAAAGCGATACGGGCAAAGAACATGAGTTCCTTGAGCTTAGCGCTTCTGTGATTAATTTCCTGAAATTCGTAAAATTTAGGGGTATCATCTACCTGAAGATGTTGTTCTTGTTCTTCAAGGTCTTTATGTTGCTTTAACGGTGTTGGCATAATCCCTCTCCTCTATTTCAACTGATATCATACCATAAATTAATATGTTTGTCACCTTTTTTTAAAAAAAGCTCTTGACTCTTTGTCAAAAATATGTTTAAAATAGTTGTTCCTCTTTTTTGTTTCAAAATGAGGATTTCTTTTTGAGTCTCTCCTCTCATAAAGTTTTGCTCATTCTGAAGCTAGATTAAAATACTTTAGAAAGCTATAACAAAAGGATTCTGAGGAGATCTGAGTGACGAATTGTTATAGGAGTGGTATAATTAAAACGTTATGGAAAAAATAATTATTACTGCGACAGCTGAATCTATCGAGCAGGTCAAAGAGCTCTTAGATGCAGGTGTTGACCGCATTTATGTGGGTGAAGAAAATTATGGTTTGCGTTTGCCGCACAATTTCACGTATGATGAACTTCGTGAGATTGCTGATATGGTTCATGCCGCTGGTAAAGAATTGAGTGTTGCATGTAATGCATTGCTCCACCAAGACATGATCAATGCCGTTCGACCATACCTTGATTTCTTGAAAGAAATTAAAGCTGATTACGTAGTAGCTTGTGATGCTGGTCTTTTCCACATCAACAAACACGAAGGCTACAACTTCAAGATGATTTACGATGCTTCAGTTTTCGTGACATCAAGCCGTCAAGTAAACTTCTGGGGTGACCACGGAGCAAGTGAAACGGTTCTTGCACGCGAAATCCCATCAGCAGAGTTGTTCCAAATGTCTGAAAATCTTCGCTACCCAGCTGAAGTGCTTGTCTACGGGGCAACTGTTATCCATCATTCAAAACGTCCTTTGTTGCAAAATTACTATAATTTTACACACATTGATGATGAAAAAACACGTGAACGTGGTCTTTTCCTTGCTGAACCAAGTAACAAAGACTCACACTATTCAATTTATGAAGACAAACACGGTACACACATCTTTGATACTGACGACCTTGATATGATGCCAAAAATAACTGAGTTGGTTGAACACAATTACACACACTGGAAATTAGATGGTATCTACTGCCCAGGTCATGATTTTGTTGAAATCGCAAAAATCTTTGTGAAAACAAAAGCCTTGATGGAAGCTGGTGAATTCACATCAGATCAAGCTTTCTTGTTTGATGAAGAAATCCGTAAATTGCATCCAAAAGGACGTACACTAGGAACTGGATTCTACGAATTTGATCCAGAAGAAGTCAAATAAGGCTCACGCAAATATCTGTTTATCATGATTGAGTTACTATTTCAGGGCATGATAAGCAGGATTACACAGTTAAATGGATAAAGCTTAGCGTTTATCAAAAATCATTTTTACTATCTTGAAAATAGGAAGATTATAATGTCAAAAAATAATTTTAAACGTCCAGAGGTTTTAGCACCTGCTGGAACTCTTGAAAAATTAAAAGTCGCTGTAGATTACGGAGCAGATGCAGTCTTCGTAGGTGGTCAACAATACGGTCTTCGTAGCCGTGCTGGTAACTTCTCTATGGAAGAATTGCAAGAAGGGATTAACTATGCCCATGCTCGCGGTGCTCGTGTGCACGTCGCAGCTAACATGGTTACTCACGAAGGAAACGAAGTCGGTGCAGGAGAGTGGTTCCGTCAACTTCGTGATATGGGATTAGATGCAGTTATCGTATCAGACCCAGCCATGATTACAATTTGTTTAACAGAAGCACCAGGTTTAGAAGTCCATGTGTCTACACAAGCTTCTACAACTAACTATGAAGCATTCGCTTTCTGGGAAGAAGTTGGTGTATCACGTGTTGTTTTGGCGCGTGAAGTTGGGGTTGCTGAAATTGCAGAAATCCGCAAACACACATCACTTGAAATTGAAGCCTTCGTTCACGGGGCAATGTGTATCGGTTATTCAGGACGTTGTGTCCTTTCAAACCACATGAGTCACCGTGATGCTAACCGCGGTGGATGCTCACAATCTTGCCGTTGGAAATATGACCTTTACGATATGCCATTTGGTCAGGAACGTAAAAGTCTTGAAGGTGAAATTCCAGAACCATTTTCAATGTCATCAGTTGACATGTGTATGATTGAACACTTGCCAGATTTGATTGATAATGGTGTTGATAGCTTCAAGATTGAAGGTCGTATGAAATCAATTCACTACGTGTCAACAGTTACAAACTGCTACCGCGCAGCTGTTGATGCTTACCTAGAAAGCCCAGCAAAATTCGAAGCCATCAAAGGCGAATTGCTTGATGAGCTTTGGAAAGTTGCTCAACGTGAATTGGCAACTGGTTTCTACTACAAAACACCAACAGAAAACGAGCAACTCTTTGGCGCTCGTCGTAAAATACCACAATATAAATTTGTCGGAGAAGTTGTTGCCTTTGATGAAAGCACAATGACAGCAACAATCCGTCAACGTAACGTTATCCTCGAAGGAGATAAGGTCGAATTTTACGGTCCAGGTCTTCGTCACTTTGAAACAACTATCAAAGACTTGCACGATGCTGATGGAAACAAAATCGACCGCGCTCCAAATCCAATGGAATTACTAACAATCACTGTCCCACAAGCGGTTCAACCTGGCGACATGATTCGTGCTTGTAAAGAAGGGCTCGTTAACCTTTACAAAAACGATGGTTCCAGCAAAACTGTTCGCGCATAATTAATGCAGTAATAATAAAAAAATGAACGACTGATAAACATTTGTGTTTAGGTCGTTCATTTTTTGTTGAGATTTTGCAACTGAGATTTTCTAACTGTCGGTGGCACTAAGCTTAGACGCTTGATGTCATCAATAGGAATAATGGTTGAAATGTTCTTTTGGAAGTTCTTCAAAATGAGCTTGCCGTTTTTAGCATCGTATTTGACCAAATCTCCTGTAAAACTATCGTCCTCATAAATGGCATGAAGGGCAAGATGTTTGTTTTGGGCTTCCTTGATGATGGTAATGATTTTATTAGCTTTTAAATTAATCTCACTTGTCTGTGGCGCTCGAAAGTCAATGTAAGCTTGCGCTTGTTTTTTAAATTGCTTAATAATATTTTTCATAGTCATTTATCCTAAAAATTGATAAAATGATTATACACCTTTTAAGAAAAAAAATAAATAATCAAAAGTTTAGAAATTTTTTACGAATATATTAAGTAGGAGGAGATAAATATGTCAGAATTTAAATTTGAAATCGTTGAACACTTGCTTACCCTATCAGAAAGCGATAAAGGATGGACAAAAGAATTAAACCGTGTCAGCTTTAACGGTGCTGAACCAAAATTTGATATTCGTTCTTGGAGCCCAGACCACAGCAAGATGGGCAAAGGTGTGACACTTACAAACGATGAATTCAAAATCATTTTGGATGCTTTTCGTTCATGATAAAAAAGTCAGCTAATCATTTTTCAAAATGGTTGGCTGTTTTTTTGTGATTAAGGCTGGTCAAATGCCACATTTTCCTCTATAATAGCCCTTGTAAACGTAATCATAAGATTTTTAGGTGAGGACAAATGGCAAATTTGCAGTATAAAAACTATATTTTTGATTTTTACGGTACCTTGGTTGATATTGAGACTGATGAGAAAAATCCCCAATTATGGGCGCAAATGGCAGAACTTTATCGTGCTTATGGAGCTGATTATACTGGACCAGCTCTAAAGACACATTATGATGCTTTGATTAAACGCCAAGAAGAGCAGTTGCGTAAGCGACTAAAACTAGAACATGTCGAAGTTGATTTGGTTCATGTCTTTATCGAACTCATGTTAGAAGCGCCGCAAAAACATGCGACAGATAGTATCATTCTTGATTTGGAAACTTGGGGAAATCTCATTGCTCAGACCTTTAGAATGCTGTCACGCAAAAAATTGCAAGCTTACGAAAATACGCTAGCCACTTTGAAAACATTAAAAGAAGCAGGAGCTACGGTCATTTTACTTTCAAATGCTCAGCGTGCATTTACCCAAGCAGAGATTGAAATGACAGGATGCAGAGAATTTTTGGATAAGATTTACATCTCATCAGACCACAAAATGAAGAAACCGCAAGTTGACTTTATGAACCTTGTTTTAGAAGAAAATCAGCTTGATCCAAAAGAAAGTGTCATGGTTGGCAACGACTTCACCAGTGACATGGCAATCGCACAAGCAGCAGGCATGGATGGCATTATGTTAAACACCTTCCCATACAACCAAGAAGACATTCAAAACCTTAACACCATGAATGCCAAAGTGATTAATGATATCAGTGAGTTGGTGGGGTGAGAAAATGAAAAAGAGTTTGGAAATTTTCCAAGCTCTTTTTATGTTATAAAGATTAGTAACGTTTCAAATGCTATAATTTCTTAACTTATTGTTTGAATAATAAAGTAAAGCGACTAAAAGCAAAGCTCCTGCAAATAGCACAACAAAAATGCGCCATGATAAGAAATCAGCAATAAATCCAAAGAACAGAGAACCAATGGCAAGTGTTGGAATAGTTATTGTATAAAAAGCACTAAATACTTTTCCAAGGTGTTCATTTGGAATTTCAGTTTGTAAAATTGGCTTTTGAGCAACATGTGTTACTCCTAAAAATAGGCATGACATAAACCAAATTAGCAAGATGACGAAACGATTTTGTGCCAATGCAGTGGATCCAATTCCGATTCCAAAAATAACAGTTGCTAGCCAAAAAGCTTTACCGTAACTTAGTTTTTGTAATAAAAAATTTGCCACAAAGGTTGTTCCGAGCAAAGTTCCCACAGCACAAGCAGATACTAAAAGACCGTAAAAGGCAGAGTTACCAACTTCTTTAGCAATTAGGAGTTGATAAACGTTGAAACCACCAAAGAGAAAGTTAAGTATAGCCCCTCCAAGCGTAATTGAAAATACGACTTTATTTTTCAAAATAAAGCGAAGTCCGCTAAGGAAGTCTGTTTCTTCAACACTTTTTTCAATTTTTTCTTTAAATCTTATCTTTCTAAACAAAATGATTGATCCCAAGAAAGTAAAGACATCAATAAAAAGTAAAGGAATATAACTGATAACAGAAAGTAAGAATCCACTAATGGCAGTGAAGACGTATTCTGTTCCGTTGTAAGCTATAGACATATACATCTCTGCTTTTGCTAAATCTTTTGAAGCGACAATCTTTGGAACCAGCGCATCTTGAACAGTGTAAGTATTTAGCCCGACAGTTGAGGCGATGAAAACACAAGTAAAAATAATGGCTAAACTAAGATTAGCATTTATGTCTTTTAGGCACATTCCCATAATGATACCTAGTACGGCTAATAGTTGTGCCCACTCTAATAGTACTAATAGAAATTTTTTAGGGTGAGAGTCAATCTTTTTTCCAAAAACAAAAGAAAAGGTATTGGGAATAAAAATCAAAAAATTCAATAGCCCAACATACCGAGCACTATTTGTCATTTCTAAGACATACCATGATAGAACAATAGTGTAAATTGAATCACCACAATTGCTAATTAATCGTCCCAGAAATACATGACTAAAGTCTTTATATTTTTTTAATATCATAAATCGTCCTTTCGCTGCCATAATTATAGCTGATTTCAATATTTTGTCAATATAAAAAATATTTCGATAATTTTTACTGAGTTAAATTAAAAAAATCCCCAGAGAAATATGGGGGTTCTCTCACAAAAACAATTCTTCCAATTTGACGATAATATTGCTGATTTCTTCTGGGCTTTTTTTAAAGTCACTTTCAATCCATGCGGAAATGATTCGCTCAAAAGAGGCGCAGAAGGCTTCAATAATCAAATCATCAGTTATTTTACTTTTTTGTTTGATTCTATTTTTGAGATTAACATTTGTTGTGACCAATCGTTCTAGTAGTACACGAACGGTTTTTGAAAATTGCACATGGGGCGCTTGTGAGATGACTTTGAAGTGTTTGGCATCATCTTTAATATACTTTAGACTTTCGAGGATTTTATCTGGTTTATCAAGATTTCCTTTGGATAAAATATTCCAGAATCTTTCGGAGGTTTCGTCACTGATGGTTGTTGCTAGGTCATCTTTATCAAGAAAATGCTGGTAAAAAGTTCCGCGGCTAACACCAGCTTTTTTGGCAATGTCAGCGACTGTGATTTCTGAATAAGTTTTGTCAAAAAGCAATTCAATAAGGGCGTTTTTTAGGCTTTCAACGCTGCTTGTTTTTCGATTAATCGTCATATTTTTCCCTTAATTAAACACATTATTAAAATCTGTCATGGTTTTTGGTTTGTTAATATTGTATTATTTTTTCGTAAAATGTTAAAGCGTTGACTTATCGTATTAAGCTTTTTGAAGCATAATGGGGTATGAGTTTTTATGAAGAAAGGATAGGAATATGTCAAAGACAAGAAAAGTATTTGGGTTCGTCGGATTAGTTCTTGCCATGTTTATGGGAGCTTTGGATGCTACTATCGTTAATATTGCCTTACCAGACATTATGAAGCATCTCAATTCTAGTTTGACAGATACGAGCTGGGTTTCAACGATTTATGTTTTGGCAATGGCTGCTTTTATTATTACAGCTTCTAAGCTCGCTGATTTGTATGGTCGTAGATTAGTTATGCTGATTGGTGTTGCTATATTTGGAGTCTTTTCATTTGCTTGCATGATGGCAAATTCGCTAAGTTTTTTAATTGCTTTCCGATTTTTCCAAGGAATCGGTGGGGCAATTTTGACACCGATTGTTTTACCAATGGGGATTGCACTTTTTGGAAAAGCAAACACAAGTAAGGTAACAGCAGTTATAGGTGCATTCAGCGCTTTGGCTGCAGCAAGCGGTCCAGTCATCGGTGGCTTTATCATTAATTGGGCAAGCTACAATTGGATTTTTGGAATTAATATTCCAATTGCTTTGATTTCTTTTGTGCTTATTCTAGTTGGCAATGAGGAATCTTATGATTTTAGTATTGCTAAAGAAATTGACTGGCTTGGCATGCTATTTTTGACTTGTGCCTTAGGAGGTTTGACATTTGGTCTTCTAGAAGGAAGAGAATATGGTTGGACGTCAACTATCATTTTATCCAGCTTTGCCATTAGTTTAGTTGGCTTAATCTTGTTAATTTTTGTAGAAGGAAAAGTAAAATCACCGATTATTGAATTATCACTGTTTAAAGAAAAGACCTTTACAGCCTCAAGCATCATTTACATGATTTTTGGTTTTGCAATTATTGTACCGTCATTGATTTTGAATTACTTCCTTCAAAATGTTCGTGGCTATAGCGCTCTTCATTCAGCTTATCTCATCGTGCCAACCTCTTTAGCGATTGCTGTGGGAATGCCTCTAGCAACCAAAATGTACCAAAAACTTTCTGCGAAACTTCTTATTGGTATTGGGATGTTTATCACAGCAGCTGGACTTTTTATGCTAAGCTTAGTTCAATTTGAAACTTCAGAAGCTATTATCATTTGTTGTAATGTGATTATTGGTCTTGGTTTAGGATTTATGGCGATGTCTATGACTGCTTCTGTAAGATACCTTCCTGTTATTAAAGCAGGAATTGGTTCTGGGATTGTCAACGCTTCAAGATATATTGGGCAAGCGATTAGTATGGCATTACTTGTGACTATTTTGAATGCTAATATTAACACGGCTAAGGATAATATCAGGCATGATGCTTATGTTCAAATTGATAAGCATGTTTTATCTGATTCTGTGAAATCTGTTGCTAAAATGGAAATCAAAGAAATCTTTGACTCTACAAGTAAGACCACTGATTCTTCTAAAAAACAAAGCCAGATATTTACGAAGGTCAAAGCTGCGGCTAAAAAGACTGATAATCTTCCTCTCCCTAAGAAAGGCAGTGATTATCGAAAACTCTATGATGCTAACAGTCAGTTAGCTGCAGGCACAGAAAAAGTTGTGACAAATCTCCCAGATCAACTTAGCTCAGCACTATTGCCATTAACCCAAGGACAAACACAATTAGGACAAGGAATCCAACTCCTAGCCCAAAAAGAAGAACTGACTGATACCTTCCAAAAGATTAAAGACTCTAAAAATAAAAATCTTAGCCGAGCCTTTAACCAAGTCTTTATTATCGGTTCTTTGATTGTCCTAATCACAAGCCCACTCGCTTACTTCACTGATAAAAAAGAAAAAAAGTGATGGAGAAAATTTGAGTATATATTTGTGGAGCGTGACATATATTTTAGAGGCGTAACCTTTGATGAAGTTATTGATTATATTGACTTTGGATTGCTAAATGGTGTTTCAGGGATAGTTATAACTCTAATGGCACAAAGGACTGGAAATGCCTACCCATTGGATAGAATGCTGTTTATGCAGTGAAGTTTTTAAGTTAAAGGAGAAGTATGAGAAAAATCTTGAAAAACAAACTATATCTAAAAGTTCTGGTTTCGGATTTGATATCAAATTTTGGAGATACATTATACTTTATAGCTCTGATGACCTATGTTACGGAGATTAAGGATAGTAATTTAGCTATTTCAATCGTCAATATATCGGAAACTCTACCTATTTTATTTACAATATTTTTTGGTATCATTGCAGATAAAACGCTTAATAAAGTGGAAATGATTATTAAAACGTTATGGCTACGGGTACTGCTATATTTATTGGTTGCTGTGGCTATGAATTTTAAACCTTCTATTATGATAGTCATAATTGCTAGTCTCGTTAATCTTGTTGCAGATACATTGGGACAATTTGAAAATGGTCTTTTTTATCCAATTTCTAATCGAATAGTGAAAAAGTCAGATAGAGAAGAAACTATGGCGTTTAGGCAAACTGTTGTTTCTGTGATGAATATTATAAATCAATCATTGGGTGCGTTTTTAATTACTTTTTTTAGTTTTTCTCACTTAGCATTTATAAATGCTGTAACTTTTGCTATTAGTCTGTTAATTATGTTAGCGATCAAAAATCAAATTAATAGCTATTATGACGAGACGATCTCGACAAGTAAGATATCACAATTTGACTTTAAAGCTTCATTTTCTGAGATTACTTCAAATTTAAAGCTCTCGATTAACCATCTATTTAGTATCGGCAACATGAAGGAAGCTTTACTTGTTATACCAATTCTTAATGGGAGTTTGGCAATTCTCACGCCATTAGTTGTTGTTGATCTTTCTAAAGATTCTAATTTGACAATTATTAATTCAGCGATTACGATCTCGCTTTTAGGAATTAGCACTGTTTCAGGAGGAATACTTGGGGGCACTTTAATTCTAATTAGTAAAATATTTAAAAGCCTTTCCATAGGCACTTTGCTAAAAATGAATTTAACGACTGTTTTACTATCATTCGTTGCTTTTTACTTCCAAAATATTTATTTAATTATATTATCATCATTTCTTTCGAGTGTATTAGTTAGTGCATTAAATCCTAAAATGGGGACTATCATATTTAATAATATTGATGAGACGAAGTTGGCTACAATATTTGGAGGAATGGTGACATATTTCCAAATAGGAGATATTGTGTCAAGGTTATTGTTTTCTACCTTAGTGATTTACTTACCGTATGGTTATATCGCATTAATATATATAGCAGTTGTTTTTGTGGCAATTTTATATACATTAAAAAGTTCAAATCACGTAGAAAGAGAATTTTAAATTAGTTAAATGATTATAGTCTTCCAAATTTTCTACTATTGAAAACCTATTTTCAAGATTGAGTATTAAAGTTCGAGATTTTGTTCGTACTCAGCTTAGAGAATTTCAATATTTGGATGATGGGCAATTTAAAACATTACCAGAGTATCCAGAATTTGCTTGGTTTGAAGGGATGTAAATGCGGTAACTCATAGAAATTGCTCCATTTTTGGCGATTATATCCGAATTATGATGTTTGATGATCGATTAGAAATTCATAGTCCAGGTAAGCTTCCTAATATCGTAACGGTTGAAAATATTAAGCACGAACGTTTTTCTCGTAATCCTCGTATTGCTAGAACTTTGGATGGGTACGAGAAATGAATGAGGGAGTGAAGCGAAACTATTCTGAGATGGAATCTTATTTCTTGCATGAACCTAAATACACAGAGCCAGGAAATAAAGTTGTTTTAACTCTTGAAAATAATATTGTGAGCCGACATTTGAGAGTTAATGATAAGATGATGAAAAAATATGACGAATTCAATGATTTAAATGACGATGAGAAAGCAATTTTACATATCATGTATAATACCGGAGAAAAAATGACTACTGCTTTGGCCGCTAGAATAACAAATAGGGGTAGAAATTTTGCAAGTAAATTATTAAAGAGTCTTGTAAATAAAGAGATCCTGGAATGGCATGGCACAAGTAAGCAAGATAGAAATCAGTACTATACTTTGGCAGAATAGCGGATCTATTTATAACTGGAGTGCAGAAGAGTGCAGTAGTTCGGAGTAAAACGCAGTAAGTGAATTTCCCCTGTTTTCCTCAAAAAATCTCAAACATTTTGAAATTCTGGACAAAAGAAAAGGCCTAGTTGCCTGTAGTTTCTACCTATTAAGTTATATTGAAATTCATTGGTTTAAAACCAGTTTTTACGAAAAGAACCGAACATCTCATCTAGATAGGATACTCTAGACTTGAGATGTTCGGTTTTTGTTTTTTTAGAAGTGTTTAGACTTCTTAATATTTGTCGTAAATTGGTCGTAAGTTTTGTTCTTTATAAACTAAAAACGTTGATTTATCAACGTTTTTAATCTAAATTATTTCATTGTAGGGAATAACAAAGCATCACGAATTGTTGTTGTATCTGTAAGGAGCATGACAAGACGGTCGATACCGATACCAAGTCCACCTGTTGGTGGCATACCGTATTCAAGGGCTTCGACGTAGTCGTAGTCAACACCTGTTGCTTCGTCATCACCAAGTTCTTTAGCTTTAGCTTGAGCTTCGAAACGTGACAATTGGTCGATTGGGTCGTTAAGCTCTGAATAAGCGTTACCGTATTCTTTAGTCATGATGAAGAGTTCGAAACGGTCAGTGAAGCGAGGATCTTCTGCATTTTTCTTAGCAAGTGGAGATACTTCAACTGGGTGTCCGTATACGAATGTTGGTTGGATTAATGTTTCTTCAACAAATTCTTCGAAGAAGGCGTTGATGATGTGACCAACTGAAGTGAAGTGTTTTTCAACTGGAACGTTTTTCTCTTTAGCAAGTTCTTGAGCTTCTTCAAGAGTCATTTCTTTCCAGAAGTCTACACCAGTAACTTCTTTGATAGCGTCAACCATGTGGATACGTTTGAATGGTTGGTCGATAGCAATTTCAGTACCTTGGTAAGTGATAGGTCCGTTACCGTTAACAGCAGCAGAAGCATTTTGGATGATACCTTCTGTGATGTCCATGATATCTTTGAAGTCAGCGTATGCTTCGTAAAGTTCGATCATAGTGAACTCAGGGTTGTGAGTTGCATCCATACCTTCGTTACGGAAGACACGTCCGATTTCGTAAACTTTTTCCATACCACCAACGATAAGACGTTTCAAGTGAAGTTCCAAAGCGATACGAAGAACCATATCCATGTCTTGAGCGTTGTGGTGAGTGATGAATGGACGAGCAGCAGCACCACCAGCTTCGTTGTGAAGAACTGGAGTTTCAACTTCTAGGAAGCCAAGTCCATCAAGGTAACGACGGATTTCTGAAATGATTTTTGAACGTGTGACAAAGCGTTCGAAGCTTTCACGGTTTGAAATCAAATCAAGGTAACGTTTACGGTAGATTGTTTCAACGTCTGTAAGTCCGTGGAATTTTTCTGGAAGTGGACGAAGTGCTTTAGACAAGTGAGTGATGTGAGTGGCTTTGATTGTCAATTCACCCATGTCTGTACGCATGATTTCACCTTCGATACCGAGGAAGTCACCGAGGTCTGCTTTTTTGAAAATTTGATAGTTTTCGTCACCAACAGCATCTTTACGGACGTAGATTTGGATTTGACCGTCGCGGTCTTGGATGTGTGCGAAACCAACTTTACCTTTACCACGTTTAGTCATTAGACGACCAGCGATAGTAGCTGTTTCGTTAATTTCATGTAATTCTTCTTTGGTTTTGTCAGAGTATTTTTCTTTTAATTGACCAGAAGTAGCTGTGCGTTCAAATCGAGTTCCGAAAGGATCGATGCCTTGTTCAGCCAAAGCTGCCATTTTTTCACGACGCACGATTTGTTGGTCGTTTAATTCTTCGATGTGTTCGTTTGACATGTTTTCCTCCAATATATATTCTTTCCTATTGTAACATAAATAACGCTAGAATTCACTTTATTTTTGCTTGTGTTAGGGTGGCTTTTGGCAAGAAAGTGTTTTCTGGTTGCAGAATTGACTTTAATTGAAAAGAAGGGCAAAAAATAGTATAATATGTGACGGTAAAAATAACTTAGAGAGAAAAGAGATTCATGATTACTTCAATTGTTTTTGATGTTGACGATACGATTTATGACCAACAAGCGCCTTATCGCATTGCCGTTGAGAAATGTTTCCCTGATTTTGATATGAGTAAAATCAATCAAGCTTACATTCGTTTCCGTCATTATTCAGATGTTGGCTTCCCACGTGTTATGGCTGGTGAATGGACAACTGAATTTTTCCGCTTCTGGCGTTGTAAAGAAACGTTGCTTGAATTTGGTTACCGCGAAATTGATGAAGCGACTGGTGTGCACTTCCAAGAAATCTACGAAGAAGAATTGGAAAACATCACAATGCTTGATGAAATGCGCATGACGCTTGATTTTCTTAAAGAAAAAGGTGTTCCAATGGGAATCATCACAAATGGTCCAACTGAACACCAATTGAAAAAAGTTAAAAAACTTGGTCTTTATGACTACGTTGACCCTAAACGTGTCCTTGTCAGCCAAGCGACTGGTTTCCAAAAACCTGAAAAAGAAATCTTCAACCTTGCTGCAGAACAATTTGACATGAACCCTGCAACAACACTTTACGTTGGTGATTCTTACGACAACGACGTTGTTGGTGCCTTCAATGGTGGCTGGCATTCAATGTGGTTTAACCACCGTGGACGTAGCTTGAAACCTGGTATCAAACCGGTTTATGACGTGGCTATCGATAACTTTGAACAATTATTTGGAGCTGTAAAAGTTCTCTTTGACCTTCCAGATAACAAGTTCATCTTTGACGTTAATGACAAGAAAAACCCAATTCTTGAAATGGGAATCAACAACGGCTTGATGATGGCAGCAGAACGTTTGCTAGAAAGTAACATGAGTATTGATAAAGTTGTTATCCTACTTCGTTTGGACAAACAACAAGAAAAAATTCTTCGTATGAAATACGCAAGAAACAGTAAATAATCAAAGAAAAGCTCTCCTTATGGAGAGCTTTTTTGTACTTAAATTATTTTTCTTTGTAGTAAGTATCATTCCATTTGATACAAGAGTATTGGTCAAAGTCAAAGGTTTCAATGACAGTAACACTACCGTTGTCCAAGCCACCATTAGAGCGTAGAACCGCAGGCTCATAACCGAGCAAACTTCTGATTGAAGCTGTAAAATTAGCGCCGTGCCCAACCAGAAGAACATGCTGGTAAGGTTGTCCTTTCATTGAACGGATAAAGCCTTCGACACGTTTTGTAGTTTGGTAAAGTGATTCAGCGTTGAAAATATCGTTATCAAATTTCGCCAGATTATGTCGGAAGGCATCCATTTGTGTTGGGTAGATGTCAGTCATTGTTGAGATTTTACTACCTTCAAGTCTTCCAAGATGCCATTCGCGTAGCGCTGGTTGAAAACTGATTGATTTTGGATAATTGCTACGTGACATGATGATTTTACAAGTATCACTGGCACGTTTTAAATCGCTGGAAAAGACAGCGTCGAATTTGATATCTTTGAGGTAGTCTCCTAATTTTTCAAGGTCTCGAACAGATTCTTCTAATAGTGGGGAGTCGCCATTTGCTCCTTGAAAACGCCCTTCGAGATTCCATTGTGTTTTACCATGGCGTACAAAATAAAATTTCATTCTTGTACCTTCTAATCTAAACCATTATTGGTGTGACTCGTCGCGTAAGTCAGCAAAGCTTGCACCGACAAAATCAGCCAAGGTTTGGCTATCGATGCGGATTGAGCGTCCAACTTCACCGGCAGAGACAATCATTGTTCCCATTTCTAGAGCACGGTTATCGATAAAGATTGGGAAATTGTGTTTTTGGTGAATGCCGACAGGATTATTTGCTCCGTGGATATAACCTGTTGTTTTTTGAAGATTCTTTTGTGGAATCATGCTGACTTTTTTATTGCCAGAAACTTTAGCTAGTTTTTTCTCAGAAAGGTGCTCAGTAATTTGAACAATTCCGATAAGTGGACCAGTTTTGTCACCAGTCAAGGCTAGGGTTTTGAAAATATCTGATTTTTCAATGCCTTCAGGTAGCTCGTCTTTCAATGCGTTGATGGCTAAGCTATCGTGTTCAATTTTGGCTTTATCTAAAATTTGGTCGACCAAAGTCTTTTTAAGTTTTGCTTTTTTTGCCATATTCCCTCTCAATCTTTCTATTTCAGTCTATTCACCTACTATTTTACTAAAAAAATAAAAAGGTACAAGTTTTACCTTTTTATAGCGTATTGTAATAAGCTTGAACAAGTTCAACAAAATCTTCAACGTCATAGTCACTACCAAAATAATCATTAGCACTTTCTGACCAATAATCAGTTGGGTCAACGTGGTCAGTTCCGCCAAGGTAGTTGCTAACCATTTCGTGTGTCCAAATGCTTCCGTCACCATTTTCTTGACCAAGTGTCACGGGAAGGTCATATTTTTTAAGCATATAGGCCGTGTAATAAGCAGCATTGGCTAATTGTCTTGCAAAGCCATCTTGTGAGGTTTCATGTGTTAATTCAAATTGAATGTAGTAAGGATTGGCTTTGGTACCAGCGCCTTGAGCTTCGTATTTTTCATCAGCAATACGAAGAATGGTTGCATCGTCGATGAAAGAATGGACAAAAATGCCTTCTTCATTATAATTTTGAACCATATAGTTCACTTCACTTTGGATGGTTGAATCATCAACGCCAGTATCGTGAATAATGATTCCACGAGGTTTACCATCAGATGTTTTATAAGCGCTTTGTTCAAAGCTCTTTTCAATACTATCTGTAATCTCGCTGTGTGAATAGGTAAGTGTCCCAGCAATATATTGGTTGATGGCGTTAGTTTGCTGTAGTGAAATATCTTTGGTGTCGATATAGTAAGTCTCACCATTCATGTCAAATTCTGCAAGGGTAGCTTCACTTTCATTTAGTTTAGCCTTGTAATAATAAGCATTGATAGACAACTCAGTGTCTTTTGGAAGACTGGTGCTTGAGCCATTTTTTGTGTAAATATTAGCTTTAGTGCTTGAGACAGTGGCTGTTTGAGATGCAGTGTAGTTACTAGCTGATGACAAATCCAAACCTTGATCAAGCGCGTGGGTAATGATTCCTGAAAAGAAAAGTTTTGAAAGAATGATTAAAAGGGCAGCAAAGGAAATGACTAAGACAGAAATATTTAGGTAAACTGATTTTTGATGTCGTTTACTGCGAGAGAGATGTTTCTTTATTGTCATGCCTAAATTATAATTTGATTGGCTTAAAGAAAAATAAAAAGGGCTAGCGAGTTGCTAGTCCTTTATTTGTTATCGGCTTTTCCGAAAAGTTTTTCGTACGTTTCTTTTCGATCTTTGGTAACGGCGATTTGGTTCAAATCAAGAGCAGAATCAAATCCGCCGAGGTAACCTTGTGATGTATATTGATGAAGATCGTAATCCAAGTCTGTTTGTGGAGCGGCATCGTAGTAGCCAGAGTCAGAACCATAAGCAGGAATCCATACGGCATCAAAACCGTCAACAGAGATTTCTTGCTCGGTCATGAAGTAAGTACCAATGTAGATACCAACTTTTTCAGCTCCAAGTCGTTTTAATTCACTTAAGAATGCCTGTACACCTTTATTCATGTCTGACATAGTCGCTTCCTCAACGTCAATCCAGTAGAAAGTAGGTTTGTAAGGTGAAGCATTTTCGTAGAAGGTTCTTGCTTCATTTTTCATTTCCTTGACGCTTTTTCCGAGGGCGTAACTGTAGACAGCTACAGGAACATTTCGTTTTTGAAATTCTTTGATATGTGTCTTAAATGATTTATCGATACCAGTTGTATAGGCAGCGTTGCTATCTTTGCTGATTTGTGACCCTCCATAGACACGCACGATAGCACCAGAAATATTTTGAGATAAAGTGTCATAATCAATTTCATTTGGTAGTTGCCAACCTGAAACGTCGATAATCGGATTAAGAACAAATTCTTCATCAGTTTTAGAAGTTGATGTAGTAGGGGTCGTGCTTGCGCTACTCATAGTCGGGATAGAAGCCTTAGCCGAAGCCAGTTGTTGCTTTCGTAAGCCATCAGAGTGAGCTTTACCAATCACGAGAAGCAGCCCAAACAGGGCAAAGAAAACTACAACAACAATTGGTTTTAATCGTCTTCTCATTAGTCATATTTTAGCGTAAAAAGAATCAAAAATCAAAACAATGATCATTTTGTAACCAATTTGTCATATTTTTTAACAAACTATCTATGGACATCACGAAAGTCAGTAACGCCAGTAAAGCCTTTGCAATAAGCTTTTCTGAGATATGTTATTTGAAAAGGCTTTCTAGTTCTGTAACAATTGTTTCAGGTTCTGTTTTTGCAGAAAAGCGTTTGATGACATTTCCATTTTGGTCAATGAGGAATTTGGCAAAATTCCATTCAATACGTTTGCCAAGAGGACCTTTTGCCTGACTTTTTAGCCAATCATAAAGTGGGTCAGCTTCTTTACCATTGACTTTGATTTTAGCAAAACGTGGGAAAGTAGTCTGGTAATTTAGCGTACAGAAAGTATTGATTTCATCAGCAGTTCCTGGCGCCTGATTCATAAACTGGTTGCAAGGAAAATCTAAAATTTCAAAGCCTTTGTCATGATAAGTATCGTAAAGATTTTGCAAACCTTCGTATTGTGGTGTTAAGCCACATCCAGTTGCCGTATTAACTACCAAAAGAACTTTGCCTTGGTATTTTGAAAGAGAAATATCAGTACCGTCTTGAGCTTTGACGGTGAAGTCGTAGAGATTAGTCATGATTAAGCTCCTCTGTGTAAGTGATGATTTGGTCGACAGTATCACTTAAGAATTGGATAGTGTCGCGCAGTGGTTGAGCTGTTGAAATGTCAGCGCTAATTAATTTTGCGGTGTCAAGTGGTGTGCGTGAGCCACCAGATTTTAAGAAATTAAGCCAATCTTTGTCACCGTTTGGATTGTTTTTCAGGTTAAGGTAACCAGTAGTTGAAATCACCATACCAGCTGAGTAAGTGTAGCTGTAAAGTCCCATGTAGTAATGACTTTGACGCATCCAAGTAAGAGCAGCATCGTCATCGATTTCAACCGCATCACCCCAGAATTGACTTAGGACATCCTTCATAATGCTGTTAAGTTGTTCAGCACCAAATGTTTTTCCCTCTTCAATCAGATTATAAACACGACGTTGGAAAGCCGCTTCCAATAAATGGGTGATGAAGTTGTGGAAGTAAGTATCTGTCAAACGATGCGCTAGCGCAAAGCGTTTTTGACGAGGGTTATCAAATTGTTTTTCAAGATAATCACTTAAAAGAAGTTCATTGAAAGTTGATGGGGCTTCAACATAATAAGTTGACATATGTGTGTTGAAGTAGCTTTGGTTATTATCTGAGAAGATAAATTGACCAGAGTGCCCAATTTCATGAATAAGTGTGTAAACGTCAGACATACGACCTGTCCAACTCATGAGGATATAGGGGTGAACTTTGTAAGGGTCAGCAGCATAGCCACCAGAATCTTTGTTGGCATTAGCAGCAAAGTCAACCCAGCGTTCTTTTCTAAAACGAGAGACTTCGTTTGCGTATTCTTCTCCAAGAGGTGCCACAGATTTCATGACTAAGTCATAAGCGTCATCAATAGTAACTTCAGGATTAAGTTCAGCGTCCAAGTCAAGTTTCCAGTCAGCAAACGTCATTTTATCAAGACCATTGACTTTGGCAACGTGTTTGAGATATTTTTGAGCTACTGGAGCAAATTCAGTCATGATAAGGTCGATTTGTCGGTCGAACATGGCACGGTCAACCTCTTGCTCAGCTAAAAGATAATCAAAGACTGAGTCATAGCCACGCATATCGGCGATGAGTTTTTCAGATTTGACTTGGGCAAGATAAGCGCTAGCAGCGGCATTTTGGTGTTTGCGAAGCCCTGCTGAGAAAGAACGAAAAGCTTTTTCACGAACGTCAGCATTTTCATGGTTTTGATAGAAGTTTTCGTAAGTGACGAAAGAGTTTTTATAGATTTTACCATCAACTTCAAAATCGTCCATTTCAAAGTCACCTGCACGCATCTTAGTGTAAATATCTTGCGGTGCTCCAAAAACTTCGCCAAGGTTGGTCAATGTTTTTTCAACTTCTGGTGAGATAAAGTGACTCTTCTTAATTTTGGCTTGACGAATTTCTGCGCTAAAATGTGGGTTAGCTTCTAAAGCATTAAGAATGTCAGAATCAGCAGTAGCAAGAGCAGTGTCAAAGAAGCTGAGCTCTACGTTAGCTTTTGTAAAGAAATCTGCACCAGCCTTAGCAATCTGCGCAAATTCTTCATTGCTAAAATCTGTTGTTTGTGGCATAAAAGCGTAGTTGTCAATGTGACTCATTTCGATGTAGATTTGCTCAATTTCATAAAGCGCACGAGTAAAGTCATCAATTGTTGAGAGTTTATCTTGGTAATTTTTCTTGAAAAGATTAATATCTTCTAGTGTCTTTTCGATGTGACGCAGGAAATCTTCGCGGTCTTGGTAAAGAGCGCTCAAATCCCACAGTTCATTTTCAGGAAATTCAGAACGGTGTTTTAATTCCATGGTTTTACCTCTTCTTATAACATTATTATGGAACAGTATATCAGAAAAAAGCGTTTTACTGAAAAGAGAGCTATTATTTTTTGGAAAATTTTTTTGAGTAAAAGATAGAATTTTAGTAAAGCGGTGACATCGCTTATCTAACAAGCTTTGTCAGGAATCTTAAAAAGAATTTATAGACAAAGTTTTCTTTAAAAAGTCAGAAAATTATATAAAATAATATGCAATTTATAGAAATTGGGTTACATTTTCCGTAAAAAGTGGTATGATTAAGTAGTACGCTTGTAATAAAGGATTAAAATCCGAACAAAAAAGGAGTGAAGAGTGTGACAATCCAAAAACTGGAGAACAATGATACCCAGTCGATCATTACCGAGGAAGTCAAAGTACTAAAAAGCTTACTCGATGAAACAACCCATCAAATGGTTGGTGATGAGGTATTCGCTAAAATTCAAAACATTGTTGAATTGTCAGCAAGTGATGAATACGGCAAACTTGAAGAACTAGTAGCTCAGTTAACCAACGAAGAGATGGTTGTTGTGTCTCGTTATTTTTCAATTTTGCCACTGTTAATCAACATTTCTGAAGACGTTGACTTTGCTTATGAAATCAACTACCAAAATAATACAAATCAGGATTATCTTGGCAAACTCTCTATGACTGTTGACATGGTTTCAGAAAGCGAAAACTCTAAAGAAATCCTTGAAAACGTAAATGTTGTACCTGTCTTGACTGCTCACCCAACACAAGTTCAACGTAAAACGGTTCTTGAATTAACAAACCATATTCACGACCTTTTGCGTAAATACCGTGATGTGAAAGCAGGAGTTGTTAACCGTCAAAAATGGTACACTGACTTACGCCGTTACATTGAAATCATCATGCAAACGGACATCATTCGTGAGAAAAAACTTAAGGTAAAAAATGAAATTACCAATGTAATGGAATATTACAATGGATCCTTAATTCAAGCGATTACTAAGTTGACGTCAGAGTACAAACGTTTAGCTGCTGAAAAAGGTATCGACCTTACAAATCCAAAACCTATCACGATGGGTATGTGGATTGGTGGTGACCGTGATGGTAACCCATATGTAACTGCTGAAACTCTTCGTTTGTCAGCTACTGTTCAAAGTGAAGTCATCATCAATTACTACATTGAAAAATTGACAGGTCTTTACCGCACATTCTCACTTTCAACAACGTTGACTAAAATCAGCCCAGAAGTTGAACGTTTGGCAGAATTATCAAGCGATAAATCAATTTATCGTGAAAATGAACCATACCGTAAAGCTTTCAACTACATCCAATCAAAATTGATTCAAACATTGATTGAATTGAAAGCTGGTCCAACTATTTCACGTCGTGCGCTTGAAAATAGTAAACTTGGTTCAGACGTTTACGCAAGCACTAACAACGCAAGTGTTATTGCTAAGTATTTGCAAAACAAAGTTAATAAAGTTTCATCAGAACTTCAAGATGAAATTCCAAGTTATAAAACAGCTAAAGAATTCAAAGACGACTTGCTCATCATCAAACAATCATTGCTTGATAATGGAGACGATGCTCTCTTGACAGGTGACTTTAGCGAGTTGCTTCAAGCCGTCGATGTCTTTGGTTTCTACCTTGCAACAATCGATATGCGCCAAGATTCAAGCGTTAACGAAGCTTGTGTCGCAGAATTGTTGAAATCAGCAAATATCGTTGACGACTACAGTGCTCTTTCTGAAGAAGAAAAAGTTAAAGTTCTTCTTAAAGAATTGCAAGAAGACCCACGTACATTGTCATCAACAAATGCTGAAAAATCTGAACAACTTCAAAAAGAATTGGCTATTTTCCAAACAGCTCGTTACCTTAAAGATAAATTAGGTGATGAAGTCATCAAACAACACATCATTTCACACACTGAAAGTGTTTCTGATATGTTTGAATTGGCTATCATGCTTAAAGAAGTTGGACTTCTTGATAACCAAAAAGCGCGTGTTCAAATCGTACCACTTTTTGAAACAATCGAAGACCTTGAAAACTCACGTGGTATCATGGAAGAATATCTTGATTATGATATCGTTCGTCGTTGGGTTACAGCTAACAAAGGTTACCAGGAAATCATGCTTGGTTACTCAGATAGTAACAAAGACGGTGGTTACCTATCATCTGTATGGACACTTTACAAAGCTCAAAATGAATTGACTCGCATCGGTTCTGAACGTGGCATTAAAGTGACATTCATCCATGGTCGTGGTGGTACTGTCGGTCGTGGTGGTGGTCCATCATATGAAGCAATCACTTCACAACCATTTGGTTCTATTAAAGACCGCATTCGTTTGACAGAACAAGGTGAAATCATCGAAAACAAATATGGCAATAAAGATGTTGCTTACTACAACCTTGAAATGTTGCTTTCAGCGACAGTTGACCGTATCGTTACTCGCATGATTACAAATCCAGATGAAATCGATACTTTCCGTGAAACAATGGATGGCATTGTGACATACTCAAATGGCGTTTACCGTGATTTGGTATTTGGCAATCCACATTTCTACGATTACTTCTTCGAAGCTACTCCAATTAAAGAAGTATCAAGCTTGAACATTGGTTCACGTCCAGCTGCTCGTAAGACAATCACAGAAATCTCTGGTCTTCGTGCAATTCCTTGGGTATTCTCATGGTCACAAAGTCGTATCATGTTCCCAGGTTGGTACGGTGTTGGTTCTGCCTTCAAACATTTCATCGATGCTGAAGAAGGTAACCTTGAAAAACTTCAACACATGTATGAAAAATGGCCATTCTTCCATTCACTTCTTTCAAATGTAGACATGGTATTGTCTAAATCAAACATGAATATTGCTTTCCAATATTCAAAATTGGCTGAAAGTGAAGAAGTTCGTAGCGTCTTCAATGTTATTCTTGACGAATGGCAATTGACAAAAGATGTTATCTTGGCAATTGAAAAACATGATAACTTGTTGGAAGAAAATCCATCACTTCGCGCAAGTTTGGATTACCGCATTCCATACTTTAACGTTTTGAACTACATTCAAATTGAATTAATTAAACGTTTGCGCCACGATGAGTTGGACGAAGATTACGAAAAACTCATTCACACTACAATTAATGGTATTGCCACAGGATTACGTAATTCTGGCTGATATGTTTAACCAAGGTCAAGGTCTGGGATTAAGTTCTCAGACTTTGACTTTTTTTTAGTCCAGAAAGATGATATAATGTCATATGATAAATTCGAAGATATTATAGGTGACTCTATGAAAATTGATAAAAGGCATCTCCTAAATTACTCTATCCTAGTGCCTTATTTAATCCTTTCAGTAATTGGACTGATTGTTGTTTATTCAACAACTAGTGCGACACTGATTCAGTATGGTGTGAATCCCTTTATGTCAGTACTGAACCAAGGTGTTTTTTGGTTAATCAGTCTATTTGCAATTGGTTTTATATATAAGTTAAAATTAAACTTTTTGAAAAACTCTCGTACATTGACAATGACCATGATGATAGAAGTAGTGCTTTTGTTGATTGCACGTTTCTTTACCAAGACCGTCAACGGTGCCCATGGTTGGATTGTCATTGGTCCTATTAGTTTCCAACCAGCTGAGTATTTAAAAATCATCATCGTGTGGTTCTTAGCTTTTACATTTGCAAGGCGTCAAGAATTGATTTCGACATATGATTATCAAGCTTTAACTAAGCGCAAATGGTGGCCAACTAAGCTTAGCGATTTGAAAGATTGGCGCGTGTATTCGTTAGTTATGGTTCTTTTGGTTGCGGCGCAGCCTGACCTTGGAAATGCAGCTATCGTCGTTTTGACTGGTTTGATTATGTATTCTATCAGTGGTGTAGGTTATCGTTGGTTTTCAGCTATTCTGGCAACCATCACAGCCTTCTCAACTGTCTTTCTTGGCATAATTGCTATTGTCGGGGTTGATAAGATGGGGAAAGTTCCTGTCTTTGGTTATGTTGCTAAACGTTTCAGCGCCTTTTATAACCCATTTAGAGACTTGTCCGATTCAGGACACCAATTGGCGCATTCATACTATGCGATGAGTAACGGTGGCTGGTTTGGACGTGGTCTTGGAAATTCCATTGAAAAAGGTGGCTATCTCCCAGAAGCAACCACAGACTTTGTTTTCCCAGTCGTGATGGAAGAACTTGGCATGATTGGTGCAAGCCTCATCCTAGCTTTGCTATTTTTCCTAATCTTGCGCATCATGCATGTTGGTATTAAGGCTAAAAATCCATTTAACTCGATGATTGCTCTTGGAATTGGTGGGATGATTCTAATGCAAACCTTCGTTAATATCGGTGGTATTTCAGGCTTGATTCCATCTACAGGGGTTACCTTCCCATTCCTATCGCAGGGAGGAAATAGTGTCCTGGTCTTGTCGGTAGCGGTTGGTTTTGTTTTGAATATCGATGCTAATGAAAAACGCGAAGAAATTTATCGCGAAGCAGAAGCAGAGTTACGAGCAAAACAACGAGCAGCTCAAATCCACGAAGAAGATAACGTTATTGATTTAGATAGCTTTTATTAATAAAGAGAAATCTCCTAAGAAATTAGGGGATTTTTTTGTTAAAGAAAAGAAGGAAAGTGAACTTGAAAATGGAAGTTTCTTTCATGTAAATACAAGCAAAAATGGTTATATTTTGTCTATTCACACCCTTACAAAATGAAGAAATCTTAAATTAAGCAGTAAAATACTTGCAATTCTTGCATAATTTGTTAAAATAGTAAGGTAAAGTTAGACTGTATTGCCTACTGTCTATCTATAAAATATATTTTATTGGAGGCTTTTACCCAAATGGCAAAAGAAAAATACGATCGTAGTAAACCACACGTTAACATTGGTACAATTGGACACGTTGACCACGGTAAAACTACTTTGACAGCTGCAATTACAACAGTTCTTGCTCGTCGTCTTCCAAGCGCAGTTAACACACCAAAAGACTACGCTTCTATCGATGCTGCTCCTGAAGAACGCGAACGCGGTATCACAATCAACACTGCACACGTTGAATACGAAACTGCTAAACGTCACTACGCTCACATCGACGCTCCAGGACACGCGGACTACGTTAAAAACATGATCACTGGTGCTGCCCAAATGGATGGTGCTATCCTTGTAGTAGCTTCAACAGATGGTCCAATGCCACAAACTCGTGAACACATCCTTCTTTCACGTCAAGTTGGTGTTAAACACCTTATCGTCTTCATGAACAAAGTTGACCTTGTTGATGACGAAGAATTGCTTGAATTGGTTGAAATGGAAATCCGTGACCTTCTTTCAGAATACGATTTCCCAGGTGATGAACTTCCAGTTATCCAAGGTTCAGCACTTAAAGCTCTTGAAGGTGACACTCACTACGAAGACATCATCATGGAATTGATGGACACTGTAGATGAATACATTCCAGAACCAGAACGTGATACTGACAAACCATTGCTTCTTCCAGTCGAAGACGTATTCTCAATCACTGGTCGTGGTACTGTAGCATCAGGACGTATCGACCGTGGTACTGTTAAAGTCAACGACGAAGTTGAAATCGTTGGTATCCGTGACGACATCCAAAAAGCTGTTGTTACTGGTGTTGAAATGTTCCGTAAACAACTTGATGAAGGTCTTGCAGGGGATAACGTTGGTGTTCTTCTTCGTGGTATCCAACGTGATGAAATCGAACGTGGTCAAGTTCTTGCTAAACCAGGTTCAATCCACCCACACACTAAATTCAAAGGTGAAGTTTACATCCTTACTAAAGAAGAAGGTGGACGTCACACTCCATTCTTCAACAACTACCGTCCACAATTCTACTTCCGTACAACTGACGTTACTGGTTCAATCGAACTTCCAGCAGGTACTGAAATGGTAATGCCTGGTGATAACGTTACTATCGACGTTGAATTGATTCACCCAATCGCCGTTGAACAAGGTACTACATTCTCAATCCGTGAAGGTGGACGTACTGTTGGTTCAGGTATCGTTTCAGAAATCGAAGCTTAATTTTAGTTAATTAATTAAGTTCCCAGATAACAATTATTAGTCAGATAGTAATTGTGGAAAGAGTCCCGAAAGGGGCTCTTTTTTTGCAATTTCTTTCATGATTATGTGTAAAAATCCCCTCGAACCTTTAAAAGATGCTGAAAATATGATAAAATAAGGGGGTAAATAAAAATAGAAGAGGTATGTGAAATGTCACGTAAACCATTTATCGCTGGTAACTGGAAAATGAACAAAAATCCAGAAGAAGCTAAAGCATTCGTTGAAGCAGTAGCTTCTAAATTGCCTTCATCAGAACTTGTTGAAGCTGGTATCGCAGCTCCTGCACTTGACCTTTCAACAGTTCTTGCTGCAGCTAAAGGTTCAAACCTTAAAGTTGCTGCCGAAAACTGCTACTTTGAAAACGCTGGTGCTTTCACTGGTGAAAACAGCCCTAAAGTATTGTCTGAAATGGGAACTGACTACGTTGTAATCGGTCACTCAGAACGTCGTGAATACTTCCACGAAACTGACGAAGATATCAACAAAAAAGCAAAAGCTATCTTTGCTAACGGTATGCTTCCAATCATCTGCTGTGGTGAAACTCTTGAAACTTACGAAGCTGGTAAAGCTGCTGAATTCGTAGGTGGACAAGTTTCTGCTGCTCTTGCTGGATTGTCAGAAGAACAAGTTTCTTCACTTGTTATCGCATACGAACCAATCTGGGCTATCGGTACTGGTAAATCAGCTAGCCAAGACGACGCACAAAAAATGTGTAAAGTAGTTCGTGACACAGTTGCAGCTGACTTCGGTCAAGCAGTAGCTGACAAAGTTCGCGTTCAATACGGTGGTTCAGTTAAACCTGAAAACGTTGCAGCTTACATGGCTTGCCCAGACGTTGATGGTGCCCTTGTTGGTGGTGCATCACTTCAACCAGAAAGCTTCCTTGCACTTCTTGACTTCGTAAAATAATCAGGAATCATTGAAGCCATATTAAAAACTACCTGTCCTAGGACAAGTAGTTTTTTTGTACAAAAAAAGACTTGGATTTTATTTCCAAGCCTTTTAAGTTTAATAACGTCTAAGAATTTTTTTGAGATTATGGATAAGTTTGTATTTGAGAGGATGTGGGTAATAACGGAATGTTCCCATCTTACGTGTGATGTAGCCGTTATAATTTTGTTTAAAGCGTAGAACGCCATCAGAACCATCAAACACTCCTGTAATACCTAAGAGGTTATAAGTAGTAATACCGCGTTTAATAGCTTCTAGCATAACGTATTCTTGAAGAAGAGCTGGTGCATAGAATTTATTGAACTCAGGGTAAGAACCAGAGAAGAGGTAGACAGCTTCTTGTTTAGTATAAACGAAGAGGCTACCTGCTAAGATAACGTTTTGTGAACCATATTTTTCAATGAATATTTTGGCTTCTGCAATACGTGTATCAAATGTAGCTGATTGACTTGATAATTCACGCAGCTGATTTTGTTTCTTTTCAGATCCGTTATTGTTTTCAATAGCTGTACGAAGTTTCTCGATTCGTTTTTCGAGTTTAGCTTGGTCGCTTTCGAGGTGTTTGAGATAATCTTGGAAATTAAGGCTTGCTACCATAAATTCACAAGCGTCACCAAAGCTATCATAGAAATCTTGATAGTAGTCTAGTGATTTATCGACATAATCTCTGCGGTTAGAAGTTGCAGAAGTGATTTCTTTGAAGAGCGGAAGCTCGCTACGATCAAGTTTTCGAAGAGTAATTCCAAATGTTTTAGCTTTCTTAACAAGTGGACGACCTTTTTTACTGAATGATTTTAGTAAGGATTTTTCATCCAAATCGGTCAAATCTTTGACGTAATGCCAATCAGGCTCACCGCCAGGGTAACCTGTCATAAGACCATCGTGTTGATAGCCTAGTGATGTGAAATCTTCAATCAAGTTGATTCTTTCATCATCAGTTGCTTCACCATTGGTATCAAAGTGTTGATAGGTATCAAATGGTTTAACCAATAGTTCGATGGCACCATTTTCTTTGGCGTAGCTTTGAAGGCCTTGGTAGAAGGCTTTTAGGTAAGACTGATCACGAGAAGCAGGACCAGAATTGATTTCCATATGAAGTCCGCCAGCCACTGGTATAGAGTAAAGGACACCAGCAACTTGGATTTCATCAGCTTCTTTTAATCCAAGAAAAGTGACTTGGTAGCCACGTTTTTCAAGCAAATCTGCCATTTCGACAGATTGCATGAAAGATTTGTAGTTGACGGTATTGCAAAAAGTCTCAAAAACTTTTTTATCGATAATCTCAAGAGACATTAATGGCTATTTCTCCTTTGTTTGCGAATGTTATAAGCCAAGTTTGATAGTTTGTAAAGCAAACCATTTACTGGAATGTTAAATTCACCGATGAATTCTTCGATTGTAGGGTTGAAGTTTGATTTGAATTTAGTCAAACCGTCATCAAGTGTTCCTTCGACACCACCCATATTTGCCCAGATGATGCCATCGGCGTAAGCATCTTCAAATACTTTTGGATAAAGTGAGTATTGAGGGTAGAATTTCTTGAATTCATCGTTCATACCAGCGTAAAGCATTTCCATAACGTTACCAAATGACACTGACAAGATACCAGCGATGATTAATTCATCAGGGTATTTTTCAACGAATTCTTCAAATTCTTTGATGTATTTTGTAACAGAATTTTTTTGTTGAGTGAGTTTTGTCAAACGTTTCTTTTGGTGTTCAGCTGTTTCAGCCAAGTCTTTTTCGATTTGAGCCAATTGTTCTTTGTATTCAGCTAAACGTTTTGGAAGGTTAACTTTTGCCAAGTGAAGGTAAGCATCGTCACCATAAATTTCCATCATTTTGCGGAAGTAATCTTCGTTACGAAGAGCAACCCCTTTACGGTTTTCTGTAAGGGCAACGACGTCAGCAAAAGCTTTCACATCATCGATTGTACCACGTGTAGTGATAACACCACGGTGAACAGCGTCTTTCATCAAACGTTTTGTGTGTTTAGGGAAAGTTGATGTCATGTCTTCTTGTGTGTAGACATTAGCTTGGAAACGTGGTTGGATGCTTTCAGCAATAGTTGTTGTGCGTCCAGTCCATTCGCAACCAGCAGCTTTTAAGTTGTCGATAGCAAGAAGTGTGTCTTTATTTTCATCAACTTCTTCACCAATTTTGTATTGTTTAAGCAACAAAGCTGGGTCCATTTTGATGAAAAGGGCGTGTTTTGTTTTACCGTATTTTTTAAGTGATTTGATGACAAATGCAACAAGTTCTTTGTCACTGTAATCCATAATTGGTCCACGTGGGATGTAAAGCATGGTAAAGCCAAGTGGCAAAGCTTTGATAAGGATAGAAGCAGAAGCGACTAATTGGTCATCTTTGTAAAAACCAATGCGTTCGTTGTCCCAATTATCTTTAACTTTTTCCCAATTTGATGATTGTAAAAGGTTTGTTTGATTGCTTGATTTTGCAAAATTATCGTGCTCTTCAGCTGAGATACCGATTTTATAGCTATACATTATTCTAAGACCCACTCTCTAAGGGCGTGTGCAACGCCGCTTTCTTCGTTTGATTTTGTAATATATTTAGCGATTTCTTTAAGTTCTGGTGTACCATTTTCCATAACAACTGGGTTACCAACCGCTTCTAGCATAGCACGGTCATTTTCGGCATCACCGATAGCCATGGTTTGGTCAGCAGTAAGCCCCATTTTTTCAGCAAGGTGCTTGATGGCATTTCCTTTACTGGCTTTTTTGTTCATGAATTCTAAGTAAAATGGTGTTGATTTAACAATCGTGTATTTATCGAAGAATTCTTGTGGAATTTTTTCGATGGCAGCATCAAGAACTTCAGGTTCATCGATGTACATCATTTTAATAATTTCTTTATCGCCCATTTCTTCTGGAGTGCGGTAAAAAATTGGCATATTAACCAAACTTGATTCGTGAACCGTGTATTTTCCAATGTTGCGGTTAGCCGTGTAAATACCTTTTTTCGTGATAGCATGCATGTGAACATCTAATTTACGGCTAAGGAATTCAATATCAAGATAGTCTTCATAGGTCATGGTTTCTGTGATGATGTTTTCACCAGTTGAAGTATCTTGGACTAGCCCACCATTGAAGGTGATGACATAATCGCCTTCTTCTCTTAGATTTAATTCGTTAAGAAGTGGCTGAACACCTGGGATAGGACGTCCAGTTGCGATAATGACCTTAACACCTTGTTTTTTAGCTTCTTGAACAGCTTCAAAAACCTCAGGCGTGACTTTACGGTCGTTGGTTAAAAGTGTGCCGTCGATATCGACAGCGACTAATTTAATAGACATAAGGTTAGTTTACCCCTCCTAAAGAATCTCTACCTATATATCTTACTAAAAAGTGGCTTATTTGTCATGGGGAACACAAGGAATTCTAAGAGGTACCGTTTTCATTTTAAAAAATGTCAAATGAAAAAAGGAGTGGAATAAAACTTAGACAATTTGTCATCAGTTTTATTCCAAACTCCTTAGTGATGAGAAACAAAATGATCATTTGAGATATAGCTCATAAATTCTTTTTTGGTATGAGCGAATAAGTCATCATCGCTGAGCATTTCTTTTGGAAAGTAGAAGCGTCTATCTCCATAAATTGTCCCTGTCAAGGTTTTCACGATAGGTGAGATGGTTGAAAGTTCAACGACTGAACCATCTTTTTGAATCATATTAATCTCAGTGCGAGGTTCTTTCTTTTCAGGGCGGTAAATGTCATAGGGCAGGTCAAAATTAATGTGGATACCAGTGTAATAGTCTGGATCAAAACCAACAGATTTCACCAATTCAACTAAATGACTGAGGTCCTTACGAGATTCTTCTTCGAAAGTTACGGATTTGAAAACCTTACGGTTAACAAAACGGCTGGCCAAATCTGCTAGAATGTCATCTTCAGCAGTCATCCAAGCTTGGAAATAAGTGTTCATCACACCATCATCCAGAGATAAATAATCAGCTAGACTAGCTTGATTAGCCAAAAATGGGATGAGATTTGGTGACGTTTTTTCAAAGAAGTGGCTATCAATGTGATAAAGGTATTTGGCACGTTTTAAGAGATTTTGCAGCAAGACTTCCATAGCTCGGCTAGCGGGGTGGAAATAGACTTGCATGTACATTTGAAATCGACTGACAATGTAGTCTTCGACAGCGTGCATGCCGTTATATTCAAAGACAATGCCATCAGCTGTTGGACGAATAACACGCAAGATGCGTGTCAAATCAAATTGACCATATCTTGCTCCACTGTAGTAGGAGTCGCGCAAAAGGTAATCCATTCGGTCGCAGTCAATCTGGCTAGAGATGAGTTGCACCACTTGCTTGTTGTGGTATGTGTGGTTGATGACACTTGCAACTTTTTCAGGAAAATCTGGGGATACTCGGCATAAAATCGCATTAACTTCCGTGTCAGGACTAGTGATAATTTCTTGAGTAATAGCTTCGTGGTCAGTATCAAAAAGCTTTTCAAAAGTGTGTGAATAAGCACCATGCCCCACATCGTGTAAGAGGGCTGCTACCATGGTTAAAAGATTTTCATTAGAATCCCAAATCTCTGGAAATTTGGCATCAAAAATCTCAGTTACTCGTCTAGCAATTTCATAAACGCCCAAGCAGTGTGAAAAACGGCTGTGCTCAGCGCCATGAAAGGTGAAAACAGTTGTCGAGACTTGTTTGACACGACGTAGACGCTGAAATTCTTTACTATTGATAAGGTCATAAATGACCGGATGATTGACAGTTATATAATTGTGAACAGGATCACGAAATACTTTTTCATTCATAGTTTCATTATAACAAAAAAGCTAAAAATGCTAAGGGTTTAACTCTTGAAATAATCTTGTTTACGAAAGTTAAAAAATTGCTTATAATGGAGTCTATGACAAATGAACTTATCTTACGTTTAATCCAGATTTTTTTGGTTTTCTTAATTATTTGGATTTTTGGAAATATCATCTTGCATGCCAAGAAAAATAAAATTAACTTAAAGGAAAGATTCTGGACTGGTCTTTGGATAGGCTATCTGACAGACTTACTAGATACGCTGGGTATTGGAACCTTTGCGACTAGTACGGCGCTTTTTAAGGCGACAAAATTGGTCAAAGATGATAAACAAATTCCTGCGACCTTGTCAACTGCTCACGTCATTCCTGTCTTGATTGAGGCGCTTTGCTTTATCACGATTGTGAAAGTGGAATTGCCAACCTTGTTAGCGATGGCAACGGCTTCTTTTGTGGGAGCTCTTGTCGGGACACGTCTTACGAAAAACTGGGACACACGTCATGTGCAAAGAGCTTTGGGAACGCTATTGATTATTGCTGCGCTTATCATGGTTTATCGCATGATTGCAAATCCTGGTGCAGGAATGGGTGACGGTGTTCACGGTCTTCATGGCATATGGCTTTTTGTTGGTATAGTGTTCAATTTTACGATTGGTATTTTGATGACAATGGGATTGGGAAACTATGCTCCAGAATTGATTTTCTTTTCAATGCTCGGAATTAATCCGTCGATTGCTTTGCCAGTTATGATGTTGGATGCTGCTGTTATTATGTCAGCAAGTACGACAGAATTTATCAAATCTGGTCGCGTGAATTGGCCAGGGGTTCTAGGAATCATTATTGGTGGTTCTTTTGGTGTCTTGACGGCTGCCTTTTTCCTTAGTCAGCTAGATATCAATAAGTTTAAAATACTGATTGTTTTCATTGCTATTTTTACTGGAACTAGTTTACTTCGTTCATCAGCAATTAAGCGTTAAAATAGCGTTATTATTAGCTTTACGAAGAAAGAATTGGTATAATTTTAGAGAAAGGAAGAAGCTTACTTAGATGAAACTTCATATTAAGAATAAAATTGATTTAGATGGACAAGTTGAGTTAGTTGAGCAATCATACCCAGTCAAATTAACCGAAAAAAATGGTCATATCTATCTTACCTATACCAATGAAGAAAAAGAAACGGTTATGCTTAAGTGTAATGACCAAGAGTTGATTATGACACGTTTTTCAACGCCAAAATCAATCATGCGATTTCATCGCGAACTGCCAGCTATAGTTGCTATTCCAACCCCAGTTGGTATGCAACATTTACAAACACAAACCAGTGTTTATGAGTTGGATACCAAAGAGCAAAATCTTAAAATCCACTATCAACTAAAACAAGTTGAAGGGGATAATGTTTTTGCAAACTATCAGCTAGAAATCAAGTGGTTGTAAGCCTAACCAAAGCTTGATATATCAAGCTTTAGCTACTTGTAAGATTAGTTGACAAATGGTTTTAAAATTGATATGATTACTCTGTATTCAAGGGAGTAGCAGACGGGTAAAACCCGTGACATGGTCGTCATTACGAAAGAAATTTCCGGCCCTGTCTTAAACAGCGAGACTTGTTTTAAAAAAACAGGTCTCTTTTTCTATAGAGGAGACCATAGGAGGAAGTTATTTTGTCTAAAGAACAAAGTAAAGCTCTGTTTTATACACAGAGCAAAGATGAAACATTGGAAACTCTGAAGTCATCACGTGATGGTTTGTCTACAGCCGAAGCTCAAAAACGCTTGGACGAATTTGGTCACAATGAACTTGATGAAGGTGAAAAACGTGGTTTGTTTGCGAAATTCATCGATCAGTTCAAAGATTTGATGATTATCATTTTGTTGGTCGCTGCGGCTCTTTCTGTTATTACAGAAGGAATGCACGGATTGACAGATGCTTTAATTATTCTTGCTGTTGTCATCTTGAACGCAGCATTTGGTGTTTACCAAGAAGGTCAAGCAGAAGCTGCGATTGAAGCACTTAAAGACATGTCTAGTCAGATTGCGCGTGTTCGTCGTGATGGCCATGTAGTGGAAATTGACTCACGCGAATTAGTGCCTGGTGATATTGTCATGCTTGAAGCTGGGGATGTTGTTCCAGCAGATATGCGTCTTTTAGAAGCTGCGTCATTGAAGATTGAAGAAGCAGCTTTGACTGGTGAATCTGTTCCAGTTGAGAAAGATTTGTCTGTTGAGGTTCCAGCTGATGCAGGTATCGGTGACCGTGTGAATATGGCTTACCAAAACTCAAACGTTACCTACGGACGAGGTGTTGGTGTGGTTGTTAACACTGGTATGTATACTGAAGTTGGTAAAATTGCTGACATGCTTGCAAATGCCGATGAAACAGATACACCACTTAAACAAAGTCTTAACCAATTGTCTAAAGTATTGACTTACTTGATTGTTGGGATTGCTGCCGTTACTTTCCTTATCGGTGTCTTTGTCCGTGGTGAAGCTCCACTTAACGGTTTAATGGTTGCCGTTGCACTTGCGGTTGCTGCTATTCCAGAAGGTTTGCCTGCCATTGTAACAATCGTTTTATCAATGGGGACAACAACCTTAGCCAAACGTAATTCTATCGTTCGTAAATTGCCAGCTGTTGAAACACTTGGTTCTACAGAAATCATTGCCTCAGATAAAACAGGGACATTGACAATGAATCAAATGACAGTTGAAAAAGTGTACACAAATGGTCAATTGCAAAATGCTACTAGCGAAATTGCAGCTGATAACAACACACTTCGTATCATGAACTTTGCCAATGATACAAAAATTGATCCAAATGGTAAATTAATCGGAGACCCAACTGAAACAGCACTTGTTCAATTTGGTCTTGACCACAGTTTTGATATTCGTGAAGTTCTTAAAAAAGAACCACGTGTGGCAGAATTACCATTTGATTCTGAACGTAAATTAATGTCAACGATTCACAAAGAAGCTGATGGTAAGTACCTTGTTGCTGTTAAAGGTGCTCCAGATCAATTGCTTAAACGTGTGACTCGTATCGAAGAAAATGGTCAAGTTCGCGATATTACAGCAGATGAGAAGAAAGCTATTTTAACTGTCAATAAAGATCTTGCTAAACAAGCTCTTCGTGTTTTGATGATGGCTTATAAATATGTTTCTGAAGTGCCAACACTTGAATCAGATATTGTTGAATCTGATTTGATTTTCTCAGGTCTTGTCGGAATGATTGACCCAGAACGTCCAGAAGCAGCGAAAGCTGTTGCTGTTGCTAAGGAAGCTGGTATTCGTCCAATTATGATTACTGGTGACCACCAAGATACAGCGGAAGCTATTGCTAAACGTCTTGGTATCATTGAAGATGACGGTCAAGACCACGTTTTCACAGGTGCGGAACTTAATGAATTGTCAGACGAAGAATTCCAAAAAGTCTTCAAACAATACTCAGTTTATGCGCGTGTGTCTCCTGAACACAAAGTTCGTATCGTAAAGGCATGGCAAAATGAGGGTAAAGTTGTTGCCATGACTGGTGATGGTGTTAATGATGCGCCATCACTTAAGACGGCTGATATCGGTATCGGTATGGGGATTACTGGTACAGAAGTTTCTAAAGGGGCTTCTGACATGGTCCTTGCTGATGATAACTTTGCAACGATTATCGTTGCCGTTGAAGAAGGACGTAAAGTCTTCTCTAA
Source organism: Streptococcus sp. 45 (assembly GCF_900108865.1). NCBI lineage: Bacteria > Bacillati > Bacillota > Bacilli > Lactobacillales > Streptococcaceae > Streptococcus > Streptococcus sp. 45. The sequence goes on along the minus strand of NZ_FNXZ01000001.1, from coordinate 413,421 downwards.
TATTCAAAAATCAATTCAATACCTCCTTTCAGCTAACATGGCTGAAGTCTTCACAATCTTCTTTGCAACACTATTTGGTTGGGATGTTCTTCAACCTGTTCATCTTCTTTGGATTAACTTGGTAACAGATACGCTACCAGCGATTGCGCTTGGTGTTGAACCAGCTGAACCAGATGTGATGACTCACAAACCTCGCGGACGTAAATCAAACTTCTTTGATGGTGGTGTTATGGGAGCGATTATCTATCAAGGTATTTTCCAAACCTTACTTGTTTTAGGTGTTTACGGATGGGCATTGATGTTCCCAGAACATGCTTCAAATCGTATGATGCACGAAGATGCTTTGACAATGGCATTTGCAACACTAGGTTTGATTCAATTGCTGCATGCCTTTAACGTTAAATCTGTCTACCAATCAATCTTTACGGTTGGAGCTTTCAGAAATAGAACCTTTAACTGGGCAATTCCAGTAGCCTTCTTACTATTGATGGTTACTATTGCGGTACCTGGATTTAACCAATTATTCCACGTTTCACACTTGAGTGTAACACAATGGTTGGCTGTCATCATCGGAAGCTTGCTCATGGTTGTTTTGACAGAAATTGTCAAAGCTGTCCAACGTGCTCTTGGTCAAGATGAAAAAGCTATTTAAAATATGCTAACTATTAGCTAGGACAAATTGTCCTAGCTTTTTTGCTTTCTGAAAATCTTTGAAAAATTTATGGTAGAATATTCTGGGGAGGCTTTCATGATTAAAGCAATTATATTTGATATGGATGGTGTTTTATTTAACACTGAGAATTTTTATTTTGACCGTCGTGAGGCATTTTTAGGAAGTAAAGGCATTTCTATCAAGCATTTGCCACCTAAATTTTTTGTTGGTGGACGTATGGATCAGTTCTGGGAAAAAATCTTAGGTGACAAGATTTCAAACTATGATACAAAAGCTTTGGAAGCAGAATACACTGCTTATAAAAATGTTCATCGACCAGATTATAGTCAATTAGTTTTTCCAGATGCCAAAAAGGTACTTGGTGATTTAAAAGCAAAAGGATATGTTTTGGCTTTGGCTTCAAACACTGTGCGAAAAGATGTTGAGCGAGCTTTGACAAAATGTGGCTTGTTTGACTTTTTCACTTATATTTTGACAGGTGATGACTTCAAAGAAGGTAAACCAAACCCAGCAATTTATAACGCCGCTTGCGCTAAATTAGGATTCGATAAAGGTGATATTGTTATTATTGAAGATAGCCAAAAAGGAATCCAAGCCGGTGTGGCAGCGGGAGTGCGAGTGATTGCTATTCGTGATAAAGTATTTGGCATTGATCAATCACAAGCTAGTGTCTTGGTTGATAGCTTAACAGAAGTTATGCAAGTGATTGAAAAAGAAGCTTAATGGCATTGTCATATTGAAAGGTAATTGTTTTAGGAATTGTAGCCTAAGCTAGGTAAATAAAATGGCTGCTAATGGTAGCCAATAGCAATTTTACAGCCTTTATGATAAAATAAAAAGGCAGTAAGGAAATCTATAAAAGCGTCAAAAAGTAAAGATAAGCTGACTATAGATTTGATTAATTAAGTCCAAAAAGCAGATTAAAAATTCCTATTTTCATCTTGCTTTCTTAACGGACTCAATATCTTATGTTAACTGAATACGTTCTACGAGTTGTGCAAAAAAGATAATTTTTCCTAGAGCTTAAGAGCTCTTCGTCAAAATTCCTATTTTTGCTTTACTCGTTTAACGAACTTAATATCTTAAGTTAACTGAATTCGTCCTAAAAGCGTCGTGAAAAAGATAATTCTTCTTGTGTCACAAGACACAGCGTCGAATTCCTATTTTCATCTCGCTTTCTTGACGGACTAAATATCTTAATAAAGGAGTTATCTCATGGAAGTGGCTGAAATCCGCCAAAAAATAGTAGAAAATCAAGAGAAGTTGACTAGCTTCAGGAGGTCTCTTTGACTTAGATCGTTTGGAAGAAGACATTGCGCTTCTTGAAAATAAAATGACTGAGCCAGATTTTTGGAATGACAACATTGCAGCGCAGAAAACATCTCAAGAATTGAACGGTTTGAAACAAACCTATGAAACATTTAACGAGATGCAAGAATTGTCTGATGAAACAGAACTATATTTGGAAATGTTAGATGAAGACGACTCTGTTCAAGCTGATTTAGAAGAAACTCTTGAAAAACTTGATAAAATCATGACAAGTTATGAAATGACACTTCTTCTATCAGAACCTTATGACCGTAACAATGCCATCTTGGAAATTCACCCAGGATCAGGTGGTACGGAAGCACAAGACTGGGCTGATATGCTTTTCCGTATGTACACACGTTATGGAAATGCCAAAGGCTTTAAAGTTGAAACCCTTGACTATCAAGCTGGTGATGAAGCTGGTATCAAATCAGTAACCCTTTCTTTTGAAGGACCAAATGCTTACGGACTTTTGAAATCAGAAATGGGTGTTCACCGTCTGGTTCGTATCTCACCATTTGACTCAGCTAAACGTCGTCATACGTCATTCTCTTCTGTTGAAGTGATGCCAGAATTGGATGACACTATTGAGGTTGAAATCCGTGATGATGATATCAAGATGGATACTTTCCGTTCAGGTGGTGCTGGTGGACAAAACGTCAACAAGGTTTCTACCGGTGTTCGTTTGACTCACATTCCAACAGGAATTGTTGTTGCGTCAACTGTTGATCGTACTCAATACGGTAACCGTGATCGCGCTATGAAAATGTTGCAAGCAAAACTTTATCAATTAGAACAAGAGAAAAAAGCGCAAGAAGTGGATGCTCTTAAAGGTGATAAAAAAGAAATCACTTGGGGAAGCCAAATCCGCTCATACGTCTTCACTCCATATACAATGGTTAAAGACCACCGTACAGGCTATGAAGTTGCTCAAGTTGATAAAGTCATGGATGGTGACATTGATGGTTTCATCGACGCTTTCTTGAAATGGCGTATTGATTAACTCGAAAGTAAAATTTTAGGATAACAAAATCGTAAAGGAAAATACAAATGGCATTAATTGAAATGAAAGGTGTAACTAAAAAGTATCACCGCTCAACAACTGCTTTGAGAGATATCAATGTATCTGTCAACCCAGGTGAATTTGTTTATATTGTTGGTCCTTCTGGTGCTGGTAAATCAAGCTTTATTAAATTGCTTTACCGCGAAGAAAAAGTGTCTGCTGGAACACTTAAAGTTGGGGAATTTAACCTTACAAAAATGAAAAAACGTCAAATCCCAATTTTGCGCCGTAGCATTGGTGTTGTCTTCCAAGACTACAAACTTCTTCCTAAGAAGACTGTTTTTGAAAACGTTGCTTATGCCATGCAAGTTATTGGTGAAAAGCCACGTGAAATCAAAAAACGCGTTCCAGAAGTACTTGAACTTGTTGGACTTAAACACAAAATGCGTTCATTCCCAGACCAATTATCTGGTGGTGAACAACAACGTGTGGCGATTGCGCGTGCCATCGTTAACAATCCAAAAGTTTTGATTGCTGACGAACCAACTGGTAACCTTGACCCAGAAATTTCTTGGGAAATCATGCAATTGTTAGAACGTATCAACCTTCAAGGGACAACCGTTCTAATGGCAACACACAACAAACAAATCGTTGATAACCTTCGCCATCGCGTTATCGCAATTGAAGAAGGACGTATTGTACGTGATGAAGAGGAAGGAGAATACGGATATAATGATTAGACACTTTTTCCGCCACTTATGGGAATCTATTAAAAGTTTAAAACGAAACATCTGGATGACCATTGCATCAGTCAGCTCAGTTGCGATTACATTGACACTTGTTGGTATTTTTGCAGCTGTTCTCTTGAACGTTGAAAAAATTGCTCAAGGTATTGAAAATAACATTCAAATTAGTGTTTATTTGGATGTCAACTCTGCTGATAATTCAGAAACAAAAACAAATGAAGTTGGTGAGACTGTTCAAAATGACGCTTATCACCAAGTTTATGACCAAATCAATGCACTTTCTGGTGTTAAATCAGTTACCTTCTCAAGTAAAGATGACCAATTAGCTAAGTTGAAAGAAACATATGGTGATGACTGGTCAATGTTTGATGGAGATTCAAATCCATTGCAAGACGTTTACGTTGTAGAAGCGACATCAGCATCAAAAGTTAAGAAAGTTGCTAATAAGATTTCTAAAATTGAAGGGGTTGAATCAGTTAACTACGGTGGTTCAAACTCAGATCAACTCTTCAAGATTTCTAAATTTATCCGTACATGGGGATTTGCAGGTACTGTTCTCCTTGTTGTCGTAGCTATTTTCTTGATTTCAAATACAATTCGTATGACAATTATGTCTCGTCACCGCGATATTGAAATCATGCGTTTGGTTGGTGCTAAGAACTCTTATATCCGCGGCCCATTCTTCTTTGAAGGTGCTTGGGTTGGTTTGCTTGGTGCAATTGTTCCATCAATCATCATTTACTTCGGTTATAAAGCCGTTTACGCATCAGTAAATCCACAATTTGAGGTCCAAGGTTTGACACTTTACCCAGCTGACACATTCCTTCCAATGATTATCGGTGGTATGTTTGTTGTGGGTATCCTTATCGGATCACTTGGTTCAGTTATCTCAATGAGACGTTATCTTAAAATTTAATCTAAAAAAACAACTTCTGATTTTCAGAAGTTGTTTTAATTTATAAAGTTTGTAATAGCAGTGACGATTTGGTCTTCTTGTTCTTTTTGAGAGATGCTAGCTTGTCCATCTTTTGCCTGATGACCATAGTCTCCAAACTCGCTGTGGTTCCCACCAGAGATGCTAACGTAGTTGGTATCTTTTGGAAGCCTTTTTTTAGCGTCCTCATATTGCTTCCACTTGAGGATTTTGTCCTTGCTAGCTGTGATTGAGAGAACTTTTAGTTTGTCTTTTGACAAGTCTGTTTTTTCACTTGGGTAGCTTGCAAGGAGGATTAAACCAGAAATGTCTGTCTTTGCTGCGTCAGCGTTTAAACAAGCTACAACCCCACCTAGGGAGTGTCCAGCAAGGTAGACATTTTTTAAGTTCTTTTCTTTGATGACTGTTAAAGCTTTTTGGCTTGATAGCACAGGAAGATTTAGCGGTGTTTTCAAGATATAAACATCATATCCTGACTTGGTTAAATTATTAGCCAAGCCAGCGTAGGCTTTTTCTTCGACAAGAGCACCTTGGTAAAAGACAATAGTTGCTTTTGCGCTTTCTTTACTTTCAAAGAGTAGATAATCTTTTGTGATTTTAGCGGATTTAGCGGCTGCCATAGAGCTCTGGTGTGCCTGGTAGGTTTTGTAACGAATAAAACCAAGACTTAAAATAAATAGGGCTGCTAAACAAACTAAAAAGTAGAGTAGGCATTTTTTAAGTTTTTTCATAGTGTGTTAAAATACGGATTAAAATTCTTTTCATGTGCGATAGTCGTTTCACGACCATGGCCAGGGTATACGGTGAAGTGATTTGGAAGACTAAAGAGTTCAGTTTTGATACTATTTAGTAATTGTTCTGCGTTACCAGTTGGCAAATCAGTTCGTCCAATGGTTTCACGAAAGAGCGCATCACCAGTGAGAACAAGGTCATCATCAGGGAAAACTAGCGAAACACTTCCCCATGAATGTCCTGGTGTTTGACGTGCTTGAAAACGAAAACCAGCTAATACATAATCTTCTTGATATTGAAAGTGGTGCTCGGCAGGTTTTAAAATCACATCATCCATGTCAGCATGACGGTCTAAGCCTGAGAAATTATCTTTGGGTGAATAAAGCCAAGACGCTTCTTTTTCAGAGATATAAACAGGAGGCTGTCCAAAAGCATCACGAATCACATCAAGCCCCATAATATGGTCATAATGAGCGTGTGTGATTAAGATAGCAGCTACGGGTTTATCAATAGCCGTAATTTTTTCTTTAATTTTATCTGTATTGCTACCAGGGTCAACAACAATGATAGCTTGGTCATTGACCAATAAGTAGGTATTTTCACGTGCAACGTGGTTTAATAATCTAAAAATCTTCATAAAAAAAGTGTATCAAAAAAGTCTTTAAAAGTCATACAATCTCTTTTGCCAAACGCAATTTTTTCGCTATCTTATTTTTTGGATTAGGTGAATGTGTGCTTTAAAAATGGTATAATTTAAATGTTATGATGCAAGTTAATTCTCAAAAATATGCTGTTGTGGATTTGGAGGCAACGGGTGCCCACGCAATGGCAGAAATTATTCAGGTTGGCATTGTCATTATTGAAAATAATCAGATTGTGAAGACCTATCAAACGGATGTTAATCCGCACGAGGCCTTAACTGACCACATTATTCATTTAACAGGGATAACAGATGAGCAATTGGCAAAAGCGCCAGATTTTTCACAAGTTGCTCAAGAAATTTATCACTTGATTTCGGACTGTGTATTTGTGGCTCACAATGTGAAATTTGATGCCAATCTTTTAGCAGAAAAATTATTCTTAGAAGGATACGAACTACGTACGCCGCTTGTCGATACGGTTGAGTTATCACAAGTTTTCTATCCGACCCTTGAAAAATATACGCTAGGTCACCTAGCAGATGTTTTACAACTAGATTTGACAGATGCGCACACGGCTATTTCCGATGCTTATGCGACTGCTCAGCTATTGTTAAAACTAAAAGAAAAAATGGAAAGTCTGCCAAAAGAATTGCTAGAACAACTCTTACCTTTTTCTGATAATCTCTTATTTGAAACGGGGATGTTGGTTGAGGAGAGCTTTAAAAAAGCGAAAGTCATGTCAAAAAAAGATTACCAAGAAGTTGGTGGCTTGATTTTACGACGTGCAAAAGCCATTGGCAGTGAACGTAAGTTGTCTGATGATTTTGAGTTAAATATGGCACTTCTAGGCTTGGATGCGCGTGAGAAGCAGAGTCGCTTTGCTCAAATGGTTAAAGATGATTTTCAAAGTTCAAAAATCTCATTCTTAGAAGCTCAGGCTGGTCTAGGAAAGACTTATGGTTATCTTTTGCCACTTTTGCAGTTAGCACAAGATGAGCAAATTATTGTTTCGGTGCCAACAAAGATTTTGCAAGACCAAATCATGGCTAATGAAGCTAAAAAGATTCAAGAGGTCTTTCACATTTCTTGCCAATCCATCAAAGGACCTGGCAACTATATTAAGTTGGATTCTTTTGCGGAAACCTTGCACCGAGAAGGGGACAATCGCTTAGTTAATCGTTATAAGATGCAATTGCTTGTCTGGTTAACAGAAACTCTAACGGGAGATTTGGATGAAATCAGACAAAAGCAGCGTTTTGAAGCTTATTTTGAACAGATTAAACACGATGGTAATTTAAGCGAAAAATCGCTGTACAAGGATGTTGATTTTTGGAATCGTACTTACGAAAATGCTAAGCACAGTAAGCTTTTGATTATTAATCATGCGTATTTCTTAGAACGTGTTCAAGATGATAAGGCGTTTGCGGCTAAGAAGATTTTGGTATTTGACGAAGCGCAAAAATTGATTTTGAATCTAGAACAATTTTCACGACGTCGTGCTAATGTAACGCAGTTGGTTCAAAAACTTGAAAAGCATTTGGATGCTACCCTGCCAACGCTTGAAAAACGTTTGATTGAAAGTCTTTCTTTCCAATTGAGCCATCTTGCCACACGTTTTTACCAAAATCAAGAAACTTACGTGACGACAGAGGATGCGCATCGACTGGAACAAGCTGCTAAAGAGTTACTTGCTCTTAATCCCGAGTGGCGTTATCTGTGCTTGGAAGATTTGTTAGCCCTATTTGCACAGCCGTTCACAGATTTTTGGTTTGAGACAAGTTTTGAAAATGAAAAACGTCAGACTTACTTAAATGCAAGTAGTGATGAACTCTTGAATTTCCAAGAATTCTTGCCAGAAACACGCAAGACTTACATGGTTTCTGCGACATTGCACATTAGTCCGCAAGTTAGTCTTGCAGGTTTGCTTGGTTTTGAGCAGTATCATTACATGAGCATTGAGCGAGACAAGCAAACGTCGCAACGCATTTGGATTGATGAAGAGATGCCAAATGTAGCTGAGATTTCTGATGAAGCTTATGCTAAGGCTATTGCTGAGAGAATTTATCAGATTAGGCAATTGGATGAACAGATGTTGGTGCTCTTTAATTCTAAAAAAGCCATGTTTGATGTTTCAGAGCTTTTAGATGAGATGGACCTTCATCATTTGACACAAGAGAAAAACGGGACAGCCTATAATGTCAAACGTCGTTTTGAACGCGGAGAAAGTCATATCTTGCTTGGGACAGGAGCTTTCTGGGAAGGTGTTGACTTTGTGCAGTCAGATAAAATGATTGAGGTTATTACACGCTTGCCGTTTGAAAATCCTAAGGATTTATTTGTTCAGAAAATCAGTAATCATTTGCTAGCGCAAGCTAAATCACCGTTCAATGATTATTCTTTACCATTGGCTATTTTAAAACTAAAACAAGCGATTGGAAGAACCATGCGACGTGAAAATCAACGTTCGGCTGTGCTTTTGCTTGACCCACGAATTTTGACAAAATCATACGGAAAAATTATCAGTGATGCTTTATCTGAAGAATTTTACATTTCTCATCAAAAATTTTCAAAGAGTCTCACTGAAATAAAGAATTTTCTGCTATAATAAAAGAGATAAACAAAAAGGGAGAAGTAAATGAAAAAATTAACACCAGTAAAACAGTATTTACTTGGTTTTAGCTTGATTTTATTAGTTCTCTTGCTTTCTGCTGCGACTGTTTTGGATTTAGCGATTCAGCCAAAACGAAGAGCAGAAAAACTGGCGACCCAAGTAGCCATTGAAAAAGCTGATTTAGTTCAAACGTCTTCTGTTGACCTTTACAATGGTTCTAAGACATACTATAGTGTTTTTGGAACGACAGCATCAGGTGATCAGAAGATTGTTGCTGTAGGTGAAGACAATGGTAAGGTATTTGTTTATTCTGTAAACGATGGGATTAGTCGTAAACAAGCTGAGCAAGTAGCTGCAGCAAATGGGGCGACTGGTATTTCAAGAGTTGTTTATGGAATTGATGGCAAGACCCCAATTTGGGAAGTCACAGCTACTGATGGTTATTATCTTGTGAATTTTGAAACAAGTGAGCTCGTGAAGAAGGAGGGCATATGACAAACTTATCAAATCGCGTGTTGAACATGGAAGAAAGTGTGACTTTAGCAGCGAGTGCGCGTGCCAAAGCCTTGAAAGCGCAAGGACGTGATATTTTATCACTAACTTTAGGAGAACCAGATTTTGTAACTCCTAAGAATATCCAAGATGCAGCAGTTGAAGCTATTCAAAATGGTAAAGCAAGCTTCTACACTGTCGCTTCTGGTCTTCCAGAATTGAAGGATGCAATCAACAATTACATGGAAAATTTCTACGGTTATTCAGTTAATCGTAATCAAGTGGTTGTTGCAACAGGTGCTAAATACATTCTTTATACTTTCTTTACAACTGTTCTTAATCCAGGCGATGAGGTTATTATTCCAACACCATGTTGGGTGTCTTATGTCGATCAAGTTAAAATGGTTGATGGTGTTCCTGTAACAGTTGCGACAACTGAAGCAAATGACTTCAAAGCTACTGTAGAACAACTTGAAGCTGCTCGTACAGATAAAACAAAAGTTCTTTTATTGAATTCACCATCTAATCCAACTGGTATGATTTACAGCCGTGATGAATTAGAAGCAATTGGTAATTGGGCTGTTGAACACAATATCTTAATCTTGGCAGACGATATTTATGGTCGTTTGGTATATAATGGAAATGAATTCACACCAATTTCAACAATTTCTGAAGCTATCAGAAATCAAACAGTTGTTGTAAATGGTACTTCAAAAACTTATGCTATGACTGGTTGGCGTGTTGGTTTTGCGGTTGGTAATGAAGAAATCATCTCAGGTATGGCAAAAGTTATCAGCCAAACCACTTCAAACTTAACGGCAGTGTCACAATACGCAGCAATTGAAGCATTTACAGGTTCACAAGATTCTATTGAAGTTATGCGTAAGGCTTTCGAAGAACGTCTTAATACCATTTATCCATTGCTTTGCGAAGTTCCTGGTTTTGAAGTGATTAAACCTCAAGGTGCTTTCTATCTTTTCCCTAACGTGAAAAAAGCGATGGAAATGAAAGGCTTCACTGATGTGACTGCTTTTACAACAGCTATTCTTGAAGAGGCAGGAGTAGCTCTTGTTACTGGTGCTGGTTTCGGTGCTCCTGAGAATGTTCGTTTGAGCTATGCGACTGATATGGATACTTTGAAAGAAGCTGTAAGACGTTTGAAAGCATTCATGGAAAAATAAGATGTCCAAAAAACGAAAACTTATTATTGCATTAGTTGCTTTTTCAGGAATTGTTGCAGTTGGACTAGGCATTCATTTTAAACCAACTTCCCCAGAATTAACCAAACTGGGGGATTACTCGGTTACTTCCAAGGGCATGCGTTTTGAAATTGACTTGGCTAGCAATAGTACGACTGGTTATACTTGGACTGTTAGTGGCGTGGATAAGAATAACTGTAGTTTAGATGACATTGTTTATCAATCTTATCCAAGTAAAGATAATCGACTAGGTTCTTCTGGCTACAGTCGTGTCACAGGAAGAGTTAAAAAAGCTGGTCAGCAAGAATTTGATTTAACGTATTGTCAAGATTGGGACGGAGGTAAGAAAGAGATGGCTTACCACGTTACTATCAGTAGTTCAAAAACTAAAATTAATAAGATTAAACTGACAAAAGTGTCAGAGTAATATTTGAAAAGAGGAATTATGTCTAAAGATTACGTATCAATTATTGATGTTAAAGATCATGTTGGCGAAGAAGTCACAATCGGGGCTTGGGTAGCTAACAAATCAGGAAAAGGAAAAATTGCTTTCTTACAACTTCGTGACGGGACAGCATTCTTCCAAGCAGTTGCTTTCAAACCAAACTTTATCGAAAAATACGGTGAAGAAGAAGGAACTGAAAAATTCAACACAATTAAACACCTTAGCCAAGAAACTTCTATCCTTATCACTGGTATCGTAAAAGAAGATTCACGTTCAAAATTTGGTTACGAACTTGATGTGACTGACCTTAAAATCGTCGGTCATTCAGAAGATTACCCAATCACTCCAAAAGAACACGGTACTGATTTCTTGATGGATCACCGTCACTTGTGGTTGCGTTCACGTAAACAAATGGCTATCATGCAAATCCGTAACGCTATCATCTACGCTACATATGATTTCTTTGATAAAAATGGTTTCATCAAATTTGATAGCCCAATCTTGTCAGGAAACGCTGCTGAAGATTCAACAGAATTGTTTGAAACTGACTACTTTGGTACACCTGCTTACTTGAGCCAATCAGGTCAATTGTACCTTGAAGCTGGTGCTATGGCACTTGGTCGTGTCTTTGACTTTGGTCCTGTATTCCGTGCTGAAAAATCAAAAACTCGTCGTCACTTGACTGAGTTCTGGATGATGGATGCTGAATATTCATTCCTATCACACGAAGAATCTCTTGATCTTCAAGAAGCTTACGTTAAAGCACTTATCCAAGGTGTTCTTGACCGTGCTCCTCAAGCACTTGAAATCTTGGAACGTGATGTTGATTTGCTTAAAAAATACATTGCAGAACCATTCAAACGTGTTTCTTACGATGATGCTATCGATCTTCTTCAAGAACACGAAAATGATGAAGATGCTGATTACGAACACCTAGAACACGGTGATGACTTTGGTTCACCACACGAAACATGGATTTCAAACTACTTTGGTGTTCCAACATTCGTTATCAACTACCCAGCAAGCTTCAAAGCCTTCTACATGAAACCTGTTCCTGGTAACCCAGAACGCGTCTTGTGTGCTGACCTTCTTGCACCAGAAGGATACGGAGAAATCATCGGTGGTTCAGTCCGTGAAGATGACTATGACACACTTGTTGCTAAGATGGATGCTCTTGGTATGGATAAATCAGAATATGAATTCTACCTTGACCTTCGTAAATACGGTTCAGTGCCACACGCTGGATTCGGTATCGGTATCGAACGTATGGTAACATTCGTAGCTGGAACTAAACACATTCGTGAAGCTATTCCATTCCCACGTATGCTACACCGTATTAAACCTTAGAAAGTCGACCGCGACGCTTTTAGAATGAAAACGAAACTTTTTCATTCTAAAAGCTAGTTAGTCCTTTAGCTAAGTTCCAATAGGACTTAGCGTGTCAAATCAGCGAAGCGAAGTGAAGCGAGATTTGACTAAGGAGTAGTATTAAATCTTAATAAATAAAGATTATTAAAGCCTGAACTTTTGAGTTCAGGCTTTTTAAGTTTATTTAAGAAATGTTTGCTAGAATTTCTCTGAGAGGTGATTAACATGATAACTTATATCGCGAAAATTACCTTTTTTGATAAGACATTTTGTATTGCACTAGACCTAAAAAGGGTGTCACACCCGCTTCTAGAACAGATTAAACGACAAGTAGGTTTAGTTGAGCATGATTTACAAATCTGGCAAGAAGCTCTTTCAGATAGCTTTAAAAGCTTAGCAAGTGATACTTTCTTCAGTAAAACTTTTTTTATCCGAGCTTTGCAGGAACACTTTTCAGATTTAGGAAAGCACGAGGCAGTTGCTTCGATTACTTGCCAGACCTTGACATAAGTTAAAATCCCAGCCTAATTGGTTGGGATTTTTGTTTTAGTTTTTAGCAGTCATAAGGTTTGGTGCAAAAGTTTTAAGTGATTTGATGATAGCAAGCACCAAAGCAAGGCTAATAAGACGGTCAGCATAGTCAGTAATGGCTTGAACCAAAACTAAACTTGCTGTCATGTCAATGCCTAAGCCGTGAAGAATTTGTGCCAAGATGCCAGAACCACTTGAAGTAATACCATGGAAAAGAATGACTGTGATACTTGATGAAACAACTGTTCCAGGAAGTGAGACAAGTAAGCTTTTCCAGATTAAGTCTTTTGATTTGCTTGTTTCTTTAACTAAGAAACCTGTAATAAAAGCAGCTACGATAGCTACAGGTGCAAAGTAAATAGCAAAGATATCAGTCGTCATCCAGCTGATTAATGCGCTGACAATAGCAGCACCAGCACCAAGCCATGGTCCAAAGACAACAGCGACCAACAATGTTCCAATCATATCAAGGTAAATTGGCAGACGTAAGAATAAAGCGATATTTGCGCCAATATAGTTAATTGCAATGGCAATTGCCATAAAAGAAATGATACGAATTGATGAATTTTTCATAATTTAACTTTCTAACTTTAGATTTTTGAGATCATCTTGAATGATGTCTTTTTGTGCATCTAAAAGTACGGTTAGAAAATCTTCCCAGAATAGGCTTGGGTTAACCTGAGTCAAAATAGTACTGTTCTTAGGTTTGTGGTAAAAATCGTATTGATCGACGACAGTTTGCCCAATAGCGATGCCGTCAGTAACAACATCAGTGTAAGCCTCAAAACCTGAGCAGACCTCGCTGTTGACAAAGTAGGCCAATGCGAGAGGGTCATTAATCACACAGCCAATGATATGTTCGTATTCCCAGTGAAAATCAAAGTAAAAACGGGTAATCTTTGTGATGAATGCTGTCATTTCAGCGTTAATACGACTCATATATTCTAAATGATTTGGTGTTAAGACAATGTGGCGAGTGACGTCAAGCCCGACCATTTCGACTTTACGACCTAAGCGCTCAAAAGTGATTTGTGCAGCATGAGGGTCGCACCAGTAGTTGTATTCAGCAACAGGTGAACAATTGCCGTGTGATTTGAAATTTCCTCCCATGCTGACAAAACGGTGACAGTTTTCGCCGAGCTTAGGATTTAGTTCAAGAGCTTTTGCGATATTAGTTAAAGGACCAAGGGCAATGATAGAAGTATCTTTAGGGTCTTTAAAGTAATCGGCTAAGAATTGCTCTGCTGATTTTTCTTGAATATGAGGAGTGTGTTTGAGTTGGAAATTATTTTCGCCAAGCCCGTCCATACCATGAGTATCTTGGGCAGAAACGTAATCTCGTGTTAGCGGTGTACTAGCTCCTTGGTAGACAGGAACATCTAGTCGATCAAGCAGCTCTAGGCTTGTAAAAGTATTTTTTACTCCGAGATCTGTTGGACAATTTCCAGCGACGATGGTGATTGCTACGACTTCTAAATTTGGATGTTTAAGGGCATAAAGTAGTGCAAGTGTATCGTCGATACCAGGATCACAATCGATAATAATTTTTTGCTTAGTCATCCTTTCCTCCTTTCTTAAAAATATTTATAGAAAATAAAAAATGACCTTGTTTTCTAAAAAACAAAGCCACTCAAAAAAGACGCTCAACAAAGAGCAGTTCTCTATTTGTAGATAGCTAGTTTTTTATTCTGGGAGTTTTCGAACCAGTCCAAAAGTAGTACTTTTGATTATGCACGCCTTCTATTATATAAACAATTTGCTTTTTTGTAAATATTTGAAAATAAATGCATTTTTATTTATTAATATGTTTCAATTTTCAGAATATTTTGTTATAATAATCCTAATCTATTTGAGAGAAGGTGAAAATTTATGGCGAAAACAATTCACACGGACAAAGCGCCAGCAGCAATTGGTCCTTACGTTCAAGGAAAAGTTGTTGGTAACTTCCTTTTTGCTTCAGGTCAAGTTCCTTTGTCACCTGAAACTGGTGAAGTTATTGGGACAAGCATTCAAGAACAAACCAAACAAGTCCTTAAAAATATTTCTGCGATTTTAGCAGAAGCAGGTACTGATTTTGACCATGTGGTTAAAACGACATGTTTCTTAAGCGACATGGATGACTTTGTTCCATTTAATGAAGTTTATGCTACGGCTTTTAAAGCTGATTTCCCAGCGCGCTCTGCTGTTGAAGTTGCTCGTTTGCCAAAAGACGTCAAGGTAGAAATTGAAGTCATCGCTTATCTCGACTAGATGTTCTCTTAATATTATTTGACACGAAAAAAGTTCGCTACTCTCTCGGCGAACTTTTTTCTATTGCGTTAGATTGATTAATTTGCTTTTTGCATTTTTTTGGCGGTTGTCATCATCAAGCGGATACGGTTCAATTGGTTAACTTCTGATGAACCTGGGTCGTAATCGATTGGTGAGATATTGGCACCTTTGAATTGTCGGCGGAGTTCTTTTAGCATTCCTTTTCCGACGATGTGATTTGGAAGACAACCAAATGGTTGAAGACAAACGATATTTTTAACACCGTTATTTAGTAATTCAATCATTTCACCAGTCAAGAACCAACCTTCACCAGTGTGGTTACCGATTGAAACGACTTTTTCAGCACCTTTAGCGATGTCATAAATGGATTCGATTCCATCGAAACGCTCTGATTTTTCAAGAGCTTTGTTCATTGGCTTTTCAAGAAGATTGATGGCATCGATACCAAGTTTTGCTAGGCGTTTTGATTTTTGGCTCATATTGAGCTCATCAGCTTTCCAAATTTGGTTGAAGAGTGAGTAATTCATAAAGCCAATCAAGTCTGGAACAACGGCTTCCCCACCTTCATTTTCAATGATAGCGACAATATCGTTGTTGGCTGTTGGAGCGTATTTGACAAGGATTTCTCCGACTACCCCAACACGTGGTTTTTGACCAAAGTCGATGGTTTCAAGATTATCGAAGTCTTTAATGATTCGTTTCATGTTATGGTTGAATTCGAAGTAAGAGCCGGATTTGACATTCTTACGAGCGATTTCAAGCCATTTTTCGTATAAGGCATTGGCAGAACCTGGAACGGCTTCATAAGGACGAACGCGGTAGAGCACTCGTTCAAAAAGGTCACCATAAAGCACACTGATAAGTAGACGTTTTACAAATGGTAAAGTAATATTCCAACCAGGTGTTTCTTCGGTACCTTGATTTCCCATAGAAACAGAAACAACAGGAATTTGAGGATATCCGGCATCTTTTAGAGCTTTTCGTAAGAGTGGGATATAGTTTGTTGCACGGCAACCACCACCTGTTTGCGTCATCATGACGCTGGTATTGTCGAGATCGTATTTACCACTTTGAAGTGCTTCGAGCAATTGGCCGATAGTGATGATAGCTGGGTAGCAAGCATCGTTATGGACAAATTTTAGACCAACATCAACGGCTTTTCTGTCCATGGCTGGGAGAATCACAACGTTATAGCCAGCTTGTTTGAAGGCTTCTTCAATCAAACCATTTTGGTGAATTGGCGAAAGCATTGGCATGAGAAGGGTGTGTTTCTTTTTCATATCTTTTGTAAAGATAGGTTCTTTACTTTCTTCATCAGCTTGGCTGGTAAATTGTGGAGCTTGGTTGAAAATGTGACTGAGATTAGCTTTTTTAGCTTTCTTGTCACGTTCTTCAACGGCTGCTTTGAGGGAACGAAGACGAATACGGATAGCACCAAGGTTGCTTCCTTCGTCGATTTTTAAAACAGTGTAAAGCTTGTTGTGAGCTCGCATGATTTCTTCAACTTGGTCAGTTGTGACAGCATCAAGTCCGCAACCAAAGCTGTTTAATTGGACTAATTCAAGGTTAGGATTTTTAGAAACGACTTTAGCAGCAGCATAAAGTCGTGAGTGATAAACCCATTGGTTAACCACGCGCAAACCTGAAACTTCTTCAAGTCCAGCTACCATATCTTCTGTTAAAACGTGGAAACCTTCTTGGGTGATGATGTTAGCAATCCCGTGGTTGATTTCAGGGTCAAGGTGATATGGACGACCAGAAAGCACAATCGCTTTTTCATTGTTGAGGGCTAGCTTGCTAAGGAGCTCATCTGCCTTGTCTTGCAAATCTTTCTTGAAGTCAGCTAAGACTTGGTAACCATGTTCAACGGCTTCGCGAATATCAGCTTCTGTAATGTCATCATAATCAGCAAAGCTTTTGACAAGTGATTTGACAACAGATTCATGGTCGGCCAAGTTAACAAATGGATGGAAGTATTTGACCTCACCATTGCGGATAGGGTCCATGTTTTTTTCGATGACTTCTGGATAACTTTGGACGATTGGGCAGTTGTAGTGGTTAGGTGCTTTGCTATTTTCAATTTGTTCGTAAATGACACTAGGGTAGAAAATAGCATCTACTTTGCGGTCGATTAAACTTTGAATGTGACCGTGCACCATTTTGGCAGGGTAACAAACCGTATCACTTGGGATGGTTTCGATTCCCTTTTCAAATAAACGTTTGTCTGATTTTGGTGAGATTTGAACACGAAACTTCAAGTCAGTAAGGACCGTGTGCCAAAGTGGGTAATTTTCGTACATGTTGAGCACACGTGGAACTCCAACGACACCGTGGACAGCGTCACGTTTTGAGAGTGCTTTAAATTTAAAGAGTTTTTTATATTTGTAATCAACCAGATTTTCTTTTTGGTTGCTGCGGTCGAATTTGATTTTAGTTACTTTTTCAGCACCGCGTTCGCAGCGGTTACCAGTAACGAATTTTGAGCCGTCGTTGAAGATGGTAACAGTCAGTGCACAGTTATTTTCACACATGCCGCAACGAGTGAATTCTTTTTGAGTAGTAAATTGATCGAGTTCTTCAAGCCCCATCAAACTTGACTTAGTACGATTGGCTGTAAGTGATGTTTCAGTCATGCAATCCCTCCTTTACTGTACCGCGCTGACTTCAAGAGTAGCTTCTTGGTTGGCTAGTTCATCTTCGTATTTTTCTTTAGCGATAATAGCGCAGCCATAAGCTCCCATAAGTCCAGCAATGCTTGGTCGAACGACTTCGCGTTCGCTGACGAGTTCAAAGGCACGAAGAACAGCTTCATTGTAGAAAGTTCCTCCTTGAACAACGATTTTCTCACCCAAATCTTCGGGACGTTTTAATTTGATAACTTTGTAAAGGGCGTTTTTGATGACAGAGTATGAAAGCCCTGCTGAAATATCAGCAACCGTAGCCCCTTCTTTTTGAACTTGTTTTACCTTAGAGTTCATAAAGACTGTGCAGCGTGAGCCGAGGTCAACGGGGTGCTTGGCAAGAAGAGCAACTTTGGCAAAATCTTTGACATCGTATTTAAGAGATTTGGCAAAGGTTTCAATAAATGAGCCGCAACCTGAAGAGCAAGCTTCGTTTAGTTGGATACTCGATAAAGCGCCATCGCGAACACTCATGGCTTTCATATCTTGACCACCAATATCAAGGATAAAATCAACTCCTGGGTTGAAGTAGTTAGCTGCTTTAAAGTGAGCAACGGTTTCAACTTCACCGTAGTCAACGTGAAGAGCAGCTTTAATCAAATTTTCACCATATCCAGTCACGCAAGAACGAGCAATGAAAGCATCTTCTGGCAATTGGTGATAAAGTTCTTTTAGGATGGCAATGACATTTTCAAGAGGTTGCCCTTGGTTATTGCCGTAGTGTTGGAATAAAATAGCTCCTTTAGGATCTGTGAGGACAACTTTTGAAGTGGTTGATCCTGCATCGATACCAAGGAAAAGAGGCCCAGAAGCAGTGGTAATGTCTTTGTATTCAACGCTAGCTTCATCGTGACGGGCGCGCCAAGCATCCAGTTCAGCTTGATCTTTGAAAAGAACATCAAGAGTATTTTTAGGAACTAGGGATTTTGAAGTATTATTTTCTAAATTATGAATGATTCCAGATAAGTTGATTTGGGTTTGATTCTCATCAAGAGCAGCTCCCATGGCAACGAAAAGTTGTGGATTTTCAGGGAAAATCACATGTTCTGGTTTGATATCAAGGGTTTCGATGAAACGCTTACGAAGTTCACTCATAAAAAAGAGCGGTCCACCAAGAAAGGCGATGTTTCCAGTGATTTTACGCCCAGAAGCTAATCCAGCAATGGTTTGATTGACAACAGCTTGGAAAATCGAAGCTGCAATGTCTTCTTTTCTGGCCCCTTCATTAATTAAGGGTTGGACGTCAGTTTTAGCAAATACCCCACAACGACTGGCAATTGGGTAAATGGTTTCGTAACCTTTGGCAAGTTCATTGACCCCGTTGGCGTCTGTTTTTAACAGTCCAGCCATTTGGTCGATGAAAGCTCCTGTACCGCCGGCACATGTTCCGTTCATGCGTTGTTCAAGAGTATCGCCAAAGAAGGTCATTTTGGCATCTTCACCACCAAGTTCGATTACTACATCAGTTTGTGGAATGAATTTTTCAACGGTAGTAGTCGCAGCAATAACTTCTTGGACGAAAGGAATTTCAGCCACATCAGCTAAGCCCATACCCCCAGAACCAGTAATGGCAATACTGACAGTTTGGTCGCCAATTTCAGAAATAGCTTCATTTAAAACCTTGATAGTTGCTGTTTTGACGTCTGAAAAGTGACGCTCATAACGTGAAAATAGTAACTGATAATTATCGTCGAAAATGACAACTTTAACAGTGGTCGATCCGACATCTATACCTGCTTTATACATTAATAAAAAACCTAAAAGTGTTAGAAGGTAGTAGATAAATATCATTCCTAAAAATGACTCATTATCTAGCAACGAATAATGTAGTTACGTCGACAGTTCTTTAACACTATTTCAATCCTTTCTTACTTATCTCACACGCTGTTAATGTCACAACAGAATGTTGCTTATTCAACAGAGTGTTTGTTATAATAGTATTATAAAACACTCATTGTCAATTGCAATCGCTAATTTTTTAACTTGTGTTGTTTAAGCAACACATTCCCGACAATCTGTTGTTTATCTCGGAGGAATAGCTCATGAAACTTACTGATATTCGTTATTTGAGAACAGAAAAATTGATTTTTGATGCCTTTGCCAAACTTCTCAGCGAGAAACCTTATGAGAAAATTACAGTGCAAGATATTGCTGATGAGGCCATGATTAATCGTGCCACTTTTTATGCGCACTATGCTGATAAAGATGACCTTCAAAAAGGTATTCAACAACAAGTTCTAGAGCAAATGTCTGACATGATTGATGCAGCACAGATTACAAACGGTGAACGTGTAAAAGTTAAGCGAGCTGAGAAACTTTTAACGGAGTTTTATCATGGATTGGAAAAAAATGCTGCGATTGCTAAAATTGTTCTAAAAAGCATCTCTCAGGAAGTTATGCAAGAAGAATTTGGAAGTTTGGTACATGAAAAATACGACCATTTGCTTGCAAAACTAAATGTCACTGAATCTGGCGAGCAAGTGCCAACAGAATTTATCGTGGCCTATCTGACCAGTATTTTTTCAGGGACTTTACTTTGGTGGATTAAGTCAAATTTTTCAATGCCAGCAAAAGAATTAGCCCGCTTGGTTTTGACCTTGGTTAGTAACGGGCACCTTACCGTTATGGGTGTCATCATCGACCGAGAAGATTAGTAGAAAAGAGCTGAGAAGTCAGCTTTTTTGTTTTATTTCTGGTATAATGGAACAGACAGAAAGAAGGATCTTATGAGTCAAAAACAGCTAATGCAAGATAGCATTGATCATCGCGATTATCCAATTGAAGAGGGAGTTATCATCGATTCTCTGGATATTAGATTACAAGAGATTATCAAAAAGCAGCATCCTGATATTGCTAGTGGTGCCTTTATTAGCCATAAGAATCTGACTTATTACCGTCTTCTTTTTTTAGAGGAGATTATCGATAAAGCTAATCGTAAAAATGACTACGTCCGTGAAGCTGTCTACGACGCGACTAAGCACCAAGGTTATACAGCTTTAGATGTCCAAGACCAATTGGACAGAAAGATCACATTTGGAC
Source organism: Streptococcus sp. 45 (assembly GCF_900108865.1). NCBI lineage: Bacteria > Bacillati > Bacillota > Bacilli > Lactobacillales > Streptococcaceae > Streptococcus > Streptococcus sp. 45. Next base: position 392,747 of record NZ_FNXZ01000001.1, on the reverse strand, counting down.
AAAAAATTGCGGATGATGTGGCTCGTTTTGGTGGGTCTTGGACCTTTATTATTACCTTCATCTGCTTTATGGGAGTTTGGATGGCTTTGAATGTTTTGAAACCTTTTGGAATTGTATTTGACAAATATCCTTTTATTTTGTTAAATCTTGCCTTATCAACTTTAGCAGCTGTTCAAGCGCCATTAATTATGATGAGTCAAAATCGAGCTTCTGACTATGATCGCCTGCAAGCTAAGAATGATTACAATGTTAACAAGGTATCAGAAGAAGGCATTCGATTGTTACATACAAAATTGGATCACTTAGTTCAGCAAGATCAGTCGGATTTACTAGAAATTCAGAAATTACAAACGGAAATGTTAGCTTCTTTGACAAAACAACTAGTGAGTATGCAGGAAGAACAGGCACGTTTAGTGGGGCAAATTGAAAAAATGAGAAGGAGCGAAGAAAATGTCTGATAAAGAGATTAACTTAGTTATTGTAACTGGGATGAGCGGTGCTGGTAAGACAGTTGCCATTCAATCCTTTGAAGATTTAGGGTATTTTACCATCGATAACATGCCACCGACTTTGGTGCCAAAATTTATTGAATTAGTTGAAAAAACAAGTGACAATAATCGTGTTGCTCTTGTGGTGGACATGCGTAGTCGTCTTTTCTTCAACGAAATTACTTCTGTTTTAGATAAAATTGATTCAAATCCAAAAATTGACTTCAAGATTCTTTTCTTGGATGCAACAGATGGCGAACTGGTAGCTCGTTATAAAGAAACACGTCGCAGTCACCCATTGGCAGCTGATGGACGTATTTTAGATGGAATCAAGTTAGAACGTGAGTTGCTTGCACCTTTGAAAAACTTGAGCCAAAATGTGGTTGATACAACAGAATTAACCCCTCGTCAATTGCGTAAGACAATTTCTGAACAATTTTCAAGTGATGAAAATCAAGCTTCATTTCGTATTGAAGTCATGAGTTTTGGTTTCAAATATGGCTTGCCACTCGATGCAGACTTGGTATTTGACGTACGTTTCTTGCCAAATCCATACTACAAACCAGAACTTCGCAATCAAACAGGTCTTGAAAAAGATGTTTATGATTATGTCATGAATCATGAGGAATCAGAAAATTTCTACCAACATTTGATTGGCCTCATTAAACCTATTTTGCCAGGCTACAAAAAAGAAGGAAAATCTGTATTGACCATTGCTATTGGGTGTACAGGTGGTCAACACCGAAGTGTTGCCTTTGCTCATCGCTTAGCTGAAGAGTTAAAAGCGGATTGGGTGGTTAATGAAACCCACCGCGATAAAAATCGTCGCAAGGAGACTGTGAACCGTTCATGAGAAAACCTAAAATTACCGTTATCGGTGGAGGAACAGGGATTCCCGTCATTTTAAATAGTTTGAGACACGAAGAGGTCGATATTACAGCCATCGTAACGGTTGCTGATGATGGAGGCAGTTCAGGAGCCCTGCGTTCGGTTATGCAATTGACACCACCAGGAGACCTTAGGAATGTCCTCGTGGCTATGAGTGATATGCCTAAGTTTTACGAAAAAGTCTTTCAATATCGCTTTGCGCAAGGAGACGGTCCGCTTGCTGGCCACCCTCTTGGAAATCTTATCATTTCAGGAATCGCTGAAATGGAAGGTTCTACTTACAGCGCTATGCAGATTTTGACAAAATTTTTTCACGTTACTGGGAAAATTTACCCAGCAAGTGAAAATCCATTAACCTTGCATGCTGTTTTTAAAGATGGCTATGAAGTCGCTGGTGAGAGCCATATCGCTGGTTATCAAGGAATGATTGACCATGTTTATGTGACCAATACTTACAATGACGACGAACCAACTGCCAGTCGAAAAGTAGTTGATGCAATCATGGATAGTGACATGATTGTTCTTGGACCTGGTTCTTTGTTTACTTCGATTTTGCCAAACTTGGTTATTCCTGAAATCAAGCAGGCACTTATTGATACCAAAGCTGAGGTTGCTTACGTTTGTAACATCATGACGCAATATGGTGAAACCGAACATTTCACAGATGCTGACCACGTCGAAGTGCTCAACCGTCATCTTGGCAAAGACGTTATTGATACGGTTCTCGTCAACATTCAAAAAGTGCCGCAAGATTACATGGACCACAATAAATTTGATGAGTATTTGGTTCAAGTTGAGCATGATTTTGCAGGGCTTCGTAAGCAAGTCAAACGAGTGATTTCATCTGATTTTCTTCGTTTGGAAAATGGCGGAGCTTTTCACAATGGCGACTATGTCGTTGAAGAATTAATGAACCTTGTGAGGGTGAAGAAGCGATGAGTTTTACAGTAAAAGTTAAAGAAGAATTGTTGAATTTATCGCGATTTGATAAGAGTGAATTATCAGCTATTATCAAAATGTCAGGAAGCCTCGGCTTAACAGGTGCTGGACTGACCTTGTCAATCACAACAGAAAATGCCAAGGTAGCCCGTCATATCTATGAACTGATTGAAACGATTTATCAGGTTCAGCCTGAAATCAAGTATCATCAAAAGACTAATTTGCGAAAAAATCGTGTTTACACCGTTTTTGTCGCTGCAAATGTCAGAGAGATTTTGAACGATTTGCAGCTGGCTGACTCTTTCTTCGGGATTGAAATGGGGATTACCCCAAGCATCCTGGAAGATGATGACAAGGGACGTGCTTATCTGCGTGGTGCTTTCTTGGCGACTGGAACCATTCGTGATCCAGAATCAGGAAAATATCAGCTGGAAATCTTTTCCGTTTATCAAGACCACGCCGAAGATTTGGCAAACTTGATGCGAAAATTTATCCTTGATGCCAAGGTTATTGAACATAAAAATGGAGCAGTGACCTATTTGCAAAAGGCTGAAGATATCATGGATTTCTTGATTGTCATCGGAGCGATGGAATGTAAAGAAAGCTTTGAAGAAGTTAAGATTATGCGTGAGACGCGCAATGACGTCAACCGTGCCAATAATGCGGAAACAGCTAACATTGCAAAAACCGTGACAGCTAGTATGAAGACTATCAATAATATCATTAAAATTATGGATACCGTTGGACTTGAGACCTTACCAATTGAATTGCAACAAGTGGCTAAGATTCGTGTAGAAAATCCTGATTACTCGATTCAGCAAATCGCAGACCACTTGGAAGGAACCTTGACCAAGAGCGGTGTTAATCATCGATTGCGTAAAATCAATAAAATTGCAAATGAATTATAGAAAAAAATAAGGAGAGAGTTTATTATGGCATGTACAACTATATTGGTCGGTAAAAAAGCGTCATATGATGGTTCAACCATCATTGCTCGAACTGAAGATTCACAAAGTGGTGATTTCACACCGAAACAATTTATCGTGGTTAACCCAGAAGCCCAACCACGTCATTACAAATCAGTTCTGTCTTCATTTGAGATTGACCTGCCAGACAACCCAATGCGCTACACATCAGTGCCAGATGCTTTGCGTAAAGATGGTATCTGGGGAGAAGCTGGTATCAACGAAGCCAATGTTGCTATGAGTGAGACAGAAACTATCACGACAAATGCGCGTGTCTTGGGTGCTGACCCGCTTGTTGAATCTGGTATTGGTGAAGAAGATATGCTAACATTGGTGCTTCCATATGTTCGCACAGCGCGTGAAGGGGTAGAGCGCCTTGGTGCTATCCTAGAAGAATACGGAACATACGAATCAAATGGTGTGGCTATTTCAGACGTTGATGAAATTTGGTGGTTAGAAACTGTCGGTGGACACCACTGGATTGCTCGTCGTGTGCCAGATGATTGTTATGTCACAAATCCAAACCAACTTGGTATTGACCATTTTGAATTTAACAACCCTGATGATTACATGTACTCAAGTGACTTGCGTGAATTCATTGAGGATAATAATCTAGATTTGACTTACTCAAATGAACACTTCAATCCACGCTATGCTTTTGGTAGCCAACGTGATAAGGACCGCCACTACAACACACCACGTGCTTGGGCAATGCAACGTTTCTTGAATCCAGAAATCGAGCAAGACCCACGTAGTTTCTTTATTCCTTGGGCTCAAAAACCTTATCGTAAAGTCACTATCGAAGATGTCAAATACGTCTTGAGCAACCACTATCAAGATACTGAATTTGATCCATATGGTCCAGAAGGAAATGCTGTGACACAACGTACATTCCGTACAATTGGTATCAACCGCACAAGTCAAACAGCTATTCTTCAATTACGACCTGACCAACCACACGATACAACAGGTATCCAATGGTTGGCATACGGTTCAATGCCATTTGGAACAATGGTGCCATTCTTTACTCAAATTTCAACTACACCAGCTTATTTTGCAAATACTGCTGAAAATGTCTCAACTGATTCATTCTATTGGGCTAATCGCTTAATCGCAGCGGTTGCAGATCCACATTTCCACCAACACGAAGGCGATATTGAAGCTTATGTTGAGAAAACAATGGCAGCAGGACATGGCCGTATCAAACGTGTTGATGCCGCTTTAGCTAATGGCGAAAGCGTTGATTTTGATGCTGAAAACCAAGCGATGAGTGATTACATCCAAGAAGAAACACAAAAACTATTGAATAAAATCCTCTTTGATGCAAGTAACCTCATGACAAACCGCTTCTCAGTAAGCGACTAATAACGAATCCTCTGAATATTTTTCAGAGGATTTTTTGTATGAAAGCGAAAAAATTTACAAAAAAGCTTGCAAAAAGTTGAAAGTTCGACTATACTTTACTGGTAAACTATTAACTAGTTAAGAAAAGGAGCCGACATGAAGAAGAGATTTCTTTTATTGATAAATGTACTTGCACTTTTGCTTGTTTGGCAAGTTAGCCACATTAAGCAGGTTGCAGCGGATGACAAGATTAAAGTGGTGACAACTTTCTATCCTGTCTACGAATTTACTAAGGCTGTTTCTGGTGATACAGCTGATGTATCAATGCTGATTAAAGCAGGGACTGAACCACATGATTTTGAACCATCTACTAAAAATGTAGCTACGATTTCAGATGCTGATATGTTTGTCTACATGGATGATAGCATGGAAACATGGGTTAAGAAAGTCAAAAAATCAATTGATTCTGATAACCTAACTATCGTTCGAGCAAGTGGAGATATGCTTCTCATGGCTGGTACAGCTGAAGAAGAAGGCGAAGACCATGACGAGCATGAAGGACATAGTCATGAATATGACCCACATGTCTGGCTCTCACCAAAACGCGCGGTTACTTTGGTTGAAAATATCCGTGATGCTTTTGTTGCTAAATACCCTGATAAAGCTGATACTTTTAAAGCCAACAGCGCAGCTTACATTGAAAAACTCAATGACTTAGATAAAGCCTACACAGATGGACTTTCAAATGCTAAACAAAAAAGCTTCGTCACTCAGCATGCTGCTTTTGGTTATTTAGCACTTGATTACGGTTTGAATCAAATCTCGATTGCTGGAATTTCACCAGAAGTAGAACCTTCAGCAAAACGTATTGCAAGTCTTACAAAATACGTTAAAAAATACGATATCAAATACATTTACTTTGAAGAGAATGCGTCAAGTAAAGTTGCTGCAACGCTAGCAGATGAAGCTGGTGTAAAAACAAAAGTTTTAAATCCGCTAGAAAGCTTAACTAACAAACAAATCAAAGCTGGCGAAGATTACTTCTCAGTCATGAAAGAAAATCTGAAAGCTTTGAAATTGACAACTGACGTCAAAGGTAAAGAAATCAAAGCTGAAACAGATGATACCAAAACTGTTCAGCACGGCTATTTCAAAGATAAAGACGTTACTGATCGTAAATTAAGTGATTGGACAGGAAAATGGCAATCTGCTTACCCATACCTTCTTGATGGTACACTTGATCCTGTCTGGGATTATAAAGCCAAAGCTTCAAAAGGTGAACAAACTGCTCAAGAAGTAAAAGACTATTACACAAAAGGTTACCAAACGGACGTTGAACAAATCATCATTGATGGTAAGAAAAACAAAGTTACTTTTGTTCAAAATGGTGAAAAACACACCTACACTTACAAATACGTTGGTCACAAAATCTTGAAATACAAAAAAGGTAACCGTGGTGTTCGTTATCTTTTTGAAACAGATGACAAAGACGCTGGCGAATTCAAATACATTCAATTTAGCGACCACAATATCACCTCAACAGATGTTGAACATTTCCATCTTTTCTGGGGTAACAGTAGCCAAGACGAAATTCTAAAAGAAATGGAACATTGGCCAACTTACTTCCCAGCTAAAGAATCTGGTCAAGAAATTGCCCAACACCTTGTTGCTCACTAAAATAATGAAAGGTTTGAATCAAATGATTCAAGCCTTTTCTTTTTAAGGGAAGTGGTAAAAAGTTGATTTTTGAGAGCAGGAACTCGCGTTGCCAGCTTATGAAAACTTTGCTATAATTGGTTAAGATAGCACTTACATTTTAGGAGGCCACGTGAAAGACAAGCAAGTGACAAAATTCTTTTTAGCTTGTTCGACCTTAGTTACTTGTATAACATTGGGAATTAACCTCACTTTCAGACATGCAGCTCACGCTGTTATTGCTGAATCAGGACAAGTTTCCCCAACAGCGACAGCTGATTTTATTACAAGTATTGGCGAAACAGCTCGACAAATTGGTCAAGAAAGAAACCTTTATGCTTCAGTGATGATTGCTCAAGCTGTTTTAGAATCAAGTAGTGGCCAATCAGCACTTAGCCAAGAACCTTATTATAATTTCTTTGGGGTAAAAGGGGCTTATAATGGTAATTCAGTCGTCATGCAGACTTGGGAAGATGATGGCAGTGGAAACACTTATGAGATTGATCAAGCCTTTCGCTCATACAACAGCTTAGCAGATTCGCTCAATGACTATGCTAATTTATTAAGTTGGAATCTTTATGCGGATACTTGGAAGTCAAATACCTCTTCCTATCAAGATGCCACAGCAGCTCTGACTGGTCGTTATGCTACAGATACTGCTTACGCTGATAAGTTAAATGCCTTAATTGAGCAATACGGCTTAACAAGCTACGATGAGCCGTTGGTAAGCGATGAAGCTCAAGAAACTACCGAACAAGATAACCAAACTCAACAAACCAATCAAGCTACTGAAACCGTTAATCCGAACCACGTTTGGAACAAATACCGCGGTTCATACACTAGTTCAGATATTCTAGCAGAAGACGAAGCTTGGTTAGCTTATATTAGATAAAAAGAGCGTAAGCTCTTTTTTTTGTTGCCCCATTTACGGAAAAACAAAAAAGCCATTTCGATTGCTCGAAATGACTTCTTGTAGTAAATGCGATTTCTTATTTTGTGAAACCGTATTTTTTGTTGAAGCGATCCACACGACCATCTGCTTGAGTGAATTTTTGGCGACCAGTGTAGAATGGGTGAGAATCTGATGAGATTTCCACACGTACAAGTGGGTAAGTAGCGCCTTCAAATTCTACAGTTTCGTCAGAAGCTTTTGTAGAACCGCTAAGGAATTTGTAACCAGTAGTTGTGTCCATGAATACTACTGGACGGTATTCTGGGTGGATATTTTGTTTCATTGTTAAAAGATTTCCTTTCTGCCATGGTGATTTTTTACGCACCATAGTTATTTTAACTTCTATAGTTTATCAAATAATGCGATATTTGACAAGACTTTTGTGCAAATTAATTGAATTGAAATATAATTGTTAAAAATCGCTCTACAGCAGGCTTGAGCTTAGTTTTTTGAGGCTAGTAAATCTTTGATTTCTTGATAGATTTGCTCGTTTTCCTCAAGGCTGTAAGAATTGGCTCCGCTGGCAAGTGGGTGCCCCCCACCGTCGTGGCGTTTAGCAATCTCGTTGATGACTTGTGTTTTACTACGCAAGCGAACACGGTAGTTACCGTCAGCTTGCTCAACGAAAATCGCCCAAGATTGAACACAATCAATACGACCTGGAGCACCAACGATAGCAGAAGTTTCAGCTTCAGTGACATTGTATTTTTTCATAGTTTCTTGCGTCAACACCACACGCGCAGCTCCATTATCATCAACTTCTAAGTTATCATAGACAAAGCCTTGAAGTTTCGCAATTTTAAATGAAATAGAATCCATTTGGCGAGCAAGACTTGAAAAATCAAAGTCATATTCGCGAAGTTTACTTGCAATCATGAAGGTTTTGCTGCTTGTAGCTGGGTATAAGAAACGTCCTGTGTCTCCAACAATACCAGAGTATAGAAGACGTGCAGCTTCGCTAGAAACTTTTAGACCAGTTGAAAAGGCGAAGTCTGAGATGATTTCGCTGGCACTTGATGCTTTAGTGTCTACATAGAGCAAGTCACCATAAACATCATCGTTAGGGTGGTGATCAATCTTAATAAGGAAATCACCATTTGTGTAGCGGTCATCATCGATACGAGGAGTATTTGCTGTATCTGTAACGATAACCAAAGCACCGTCGTAATCGCTGTCAGACACTTCATCCATTGTCGTAATCCATGCAAGAGTTGGCTCATCAAAACCAGTTGCCAAAACTTTTTTTGCTGGGAAATTATGTTTGATGAGTTCACGTAAACCAGCTTGGCTACCTAGAGCATCTGGGTCAGGTCTTTGGTGACGGTGAATGATAATAGTATCGTAAGCTTTAATTTTTTCTAAAATTTCTTCAAATGTATTCATATCTAAATTCCTTTGTAAGCTAGAGATTTACCCTATTATAGCATGAAATGACCGCGAGGTGGTAATGAGGATTTTTGAAATAAATCCAAGGTTTTATTTTTAATTTTTAGAAGCAAAGTGCTAGAATAATATATGTAAACGTTTTCTAAAAATAAAAAATCATAAGGAGGCTATGCTCATGTCAGTATTTTATGTTCCATCTCAAAACCTTATTGGTCGCGGAGTGGTTAAAGAAATTGGTGGTTACATCAAGAAATATGGTTATAAGAAAGCTCTTTTGGTAACTGACCATTTTATTGCTAAGAGTGATATTTTGCCTAAAGTAACGGCACCGCTTGATGCTGAAAACATTGACTATGTTGTCTATAGTGATGTTGACCCTAACCCAACCGTTAAAAACGTTGAAGAAGGATTAGCAGCCCTAAAAGAAAATGGTTGTGATTTCATCATTTCTCTTGGAGGAGGTTCCCCTCAAGATGCTGCCAGCAGTATGTCCATCCTAGCTACTAATGGGGGTCGTCCTCAGGATTACGAAGGCGTTCATAAATCAGAAAAAACAGGCTTGCCTGTCATTGCCATTAATACAACGGCAGGAACATCAGCTGAAATTACCATTAATTATGTTATCACTGATGAAGAACGTAAAGTCAAAATGGTTATGGTTGATAAAAATAGCTTGGCTTTGATGTCAGTCAATGACCCAGAATTAATGGTTTCAATGCCTAAGTCATTAACTGCAGCAACTGGTATGGATGCATTAACTCACGCTATCGAAGCATTGGTAACACCAGGTGCTTATGCTGCAACGAAAAAACTTTCAGTTGGTGCGATTGAGTTAATCAAAGAATATTTGCCACGTGCAGTTGCTGATGGTCATGACCTTGAAGCGCGTGAAGCCATGGTTAATGCTATTTTCTTAGGTGGTATGGCATTTAACAATGCAGGGCTTGGTTACGTGCATGCGATGGCTCACCAACTTGGTGCGGTTTATCATTTGCCACATGGTGTTTGCTGTGCGATGATTTTGCCGATTGTAGAACGCGAAAATGCCAAACATGTTCCAGCAGCTTTCCGTGATGTGGCTAAAGGACTAGGGCTTCATACCGAAGATAAAAGCGACCAAGAATGTGCCGATTACGCTATTGCAGAAATCGAAAAATTGTCAGCAACCGTTGGTATTCCTAAGAAATTGACAGAACTTGATATCAAGGAAGAAGAATTCGACTTCGAATTTCTTTCTAAAAACGCTTTGCTTGATGCTTGCGCACCAGGCAATCCATTTATGCCAACCCTTGAAGAAACAATCGCACTTTATAAACAATTATTTTAAGTCTTAATGGAGAAAGTAAAGAGATAAACCATGAAAATATTCTGGTTTATCTTTTTTTGGTAAAAATTCTTTGCAAAGTTAAAAGAATATGTTAAGATAGTAGCTAAAAAATTTAATTAGGGAGGCTAACTTGGATACAAGAGCATTAAAAGATTTGGCAAAAGCAGAACTACATTGTCACTTAGATGGTTCTCTTTCACTAGGGGCGATTCGTCAATTGGCAGAGATGTCGAATATTCCTGTTCCAGAATCTGACAAGGAATTGAAAAAATTGGTAGTTGCACCCGCTGAGGCAGAATCTTTGATGGATTATCTTAAAGCATTTGATTTTGTTCGTCCACTTTTGCAGACTAAAGAAGCTCTTCATTTGGCAGCATATGATGTGGCTAGACAGGCTGCGCAGGAAAATGTGATTTACACTGAAATTCGTTTTGCACCTGAGTTTTCGATGGATGAAGGTTTGACAGCATCTGAGACTGTAGAAGCGGTTCTTTCAGGGCTTAAGCAGGCAGAAGCAGAATTTGGGATTGTAGCCAAAGTTCTTGTTTGTGGAATGAGGCAATCACCTGCACATGTGACACGAGATATCTTTGACCATGTTGTTTCCTTAGCGGAAAAAGGGTTGGTTGGTTTTGACTTTGCAGGAAATGAACTAGATTTTCCACCTGCAGAATTAGAGGCTATTATCAAGCACACTCAGGAGTTAGGACTTCCTTTGACATTTCACGCTGGTGAGTGTGGTTGCGCTCACTATATTGCAGATGCTATCGCCCTTGATATCAAGCGCCTTGGTCATACCACAGCCATTTATGACCAACCTGGATTGATTCAAGAATTTGTCAAAAAAGGAGTGACAGCTGAGTTATGCTTGACAAGCAATCTCCAAACCAAAGCTGCGAAATCTTTAGCTGAGTTTCCTTTTCTTACTTTGAAAAATGCTGGTGCTAAGATTACCATTAACACCGATAACCGTACGGTTTCTGACACTAACTTAACAAGAGAATACGCGCTCTTTGCCAAACACTTCGGCGTTGGCATCGATGATTTTCTAACATTTAATAAAAATGCTATCCAAGCATCCTTTACAACAGAAGCCCAAAAAGCTGATTTATTATCGAAAATTGACAATTTATATAAAACATTTCTGTAAAAATATGCTACAATAGTGGTAATTTATGTTTGGAGGGAACTATGGCTTTAGTTAAGATTGTCTATGCCAGCATGACAGGAAATACTGAAGAAATTGCTGACATTGTTGGAAATAAGTTCGAAGAACTTGGACACACTGTCGAAGTAGACGAATGTACAACAGTTGATGCAGCTGATTTTGAAGATGCTGATGTTGCGATTGTTGCATCATACACATACGGTGATGGTGAATTGCCAGATGAAATCGTTGATTTTTACGAAGATCTTGCAGATGTTGATTTGACAGATAAAATCTTCGGTGTTGTTGGATCTGGTGATACTTTTTACGATTACTTCTGTAAAGCAGTTGACGAATTTGAAGCACAATTTGCCTTGACTGGTGCAACAAAAGGTGCGGATTCAGTTAAAGTTGACTTAGCTGCAGAAGATGAAGATATTGCAAATCTAGAAGCTTTCGCAGAAACTATTTCTGAAAAAGTAAACTAAATAAGAAACTGAGGTTGGAGTGTGCTCCAATCTCTTTTTTTCTCTTCCTTTCATAAAGATTTTTTTATAAAGTGAGGTGTCATTATGACTAAAAATAGAGATTACGATTATGGTTTTCACGATGATCTTACTCCGACTTATTCGACGGGTAAGGGGTTAACAGAAGAAATCGTGCGAAATATATCTGCTTACAAGCATGAACCCAAATGGATGCTTGATTATCGTTTGAAGAGCTTGGAGTTGTTTTATAAACTTCCTATGCCAGATTTTGGACCAGATTTATCTGGAATTGACTTTGATGATGTCATTTATTTTCAAAAGTTAGCAGATAAGAAGGTTAATGACTGGGATGATGTTCCAGATAAGATTAAAGAAACTTTTGAGCGTTTAGGGATTCCACAAGCAGAGCGTGACTACCTTTCTGGTGCTGTAGCTCAGTACGAGTCTGAAGTGGTTTATCATAATATGAAAGAAGAGTTCCAAAAACAAGGCATTATTTTCACTGATACTGATACGGCTTTGCAAGAATATCCTGAACTATTTAAAGAGTATTTTGGGAAAATTGTTTCAAATAGTGAGCATAAATTTGCCGCTTTAAATGGTGCTGTTTGGTCAGGTGGAACTTTTATTTACGTGCCAAAGGGCGTGCAGTGTGATATTCCAGTACAGACTTATTTTCGTATTAATGGTGAAAATGCAGGACAATTTGAACGTAGTTTGATTATTGTCGACGAAGGAGCTTCAATTCAATACATTGAAGGTTGCACCGCTCCCAATTACACAACCAATAGTCTTCACGCAGCAACGGTAGAAATTATTGTCAAACGTGATGCTAGTTTTCGTTACACGACCATGCAAAATTGGTCTGATAATGTCTACAACCTAGTAACTGAACGTGGTAAGGTCGAAGAAAACGGCATGTTAGAATGGATTGATGGTAACCTCGGAAGTAAGGTCAATATGAAATATCCATGTTCGATTTTAGACGGTCCACACGCCAAAACGTCAGTGCTTTCCATGGCATTTGCCAATTATGGTCAACACCTAGATGCTGGCTGTAAAGTTTATCACAATGCTCCACATACCTCATCAACCTTGATTTCAAAATCAGTGGCTAAAGATGGCGGAAAGACTGACTATCGTGGTTCAGTTTACTTTGGCAAGCATAGTGAAGGCTCAAAATCACACATTGAATGTGATACAATTTTAATGGATGATTTATCAAGTTCAGATACTATCCCATTTAATGAAATTCATAACTCAAATGTATCTTTGGAACACGAAGCTAAGGTTTCAAAAGTTTCTGAGGAACAACTCTATTACATGATGAGTCGAGGAATTTCCGAAGAAGAAGCAACAGCCATGATTGTTAATGGCTTTATGGAGCCGATTACCAAAGAACTTCCTATGGAATATGCCGTTGAAATGAATAGTTTGATTACTATGAGTATGGAAGGTTCTGTTGGATAAATGTTTGAAAATTCTAAAAAATAATCTTTTTATCACTTGAGTCTTCTTGTCAAGCTATAAACTTTTCTTTATAATGGAAACGATATGAAAAAACATGAGTACAAATATGGTCAGCTACGCAAGTTATTAGTAATTCTTGGTTTGCTTAGTATTTGTGGCTATTTTATGATTTATGTCATCAGGCACTGGCAATTGATTGTTTCTTTTTGGCAATCTAGCTCAAAGACAGCTTTGACACAGTTTTTGATGCAGTTACGAACAAAAAATCTGCTGAATATCACTATTTTGCTATTTTTGACAGCTCTGACAGCAGCCATTCCTTTTATGTCGAATGCGATTTTTGCTATCTTTAATGGCTTGATTTACGGACCTGCTATTGGATTTTTGATGAATCTCTCAGCAAATGTTCTTGGAAATTTTCTCTTTGTCAGAGTTCTGGAAATGATTGATTTGAAGGACAATGATAGCAAGTTGAAGAAACATTTTGCAGGATTAAAAAATGTCATCAATGCTGTTGAAAATCAAGAACTAGGCATTATGCTAGGTTACATGATTCCTGTGATTCCAACCCTGCTGATCAATTATCACGTGGCAAAAATCAAATTGCCTTGGTGCAGATGGGTTCTCTACGTTACAATCGGAGTATTGCCGAGTAGTTTATTGTATGCCTTAGGTGGTGATGCGGTCGTCGCAGGAAATCTAAGACTGATTATTGTACTGCTTGTTATTTTTATTGCCATTAGCTTATTGGGAACTTATTTCAAACGAAAAAAGAATAAGTCATTTTTATAGTAAAAATTCAAAAAAAGATAAGGATAGAGAAAAAATGTCAGTAAAAGATTTGGATGTTATCCGTCAAGAAATTGATCAAGTGGATCAGGAATTAGTAGCACTTCTTGAAAAACGCATGACCTTGGTGAATCAAGTAGTAGCATATAAAAAAGCTACTGGAAAGGCTATTTTAGATACCAGTCGTGAAGATGCTGTCTTAAAAAAAGTTGCTAGTCGTGTTCAAAATAAAGCTTTTGAGGCAACATTAGTTGATACTTTTGCGGATATTATGAAAAATTCTCGCGATTATCAAGCTAAACAATTAAAGGCTGATTTAGATTAAGAAGGTAGCTCTAATGATTAAAAAGTTAAAAGATAACCAAGATTATTCTTATAGTGTCCTCTTAAAAGTTATCGGCGCAAGTTTTCTTATTGGGATTTTAATAGGTTGTGTCGATACTGTATTTGGTCGCGTCTTGTTAATGCTTAGTGCTTTTCGAACAGAAAAATTCAATTATGTGATTCCATTTTTGGGACTAATTGGGCTTGTTATTGTTTTTCTTTATCAAAAAGCGGACAGTCGAGCTAGCAAAGGAATGGGGCTACTTTTTGCGGTGAGTCAAGGAGATGAAAAGAAAATTCCCTTGGTCATGTTACCTTTGGTAACTGTAGCAACTTGGCTAACTCATCTTTTTGGAGGAAGTGCTGGTCGTGAAGGTGTTGCTGTCCAACTTGGGGCGACGATTTCACATGCTTTTAGCAAGTTTTTCTCTTTTGAAAATAGCTCCCGCTTGTTTCTTGTAACGGGTATGGCAGCTGGTTTTGCTGGTTTGTTTCAAACCCCTTTAGCGGCTGTCTTTTTTGGACTTGAGATATTAGTTCTTGGAAAATTGCAATTACCAGCTCTTTTGCCAATGACAATTGCTTCATTTGTGGCAAGTGCAACATCGCACGCATTAGGATTAGAGAAATTTGCCCACTTTATCAATGTTTCACTAACCTTTAATGCTTGGCTGTTTTGCAAACTTGCTTTGCTAGGACTTATTTTTGGACTAGTCGGCAATGCCTTTGCTGCTTTACTTGCCTATGCTAAGCAAAAAGCCAAAGAAGTTATGGATAATCCCTACTATCGAATTTTGTTTGGTGGGATTGTGCTTAGTCTTCTTTTCTTGATGTTGTATCATGGGCGTTATTCAGGTCTTGGAACTAATCTGATTGATGCAAGTTTTTCTGGGAAAGACATTTACTTTTATGATTGGCTTTTGAAGTTGGTCTTGACTGTGGCAACTTTGGCAATTGGTTTTCAAGGTGGCGAGGTCACACCGCTCTTTGCCATCGGGGCTTCACTTGGTGTTGTTTTAGCAAATGTCTTTGGTTTACCAGTTGAATTCGTCGCCGCAGCTGGCTACATCAGTGTTTTCGGAAGTGCTACAAATACGCTTTTGGCTCCAATCTTTATTGGTGGAGAAGTCTTTGGTTTTGTAAATTTACCACATTTTGCTTTGGTTATGATTTTTGCTTACAGTCTTAATCGAAACTACTCTATTTACACAGGACAAGAAGTTCTAGACTTCTAGAAAAAAGCTCAAAAAAGTCAGCCATTTTACTTTACAGTTATGGTGATTTTTGATAAAATACGAAGAGTGTGTAATGGACGCACTAAAATACGGCTAATCCGCTGGGACAAGCACCTAATGATTAGTAAGATAGGAGAATAAATAAATGAATCCATTAATTCAAAGTTTGACTGAAGGTCAACTACGTACTGACATCCCTGCATTCCAACCTGGTGATACTGTTCGTGTTCACGCAAAAGTTGTTGAAGGAAGCCGCGAACGTATCCAAATTTTCGAAGGTGTGGTAATTTCACGTAAAGGTCAAGGGATCTCAGAAATGTACACAGTTCGTAAAATTTCAAGTGGTATCGGTGTTGAACGTACATTCCCAGTTCACACTCCACGTGTAGAAAAAATCGAAGTTGTTCGTCACGGTAAAGTACGTCGTGCTAAACTTTACTACTTGCGTGCATTACAAGGTAAAGCTGCTCGTATTAAAGAAATCCGTCGTTAATTTTGACGATAAAGATTCGATAATAAAAATCTGTCCTTGCGACAGATTTTTTCATAGCTCCCCTTAGTTCAATGGATATAACAACTCCCTCCTAAGGAGTAGTTGCTGGTTCGATTCCGGCAGGGGAGAGAAGAGGCGAGTTTATTTAGGTCGTTCAGACTGAGCTAAATTGACTTGCTTGACCGGTAAAAGACTGAGCCTAATAGGGTTCAGTTTTTTTAGTTTTCTTGAAAATGTACAGGAAAATCCCTGAAAAATGCAGCTTAAATTTTTCTGAAAAATTCTCGTATTTTCACCAGGTTTTTTCCTCAATTCTAATTAAAAAATGATATAATATTTTTTGACTAGAAACGAAGGAAGTAAGATGGCAAGAAAAAAATATTCTATTGATAGTCGAATCGACTATTCTGTAATTTTACCTGTTTTTTTTCTTTTGCTAATTGGTTTGGTAGCCGTTTATATTGCAACGTCAAATGACTATCCTGGAACAATTGCAAAAGTAATGACACAACAAGGTGTTTGGATCTTTTTAGGGTGTGTAGTTGCCTTTGTTGTTATGCTCTTTAGTACTGAATTTTTATGGAAAGTCACCCCTTATTTGTATGGCTTGGGCTTGGCTTTGATGATTTTACCTTTGATTTTTTATAGTCCAGAATTGGTAGAATCAACCGGTGCCAAAAACTGGGTAACCATTGGGTCAGTAACCTTATTTCAACCTTCCGAATTCATGAAGGTCTCTTACATTTTGATGCTAGCTCGAGCATCGATTTGGTTTAGACACAAAGTACCAGAAGATAATTTAAAAAATGATTGGAAGCTTCTTGGAATCTTTGCTTTGATTACCTTGCCGGTCATGGTGTTATTAGGTTTGCAAAAAGACCTTGGGACAGCCATGGTATTCTCTGCTATTCTAGCAGGTTTGATTTTATTGTCAGGAATTTCTTGGTGGATTATCTTGCCTGTTGTAATTGCGGTAGCAGTGATTATCGGAGGTTTTCTAGCCCTTTTTCTATCACCGCATGGCAAAGATATTTTCTATGGCTTGGGGATGGATACCTATCAAATTAATCGTATTTCAGCTTGGTTAGATCCATTTTCATACGCTAAATCAATTGCTTACCAACAAACTCAAGGTATGATTTCAATTGGTAGCGGTGGGCTTAGTGGTAAAGGTTTTAATGTTATTGACCTTGCTGTTCCAGTTCGTGAAAGTGACATGATTTTCACAGTTATTGCTGAAGATTTTGGATTTGTTGGCTGTGCTGTTGTCATGACCTTGTATCTTGTTTTGATTTATCGCATGATTCGTGTGACTTTTGAGTCAAACAACCGATTCTACACTTACATTTCAACTGGATTTATCATGATGATTTTGTTCCATATTTTTGAAAATATTGGTGCTGCTGTTGGTATCTTACCTTTGACTGGTATTCCATTGCCATTCATCTCACAGGGTGGTTCATCATTGATTACTAACTTGATTTGTGTTGGTTTGATTCTCTCAATGAGTTATCAAAATAATTTGCACCATGAGCAAGAGGTTGAAGAACATTTCAGACGAAGTGAACGTTATTAAAAAAGGTTTTGGAAAATTCTTCCAAGCCTTTTTTATTGGCTAAAAAGTTGTTTTTTCAGTCAAAAAATAATTTGAAAATTTTGTTCTCTGGTGTTGGAAATTGATGAGGTAGAGACTATAAAAAAATGTAAAATTGTGATATAATATTGGTTATGAATTACCATGATTATATCTGGGATTTGGGTGGCACTTTACTCGATAATTACGAAATGTCCACTCAGGCTTTTGTGAAAACTTTAGCTGATTTTGGCTGTCAAGCATCGCATGATGATGTCTATGAAAAGCTGAAGGAATCAACAGATGCCGCTATTAAAAAATTTATCCCAAACCAACCACAATTTTTGAAAGCATATAAAGCATTAGAAGCCGATTATTTGAAAACACCGGTTCTTTTTACAGGCGCCAGCGAGGTTTTGCAGGTGATTGTGGCTAGCGGTGGGAGAAATTTCTTGGTTTCTCATCGAAATAAACAAGTCCTTGATATTTTAGAAAAAACAAAGGTACTTCCTTATTTCACTGAAGTCGTGACATCAGAAAGCGGCTTTGCTCGTAAACCAAGTCCAGAGTCAATGTTATACCTCAAAGAAAAGTATAAGATTGACAATGCTTTGGTTATTGGAGATCGTGAAATTGATAAAGAAGCCGGCCAAGCTGCTGGCTTTGATACCTTGTTAGTTGATGGAAAAAAATCCTTATTGGAGATAGTGAAGTAAATGACGGAAGAAAATAAAAATTTAGCAGAATTAGCGAAAGAGTACGACGCCAGTCAGATTCAGGTCCTAGAGGGACTTGAAGCTGTACGCATGCGCCCAGGAATGTATATCGGTTCAACCTCAAAAGAAGGATTGCACCACTTAGTCTGGGAAATTGTCGATAACTCAATCGATGAAGCCTTGGCAGGATTTGCCACACACATTGAGGTTTTCATCGAGAAAGATAATTCTATTACAGTTGTCGATGATGGGCGTGGTATTCCTGTCGATATTCAAGAAAAAACAGGACGTCCAGCTGTTGAAACGGTCTTTACAGTCTTGCACGCCGGTGGTAAATTCGGTGGCGGCGGTTATAAAGTATCAGGTGGTCTCCACGGGGTAGGTTCATCTGTTGTTAACGCCCTTTCAACACAATTGGATGTGTCTGTTTATCGTGATGGTAAAATTCATTACCAAGAATACCGTCGTGGTCATGTTGTCGATGATTTGAAAGTTATTGGTGATACAGATCGTCACGGTACAACCGTTCACTTCACTCCAGACGGTGAAATCTTTACGGAAACAACAGTATTTGATTTTGATAAATTAGCTAAACGTATTCAAGAACTTGCTTTCTTGAACCGTGGTTTGCGTATCTCAATCACTGACAAACGTGAAGGTATTGAACAAGAGCAACATTATCACTACGAAGGTGGTATCTCAAGTTACGTTGAATTTATCAACGAAAACAAAGATGTTATCTTTGATAAACCTATTTACACTGATGGTGAAATGGATGGTATCTCAGTTGAAGTTGCTATGCAATATACAACTGGTTACCACGAGACAGTGATGAGCTTTGCTAACAACATCCATACACACGAAGGTGGTACTCACGAACAAGGTTTCCGTACAGCATTGACACGTGTGATTAATGATTATGCTCGTCAAAATAAATTGCTTAAAGAAAAAGACGATAATCTAACTGGTGACGATGTTCGTGAAGGGTTGACAGCAGTTATCTCTGTTAAACACCCAAATCCACAATTTGAAGGGCAAACCAAAACAAAACTTGGTAACTCAGAAGTTGTCAAAATTACCAACCGTTTGTTTAGCGATGCTTTTGGACGTTTCTTGTTAGAAAATCCTCAAATTGCTAAGAAAATCGTTGAAAAAGGAATTCTTGCTTCTAAAGCGCGTATCGCTGCGAAACGTGCACGTGAGGTAACACGTAAGAAATCAGGTCTTGAAATTTCAAACTTGCCTGGTAAATTGGCAGACTGTTCTTCAAACGATGCGACAATGAATGAATTGTTCATCGTCGAAGGGGACTCTGCGGGTGGTTCTGCAAAATCAGGACGTGACCGCGAGCACCAAGCAATTCTACCAATTCGTGGTAAAATCTTGAACGTTGAAAAAGCAAGTATGGATAAAATTCTTGCTAACGAAGAAATCCGTAGTTTGTTTACAGCTATGGGAACAGGTTTTGGAGCAGATTTTGATGTGACAAAAGCTCGTTACCACAAACTAGTTATCATGACCGATGCCGACGTCGATGGAGCTCACATTCGTACTCTGCTTCTGACATTGATTTACCGCTTCATGCGTCCGGTATTGGAAGCAGGATACGTATACATCGCACAACCACCAATTTATGGTGTTAAAGTGGGTAGTGAAATTAAAGAATACATCCAACCTGGTGCTAATCAGGAAGTTGAACTACAAGCAGCAATTGAGCGCTATAGTAATGGACGTTCAAAACCATCTGTTCAACGTTACAAAGGACTTGGTGAAATGGATGATCACCAACTCTGGGCAACAACAATGGATCCAGAAAATCGTTTAATGGCACGTGTCTCTGTTGATGACGCTGCCGAAGCAGATAAGATTTTTGATATGCTTATGGGAGATAAGGTTGAACCACGTCGTGAGTTCATTGAAGAAAATGCGGTTTACAGTACGCTTGATATTTAATCGAATATTAACATAAAAATACTGCACACAATCTCTAAGTATGTTATAATCGTAATGTTATAGCTATTTTTTACGATAAAAAAGACAATTTATAAGGAGTTTTAAATGTCGAGCGGAATTATTTTACTGCTTGTAGCAATAGTTGTTTTAGTTATTATTGCTTATCTAGTTGGCGTCATCGTACGCAAACGAAATGATTCATTGATTGCAAGTTTGGAAGAAAGAAAGCAATCGTTATTTGGATTACCAGTCAATGAAGAAGTCGAAGCTGTTAAAAATCTTCATCTTATCGGGCAAAGTCAAACAACATTTCGTGAATGGAACCAAAAATGGGTTGATCTTTCATTAAATTCTTTCTCAGATATTGAAAATCATATTTTTGAAGCTGAAGATCTTAACGATAGCTTCAAATTCATCAGTGCGAAACACGAAATCGACAATGTTGAAAGCCAATTGAATTTGGTTGAAGAAGATATCAATGCTATTCGTGAAGCACTTGCTGTTTTGAAAGAACAAGAAGAAAAGAACAGTGCGCGTGTGAAGCATGCTTTGGATTTATATGAAACACTTCAAGCTTCTATTTCAGAAAAAGAAGACAATTTTGGTTCAACAATGCCTGAGATTGAAAAACAATTGAAGAACATCGAAGCTGAGTTCTCTCAATTTGTAACACTTAATTCAACAGGTGACCCAGTTGAAGCCTCTGAAGTGCTTGATCGTGCTGAAGAACATACTATTGCACTTGGTCAAATTTCAGAACAAATTCCAGCCATTGTTGCTAAATTGGAAGATGATTTCCCAGATCAACTTGATGATTTGGAACAAGGTTACCGTCGTCTGCTTGAACAAAATTACCACTTCGCTGAAAAAGACATTGAAGCTCGTTTCCAAGAAGTGCGTGATGCAATCCGTGCTAACTCATCAGAACTTGTGACTTTGGATCTTGATCGTGCTCGTGATGAAAATGAACACATCCAAGAAAAAATCGATTCATTGTATGAATTGTTTGAACGTGAAATTGCTGCTCACAAAGCTGCGCTTAAAGACAGTAAAATCATTCCAGATTATTTGGCACACGCTAAAGCCAATAACGAAAAATTGGAACACGAAATCAAACGCTTGTCTCACAAGTATATCTTGAATGACAATGAAAACTTGAGCCTTCGTTCATTTACTAAAAACTTAGAAGAAATCGAACAAGAAACATTGCCAATTGTTGAAGTTTTTGACAACCAAGACAAACCATTCTCTGAACTTCAATTGATTTTTGATCGCACATTGAAAACTCTTGATGCGGTTGAAGAAGGTCAAATGCAAGTCTTCGAACAAGTTAAAAATATTGAACAAATCGAAAGCGTTGCTCGTCAAAGCTTAGATCAATACATTAATCGTTTGCACTCAATCAAACGTTACATGGAAAAACGTAACTTGCCTGGAATTCCTCAAGATTTCTTGAGCGCATTCTTCACAACAAGTAAACAGTTGGAAGTTTTGATCGATGAGCTTAGCCGTGGACGTATTGATATTGAAGCAGTTTCTCGTTTGACAGATGTTGCTACTGCAGCAATTGCTAATCTTGAAGAAGCAACTTATCAAGTCGTTCAAAATGCAACATTGACTGAACAGTTGTTACAATACTCTAACCGTTACCGTAGCTTTGAGCCAAGTGTTCAAAGTAGCTTTGAACATGCTTTGCATCTCTTTGAAGTGGACAACAATTATCAAGCATCATTTGATGAAATCTCATATGCACTTGAAACAGTTGAACCAGGTGTAACAGATCGTTTCGTATCATCATACGAAAAAACACGTGAACAAATTCGTTTCTAAGATGATATGTCATATAAGAAAAAGGTTTAGAAATTTTCTAAGCCTTTTTTTGTGCCTCATTTTCTCTATCTTGTTAAGTCTGCTTAAATTTTTTGGTGTAAATATAAAAAATTCTAAAAATTTAGCTTGATATTTTCAGAATTTTCTTGTAAAATAGCTTTAATATAAAAAAGCGATGATAGAAAAAGCCTAAGACAACAGACAGAGAGTGCTTGGTGGTGAGAAAAGCATGCAATCCTTAGGCGACACATTCTTGAGTGCGTGTGCGAATGCGTCTAGCTAGTAGTGCACGACGGATGGATCCACGTTACGGATTAGAAGTCTAGTACTTCATGAGAGCAGTTAAGGTGACTTGCTGTTGAATCAAAGGTGGAACCACGTTGTTAACGTCCTTGCAAAGTTTTTTTGCGAGGGCGTCTTTTTTATATCAGAAAATAGAAAGGATCTTATTATGACAACTATTAAAGGATTGAGAGAAATTGAACCTTACGTTGCCGGAAGCCAACCAAGCGGTGAAAATTTAATTAAACTAAATACAAATGAAAATGCTTATGGACCAAGTCCAAAAGTAGCAGAAGTTTTTTCACAGTTTGATGTCCATCAATTGCGAAAATATTCGACCTTGGATCAAAAATCATTACGTATTGCGCTTGCTAAGCAACATGGACTTGATCCTGATCAGATTATCGTTGGTAATGGTTCAGATGATATTTTATCAATGGCTTTTCTAGCTTTCTTTAATAGTGATGATCCAGTTTTATTTCCTGATTTGACTTATGGATTTTACAAGGTTTGGGCGGATTTATATCACGTGAATTACCATGAAATTCCATTGAATGAGCAGTTTGAGATTGACTCTAGTGATTACATTGCTGACAATGGTGGAATAATCATTACAAATCCTAATGCGCCAACTGGCATTTATAAATCGCTTGATGAGCTTGAAAAGATTATTCGTGCTAATCAAGATGTGGTGGTTATTATTGATGAAGCCTACATTAATTTTGGTGGTCAAACAGCTCTGCCACTGCTTAAAAAATATGAAAATGTTTTTATCACACGAACATTTTCAAAAGATGCTTCACTTGCTGGTTTGCGAGTTGGCTATGGTATGGGAAGTCCAAAATTAATGGCAGTGATTAATGCAGTTAAGAATTCCATTAATCCATATAATGTTGATTTGATTGCTGAAAAATTAGCACTTGCAGCTGTTGAATCTTGGGATTACTACGAAGACACTTGCCAAAAAATCATGTCAACCAGAGATTGGTTTGCAAAAGAGTTGAGATTTTTAGACTTTAAGGTTTTAGAATCAAAAACAAATTTTGTCTTAGCAGAATGTCCAGATAACGGTGCAGCCTTATTATTTGACTACTTACAAGCTAAAAATATTTATGTTCGCTATTTCCCAAAAGTTGAACGCATTAAAAATCATTTGCGCATTTCGATTGGTCGACAAGATGAAATGGAAGAAGTGCTTAAGGCGATTAAAGAATTCTTGGCTGTAGGTTTGAAATGATTTGAGGAGTGATGGAATGAAAAAAACGACTTTACCAGTAGGAATGCACGATAAATTATTCAAACGCGCACGTGTAACCTACAAAATTGAACGAGATATCAGTGATTTCTTGATGAGTCAAGGCTTTAATCGTATTGAAACACCGACCTTGGAACATTTTGAAGTCTTTAGCGATACGCTTAATAAAAATAATTATAATTTTTTTGATAAAAGTGGCGAACTGTTGACCCTTCGTCCGGATATTACTAGTCAGATTGGACGTGTGATTGCTTCAACCCAAGTTGAAACGCCGATTAAATTTTCATACTCAGGCAAGGTTTTCAAATACAATGAAGAAATGCGTGGCTTGATGAACGAGCACACACAAGCAGGGATTGAAATCGTTGGTTATCCAGCTAAAGAGGGGGTTTATGAAGCCATCGCTTCAGCAAAAGCATCGCTTGATAAGGCAGATATCCCATCTTACCAATTTGAGTTTTCACATGCTGGTATTTTACAAACGATTTTTGATGATTTGAACTTACCAGCTGCAGCGGAAAAAGAATTGGACGTGGCACTTAAAGACAAAAATATCACGCAATTAAATGAGTTAACGAAGAAATATCCAAGTGAATTTGACGATTTCTTGAAAAATTTGCCTTATCTTTTTGGTGAAAGTCATCAAGTGCTTAGCAAAGCTCGTAAGCTTGTTAAAAATGAGTC
The DNA here is from genome assembly GCF_900108865.1 of Streptococcus sp. 45. Taxonomy (NCBI): domain Bacteria; kingdom Bacillati; phylum Bacillota; class Bacilli; order Lactobacillales; family Streptococcaceae; genus Streptococcus; species Streptococcus sp. 45. The sequence continues at coordinate 368,524 of NZ_FNXZ01000001.1, read as the reverse complement.
TGTCTTAGCTGCTTTGACTGATTTGGAAGATTTATTGGCACAGGTCTCTGATATTTTACCTGAGAGTCATATTGATTTAGCTCAAATTCCATCTATGCCATACTACACTGGTGTGATGTTTAAAGTCTTTGGGGACAAAGTTCCAGATGCTTTTGCTTCAGGTGGACGCTATGACAAGTTATTTGAACGTTTTGGCGCTAAAAAATTAACAGCGGTTGGTTGGGCAGTAGATATTGATGCCATTTACCAAGCAGTACACGATAGTTTAGAAGGAGGTGCCTAATGGAAAATCAAATTACGATTGCTTTGACCAAAGGACGTATTGAAAAAGATACCGTAAAACTTTTGGAAAAAGCTGGTTTTGACATGTCTTTTATGGCGGATAAGGGACGTAACCTAATTTTTGAAAGTCCGGACAAGAAATTCCGCTTTTTGCTTGTTAAGGCACCTGATGTGACAACTTATGTTCGACATGGTGTTGCTGATCTTGGGGTTGTCGGAAAAGATTTGCTTATTGAGCATCCGATAGGTTACCTTGAAATGCTTGATTTGAATTTTGGGTTGTGTAAGTTTTCTGTTGCTTCAACGGACGCTTACAAACCACATGATCACAAGCGCAAGCGTATTGCCACAAAATACCCAACAATTGCCACTGATTATTTTAATAAAAAGGGCGAAGATGTTGAAATTATTTCAATTCAAGGGAGTGTTGAAATTGCTCCAGTTATCGGCTTAGCGGATGCTATTGTTGATATTGTAGAAACAGGAAATACTTTGGTTGCCAATGGTCTTAAGGTTTACGAAGATATTTGCCGTATCTCAGCTCGCCTGATTGTTAATAAGGCGGCTTTGAAAAATAATCCAGAAATCATGCCATTTATCCAGAAGTTGGAAAGTATCGTTGGAAATGAGGAGGTAGCTTTTAAATGAAAGTTTTAACAGGAACAACAGAAGACATTTCAAAAATTCTCTATCAAGAGCAACTGGAATTAAGCAAAGAAAACCTTGATGTCGACGATGCGGTTCGTCAAATTTTGGAAGATGTCAAGAAAAATGGAGATGAGGCTTTAAAAGCTTACTCTGAAAAATTTGACAAGATTACTTTGGATAACTTTGAAGTGAGTCAAGATTTGATTGACCAAGCTTTTGAAGAGATTGATCCAGAAGTCTTAGAAGCTCTTAAAAACGCCAAAGCAAATATTGAAAGTTATCACAAACAACAATTGGAATCAGGCTTTGAAGACCAACCGACTGACGGTGTTATTCGTGGACAATTGATTCGTCCAATCGAACGTGCTGGGGTTTATGTGCCAGGTGGAACGGCAGCTTATCCATCATCAGTATTGATGAATGTGATTCCTGCGAAGATTGCTGGCGTTAAGGAAATTATCATGATTACCCCACCGCAAAAACATTTTGAACCTGCCATTTTGGTAGCTGCTTCACTTGCTGGTGTCGATAAGATTTTTCAAGTTGGCGGTGCTCAAGGGGTTGCGGCTCTTGCTTATGGTACAGAAACGATTCCTCGTGTTGATAAGATTACGGGACCTGGAAATATCTTTGTTGCGACAGCCAAGAAAATGGTTTATGGACTTGTTGGAATTGACATGATTGCAGGGCCATCAGAAATTGGAGTGATTGCAGACAGCTCAGCAAATCCTAAATACGTTGCTGCAGACTTACTTTCTCAAGCTGAACACGATGTACGTGCCCGTGCAATTTTGGTAACTGATTCGGCTGAATTAGCTGAAGCTGTTGAGGTTGAGATTGAAGAGCAACTTAAACGTTTGCCACGTGAAAACATTGCTCGTCCTTCAGTTGAAAATAATGGTCGCATTATCATTGCGGATTCAGTTGATGCGATGTTTGATTTGATGAACCAAGTGGCACCAGAACACTTGGAATTAGCTATGGATAATGCTTATGATTACCTTGATAAGGTGCAAAATGCAGGGTCTGTTTTCTTGGGTCATTTTACTAGTGAACCTATCGGAGATTACTATGCTGGAGCAAACCACGTCTTGCCAACAACAAGTACCAGTCGTTTTTCATCAGCTCTTGGAGTGCATGATTTTGTGAAACGAATTCAGTACATGCAGTACTCAAAAGCAGCTGTCAATGCGGCTAGTCACGATATTACAACACTTGCTTATGCCGAAGGCTTGCAGGCTCACGCTAAAGCAATCGAGGTGCGCCATGACTAAAGTAAAAGGATTGCTAGTGATGGATGTGGATTCTACACTCATCCAAGAAGAAGGAATTGACTTGCTTGGTGAAGAAGCAGGTGTTGGTGCAAAGATTGCTGATATTACAGCTCGTGCTATGAATGGTGAGCTAGATTTTAAACAAGCTTTGGATGAACGTGTGGGTCTCCTAAAAGGTTTGCCAGAAACAATTTTTGATAAAGTTTTAGCTCGCATGCATTTTACAAATGGGGCTGAAAAATTGGTGGCTGAACTTCACCGTCGTGGTTATAAAGTTGCCGTGGTATCAGGTGGTTTTCATGAAACTGTCGATGTTTTAGCGAAACGCATTGGTCTTGATTATGTCAAAGCTAATCGTTTAGAAGTTAAAGATGGACTTTTGACAGGAAAGGTGCTTGGTGATGTGGTTACCAAAGATGTTAAAAAAGCAAGCCTTATTGAATGGGCAGCTGAAAATGGCCTAGACTTAAGTCAAACCATTGCCATGGGAGATGGAGCCAATGACCTTCCGATGATTAAAACAGCTGGTATCGGAATAGCCTTTTGTGCCAAACCAGTTGTGAGAAAAGAAGCCCCTTACCAAATTAATGAAGCAAATTTGTATAAAGTGATTGATATTTTAGATAGTCAAAACAGATAGATAAAAGTATCAAAAAGGAGTTGTTATGAGACAAGCAGAGATTGAACGTAATACCTTTGAAACCAAAATTAAATTGAGCCTTAATCTTGATGCCCAAGAGCCAGTTTCTATTGATACTGGTGTTGGTTTCTTTGACCATATGTTGACTCTTTTTGCCAGACACAGCCGCATGTCTCTTGTGGTAAAAGCGGATGGAGACCTTCATGTGGATAGTCACCACACGGTTGAAGATGTTGGAATTGTGCTAGGTCAAGCATTGAAAGAAGCTTTGGGAGATAAGGCTGGTATCAATCGCTACGGAACGTCATTTGTGCCAATGGATGAAACACTTGGAATGGCAAGCCTTGATTTGTCAGGACGTAGCTACCTTGTTTTTGATTGTGAGTTCGATAATCCAAAACTTGGCAATTTTGATACAGAGCTCGTAGAAGAATTCTTCCAAGCCTTTGCTTTTAATGTCCAAATGAATTTGCATTTGAAGATTTTACATGGTAAAAATAACCACCACAAATCAGAAAGTTTGTTCAAAGCAACTGGCCGAGCTCTTCGCGAAGCTATTACCATTAACCCAGAAATTCACGGGGTTAACTCAACAAAAGGTTTGTTGTAATTAAAACTAGAAAGGAAAATCAGCCGAAACACTCTTATTTAGTGGTGTTTGCAAGGTTTGATAACTTAGCTAATGATTATTGTAATTGATTATGATGCAGGAAATACTGCTAATGTCTTAAGGGCTTTGAAAAAAATTGGTGTTCAGGCTGAATTATCCAGTGACCCGACAAAAATTTTAGCAGCAAGAGGTCTTATACTACCTGGTGTTGGAGCGTATCCAGCTGCTATGGCCGAGCTGACTAAGCGTGGTTTGGTTCCAGTAATTAAAGAAGCAGTTGCTAAAGGAGCACCGCTCCTTGGTATTTGCCTTGGAATGCAAGTCTTGACAGAAGTTGGTTTAGAACATCAAGAAACGAAAGGACTTGGTTTTATTCCGGGCGTTTGTAGAGAAATCAAAGCAACCAAAAACATGCCAGTGCCCCACATGGGCTGGAATAATTTGACAGTTAAACATGAAAGTCCTTTAACAGAAGGTCTTGAAGGACAGTCTGTTTATTTTGTTCACAGTTATTTTACAGATGTTCCAAAAGAATACATCGATGTGACTGCAAATTATGGCATTGATGTGCCAGCTATGATTCACAAGGACAATGTTTATGGTGCCCAGTTCCACCCAGAAAAATCTGGTGATGTGGGCTTAGGAATTCTAAAAAAATTTATTGCACTGTGTGAGAAATAAGTTTCACAGTTTTTGGGTAGCATTTTAAAAGAGAAAAGGAGTTTTATATGCAGATTCTTCCAGCGATTGATATCAAAGAAGGACAGGCGGTTCGTCTTTTTAAAGGTGATTTTAATCAAAAGACTGTTGTTAACCCTGATGTTATTGGTCAGTCTAAAATCTTTGCGCAAGCTGGCATTGATTTTATTCATGTTGTTGATTTAGATGGAGCTCTTGATGGACGAGCTACAAACCGTGATTTGATTGCCAAATTGAAAAAAGAATCTGGACTTGGTGTGGAAGTTGGTGGCGGTATTCGCACACTTGAACAGATTGAAGATTATCTTGCGGTAGGTATTGACCGTGTGATTATCGGCTCAATGGCCGTGAAAAATCCAGACTTTGTCAAAGCTGCTTTGGAAAAATTTGGTAGTGACAAAATCGTTGTCGGTATCGATGCCAAGAATGGCATGGTGGCTACAGAAGGTTGGCTTGAAACAAGTAATGTTGATTACATCAGCTTAGCTAAAGCCATGGAAAAAATTGGGGTGACTCTCTTTGTCTACACAGATGTTGACCGAGATGGGACACTAACAGGACCTAATTTTGAACACTATGAGCGCTTGGTGGCTGAGTTGACAACAGCTAAAGTCATTGCTTCAGGTGGTATTGCTGAACAGTCTGACTTGGTGAAATTGCAGGAAATCGGAGTTGCTGGAACAATCGTCGGTAAAGCTTACTATAATGGCAACATTAGTCTTGAAGAATTGAAAGCTTTTGGAGGATAGCTTATGCTGAAAAAACGCATTATTCCATGTCTTGATGTCAAAGATGGACGTGTGGTCAAGGGGGTTAATTTTGTTAATTTAACGGATGTTGGTGACCCAGTTGATGCAGCGCGTGCTTATTATGAAGCTGGATGTGATGAATTGGTGTTCTTGGATATCACAGCAACGCATGAAAAACGTGATACGACAGTTGATATGGTAAGACGTGTTGCGGACCAAGTTTTTATTCCCTTTACAGTTGGCGGTGGTATTCGTTCGGTTGAGGATATGAATAAAATGCTAAAAGCAGGTGCTGATAAAGTAGCTGTTAATTCCTCGGCTGTTGCCAATCCACAACTCATCAAAGAATGTGCTGAAAAGTTCGGTAATCAGTGTGTGGTATCAGCTATTGATGCTCGTAAGGAAGCAGATGGCACTTGGCATGTCTATGTTGCTGGTGGTCGCAAAGACACTGGTATTGATTTGATTGAGTGGGCTAAAAAAGTAGTCAGTCTTGGTGCGGGCGAAATTCTTCTAACTAGCATGGATAAAGATGGCACAAAATCTGGCTTTGATTTGGAAATGTTAAACGCTGTTGCTGATGTGGTGAATGTTCCTATTATCGCTTCAGGTGGTGCTGGAAATATTGAGCATATGGTTGAAGTCTTTGAAAAGACAACGGCCACAGGTGCTTTAGCTGCTTCTATTTTTCACTATGGAGAGGTATCGATTGCAGATACTAAAGCGGCTATGGCTGAAGCTGGAATTGAGGTGAGACGATGAGTGATATTAAACTTGATTTTGCCAAACAAGATGGACTTCTTCCAGTAATTGTCACTGACTACAAGACTGGTCAAGTGTTAATGCTGGCTTACATGAATGAAGAAGCTTATCGATTAACCTTGGAAACCAAGCAAATGCACTACTGGAGCCGTTCGCGTAATGAACTTTGGCACAAAGGAGCAACAAGTGGTCACTATCAATACGTCAAATCCATTAAAACCGATTGTGATTGTGACACGCTACTTGTGGCTGTAAAACAAGAAGGAGCAGCTTGTCACACAGGTGCTTACAGCTGTTTCTTCAATGATATTTTATAGAAAGGAAAACTATGTTAGAAACACTTTATAAAGAAGCCTTAGACCGTAAAGAAAATCCTAAAGAAGGTTCTTACACTAATTACCTTTTTGACAAAGGCTTGGATAAGATTTTGAAAAAAGTTGGTGAGGAAGCAACTGAAGTTGTTATCGCTGCTAAAAATGCTGACAAAGATGAAATCGCTAATGAAACGGCAGATGTTTTGTATCACTTGGCTGTCATGCTAGTTGAAACTGGTGTTACAACTGAGGATGTAGAAGCTGTTTTGAAAGCCCGCCAAGGCAAAAAAAGTAACGTTCACGACCGACCAGAAATCACAAATTACTAAGCAGAAGAGGTAGGAAAATATTTCCTACTTTTTCTTTATATCCTTAAAAGCAATCGATTGCACTAATTCTGGGAAATGTGTTAGAAATAAACTAGAATTAGTTATCTAAAAGCAAAATTTATTTTACGAAAACGCTTGCGTAAATATAAAGTATTTTGTATACTGAAAGCATAAAATACTACTAATTTTAAGACGGAGGTCTTTTATGAAAAAGGTAAGTCGGCTTTCTTTCCCAGAAAAGCGGGAGTACTTTGGGATTCGTAAACTAAAAGTTGGTGTTGCTTCGGTTGCGATTGCGACAGCTCTTTTTTGGGGTGCTGGATTAACAAGCGTTTCAGCAGATCAGATTACTGTTCAAGTAGCTTCTTCAGAAGTAGTCAGTGAGATGTCTTCCCCAGATGATAGCAGTGAGGCGCTTCTTGAGTCAGAGAAAGCTGCAAATGCTAATCAAACTATCGAAACAGTTACTTCTTCTGACGTAGTTGATAATAGCGAAAGTCAATCAACTGAGCCAGAGAGTCCAGTGGTAGAAGAAACTGAGCCAGAGTCACAGCCTCAAGAAGTTATTTCACAGACACAAGAGGTTCAAGGAACAGCAGCAACAGCTGAAATTGCTGATGTAAAAACAGTGACAAGTGCTGAAAACAGCAATCAGGTGAATATCCTAAAATCTTCTCAACCTGATAATCAAGTGTCAAATCCTCCAATTGCTGAAGATACGATTCGTGTGCATTTCCAAGCAGTTAATGATGATAATTACACTCAGTATGGCTTGTGGACTTGGGGAGCCGTAGCTGAACCGTCTGATGGTAATAATTGGCCCGCAGCGGCAACGCCATTTTCAGCAAATCAAAAAGATGACTTTGGTTATTATATTGACGTAAGACAAGCAGCCAGTCACGGTGATATTGGTTACCTCCTTCTTAAAAACGGTGAGAAAACTAGCGACTCTGACCAAAGCATCAAACCTTTATCAAAAGATGTAAATGAAGTTTGGGTTACGTCTGATTTTACGACTTACAGCTATAAGCCGTTGGCAGATGATCGCATTATTCGGATTAATTATAAGCGTGATGATGGTAATTATGACGGTTGGGGTCTCTGGGCTTGGGGCGATGTAGCTGGGCAATTTGGTGCATGGCCATCAGATGCTCTTGATTTCACTCAGGAAGGTGCTTATGGTCGCTACATCGACTTACCTTTGTCAAAATTATTAGATTCAAATATTGGTTTTTTATTGGTCAATCAAAATGACCCAGAAAAAGCTGGCAATAAAACGCTTGATATGAGTTTTTCTGATCGTGACATTCATAGTCAAATTTTCTTGCATAATGATGATGCGACTGTTTATACCAATCCGTACTATATTGCTACGGTGACAGGACAAGATTTTTCAAAAGCGACACCTGGAGTCCATAATATTTCAGTATCTGCAAGTAGCTATCGCCCTTTTAATTATAATGAAACTGATTTAATTGATGTGACAGTTACTAATCCAGAAAATGTTGAGATTACACGCATGCAAATTGATACCGCACAAATCGGTGGTGGGATTATTGAGATTTCGCCAGAGCTCAATCGTGTCACAATTACAGCAACGTCAGATACTCAGCCAGGAACTTATGAACTTCCTGTTCGAGTCTTTGATAAGGATAACGGTTATTACGATACAACAGTATTAGTTACGGTAACGAAACGTGTTAAACAAGCTGGAGAAGTAGACTGGGATGAACAAGTGATTTACTTCATGTTGACTGACCGCTTTTATAACGGAGACCCAAGTAATGACAACCCATATCATCAAGATTACGCTGGCGCAGTTAATCAAGCTGGTGTTTATAAAGGTGGAGACTTTAAAGGGGTGACTGCAAAGCTTGATTACCTCAAACAACTTGGTGTGACAAGTATTTGGGTTACCCCAATTGTGGATAATATTCCGCAAGATGTTAGCACAGAAGCTGGTAAAGAATATTATGCCTACCATGGTTATTGGGCAGAGGATTTTGAAAAGCTTAATCCGCATCTCGGCACACTTGATGATTTCCATGAGTTAATTGACCAAGCTGCTGAACGTGGTATTAATATCATAGTCGATGTGGTGCTTAACCATTCGGGTTATGGTACGGAAGATAAATTTGCAGGCATGGTGCGCACGCCAGAAGAAGACAAAGGTGATGATATCCAAGGTTCACAATCAGGTCTTCCAGATTTCAAGACGGAAGATGCAGCTGTTCGTGAGCAATTAGTTGCTTGGCAGACAGCTTGGCTTGAAAAATCAACAACCGCCAAAGGAAACAGCATTTATGCTTTTCGTGTCGACACTGTTAAACACGTTGATGACACGACTTGGCAGTATTTCAAAAATGAGCTAGCGCTAAAAGATGCTGATTTCCATCTAGTTGGAGAAAGTTGGGGTGCCAATTACAAAGATACCAAGGGTGATTTAGGCACTGGTAGCATGGATAGTTTGCTTGATTTTGGGTTTAAAGATATTGCTAAGTTGCTAGTTAATGGTCGCTTGAAAGAAGCAAATGATGAATTGATTGCCAGAAATGATGCGCTCACAAGTGCCTATACCTTGGCGCAATTTCTTGGAAGTCATGATGAAGATGGTTTCTTGTACAGTATTGGTGGCGATTTAAATAAACTAAAACTAGCAGCGACGCTCTTACTAACAGCCAAAGGACAGCCAGTCATTTATTACGGTGAAGAATTAGGTCAATCAGGTGCTAATAACTGGCCATATTATGATAATCGTTATGAGTTCGACTGGGACGACGTGGCTGGAAATGCAATTTTAGAACACTATCAAAAATTATTAGCTTTCCGTCGTGATAACAGTGAATTGTTGGCGCGTGGTAGTCACAGTACAGTAGCAGTTAATGATAGCCAAGGCTGGCTTCTTGCCAAACGAGCAAATGACTCAGATGCAGCTTATATTTTGTACAATTTGAAAGACCAGTCACAAAAACTTCACTTACTTTTATCCGAGGCAGCAACGGTGACTGATTATTACACAGGAACGACTTATCAAGCTCTTCTTGGACAAGACGGTCAGTATTATCTTGATATTGAAGCGCCAGCCATTTCAAAAGGTGGTACCATGTTGCTAAAAGTGTCTGCAGGTGCTATTACACAGGCTTTTATCGCTCAGACAGAAGAAGAGCCAATTGCTGAAAATACGCTGCGCGTTCACTTTAAGACCTTGCCATCAGATGATTTAGCCAGTCTTGGTTTGTGGACTTGGGAAGATGTCGAACATCCATCTGAATCTTGGCCAAATGGTGCGATTAATCTTTCTAATCTTAAACACGACGCTTACGGTTATTACATCGATGTGAAATTGGTCGATGGTAATCGTCACAAAGTTGGGTTGCTCATCAATAATACTAGTGGTGAGAATGTTTCAGGGGATAAGCTGGTTAACCTTATCAGCCAAGACATGAATGAAGTTTGGTTTGATGAGGATTATAATGCTAACTATTACGCCCCACTTGAAAAAGGAAAAATCCGTATTAATTACTATCGTAGTGATGGTAATTACAAGAATTTGGCAATTTGGTTGTGGGGCAGTGCAGACAGTTCCATCACTAGTCGCTTAGGTTCTTGGCCTGATGGTGTTGATTTTGAAAACTTTGGCAAATACGGTGCTTATATCGATGTGCCACTAGCCGATTTTAATGAGCTTGGTTTCTTGCTCCTTGATGAATCAAAAGAAGGTGATGCGGCTAAGATTCAACCAGACAATTACACCTTTAAGGATTTAGCTAATCAAACACAAATTTTCTTGAAAGATGAGGATAAGACCATTTATACGAATCCATATTTTGTAAGCACTATTCGCTTAACATCCGCACAACAAATTAGTCAATCAGAACTTGTCGCCATTATCAGCAATCTAGCAGACGCCGATAAAGCTGAACTTCTAGAAAATCTTAAAGTGACTGATAAAGCTGGCAATGTCGTTGCTATTACAGATATTACTCTCGATAAGGCAAGTAATAAAGTTATTATCGAAGGTGATTTTTCAAGTGACGGTCTCTATACAGTAAGCTACAATGGCGATCAATACCAAGCACAGCAAAGTTGGCAATACACAGATTCTAAGTATGCTTACGATGGTGATTTGGGAGCACGTGTTTTTGATAATGGAGCGCATGTTGATTTGACCGTTTGGTCACCAAGTGCAGACAGTGTTTCTGTTGTTCTTTATGATAAGAATGACCAAACCAAAGTCGTTGGCAAAATTGCTATGACTAAAGGGGGTAAAGGTCAATGGTCGGCTAGCTTAACACCAAGTCTTGGTTTAGGTATTAGTGATTATCGTGGCTATTATTACCACTATGAAATCACTCGCGGAAAAGAGACTGTTCTGGCACTTGACCCTTATGCTAAATCATTAGCTGAGTGGAATAGTGATTTGATTGGAACTGATCCATCTTATAAAGTGGCTAAGGCAGCTATTGTTGATACCAGTGCTATTGGCAATCAAGACTTGACTTATGCGGATATCAAAGGCTACAAAGATCGTGAAGATGCTATTATTTATGAAGCGCATGTGCGTGACTTTACGTCAGATACAGCCATTTCAGAAGAACTTCGCAATCAATTTGGTACCTTTGCGGCGTTTGCTGAAAAATTAGATTATCTTCAAAGTCTAGGTGTCACTCATATTCAATTGCTTCCTGTTATGAGTTATTACTACGTTAACGAAGTGATGAATAACAAGCGCTTAACAGATTATGCCTCAAGTAATACAAACTACAACTGGGGTTATGACCCACAAAGTTACTTTGCTTTGACAGGGATGTATTCTGAAAATCCAGCTGACCCAGCAAAACGTATCGAAGAATTTAAAAACTTGATTAATGAAATTCACAAACGTGGCATGGGAGTTATCCTAGACGTCGTTTATAACCATACAGCTGACCTTGCTATTCTTGAAGATTTGGAACCAAATTATTATCACTTCATGGAAGCTGATGGAAAGGCTAAGACAAGCTTTGGTGGAGGTCGCCCAGGAACAACTCACTATATGACACGACGTATGGTGCTTGATTCAATTGCTTATTGGACAAAAGAATTTAAAGTGGATGGCTTCCGTTTTGATATGATGGGTGACTTGGATGCTGAGACTGTTCAAATGGCTTATGACAAAGCAAAAGCTTTGAATCCAAATGTTATCATGCTTGGTGAAGGTTGGATTACTTATGCTGGTGATGCCAATGATAGCCATCAACCTGCTGACCAAACTTGGATGGCACACACAGACAGTGTGGCTTCATTCTCTGATGATATTCGTAATCTCCTTAAATCAGGGTATCCAAGTGAAGGTGCACCATGCTTTATTACAGGTGGGGTTAAAAATTTGCAAGAGCTCTTTAATAGCATAAAGGCTCAGCCAAATAATTTCACAGCAGATGATCCAGGTGATGTGATTCAATACATTGCAGCTCATGACAATCTAACCCTTCACGATATTATTGCTAAATCAATCCACAAAGACCCATCAGTAGCAGAAAATGAAGCTGAAATTTTACGTCGTCAACGCTTGGGAAATCTTATTATCTTGACTTCTCAAGGAACAGCCTTCATCCATTCTGGTCAAGAATATGGTCGTACCAAACAATTCCGTGATGAAGCTTATAAGACACCAGTAGCAGCTGATCAAGTCCCAGCAAAATCAGATTTGCTAACAAACGCTGATGGCACACCATTTGTTTATCCTTACTTTATCAGTGATTCTTACGATTCTACGGATGCTATTAATCATTTTGATTGGGCAAAAGCAACTGACGGCAAGGCTTACCCAGAAAATGCCAAAACGCAAGCTTATACCAAAGGGCTCATCGCTCTTCGTCGTTCAACAGATGCCTTTACCCTTAAGACAAAAGCTGATGTTGATAGCAAGGTCAAACTCATCACCATTCCAAATGAAAATGGAGTTGGTCAAGAAGATTTGATTATCGCTTACCAAACACAAGCAAGTAATGGTGACATCTATGCAGTCTTTGTCAATGCTGATAGCAAAGCGCGTGAGTTTGTCTTGTCAGATGATTACAAAGCTTTGTTGAACGCAGAAGTTCTTGCTGACGCCGATACCGCAGGTGTCGATGCTATCTTGAATCCAAAAGGTGTGGCGTTTACGGAAAATAGCATTACCCTTAATCCGCTAACAGCAACAATCCTACGTTTGAGAAAGGCAACTGCAGAAACAGAGCGTACCCTTTATGACCAAGCAAGTGGTGTAAGTGTCATTTTAGCTCCAGGTGAACGTGAAGAGATTACACAGATTGAAGTTCATCACAAGGAAACAAATGACAGTCAAATCCCTTCAGTCTTGCAAGGTAAAGACTATGATTTATATGATATTGAGCCTGAAGATGCTTATGGCCATGTTGTTAGCACAATTCAAAAAGATCAAGTCATCTTACCAATTGATGCTGGTAAAGCTGTTGCAGAAGTTTTCTATCTTCCAGAAAATGCACAACCGCAACTTCTAGCCTTTAGAGAAGTTAGCAAGTTAGTGGCTGGGCAAGTCGTTAAATTCGTCATCTTTGATGTTGACCACTTCAGCCAATATGGCATTGTTTATCAAGACCAAGTGGCAAAAACTGAAGTGCCAGCTAATTCGAATCAAGTGTCGAAAGCTACAGCGCCAGCCAAAACTCAAACTGGAGTCCGAAATCAAGCTGCTTCTCGAGTCCTTTCTGACCTTCAAAAAGTTGCTGTTACTGAAAATAGCACGGTTGCCTTGCCAGAAACTGGTCAAAAAGATAGTAAAACTCTAACGTTTGTTGGTCTTCTAAGTCTTGCCAGCCTAGCAGTGTTAGAAGTTAAAAGACGTCAAAAAAGTCATTGACATTTAAATACATTACTTTCCTTATATAAAGAGCTCCCCTTCTAAAATTGAAGGGGAGTTTTGCTTCGTATTAATGTTTTTGTAACCTCTTTCCTTTAAAAAATTATATAATAGTAATAAGAAATGTAAGGGGGAGTTGGTACTATGCATATATTAATTGCACCTGATTCATTTAAGGAAAGTTTGTCAGCACTTGAAGTTGCAAAAGCTGTTCAAAAAGGTTTTCGAAAAGCTATGCCAAATGCGACTTTTGATGTCATGCCTGTTGGTGACGGTGGTGAAGGAACTTTGGAAGCCTTGACAGACGGTCTTCATTTAAAACGTGAAAGCCACACGGTTACTGGCGCGTTTGGTCAACCAGTCGAAGCCCATTATGCGACTAATGGTCGATTGGCCGTTTTTGAAATGGCAGACATTTGTGGTTTGGAAAAAGTACCAATGAATCAGCGTAGCCCATTAACCCTTACGACAAAAGGTGTTGGTGAAATGATTGGTCACTTGGTTGACCTTGGTGTTGAAGAAATCATGATTGGTGTTGGAGGCAGTTCAACCAATGATGGTGGTCTGGGAATGGCGGCAGGTCTTGGCTATCGTTTCTTTGACAAAACAGGTCATGAAGTCGAAGCGGTTGGCGAACACCTTGGTGATATTACCATGGTTTCTTATGAAAGCTGTCGTTGGGATTTATCTCAAACGAAGGTGACAGTTATCACTGACGTGACAAATCCTCTATGTGGTCCAAATGGGGCAACTTACATCTTTGGGGGACAAAAAGGGCTTGCAAAAGATGACTTTGCAAGCGTTGATAAAGATATGGAAAGATTTTACCAAACTTTCTTCCCAGCTGTTTTGGATTTGGCTGGAGCGGGAGCAGGTGGCGGAATGGCAGCAGGTTTAGCAGCCTTTGCTGGAGGTCAAATCATTTCTGGCATTGATGCTGTTCTTGACATGCTTGATTTTGACCAACGTGTTCAGAAAGCTGACATCGTTGTTGTCGGCGAAGGACGAATGGATAAGCAAAGTCTTTCAGGTAAAGCTCCTGTTGGTCTAGCACAGCGCACACCTCGTGGTAAATTAGTCATTGCTATCTGTGGTAGTCTCAAAGATGATTTACCAAGCTTTCCGATTTCTAACATTCAAGCAGCCTTTCCGATAATTGCTGACGTTGATACTTTAGAAAATACCCTTGATAAAGCCGAGCAAAATCTGGAACGCACCGCCCAAAACATCGGAAATTTACTAAGCTTTACTAGATTTTAATCCTTGTTAAATATTTTTGACCAGAAGCCTTTTTTAGGGGCTTCTTTTGGTTTTTCAGCTGTAGCCGGAAATTGTTCAGATAGTAGAGGATTAGCTACATTTTCAGCCTTGGTTGAATGAACGATAATGCCGTAAGGTGATTGAGCATTCTTCTCATCAACAATGGTCGCTTGAATATTTTTGTCTTGAGCAATCTTCATGTAAAACATTTGGTTTGAGACGGAGAGTTTTGGAGAAATTTTAACTAATATTGTGTCGTATTGTTTAGCTAATTGTCCTAAAATATCACTAAAACGATTTTTAACCTCTTCAAAACGACTATCTTCAAGAGGAATTGATAAGACGACACGTTCGGCAAAAGTTCCAAAATAAAGACGTTGTTCATCAGGATTTAAGCGCTTTTCGCCTGTTGCGGCTTGTAAAACTTTATTTTCTAAATCAGTCATAGCAGGACCCTCCATATGTTCTTACAATCATTATAAGTTAAATTTACTAAACTGTCAGATTTGGGCTGTTTTGTTATTGAAAACTGTGAAAAGCTATGAAAGTTGGTAGCGATTTTCAAAATTTCTCGTTTTTATTTGCTTAAGCGCCGATATTATGGTATTATTTTAGTGTAAAAATATTAAAAACTCATAAGGAGAGTAACATAATGTCAATTATTACTGATGTTTACGCTCGCGAAGTCCTTGACTCACGCGGTAACCCAACACTTGAAGTAGAAGTTTACACAGAATCAGGCGCATTTGGTCGTGGTATGGTTCCTTCAGGAGCTTCTACTGGTGAACACGAAGCAGTTGAACTTCGTGACGGAGACAAATCTCGTTACAACGGTCTTGGTACTCAAAAAGCTGTTGACAACGTTAACAACATCATTGCTGAAGCAATCATCGGTTTCGATGTTCGTGATCAACAAGCTATCGACCGTGCTATGATCGCTCTTGACGGTACTCCAAACAAAGGTAAACTCGGTGCAAATGCTATCCTTGGTGTTTCTATTGCCGTAGCTCGTGCAGCAGCTGACTACCTTGAAGTTCCACTTTACAGCTACCTTGGTGGTTTCAACACTAAAGTTCTTCCAACTCCAATGATGAACATCATCAACGGTGGTTCTCACTCAGACGCTCCAATCGCTTTCCAAGAATTCATGATCGTACCTGCTGGTGCACCTACATTCAAAGAAGCTCTTCGTTGGGGTGCTGAAATCTTCCACACACTTAAGAAAATCCTTAAAGAACGTGGTCTTGAAACAGCTGTTGGTGACGAAGGTGGTTTCGCTCCTAAATTTGAAGGAACTGAAGACGCTGTAGAAACAATCATCAAAGCTATCGAAACTGCTGGTTACAAACCAGGTGAAGATGTATTCCTTGGATTTGACTGTGCTTCATCAGAATTCTACGATAACGGAATCTATGACTACACTAAATTCGAAGGTGAAGGTGCTGCTAAACGTACTGCTGCAGAACAAATCGACTACATCGAAGAATTGGTTAATAAATACCCAATCATCACTATCGAAGATGCAATGGACGAAAACGACTGGGACGGATGGAAAGAACTTACTAAACGTCTTGGTAAACGTGTTCAATTGGTCGGTGATGACTTCTTCGTAACAAACACTTCATACCTTGCACGTGGTATCAAAGAAGAAGCTGCTAACTCAATCCTTATCAAAGTTAACCAAATCGGTACTTTGACTGAAACATTCGAAGCTATCGAAATGGCTAAAGAAGCTGGTTACACTGCAGTTGTATCACACCGTTCAGGTGAAACTGAAGATTCAACAATCGCTGACATCGCAGTTGCAACTAACGCTGGTCAAATTAAAACTGGTTCACTTTCACGTACTGACCGTATCGCTAAATACAACCAATTGCTTCGTATCGAAGACCAACTTGGTGAAGTAGCTGAATACCGTGGATTGAAATCATTCTACAACCTTAAAAAATAATCTCTGATTATATTAAGGTAAAAACCTTAGCTTAGGCTAAGGTTTTTTTGTGCTCTTAAAAAGTGTATTGACATATTGTCGATAAGATAGCTTGGTTAAGTGAACACAAAAGAGATTATAAAAATGCTTGAAGAAATTTTCTTCAAGCATTTTTTGTAAAATCTTATTTTTCAAATTCAGCTTTGCTCTTAGTATCGGCATATTCTTCGGCAACTTCTTTTGAAAGAATGTCGTTATAACTTGGTAGTGCAATACTAGAACCATATTTATTTTTCAAGGCTGTGGTTACGAGGCGATAAGCCAGATTAGCATTACGTGAAAGAATTGGTCCGTGGAAGTAGCTACCGTAGACGTTTCTGTAATGAACACCTTCTGTACCGTCTTCTTTATTATTACCGTTTCCGTAAACACATGTTCCAAGTGGTTTTTCATCTTCTGAAAGGAAAGTACGTCCTTGGTGATTTTCAAAACCGTAATAAGTTTCGTTAAATTCATCATTGTGAATTTTGATATCACCGATAAAACGATTATTATTTTGACTAAGGGTATAGTGTCCCATAACCCCAAGACCATCGATTTTTTCACCGTTTGCTTGGACGTAGTATTGACCTAGAAGTTGGAAACCACCACAGATTGCAAGCATAACTTTGTTTTTGTTGATGAAATCAGCGATAGCTTCTTTTTTACCTGGTAGGTCTTTAGCGACGATTGATTGTTCGTAATCTTGTCCGCCACCAAAGAAAGCCATATCATAGTAATTGGCATCAAAGCTATCACCAAGTGACACGATATCAAAGGTCATTTTAGCACCTAGCTTTTCACCGACGTATTTCATCATGAGAATATTACCATTGTCACCGTAGGTATTCATAAGATTTCCATAAAGGTGAGCAACGTTTAATTCGTATTGATATTCTTTATTTGCAGGAGATTGTAGTGAAGTATAAGTCATTTTAGTTCATCTCCTTTCCAACAGCGTGACGACTTGCTAAGATTTCGCGGAATTGAAGCATAGCTGTGTAAGTCGCTAAGATGTAAGCATGGTCAGTTGGTTGAGCTTCAATCAAAGCCATGATATCTTCTAAGCTTTCAGCTTCTGTAATTTTATCTTCATCATAACCTGTCACACGTAAGCGACGTGCAATTTCAGAGTGGCGCACGCCTCCAGCAAAGGCTTGTGGAATATCCATGTCTAAGATAGATTCAAAGTTAGCATCCCAAATCCAGCTAGTATCAATTCCGTCAGCGTAGTTGGCATTGAGTAGAACTGATAGTGTAAATGGATATGGAGCCAATTTAATCATATCAAGAGCTTGGCTAGCACCAACTGGGTTTTTGATAAGAACCAAAGTACAAGACTTATCACCGATTTTGAAGGTTTCTTGACGTCCAAAGACTGCACGGCTCTTGTCAAAGCCAGCTTTGATTTTTTCAGGAGAAACTCCAAAGAACTCAGCTACAGACACGGCTGCAAGGGCGTTATAGATATTGTAAAGACCACCGACGTTAATCTTGTAATCTTGCCCATCAATGACAAATTCAGATGTTGTATTTGTGATTTTTGTCAAATCTGTCAAAGCATAATCAAGTTTTGGACGGTGAAAACCGCAATTTTCACAAACGTAATCACCAAGGTTAGCGTAAGTGTTAAGCTTGTATTTCAAGATGCTTTGGCATTGTGGGCACAAGATACCTTCAGTGTTGTAGTGAGCTAATTCTGGTGCATGCTTTTCAGTATCAAAACCATAGTATTTGACTGGATTGATGACGTTTGTTGAATTGAAGAGCGGGCTGTCTCCATTAGCTAGGATAGTTGCATTTGGTGCTTTTGCTGCACCATCCAAAATCATTTGATAAGTTGTATAGATTTCACCATAACGGTCCATTTGGTCACGAAAAATATTTGTGAAGACAAAAAGACTTGGAGTGATGTATTCTGTGATTTTTGGAAGGCTTGCTTCATCAATTTCTAGCACAGCGATTTTTTTTCCAGATTTAGCTCTTTTAGCTGTCAAGAAAGTCGATGTGATTCCGGTAATCATGTTAGCTCCACTAGGGTTTGTCACGATTTCACCGAAAGCTTCACGCAAAATGCCTACTGTCAAAGCAGTTGTGAGGGTTTTACCGTTTGTACCAGTGACAACAACAATCTCATAATCTTTGGCAATCGTATCTAAAATGTCTTTGTCGAATTTGAGGGCGATTTTTCCAGGCAAGGTTGAGCCACGTCCCATTTTTGAAAGAATGGCGTGAGCTGCTTTACCAGCCGTAATTCCCATTAATGTGTTTACTTTCATAGGAATATTGTACCACAAAAAGGAATATTCGAATAAAGAAAATCTGTTTTAAAAGTGGTATAATAGAAAGGTAGTTTTATTTAGTTAGAGAAAAGAGATGTATGTATGAGTAATTTAGCGGCTATTGATGCTAAATTTTGGGCAACTTTGGTTGAAAATCCATGGACTATTGTTGTTCATTTACTAGATATTTTAATCGTAGCATATTTTATTTATCGTTTAATAAAAGCCTTAGCTGGCACGAAGATTATGTCCTTGATTCAAGGTGTTGTCTTCTTTATCATTTTGAAATTTGTCGCTGAGTGGATTGGCTTTACGACCATCACTTATTTGATGAATCAAGTTATCACATACGGTGTTATCGCGTGTGTTGTTATCTTTGCTCCTGAGATTCGTTCTGGTCTTGAAAAATTTGGTCGTTCGACGCAAGTTTTTTCACAAACGCAACAAGTTAGCGACGAAGAAAAACTGGTTGAAGCCTTGGTAAAATCAGTTGCTTACATGAGTCCTCGTAAAATTGGTGCTTTGATTTCTATCGAGCGCACGCAAACATTGCAAGAGTATATTTCTACAGGTATTCCTTTGGATGCTGATATTTCAAGTCAGTTGTTGATTAATATCTTCATCCCAAACACACCCTTGCATGATGGTGCGGTAATCATTAGTGGTAATAAAATCGCGACAGCTTGTTCTTACCTTCCTTTGTCTGAGTCAATGGCCATTTCAAAAGAATTCGGAACACGTCACCGCGCAGCTATTGGACTTTCAGAAAACTCAGATGCTCTTACAATTGTTGTGTCAGAAGAGACTGGTGGGATTTCAATTACTTCAAAAGGTGAGTTTTTGCATGATTTGACCAAAGAGAATTTTGAAGCGATTCTTCGCACACATTTAATTACAAAAGTTGAGGAAGAAGACCACTGGTATCAAAAATTTTGGAGGAAGAAAAAATGAAAAAGTTTTTCAATAGTCAATTCTGGTTGGTTATTGTGTCCATTATCTTTTCTATTCTCCTATTTTTGACTGCCACAACAAGTAATTATACGCATGTTGGGTCGCAGGTATCTGGCGCAACAGAGACCTTCACCCACACCCTAACAAATGTCCCTATCGATATCAAATACGATAGTGATAAGTATTTTATCAGTGGTTATTCGTATGAAACAGAAGTTTATTTAACATCAATCAACCGTGTTAAATTGGACTCTGAAATCAATAATGACACGAGAAGTTTCAAGGTTGTTGCTGACTTGTCAAACTTAGGTGAAGGGACTCAAACAGTGCCTCTTAAGGTGACTAATTTGCCATCAGGTGTTACAGCGACAGCTTCACCTAATAATATCTCAGTGACTATTGGCAAAAAGAAAACCAAAACATTTGATGTTCAAGGTGTCATTGATGATAATCAAATCGCCAGAGGCTATGAGCTGAAGAAAGTGTCAACAGACATATCTGAAGTTGAAGTCACAAGTGCAGAATCAATCATTGATCAAATCGATCATGTGGTTGCTAAGCTGCCTGAAAATGAAGTCTTAAATGGCAATTACAATGGACGAGTAGCCCTACAAGCTGTTGCCTCAGATGGCACAATTCTTGCTAGTGCGATTAACCCGTCAAAAGCTCGACTTGAAGTGACAGTTAAGAGATTGACCAAAACCGTTCCTGTGACTGTTAAGATGACTGGGAAAATGAATGATAAGCTATCAAATATCTCTTATAGTCTCAGTCAAGACCAAGTGACGATTGCTGGTAGCCAAGATGCCCTTAACGCTGTTAATGAGGTGGTTGCTAATGTCGATGTCTCAAATGTGACAAAAGATACTAATTTGAGTGTCAACTTAACAGCAGATAATGTGGCAGTAGAGCCTTCTGTAGTGACGGTACAGTTGACAGTGACAAAAAAATAGTTCATAATAGCTAGGACTATATATTAAAGAATATTGGACAAGCAAGTTTCTTGTCCTTAGGAAATGAATATTAGTAATGGAGGAAGCGAATTTTTCGCTAAAAAAATAATGGGAAAATATTTTGGAACAGATGGTGTTCGTGGAGAAGCAAATGTTGAGTTGACCCCTGAGTTAGCTTTCAAATTAGGACGCTTTGGTGGCTATGTTCTTAGTCAGCATGAAACAGGACGTCCAAAAGTATTTGTAGCACGTGATACTCGTATTTCAGGTGAAATGCTTGAATCAGCTTTGGTAGCTGGTCTTCTTTCAGTAGGTATTGAAGTTTACAAACTCGGTGTTCTAGCAACTCCAGGTGTTTCATACCTTGTTCGTACTGAAAAAGCTAGCGCTGGTGTTATGATTTCTGCTAGTCACAACCCTGCTCAAGATAACGGTATTAAATTCTTCGGTGGTGATGGATTCAAATTGGCTGATGATCAAGAATTGGAAATTGAAGCTCTTCTTGACGCACCAGAAGATACACTTCCACGCCCTTCAGCAGACGGTTTGGGAACACTTGTTGATTATCCAGAAGGTCTTCGTAAATACGAAAAATTCCTTGTGTCAACAGGTATTAGCTTAGAAGGAATGAAAGTTGCTCTTGATACAGCAAATGGTTCAGCATCTGTATCTGCACGTGATATTTTCCTAGATCTTGATGCTGATATTACAGTTATCGGTGAAAATCCAGATGGTCTTAACATCAATGATGGTGTAGGATCAACTCACCCAGAACAATTGCAAGAACTTGTTAAAGAATCAGGTGCTGCAGTTGGTCTTGCTTTTGATGGTGATAGCGACCGTTTGATTGCTGTTGATGAAAATGGTGAAATCGTTGATGGTGACAAAGTTATGTACATCATCGGTAAATACCTTTCTGAACGTGGACAATTGGCTCACAACACAATCGTAACAACTGTTATGTCAAACCTTGGTTTCCACAAAGCACTTGACCGCGAAGGGATTAACAAAGCTATCACAGCTGTTGGTGACCGTTACGTTGTTGAAGAAATGCGTAAATCAGGCTATAACCTTGGTGGTGAACAATCAGGTCACGTGATTATCATGGATTACAACACCACTGGTGATGGTCAATTGACTGGTATCCAATTGGTTAAAGTCATGAAAGAAACTGGTAAACCACTTTCTGAACTAGCTGCTGAAGTTACAATTTACCCACAAAAATTGGTTAACGTTCGTGTTGAAAACAGCATGAAGAGCAAAGCCATGGAAGTTCCAGCTATCGCAGAAATCATCAGCAAAATGGAAGAAGAAATGAACGGAAACGGTCGTATCTTGGTCCGCCCAAGTGGTACAGAACCACTTCTTCGTGTTATGGCAGAAGCTCCAACCGATGAAGAAGTAAGTTACTATGTCGATACTATTGCTGATGTCGTTCGTAAAGAAATTGGAATCGACTAATTAAAATAAATGAAAAAGGATTGAGCAGTGGTGCTCTCCTTTTTTGCTTGCTAAGATTTTATTGTATTTAATTCATTGGTTATCTCACTTAAAAATGTTATAATAGCGTCATGCTAACAAAACCAACATCAGCTTATGTACATATTCCTTTTTGTACGCAGATTTGTTATTATTGTGATTTTTCAAAGGTTTTTATCAAGAATCAGCCTGTCGATGAGTATTTGCAGGCTCTTATTCGTGAGTTTGAGTCTTATGATATTAAGAAATTGCGTACTTTATATATTGGTGGTGGAACACCAACCTCAATTACTGCAGAACAACTGGAGTACTTGTTGACGAATTTGACTAAGCACTTGGATTTGAGTGCTTTAGAAGAATTCACTATTGAAGCTAACCCAGGTGATTTAACAGAAGATAAGATTGAAGTGCTCAAGCGCTCAGCCGTGAATCGTGTGTCACTTGGCGTTCAGACTTTCAATGACAAACATTTGAAGCAAATTGGTCGTAGTCACAATGAAGCTCAGATTTATTCAACGATTTCGAATTTGAAAAAAGCTGGTTTTCATAACATTTCAATTGACTTGATTTATGCTCTTCCTGGTCAGACTATGGAAGATGTCAAGGAAAATGTGGCTAAGGCTATTGCACTTGATATTCCGCACTTAAGCCTTTATAGCTTGATTCTGGAACACCACACGGTTTTCATGAATAAAATGCGTCGCGGTAAATTACAATTACCTAAAGAAGATTTGGAAGCGGAGATGTTTGAATACATCATTTCTGAGTTAGAAGCTAATGGCTTTGAGCACTATGAAATTTCAAACTTCACCAAACCAGGTTTTGAAAGCCGCCATAATTTGATGTACTGGGACAATGCAGAGTATTTTGGTGTGGGAGCAGGGGCTTCTGGCTATTTAAATGGTGTCCGTTATCGTAATCGAGGGCCAATTCAGCATTATCTTAAAGCAGTTGCCCAAGGTAATGCTAGATTATCAGAAGAAAAATTGACAAAAGATGAGATGATGGAAGAAGAATTGTTCTTAGGATTACGTAAAAAATCAGGTGTTTCTATCGCCAGATTTGAAGAAAAATTCGGCTTGTCTTTTGAAGAACGTTATGGTCAAATCGTGAGAGAACTTTGTCAGCAAGGCCTATTGGTTCCAGATGATAAGGTGGTACGCATGACCAAAAAAGGACTGTTTTTGGGAGACACAGTCGCAGAGAGATTTATATTGGAGTAAAAAAGATGGGATTAAGTTATCAAGAAAAATATCAAGTACCTTTTTATGAAAGTGATATTAATCAAAATATGAAATTATCACAACTCTTATCGCTTGTTTTGCAAGTTTCTGGCAAACAATCGTTAAGTCTTGGAATGAGTGACGAGTATGTTTTTCAAACTTATAATCTTGTCTGGATTATCACAGAATATGCTATTGAGATCGACCGCTTGCCTAAATATACCGAAAACATTGTAATCGAGACGGTGCCAACAGTTTATAACAAGCTCTTTTGTTACCGTGATTTTAATGTCTATGGCGAAGATGGTGAGAAGATTTTGACCATTCATTCAACCTTTGTCTTGATGGATTATGACACTCGAAAAGTACATCCTGTCGTTGATGATATTGTGGATGTTTACCAAGTAGAAAAAGTTAAAAAAATCTATCGTGGTCCTCGTTATGAAGGCTTGGAAAATCCAGAAGAAACCTTATATCATGTGCGTTTCTTTGATCTTGATTTAAATGGTCATGTTAATAATAGTAAATACCTTGAATGGATGTATGATGTTTTAGACGTTAACTTTTTGGAAAAATACATTCCACACCACATTAATTTGAAATATGTGAAAGAAGTTCAATATGGTCATGACATCAAGTCACGTGTTGAACGTGTTGGCTTGACAACCAAACATGAAATTGTCACTCAAGGTGTGGTACGAGCTCAAGCACGCATTGAATGGAAAGAAAAATAAGCGCTCTGCTATTTTTAAATAATTAAGGAAAGAAGTAAGACTTAATGACCTTTTAACTTACCTGAAAGGTCATTTACTATATATGGAGGAAAGAATGACTTATAAAGGCTATTTGATTGATTTAGACGGAACAATTTATAAAGGAAAAGATCGTATTCTAGCTGGAGAACGTTTTATTCAACGTCTTCAAGAAAGAAATATTCCTTATGTCTTGGTGACAAACAATTCAACACGTACACCTGAAAAAGTCCAAGAAATGCTTGCAACACAATTCAACGTTCATACACCTCTTAACACTATTTACACCGCAACAATGGCGACGATTGATTACATGAACGATTTGAATCGTGGCAAAACTGTTTATGTGATTGGGGAAACTGGTTTGAAAACAGCTATCGCAGAAGCAGGTTATGTCGAAGATACTGAAAATCCAGCCTATGTCGTTGTTGGACTTGATACTGATTTGACTTATGAAAAATTAGCGGTAGCGACATTGGCTATTCAAAAAGGTGCTGTCTTTATCGGAACGAACCCAGACTTGAACATTCCAACGGAACGTGGCTTGATGCCAGGAGCTGGTGCCATTAACAATCTATTAGAAGTTGCAACACGTGTTAAACCAGTTTATATCGGAAAACCGAATGCCATTATCATGAACAAAGCCTTGGACGTCCTTGGGGTCAAACGTGAAGAAGCTATCATGGTTGGAGATAACTACCTAACAGATATCATGGCAGGAATTCAAAATGATATTGCTACTTTACTTGTGACAACAGGATTTACCAAACCTGAAGAAGTGCCAACACTTCCAGTAAAACCTGATCACGTACTAGCTAGCCTTGACGAATGGAATTTTGATGAAAAATAGAATTTGGACCTTTAGCACTTGGTTATGGCTTCTATCTTTAGCAGTGCTAGTAGCTATTTACGGCGCTTGGTTAATCTATCCTTTAGAGGTGGATTGGCTCAAGCTTACCCTCCAAGTGACTATAACAAAAGCTGACCTCTTAAAAAACTTCAATGTCTTGATGACATATCTGACGAATCCATTATCGCACACTCTAGCTATGCCTGATTTTCCCTCATCAGCTAGTGGGCTTAAGCATTTTGGCGACGTGAAGCATCTATTTCATTTAGCACAAGCAGTATTCATCTTACTGGCTTATCCATCTTGGCGTTTTTGGAAAAATAGCAGAGCTGAAAAGTCACTTTTTCTTCATCAGAGAGCTTTTACCGTAGCTGCAATTTTACCGATTGTCATTGCAGTAGCAGGTCTTTTGATTGGTTTTAACCAATTCTTTACTCTCTTTCATGAAGCCTTATTTCCTGGTGATAGCAGTTGGCTCTTTAACCCAGCAACAGATCCTATCATCTGGGTGCTGCCAGAAGAATACTTCATGCATTGCTTTATCATCTTCTTTGTAACTTATGAAGCGCTCATGCTAAGCTTAGTCGCAATAGCTCGTAAGCAATTAAATCATCGCCTAAAAAATAATGAGAGAAAGGATGAAAAATGACACTTGCATGGTACTTTTGGCTACCGTTTGCCGCATCGTGGCTTTTTTCCATCACATTTTGGGTAAAATCCTCTAACATTTCGCAAAAATGGCTGCGCATCACCTTCGTTATCGCAGGTATCATCGCCTTTCTTCTCCCTTTTTTCTGGGGCTGGCTGGTGAGTTAAGCAGCAATAAAATAAAAAGAAAACAAGCGTGGAAACGCTTGTTTTTTAATAATTTGAGGAGTAAAATAAACTTGTTTAATTTTGTTATATCTATTTGAATCACAAAAAATGCACCCGAATCGGGTGCCACTTTTACAAGTTGTGTACGGACAAAGCCTTATTTTAACTCGCTGTGTTGTTTCGAATAGTTCCAAAACGTTATCCGTAACGGTTTGGCGATTGTTGGCGTTTTAGAGCTGTGTTGTTATTTCTTATTGTAATTCCCAACTAAAACTTTAGTGAAAATACCTTTCAACGTTTTTCAAAAATTTTCTTTTATGGTAAAATTGAAGGTGAATTTATTTAGATAGGTTGGATTGTTTACATGGAAAAAACTTTCTTTATGATTAAACCAGATGGTGTGAAACGCGGACTTGTTGGTGAAGTATTACACCGTATCGAACGTCGTGGTTTCAAAATTGAAAAATTGGAAATGCGTATGGCAACTCCAGAATTGTTAGAAAAACACTACGAAGACTTAGTTGACCGTCCATTCTTCCCACTAATCGTGGACTTTATGACAAGTGGTCCGGTGATTGCTGGTGTTATGTCTGGTGAAGAAGTGATTTCTTCTTGGCGTACAATGATGGGTGCAACTAACCCTAAGGAAGCTCTTCCTGGAACAATCCGCGGTGACTTTGCTCAAGCACCAGCAGAAGGAGCAGCAACATTTAACATCGTTCACGGTTCAGATTCACCAGAATCAGTTGAACGTGAAATTGCCCTTTGGTTTGGGGAATAATATTTTGAAGCAGTCTTTTGGCTGCTTTTTTGTTTTCTCACACCAAAACCACCTAGAAATTTTCCAGGTGGTTTTTCCTATATGGGTCATAGGTTTGCTAGGTTAGATTGGCTCAGTCATTCAGATGGTCGATGGCATATTGTGCTTCTTCGGCGGTGAATTTTGCGCCGTGTTCAGAAGTGAGTTGTTCGTAGATTTCGTCTGATGACAAGTCTAGTGTATTCTTATAACTTCTTGCTTTTTCCAAGGCAGCTTTTTTATAGTCTAATTTGGCATGGTCGATAGCGTACTGAGCTTGCTCAGCGGTGAATTTATCACCATTTTCGTTAGATAATTGGTCATAGATGCCTTGTTTTGACATGTGCATAATCTTGTAGTAGCTCTTTGCTCTTTTAAGCGCAGCTTTTTTGTAATTAGCTTTTAAATGGTCAACGGCATATTGAGCATCTTCAGCAGAATATTTTTCAACGTCTGATGTCAATTGGTCGTAAATGCCTAATTTTGACATGTTCATGAGCCTGTAGTACTTTTCAGCCTTGTTTAGAGCTTTTTTCTGACTACTAGTCGCCGCAGCGTAGACGACATGGGGTTCCGAGACAAGTGGCGGACTTGTTACGAAAAAACTAGACAATCCTAATAGTGCCGCAGCACAGACAATAATCATTGTTCTCTTTTTCATGATGTTCTCCTTATCAACGGTTAAGTGTGTGAGATAGGATGATACAGTTTAAAATGAAGTGTGGAAGTAAGTTATTTGTCTAATTTTCACTTAAATGATAGCGCTTTATTTACAAAATGTAAAGAAATTTGCGGTTCTTTTTTGTAAGTGCTTTTCCTTGCTTTTATCGCTTGTTACAAACTTTTTATAGCACCCAAGGTGTTTATTTGTTATAATAGAAATAATGAATAATTGTATAGGATTATAGGATAGATGGATATTCAAGAATTAAAAAAACGACAAGAAAAGATTCGCAATTTCTCAATTATTGCGCATATTGACCACGGAAAGTCAACTTTGGCTGACCGTATTTTGGAAAAGACTGAAACAGTTTCTAGTCGTGAAATGCAAGCTCAACTCTTGGATAGCATGGATTTGGAGCGTGAACGTGGTATCACAATCAAACTTAATGCTATCGAGTTGAATTACACAGCTAAAGACGGTGAAACTTATATTTTCCACTTGATTGACACACCGGGACACGTCGACTTTTCATACGAAGTGTCACGTTCTCTAGCGGCATGTGAAGGGGCTATTTTGGTTGTCGATGCGGCACAAGGTATTGAAGCTCAAACCCTTGCTAATGTGTATTTAGCCCTTGATAATGATTTGGAAATCTTGCCAGTCATTAATAAGATTGACTTGCCAGCTGCTGATCCTGAGCGTGTGCGTCAAGAAATCGAAGATGTTATCGGTCTTGATGCTTCTGAAGCAGTTCTTGCTTCAGCAAAAGCTGGTATCGGGATTGAAGAAATCCTTGAACAAATCGTTGAATACGTGCCAGCACCAGCTGGTGATGTTGAAGCACCACTTCAAGCCCTTATCTTTGACTCAGTTTACGATGCTTATCGTGGAGTTATCCTTCAAGTACGCATCGTCAATGGTATGGTGAAACCTGGAGATACTATCCAGTTGATGTCTAATGGTAAAACATTTGATGTTACTGAAGTTGGTATCTTCACACCAAAAGCAGTTGGACGTGATTTCTTAGCAACAGGTGATGTTGGTTATATCGCGGCGTCAATCAAGACAGTTGCTGATACACGTGTAGGTGATACTGTAACGCTTGCAAACAATCCAGCAGCAGAACCGCTTCACGGTTATAAACAAATGAACCCAATGGTGTTTGCTGGTCTTTATCCAATCGAATCAAATAAATACAATGACCTTCGTGAAGCACTTGAAAAACTTCAATTGAACGATGCTAGTCTTCAATTCGAGCCAGAAACATCACAAGCTCTTGGATTTGGTTTCCGCTGTGGTTTCTTGGGACTTCTTCACATGGACGTTATCCAAGAACGTTTGGAACGTGAGTTTAACATTGACTTGATCATGACAGCGCCATCCGTTGTATACCATGTCAATACGACTGATGGAGACATGCTTGAAGTGTCAAACCCATCTGAGTTCCCAGATCCAACTAAGGTTGCAAGTATCGAAGAACCATATGTTAAAGCACAAATCATGGTTCCGCAAGAATATGTCGGAGCAGTTATGGAACTTGCACAACGCAAACGTGGTGATTTTGTGACAATGGATTACATCGATGAAAATCGTGTTAATGTCATTTACCAAATCCCACTTGCTGAAATTGTCTTTGATTTCTTTGATAAATTGAAATCATCAACACGTGGTTATGCAAGCTTTGATTACGAAATTTCAGAATACCGTAAATCTAAATTGGTTAAAATGGATATTTTGCTTAATGGTGACAAAGTCGATGCGCTTAGCTTCATCGTTCACAATGAATTTGCCTATGAACGTGGTAAATTAATCGTTGAAAAATTGAAGAAAATCATTCCACGTCAACAATTCGAAGTGCCAATTCAAGCGGCTATCGGTCAAAAAATTGTTGCTCGATCTGACATCAAAGCTCTTCGTAAAAACGTTTTGGCGAAATGTTATGGTGGTGACGTTTCTCGTAAACGTAAATTGCTTGAAAAACAAAAAGCTGGTAAGAAACGTATGAAAGCTATCGGTTCTGTTGAAGTGCCACAAGAAGCCTTCTTGTCAGTTCTTTCAATGGATGACGAAAGCAGCAAAAAATAAAACATAAACAGCTGAAAGAATTTCTTTCAGTTGTTTTTCTTGTAAATTTTGTACATAAAACATCATAAAAAGAGAATTGTTAGAGAGTTGTGCAAATTTTCAGTATTTTTATGGTACAATAGAATTAAAACTAAACCGTGGGAGAGTTGTATGAAATTATTGACAAATGTGTCACAATTACAAGGAACGTTACGTGTTCCTGGAGATAAATCAATCAGTCACCGTTCTATCATGTTCGGAAGTCTTGCTAAGGGGAAAACGACTGTTCGCGATATTTTACGTGGCGAAGATGTTTTGTCAACCATGCAAGTTTTTCGTGATTTAGGGGTTGATATTCAAGATGATGGAGACCTTGTAACCATTACAGGTGTTGGTTTTGATGGTCTTAAAGCCCCACAAAATAAACTTGATATGGGAAATTCAGGAACATCAATTCGTTTGATTTCTGGAGTTTTGGCTGGACAAGATTTTACGGTTGAGATGTTTGGAGATGACAGTTTGTCAAAACGTCCAATGAATCGCGTGACAATTCCACTTCGTCAAATGGGTGTTGAGGTTTCAGGTCATACTGAGCGTGACTTGCCACCACTTACTATGCACGGAAGCAAGAACCTTAAGCCAATTCATTATCAACTTCCTGTGGCATCAGCTCAAGTGAAATCTGCTTTGATTTTTGCTGCTTTGCAAGCAGATGGGGAATCAGTCATTATCGAAAAAGAAAAGACACGTAATCACACCGAAGATATGATTGTTCAATTTGGCGGTGCAATTGATGTGAATAGCAAAGAAATTCGCATCAAAGGTGGTCAAGAATTTACTGGTCAAGATGTGGTCGTTCCAGGTGATATTTCATCAGCAGCCTTTTGGTTAGTTGCAGGGCTTATTGTTCCAAATGCTAAAGTAACACTTGAAAACGTTGGTATCAATGAAACTCGTACAGGTATTCTTGATGTCATTGAAGCAATGGGTGGTAAAATGACAATTTCAGATGTTGATGACATTGCCAAATCAGCAACGATTACCGTTGAAACTTCAGAGCTTTCTGGCACTGAAATCGGTGGTGAAATCATTCCACGTTTGATTGATGAATTACCAATTATTGCTCTTCTTGCTACACAAGCTAATGGTACAACAGTCATTCGTGATGCAGAAGAGTTAAAAGTCAAAGAAACA
The DNA here is from genome assembly GCF_900108865.1 of Streptococcus sp. 45. Lineage (NCBI taxonomy): Bacteria > Bacillati > Bacillota > Bacilli > Lactobacillales > Streptococcaceae > Streptococcus > Streptococcus sp. 45. Next base: position 338,099 of record NZ_FNXZ01000001.1, on the reverse strand, counting down.
GACCGCATCCAAGTTGTGGCGGATGCTTTGAATGCAATGGGGGCTGATATTACACCGACTGATGATGGCATGATTATCAAAGGAAAAACACCACTTCATGGTGCTAAAATCAATACTTTTGGTGACCACCGTATCGGTATGATGGCGGCAATTGCTGCGCTTTTGGTGTCAGAGGGTGATGTTGAGTTAGAGCGCGCAGAAGCAATCAACACAAGCTACCCAAGCTTCTTTAGTGATTTGGAGGTCTTGTCACATGGCTAGAATTATTATTGGATTTATGGGGTCTGGAAAATCAACCATTTCCTCACTTTTAGATAAAGATTATATCGACATGGATGCTTTGATTACAGAGCGTATTGGCATGTCAATTGCGGACTTTTTTGAAAAAGAAGGCGAAGCAAAATTCCGTGAGATTGAATCACAGGTCTTAGCTGAATTGGCGAATTCTGACCATGTTATCTCAACTGGTGGTGGTGTGGTTATCAACCCAATTAACCGAGAAATTTTGGCAAAAAATCCTGAAACGATTTACTTGAAAGCTGATTTTGACACGCTTTATAATCGTATTAAAAATGATACAAAGAATGTCCGTCCTTTATTTGTTAATAATAGTAAAGAAGATTTCAAAGCTATCTTTGATGGACGTCAAGAGATGTATGAGGCTGCAGCCAATCGTATTATCGAAGTTGCTGGAAAAACACCGGAAGAAATTATTGAGGAAATTGGATGAAAGTTGGCTATTTAGGACCGAATGGTTCTTTTACGCACAATGTTGCTGTTAAGGCATTCCCTGAAGCTGATCGAGTGCCTTTTGCAAATATCACTGAAGTAATCAAGTCTTACGAAGAAGGAATGGTGGATTATGCCATTATTCCTGTTGAAAATTCCATTGAAGGGTCAGTTCACGAAACTCTGGACTACCTTTTTCATCAAGCTAAAATTGAAGCGGTTGCGGAAATGATTCAACCGATTAAACAACAGCTTTTAGCAACTTCGCAGGATAAGGCGATTGAAAAAATTTTCTCACATCCGCAGGCTATTGCTCAAGGGAAAAAATACATCAAGTCTCACTATCCAAATGTTCAAATTGAAATGACAGCGAGCACTGCCTATGCTGCGCGTTTTATTGCTGAAAACCCTGCTGAGCCTTTTGCAGCAATTGCACCAGTTGCTGCCGCAAAAGAATATGGCTTAGAGATTATCGCCAAAGACATCCAAGAAATGGATGAAAACTACACGCGCTTTTGGGTGCTTGGTCGGAAGAAATACGCTTTTGAATTGTTTAAGTGTCAACAAAAAGTGTCTCTTGCTTTGACTCTGCCAGATAATCTTCCAGGGGCACTTTATAAGGCTTTGTCTGTGTTTGCATGGCGCGGAATTAACTTGACTAAAATCGAAAGTCGTCCTTTGAAGACAGCTCTTGGAGAGTACTTTTTCATCGTTGATATTGATAATACCAATGAAGCTCTAGTCACTTTTGCGCTGGAAGAATTGCGCCAGCTTGGTATTGGTTATAAAATGCTCGGAAATTACGACGTTTACAAGTTATGATTTCGTTCTAATGTCATTTTTTAGTATAATAATAGTATAGTCGTTTCGTTAAACTTGTACTGACTTTAGTATAGCTAGATTGAAAGAGTGGTATGAGATATGGCACAAGATAAATTAAGTCGACACGAAGAATTAAGATATGAGTACCTTTTGGGAAATTTAGAATACCTAAATCCGCAGCAAAAGGAAGAATTTGGTTATCTCTATCATAAAAAGCAGATGAGTATGCAAGAGATGTCATCTGGATATCCTTCGTCTGCCAATAAAGAGCCAAATTATGAGCGTTATGACGATTATGGCGACTATTACGAGTATTATGTTTACTACGATGACGACTATGACGATGATTATGATGCCTATGTGACTTACGATGAATACGACGATTATGATGATTATGATAATCAAGTGACCTCACAAGGTTTGCCAAAATATCCGCAGGCAAAAAAGTCACGGACTTCAAAGCGAAAGAAAAAAGCAAAAAAGCAAACTTCTTATTTAGATTATTACGAAGGAATCGCTCACGAAGAACCTAAGGTGACCAAAGCAAAGAAGCCCAAAAAGAAGAACCATAAAAAACGTTTCAAGCATTTTTTGCAATTTTGTGGTTTCTTAGTTATTATCGTTATGATTGGCATGGTTTACATGTTTTATCATGGGGTTCACGAAGTTTCTAGTGGCGAGACGAAATATTCTGCTGCAGTAGTAGAACCTTTTAACGGTCAAGATAGTCATGACGGGACTAATATTCTGATTCTTGGTAGTGATAAGCGGATTTCGCAAGGCTCATCTGATGCTAGAACAGATACCATCATGGTGATGAATATTGGTAACAAAGAAGGTAAAGTTAAACTAGTTAGCTTTATGCGTGATACTTTGGTGAATATCAATGGTGTCAGCTATAATGACTATGCTAATGACCAAAAGCTAAATGTGGCCTTTAACATTGGCGAACAAGATGATCGTCAAGGTGCTGAGTTCATGCGTAAAACTTTGAAGGATAACTTTGATATTAACGTTAAGTATTATGTCATGGTTGATTTTGAAACATTCGCAGAAGCTATCAATACTCTCTTTCCAAAGGGCGTTGAGATAGATGCCAAGTTTGGTACGGTTGATGGTCAAGAAGTGTCATCGGTTGAAGTGCCTGATGACCTTAACATGCAAGCAGATGGTAGCGTCCCTAATCAGACCATTGAAGTTGGTCAACAACGTATGGATGGACGGACTTTGCTAAATTATGCGCGTTTTCGTAAGGATGATGACGGCGATTATGGTCGTACACAACGTCAACAACAAGTCATCTCAGCGATTGTCAATCAAATCAAAGACCCTTCAAAACTCTTTACAGGCTCAGCAGCAATCGGCAAAATCTATGCCCTTACCTCAACCAACATCTCTTATCCATTTCTTGTTAAAGAAGGCTTGGGAGTGGTGACAAGTGGTCAAAAGGGAATTGAGCAAAAGACAGTTCCTGCAGAAGGCGACTGGACAGATGATTATGATATGTATGGCGGTCTAGGAATTGCCATTGATTTCAATAAATACCAAAAAGAGTTGAAAGACCTTGGGCTACGTTAATAATATGATATAATAGAGAGGCAGTTAAGCTTCTCTATTTTTTATAGGGAAGAAACCGAGAATAAGATATTACTGATGGCTTATATAAGTCAGGCATGAAAGGAAAATATGTTAGAAAAAAATAGCATTGTAGAGGTTGAAATCACAGATTTATCACACGAAGGAGCAGGGGTTGCCAAAGTTGATGGCTTCGTCTTTTTTGTTGAAAATGCTCTTCCAGGTGAAAAAATCAAGATGCGCGTCTTGAAAGTGAAGAAAAATATTGGTTTTGGTAAGGTTGAAGAATACCTCACCATTTCTGAACACCGTAACCAAGATTTGAATGTGGATTACTTGCGTACAGGAATTGCGGATTTTGGACATTTGGCTTACGCTGAACAATTGAAATTTAAACGCAAACAAGTAGCTGATAATTTGTATAAAACAGCTGGCATTTCAGATGTTGAAGTGTTAGAAACACTTGGTATGGAGCATCCTTACGCTTACCGTAACAAAGCGCAAGTGCCAGTTCGCCGTGTTAATGGACAACTGGAAACTGGTTTCTTCCGCAAACATTCACACGATTTGATGCCAATTTCTGATTTTTACATTCAAAATAAAGAAATTGACCGTTTAATCAATTTCACACGTGATTTGCTTCGTCGTTTTGACCTTAAACCATACGATGAAAAAGAACAAACTGGTTTAATTCGTAACTTGGTGGTTCGTCGTGGACATTATTCTGGTGAGATGATGCTTGTCTTTGTCACAACACGTCCGAAAATTTTCCGCATCGAGCAAATCATCGAAAAAATCGTAGCAGAATTTCCAGCGGTGAAATCAGTTGTTCAAAACATTAACGATAAAAATACCAATGCGATTTTTGGTAATGACTTTAGAACACTTTATGGAAAAGATACGATTGTTGACAGCATGCTTGGCAATCAATATGAAATTTCAGCGCGTTCATTCTACCAAGTGAACACTGAAATGGCTGAAAAACTTTACCAAACTGCTATTGATTTCTCAGATTTGACGGCTGATGACATCGTGATTGATGCCTATTCTGGAATTGGAACAATTGGACTTTCATTTGCCAAAAATGTCAAAGCAGTTTATGGTGTTGAAGTGATTGAAGAAGCGGTTGAAGATGCTAAACGCAATGCTGCACTTAATGGCATTACTAATGCGCATTATGTGGCTGATTCTGCAGAGCATGCCATGGCGACATGGAGCAAAAATGGCATCAAACCAAGCGTTATTTTGGTTGACCCACCACGTAAAGGCTTGACAGAAAACTTTATCAAAGCAAGCGTAGCCATGCAACCAGAAAAAGTCACTTACATCTCATGTAACCCAGCAACTATGGCGCGTGACATCAAACTTTACCAAGAACTCGGCTACAAACTCCAAAAAGTACAGCCGGTGGATTTGTTCCCGAATACGCACCATGTTGAGGCAGTATCACTGCTTGTACGAGCTACTGAAACAGCGAAGTAGAGTTATTTTTAGCTATTATTAAGCAGGATTGTATTGAATAAATACTTTTATGTATAAAATATTTTAGTGAAGGCATAACTACAATGCCTTCGCTTTTTTATTTTTCAAATAGCAATTAACCCATAACAATGATAATGATTCCCTCAAAGGCTAGAAGTAATATAGTTAATAACCTATTGTTTTTCATGTAAATTTTCTTGCTTTCAATTTTTTATGTTTTATGATAAAATACTGAAAATTAAGAATATTCCTGTGTATACATATCAGAGGTACAATATGAAAAAATTTGGAGAAATTTTTAAAAAGTTTCGAGAATCTAGAGGATTACGATTAAAAGATGTTGCTAAGGTTGGTATATCAACATCTCAGTTATCACGTTTTGAAAATGGTGAGACTGATTTAACAATTTCAAAGTTTATAGCTGTTTTAGATGAGGTTAATGTACCGATTGATGAATTTATGTATGCAGTTCATGACTTCCGTCGTGATGAACTAAATGAACTTTTGTTAAAGGTTAATTGTTTTGTATCTAATCATGATGTTGAAGGTATGAAAAAATTACTCTATTTACAAATGGAGTCAAATTCCAAGCGGAGCAAATTTCATCAAATAAATACTATTTTGTTAAAAATTCGATTACAAGATTTATCGGGAGAGCCTTATTATTCTAGTGATGATTTATCTTATTTAACAGATTATTTATTTAGTGTTGAATACTGGGGATATTACGAATTATTGATATTTGCAAATACATTAGATGCCTTAAATCATGATGTTTTTATGGTTTTGGCTAGAGAAATGTGTAGGCGTTCAGATTTTTATAAAGAAATACCAAAGAATAGGCGAATGATCTCATCGATGTTATTAAATGGATATATCACATGTGTTGAAAGAGGAAAAATTTTTGATGCTTTGTATTTTGAAAAACAACTAAAGCAATGTTTTTTCACTGAGACGGAAATCTATGAGAGGTTAGTATTTCAGTATGTACAACACTTATATCAATATAAAAAAGAAGGAGATAGAAAAGCAATTGTTGAAATGAGGAAGAGTATTGCCGCAATGAAATTAGCTGGAAGTAATCATATAGCAAAGATTTATGAAGGACATTTAGAAAAAATTTTAGCAGATAAAGGGTAGTGTGCAGATATGGGAATGTTTTATTGTAAGTGATGAAAAAGAATATAATTATAGTATCCTATTTGAAAGGAGTTACAATTATGTCTAAAGAACTTGAGAAAGTCCTTGAGTCTAGTTCTATGGCAAAAGGCGACGGTTGGAAGTGATCTGGTAATTTATCTCATAGGATAAGCAGAGGTTACATTTTCCTCTGCTTTTTTAGAAAGGTATTCGAAATAATAACGTTTTCAGAAGATGCTTTATTTAGACTAGAGAAGTTTGGTGGAATTTTAATAAATAAAACAAATTTTGATCGAGTTGAATTAGATGAGACTGAGGCTTTTTTCTATATCTAGTTCAAATCCATGGTTTTGAAATTGCTGTTTCTTTTTTTAAAAAAGATATAGAAGCAGGAAAATTAAAACGAGCATTATCATTAGATATCTATTCTGATAAAAATATTGAGGGGATCATTGAAAGATCCTGCCGAGACTTTAAAAAATGCGAGGGAGCATGTAGCAAAATTAAAAAAGCATAATGTATTGAGTTTTCCACTCGAATTAGTAATATACCCTAGTATGTATTGTGATTTAAAATGTGGTTTTTGTTTTTTAGCAAATCGAGAAGATAGAAGTTCCAAACCTGCTAAAGATTGGGAGTGAATTTTGCGTCAGGCAAAAGATAATGGAGTGCTTAGTAAAAATTTGCGAAGGCGGCTGCTATGTTAACTTGATTAAGGAGAAGAGTCCAGAATATTTTAGAGACTCAGTTTGCAAATTATGAGTAAAAGGATTTTTAATTTATATGTGATGAATATATTTCTGTCTGGATTACCGTACTACTTTGTAACAATGTTACTTTTAAAGCATCTAGGTTTCTCTTTCACAGAAATAGCTAGTTTATCTGTTATTACCGAGTTATGTGGTTCAGTTTTTGATATTCCATTAAGCGTTATTTCAAGTAAGTTTGGTTACAAGAAAATTTTGGTTATATCAAATTTTCTATTAATTTTAGCGCTATCTTGTTTACTCTTTGGAAAATCAAATATAATATATATTTCAGCAATATCTTTTGGATTGTCGGAATCATTATCTTCAGGTGTTCTTAATGCCTATAATTTTGAAATAATTGATGATGAAGTAGTGTATAAATCATTTTTGAAATATCTCAATACAATAAAATATGTTTTTATAGCTATTGTTACAATTATATCTCCATATTTATTGAATAGGAATTTTAGTTATCCGATTATTATTTCCATTGTATTTGTGGTTTTAAGTCAATTAAGTTTAATAGGATTACCTGAAATCAGAAATACACTGAATAATGATCAAAAAATATTCAGCATTGATAATGTTAAAGATATTCCATGGAACTTAATATTGTTAGGAGTAGCATTCTCGACTCTAATTATGATTAGCAATTCTTATGCAGGTATATTTTTAAATGAACAGGGACTTTCATTAGATATGTTGGGTATCGTACTATTTATGTTTAATATATCTATGGCTTTGGGAAGTTATCTAAAAATTAAGTTTAAAATAAGTTTAATGCTGCCAATACTAGCTATTTTTATGTTTTTTCAAACCAATTTATTCATCCAAATTATAACTTTTCTATTAATGCGTATTCTCAATTCCAGTTATAATAACCATTTTTACTCTAAATTTAATATATCGATAGAAAAAAATAGAGCAGTATCGTGGTCGGTATATAATTTATTTATTTCAATAAGTTTTATGGTAGCAGATTTTCTAGCTGGTATTTTTGCTGATAATTTTAGTATAAGGAGTAATTATTTAATATTTGGTACAGTAAGTCTTTTTTGCTTGGTATTCTTTTCTTTTTCAAACAGAGAGAAAAGAACTTAAAAGATACAGTTGAACTATGTGCGATAGGAGTTTTGAAAGAATATCACCGACAGGGTGTGGGAAGTGCTCTTGTTTTGAAAGAAAAAGAAATTTCAATTGAAAAGGGTTACTCTTTTTTTCAAGTTAAAACTGTCATTTAATGAGGCTCAAACTAAAGGAGTGTATAATTACTGTTGGAATGTGTCCCCGTATGATAGGTTTTTTTATATTGATAATGAACTAAGTCTATTTAGATGTACTGTAACAGTTGGACGTCCTCAATACATTCTAGGAAATTTACGCACCATTGACTTGATGTCTTATCAAAACGAAACAAAGACTTTTTTAGATTATAAAGATTGTCAAATTTGTGAAATAGGTGGTTTATGTTCGGGAGGTTGCAAATTATCCGCTGATGTCGATTTTTATAAACAATGTCAATGGGAAAAACAGGAATTTGAAAAGTTTGTTAATCAAATTTTAATTCCAGAGTTGAAAGAAAAGGTGGGAGTAACGTATGTCTAACTCATTTATCAAGTTGTTAGTTTCTCAATTGTTTGCAAATTTAGCAGATATTTTCTTTAGAGTAACTATCATTGCTAACATATACATTATTTCAAAATCAGTAATTGCCACTTCATTAGTTCCTATTTTAATAGGAATATCCTCTTTTGTTGCTAGTATTTTAGTTCCTTTAGTTACTAAACGGTTAGCACTAAATAAGGTTCTATCTTTATCTCAATTCGGAAAGACTATATTATTGTTGATACTGGTAGGAATGTTTATAGTCATGAAATCAGTACCGCCCTTGGTGATGTATCTATTTGTTGTTGTAATTTCTATATTAGATGGTTTTGCAGCACCTGTTTCCTATGCTATTGTCCCACGTTATGCAACTGATTTGGGTAAGGCAAACTCAGCATTGTCAATGAGTGGTGAAGCTACTCAATTGGTGGGGTGGGGATTAGGTGGACTCTTGTTTGCAACGATTGGCCTTTTATCTACCACTCTTATAATTTTACTGTTGTATATAATTTCCAGCTTCATGATGTTATTTCTTCCTGATGCTGAGGTGGAGGTGCTAGAGTCAGAGGCTAATCTTGACATTTTAGTCAAAGGTTGGAAGTCAGTTGCTAGAGATCCTAGATTAAGACTTTTTATCTCGGCAAATTTATTTGAAATTTTCTCAAATACGATTTGGGTTTCTTCCATTATACTTGTTTTTGTAACTGAGTTATTAAATAAAACAGAAAGCTACTGGGGATATTCAAATACAGCATACTCTATTGGCATTATAACCAGTGGTTTAATTGCTTTCAGATTATCTGAAAAGTTCCTAGCTGCTAAATGGAAAAGTATTCTTTTTCCTCTTGTATCAACAGCAATAGTGACGTTGGTCATTATTTTATTTCCAAATGCACAGATGTTTTTATTTTTTTCCGCTTTAGTTGGTATGTTGTCACAGCTAAAAGAAGTTCCTGAAAGTGTATTTCTTCAGGAGACTGTAGAGGAAAATAATTTGGTCAATGTTTATTCTGTTATTGAAGTGATTTCAACACTATCATTTTCAGTATTTGTGTTACTAATGAGCTATATTACCGAGAATTTTGGCATTACCATCAGTTTTTTGTTATCAGCAATTTGTCTGATTTTAGAAGCTATTTTAATTTATATTAGACGAGACTATCTCAAGTGATACAGAAAAATGATTTTAATGAAATTGAGGATTGTAGTAGCGAGATTGAAGCATAGTTACTTTAAGTCTGATATATACTTAACAGTTGTCCTATTGTGTTATTATCAAATATTCTATCCCACTTTCTAAAAACATTAACCCCATCAAATAAAACCAAAAGTATGGTAATATGATAACAGGTACTTGATTAGTTGTGCTGTGTTATTATTTTACTAGGACTTTTGGTCTTTTTTGTTAGCATTTTGGGGAGGAGATTGTGATGAAAGTTGTTGAAGTTGGTCAAGAAAATCAAGACATTATCGTGTTACTTCACGGTGGCGGTTTGTCGTGGTGGCAATATCAATCTCAGATGGAGCTGCTGTGTGAAAACTATCATGTGGTTTTGCCAATTCTTGATGGACATGCTGGAAGTGATGTTGATTTTACAAGCATTGAAGATAATGCTAAGCGACTTCTGGATTATATTGATAAAACCTACGGTGGTTCAGTTTTTCTGATTGCTGGTTTGTCGCTTGGTGGTCAGATTCTTTTAGAAATGCTTGCTTTGCGAAAAGATATTTGTCAGTACGCTATTGTAGAAAGTGCTGCCATTATTCCAGATAAATTGACAGCAGGTTTGGTCGCTCCGCTATTTTCGATGAGTTTTCCTTTGATTAAGAAGAAGTGGTTTGCAAAGATGCAGTTTCGCTACCTTGGCATTCGAGCTGATTTGTTTGAACACTATTATGAGGACACAGTGAAACTTTCTAAGCAAAATTTGATTGCTTTTACAAAGGCTAGTAGCTTGTATCAAGTAAAGAAAAATTTGAAGAATTCGTTAGCGCGTGTTCGCATTATTGTGGGAGAAAAAGAAACTAAAAAGATGCATGCTTCAGCAAGGTATTTACATGATCTTTTACCAGACAGTCGCTTGGAAATCAAAGCTGGTCTGGCTCACGGTCAATATGCGATTAACCAGCCAGATTTATATGTGAAAGAACTTTTTGAGAGTTTATGATTAAGGAGTGAACGATATGGCATCAAGTAAAGAATACTTAGCTTTTATATTGGACCAACTTTCAGAAATTCCAGAGATTTCCTACCGTTCAATGATGGGAGAATACATCCTTTATTACCGTGGTAAGGTCATTGGTGGGATTTATGACAATCGTTTTTTGATTAAACCAACTAAGTCTGCTACAGCTTTATTACCAGAAGCAAGGCTTGAGATTCCCTACGAAGGGGCTAAAAAGATGCTTTTAGTCGATCAACTTGATGACAAAGCTTTACTCAGCCGCTTGCTGCAAGCCATGTACGAAGAATTACCTGCCCCTAAGAAAAAAAGAAACTAGCTCATCAAAGGTTAGTTTTTCTTTTGTCATAATGACTTGATTTTGCTACAATGAAAACAAAGAGTGATAACGCTTTCTTGGGCGGTTAGGAGGTGTTGATTATGGAATACATCCAAGTGACAAAAGATAATTTAGAAAACGAGCATATTTGCTGTGCTATTTCTAATAACAAAGATGCTCAAGTCTCGTCTAAAAAAGCTTGGTTATCTGAGCGCTTTGATGATGGACTTGTTTTTCTAAAAAGTGTTGAACGTGGCAAGTGTTTTATCGAGTATATCCCTGCAGAAAAGGCTTGGAATCCCATTGAGGCAGAAGATTACATGTATATTGATTGTCTCTGGGTTTCGGGTTCTTTAAAAGGTCATGGTTATTCGACTGATTTGCTGGAGGCTTGTATCGCTGATAGCAAAGCAAAAGGGAAGAATGGCTTGTGTATCTTAGCAGCAGCTAAGAAGAAACCATTTCTTGCTGATCCAAAGTACCTAGCTTACAAAGGTTTTAAAGTAGCTGATGAAGCTGATAATGGTATTCAACTTTGGTATCTGCCGTTTTCTGATGAAGCTAAAGTGCCAAACTTTAAAGCTTGTGCCAAGCACCCTCACATCGAAAAATCAGGTTATGTTTTGTATTACACCAGCCAATGTCCTTTCAATGCCAAGTACGTTCCAATCCTTGAAGAAACAGCTAAGCAAGAAGGGATTCCTTTTGAAGCGATTCAGATTACGGATAGGAAAACAGCGCAAGCTGCGCCAACACCCATAACGACCTACGCTCTTTTTTACAACGGGGATTATGTCACAAATGAGCAAATGAATGCTAAGAAATTTTTAAAACTCGTCTCAAAAGTTGGAGGATAAATATTTTTCACTAAAAAGAGGTAAGTATGATTGAGTTGAAACCACTTGTTTCAAGTGACCGTGAACAATTTATTACAGATAATCAAGAAGCTTTTAATTATGGAGCTTTAGAGGAATTTGGTCTGCGTGATGACCATTTTGAAGAAGATGGTCAAATCATCTCTCGAGAGACAATCGAAGAATCCATAGATAGCGGAGAAGCCTACCGTATCCTTGATGACGGAAAGGTTGTCGGTGGTGTTGTGGTCCGTATTGAGGGAGATAGAGGAGATTTAGATTTGCTTTTTGTTTCTCCCAAATGCCATAGCAAGGGAGTTGGCTATGGCGCTTGGTGCCAAATTGAAAAGATTTTTCCACAAGTGAAGATCTGGGAAACCGTGACACCGTATTTTGAAAAACGTAACATTCATTTTTACGTTAATCGCTGTGGGTTTAAGATTGTTGAATTCTTTAACAGCCATCACAAAGATCCAAATGATGATGAGGCTTCAGAAATGTTTCGATTTGAAAAACACTTATAGTTTCAGTTTTTAGGAGGGCAGTATTATGACTAAAGGAAATGGTATCTTAATTGGTATGGGTTTTGGAGTAGCCATTGGTGCAGGAATAGGCTTTCTAACACATAATATTGGACTATGGATGTCACTTGGTATTGCCTTTGGGGTTATGGTTGGACTGTTTATTGACAAAGATGACGATGATGAAGCTGAGTAATTTTTCAGAGAAAGAATAAGATGTTAAACTGTAGCTGTTCTTGCTGCAGTTTTTTGATTATTTTAAAGGAAGATGCAAGATAAAAGCTAAAAAACAGTTGTTCTTTGTAAGTGCTGTCTTTTTGTGCTACAATGCAAGTATCATAATATTCTGATAATTCAAAAGGAGGTTTCTGGATGAAAACAGTACTTGTAACGGGTGGCACAGTTTTTGTTAGCAAATATACAGCGGCTTATTTTGCTAAAAAAGGCTATGACGTCTATGTGCTCAATCGAAATACCAAGACACAAGTCGAAGGCGTGACTGTGATTCAAGCTGATCGACATGATTTGGGTAATCGATTGAAGAGTCTCCATTTCGATATTGTTTTGGATGTGACAGCTTATAACGCTAATGACATTTCTTGTTTAGTAGAAGCACTCGGTTCATTTGGGACATATATCATGATTAGTTCAAGTTCTGTTTATCCAGATGACGGCGCGCAGCCATTCTTAGAAACATCACAGCTCGGTGAAAATAAGTTCTGGGGACAGTATGGTCTAGATAAGATTGCAGCAGAAAAACGTTTGCTTGAGCTGGTTCCAGAAGCTTATATTTTACGTCCGCCCTATCTTTACGGACCGATGAATAATGTTTATCGCGAAGCTTTTGTCTTTGATTGTGCTAAAGATGATTTGCCATTTTATCTGCCACGCCACGGTGAATTAAAATTACAATTCTTTTATATCAAGGATTTGTGCCGCATGATGGAAGCTATTATTGAAAAGCAGCCAAAAGAGCACATCTATAATGTTGGAAATACTCAAGCGATAAGTGCTCGACAGTGGGTGAAGCTCTGCTACGCCTGCAGTAATAAAATTCCAGAATTCATCGAAGTCTTTGATGAAGTCAACCAGCGCAATTATTTTAGCTTTTACGACTACGAGTTCTTCTTAGATGTCAAAAGACAAGAGGAATTGTTGCCAGAGTTAACTCCTATAGAAATAGGCTTAAAAGAATCCTACGCATGGTACGAAAACCATGTCTTCGATGTTAAAAAGAAACCATTTTTTGATTATATTGAAAAGCATTTGAAGGGATAAAGGAGAGATTATGAATCAAACTTATTTAGAAGCTAGTAAGTATGTTGACTATCACCATCCAGAGATTCAAAAGTATGCTCTTAAATTAAAGGAAAAAAGTTGTGACCAAATTGACTTGGTAAAAAAAACTTTTCATTTTGTGAGAGATGATATCCATCATTCATGGGATGTTAAAGATAAACGTGTGACAGTTTCAGCGAGTGATTGTCTTCGTGAAGGGGTTGGCATTTGTTGGGCAAAAGCTAATCTTTTAGCGGCACTACTTCGTGCTAATGGTATTCCATCAGGTTTTTCTTATCAGCGCTTGATACTTGGATCTACTCCAGATACGGGTTATTGTATCCATGCTCTTAATACTGTCTATCTTGATTCCATAGGAAAATGGCTTCGCCTAGATGCTAGAGGAAATAAGAAAAATGTTCAAGCAGAGTTTTCGTTAGATGGTGAGAAACTTGCTTTTTATCCTAATGATATTGGAGAGATTGATTATCATGATAATCATCCTCGACCAGATCAAGGTTTAATGGCAGTTCTTGAAAAAAGTAATGATGCTATTGATATGTATTTACATCATTTACCAGATAGATTGACTGATGACATAAACTAAAGCGCGTGATAACTAACGCAGAAGACTTAGCTGAACAAAGAAAGAGGTTGTATTATGGCGGCTATTGAATACAAAGCAATTCATGATTTTAAATGCAGTGATTTGGAGCGTTTATTTCTTTCAGTGGAATGGTCATCAGGGCATTATCCAGAAAAACTTGTCCTGGCCATGCAAAATTTTAATACTGTCTATTCAGCTTGGGACGGCGACCAATTAGTCGGGATGATTTGTGTCATGGATGACGGGGTAATGAATGCTTATATTCATTATTTACTTGTTGATCCTGCCTATCAAGGTCACACGATTGGAAGTAAGTTGATTCAAATGGTCAAAGAAAAATACAAGACTTTTATGCGAATTGCTGTGATTGGCTACAATAAGGAGATTGATTTCTATGAAAATTGTGGCTTTGTCAAAAGCGAAAATTGCTCAACTTTGTTTATCACCTCTTTATGGACGTAAGACTTACAGACTTACTATTAGATGATGTAAATCAATTTTTTACGATAATACTTTCTGAAACGATATGTTATACTTAAGGTAACAGAGATGAAAGAGGTGCCCATATGGTTAATGAATACATGCAAAAGGCTATTGAAGAGGCTTACGAAGGGATTAAAAAAGGAGATGGTGGTCCCTTTGGCGCTGTTATCGTAAAAGATGGCAAGATCATTGCTAGTGGGCATAACATGGTCCTAGCTCACCACGATCCAACAGCACATGGAGAAGTAACGGCAATCAGAGCAGCAGGTCAAAAACTTGGCACGCATGATTTGTCAGGAACAACTTTGTTTACAACTGGAGAGCCATGTCCAATGTGTCTAGCAGCTTGTCTTTGGGCAAATATTGATAAAGTTTATTATGGTTGTACGATTGCTGATAATGCCATGATTGGTTTTCGTGACCAACGCTTTGATGAGCTTATGGGAGGACGAAAAAATCTCCCTGAAGATTATCTTGTTCAACTTGGGCATGATGATTGTTTGAAACTCTTTAAAGATTATCAAAACATGCAACATAACCTCTACTAAGAAATTGTAGATAAGCTAAATCGACTGTAGCACAAGTTGTTACAGTCTTTTTTCTTGAGAAAGTGATATAATGCTAGGGAGTCGATGTCAATTTAGAAGGTGAGTGTAAGCTTAGTCATGTTATGTCATGAATTTGGTGATTCTTCAAAACCGATTATCATCTTGTTACCAGGGACCATGTGTCACTGGTATGCTAACTTTGCAAAAGTTATTCCTAGCTTGATAGAAGATTTTTTTGTTGTCGTCTTTTCCTATACAGGATTTGACATTAATGACAAGAGTGATTACACGTCGGTTTTAGCAGAAGTTGAAAAGATAGAAGCACATATCAAGCATTTTTATCAGGGAAAAGTGTTAGCTATCTATGGTTCTTCACTTGGTGGTACATTTGTGGCACATTTAGTCGCAAGAAGAAAAATCCAATTATCTTATGCAGTGATTGGCAGCTCTGATTTTGACCAGTCGCATCGACTGCCTGCTTATTTGAAGAGTAAGCTCTTGGTTAAGTTGATGTGGCCATTTGTGACAAAAGGGCATTTTAAGCCAAAATGTCTGCACAGCTATTTTGAAAAAGCATCTGCAAAAGATTCTTATGTAAAAGAAATCTTTTCCTTTGTAAAAGGGATGGAGTTTGTCAGCAAGACATCACTCTTTAATCAATATTTTTCTGACTTAGTCACCCAGCTGCCTTGTCATGTAGAAAGTAGCGATTGTCAGGTGCACATTTTTTACGCGGAGAAGATGGGAAAGAAATATTTGAAACGGTATCAAGAGCATTTCAAAAATCCTATTATCCATAGACAAAATTATCGTCACGAAGAGCTTTTAGCGTCATATCCTGAAAAATGGTATCAATCTGTGATGGCAATTTGTAACATTTAATAAAAATAAGAGAGAAAAGGAAAAGTAAATGAATATCGAAAATCTTGAAAAATGGCATTTCGAGCTGACCGAGAAAGCTTGTAATAGTTTGCTTGATTTGGTTTTAAAAGGTCAGAAAAGAGCGACGTCAAGCAGCTTAGCAGCCTTTGAACTTGGTGATGAAACTATGCCAAAAGAAGGAGAGTTAAGTGTCATTACTGATTGGGATGGCAATCCTCGTTGTGTGGTGAGAACAAAGAAATTGCACATTCTTCCTTATGAGGAAATTACTTATGACCTTGCTAAGCTTGAAGGCGAAGATGAGACGTTAGACTCTTGGAAAAGAAGCCACGAGCGTTTCTTCACTCGTGAGGGAGAGATGCTTGGGTATCACTTTTCACCACAAATGTCAGTTGTCTTTGAAGAGTTTGAAGTTGTAGAGGTTTTGTAGAAAGTAGGCATTTGAATAATTTTAATATCTGAGGTGAAAATCTCAGATATTTTATTTCGGAAAATATTCTGAAAATTTGAGATAGTATTTTTGACGATTTTCAAAAATAGGGTCTAAAACAGCGTGTAGCGCTTTCATTTTGGATTTGGAATGATTTTTCATTCTGAAGAATGTTTTTGGTGGAATAACGGGCAAAAAATGCGCAAATACTAAGTTATTTTACCCGATGAGACCTAGAATTCTCACTTTCGGTGTGATAAAATGGTAGCATGAGTTCTCGTAAGCGTCTGAGAACAAATAAAAATAGGAGGAAAAGATGGACGCTTTTAAGTATATTAAGCCAAAACTGTTTAGCACTCTTAAAGATTATTCGGGTGCACAGTTTGCAAAAGACCTTGTTGCAGGGATTATTGTGGCGATTATTGCCCTACCATTGTCAATTGCTTTAGCGATTGCATCAGGTGTTAATCCAGAACAAGGTCTTTATACTGCAGTTGTCGCAGGTTTTTTTATTTCATTTTTAGGTGGTAGTCGTGTTCAAATCGGTGGACCGACAGCAGCATTCGTTGTTATCATCTACGGTATCATTGCTCAATATGGTATGGCAGGTCTTACCATTGCAACATTCTTAGCTGGTATTATGATGATTGTTATGGGGCTTCTTCGTTTTGGAGACTTGATTAAATTCATCCCTAAAACAATTACAGTTGGGTTCACATTAGGTATCGCTGTCGGAATCTTTGTTGGTCAATTAAAAGATTTCTTCGGACTAAGTATGGGGGCTGTTCCAGCTGAATTCGTTGAGAAAATGGTAGCTTACGCTCAACACATCAATACAATTAACTGGCCTACTCTTTTGATTGGTATGATTGCATTGCTTATCCAAATCTTCTGGCCACGTGTTTCTCAAAAAATCCCAGGTTCTCTTGTTGCAATTATCGTAACAACAGCTCTTGTTGGATTTGGTCACATGTCAGTTAAAACAATCGGTGACTTGTACACTATCAAAGCTGGTTTACCGTCATTTACAATGCCTGAATTGTCATTTGGTCTTATCCGTCAAATGATTTCACCAGCCTTCACTATTGCAATCTTGGCTTCTATCGAATCACTTCTTTCATGTGTGGTTTCAGATGGTATGATTGGTAGTCACCACCGTTCAAATGCTGAATTGGTCGGACAAGGTGTTGGTAACATGATGTCTGCTCTATTTGGTGGTATCCCTGCTACAGGGGCTATCGCTCGTACAGCAGCTAACGTTAAAAATGGTGGTCGTACACCAATCGCTGGTATGACTCACGCTGTGACATTGCTCTTGATCCTCTTGTTCTTGATGCCTTACGCATCACTTATCCCAATGAGCTGTCTTGCTTCAATCTTGATTATGGTTGCCTATAACATGAGTGGATGGCGTACATTCGTTCACATGCTCAAAAAAGCACCTAAGAGTGATATCGCTGTTTTGGTAATTACACTTGTGTTAACAGTCTTCTTTGACCTTGTTGTAGCTATCGAATTTGGTATGGTTTTGGCTGCCTTCTTATTCCTTAAACGTATGTCAGACGTTGCCGCAGTTCGTCAATGGGTTGATAAAGATAGCCTTGATGATGCTGAACTTTCAGAAAACACTGATTTGAAACATGTTCCAAGTAATACAGTTGTTTATGAAATTTTCGGTTCATTGTTCTTCGGTGCAGCCAATGACTTCCTTAACTTCACTCATGAAGAAGGGAAAAATGTTTTGATTCTTCGTATGCGTAATGTGCCTGCTATGGATATTTCAGGACTTGAAGCTCTTGAAGAAACACTTGAAATCTGCAAAAAACGTGGCATGACATTGATTTTATCTCACGTTAACAAACAACCATATCGTGTGATGGAAAAAGCTGGCTTTATCGAAAAAGTTGGTCAAGAAAATCTTTGTGAAAATATTGATGCTTCACTAAAACGCGCAGCAACTTTAGCAAAATAATATAGATAAAAGGGTGTCCTTTGGGCATTCTTTTTTATTATCGTGTTAGTTTTTCTCACTTATTTTGCAGAAAAGAAGCGTAAAATTTTATGCTTTTATTTTTTAATCTTTGCTAAAAGTGAAAAATCAAGAATACCAGAAGTAGTGGACTTTGCCATAAAAGTGCCTTAAAAGCCTGTATTTTCAAGCAATTTCACCATTTTTCAGCCATAAATGACATCTTGTTATCATAAAGTGAGTTTTTGAAATTTTTATTAATTTTAAAATTTTCTGTATTTTTAGAAAATAGTGTGTTATAATACCAGACATACCGAAAGAAAGTTTATGGTAGGAGGAAAAATTTTATGGAAAGTAAATCAACTTGGAAACGTGTTGGTTTGGGAGCGGTAAGTTTGGCTTCTGTCGCTCTACTAGCAGCATGTGGTGGCGGTAGCAAATCAGCTACTAATAAAGATGAAATCAATTGGTACACACCGACTGAAATCTTGTCACTTGATATTTCAAAAAATACTGACCAATATTCAGCACTAGCTATTGGGAACTCATCAAGTAACCTTCTTCGTGTTGATAAAAATGGTAATCCAAAACCAGACTTGGCTAAAAGTGTTGAAGTGTCTGAGGATGGTTTGACTTACACAGCAACTTTGCGTGATGGACTTAAATGGTCAGATGGAAGTGCTTTGACAGCAGATGATTTTGTCTATACTTGGCAACGTATGGTTGATCCAAAAACAGCTTCTGAATATTCTTATCTAGCTGTTGAATCTCACCTAGAAAATGCGGATAAAATCAATTCTGGTGAAATCACTGATCTCAATCAACTTGGAGTAAAAGCAGATGGAAACAAAGTAACTTTCACTTTGACAAGCCCATGTCCTCAATTCAAATATTATCTTGCCTTCTCTAACTTCATGCCACAGAAAAAAGCATTTGTTGAAAAAGAAGGCGATAAATACGCGACAACTTCAAAAAATCAACTTTACTCAGGTCCTTATACAATTAAAGGTTGGAATGGTAGTGAAGGTAGCTTCACATTGGTTAAAAATAAATACTATTGGGATGCTAAACACGTTAAGACTAAAAAAGTTAACATTCAAGCTATCAAAAAAGCTGATACAGCCGTTCAAATGTACAAAAATGGTGAGCTAGACACAGCAAATATCTCAGCAACATCATCTATCTATAAAGCTAATAAAGGAAACAAAGATGCTGTTCCAGTACCAGAAGCTCGTATGACTTACATCGTTTATAACGAAACTGGTTCAGTAGCTCCTCTTGCCAATGAAAAAATCCGTCAAGCACTTAACCTAGCGACTGACCGTAAAGGAGTTGTTGAAGCAGCTATCGATACAGGATCAAAACCAGCCACAGCTCTTGCAACACCAGGACTTGCTAAATTAACTGATGGTACTGACCTTTCTAAATACGTTGAACCAGGTTACAAGTACGACGAAAAAGCTGCCGCTAAATTATTTAAAGAAGGCTTAGCTGATCTTGGTACAAACTCAGTTAAATTGACAGTGACTGCTGATTCAGATGACGCCGTTACAAAAGCAGCTGTTGACTACATCAAACAAAGTTGGGAAGAAGCTCTTCCAGGCTTGAAGATTGAAGAAAAATTTGTTACCTTCAAACAACGTCTTGAAGATACTAAGAACCAAAACTTTGAAGTTGCCCTTGTATCATGGGGTGGAGATTATCCAGAAGGATCAACATTCTATGGTTTATTCTCATCAGCATCAGCTTACAACTATGGTAAAGTATCAAGCCCAGAATTTGACCAAGCTTATAACAAAGCTTTGACAACTGATGCTTTGGATACTGATGCAGCAGCAGCGGATTATAAAGCAGCTGAAAAAGTCCTTTACGAAGGTGCACACTACAATCCAATTTACTTCCGTAGTACTGAATGGCTTCAAAATCCAGATCTTAAAAACCTTGTTCGTAACTCAACAGGTCTAACAGTGGACTTTAGCCATGCTTATAAAAAGTAAGCATTAGAATTTAGTTTAACCAAATAAGCCCAACTGATGTTTGGGCTTATTTTTTGTGTGATATTTATACTTTTTATGTAAAAATATGTAAAACGATGTCAGCTTTTATACGCTGACAAATACTTTGAAAAGTATGATTATTTGAGTGATTAAAGCTCTAATAATTGCTGAAAATGATAAAAGAAAACTGATTGTAAAACACCAAAACAAGTGAATTTTTATAAAATAACGAACAATTTCCATCTCTATCAGTCTAAATGTTTGCAAAATGAGTGAAAAATGAGTGTAAGCACTCTTTTTGAAATTTTAATTAATTTTCAAATTTTCTGTATTTTTAGACAATATTGTGTTATAATACATAACATACCGAAAGAAAGTTATATGGTAGGAGGATCTATTATGGAGATCAAAACTTTAAAACGTGTCGGTCTTGGGGCTGTCACATTGTTGTCTGCTGCTACACTAGCAGCATGTGGTGGAAATAATTCATCATCAAAATCTGCTAGCAAAGATATCAATTGGTTCGTACCAACTGAAATCAGCACACTTGATATTTCAAAAGTAACTGATACTTACTCATCAATTGCTATTGGTAACTCAGGAAGTAACCTTCTTCGTGTTGATGAAAAAGGTGATTTGAAACCTGATTTGGCTAAAAAAGTTGAAGTATCTGAAGATGGTTTAACATACACAGCTACACTTCGTGACAACCTTAAATGGTCAGATGGTAGCAAATTGACAGCTGAAGATTTCGTATACAGCTGGCAACGTATTGCTGATCCAAAAACAGCTTCTGAATACTCATATCTTGTTTCAGATGCCCACGTTTTGAATGCTGAAGACGTCATTGCAGGTACTAAAGGTGTTGACCAACTTGGTGTTAAAGCTGATGGCAACAAAGTTATCTTTACTTTATCAAACCCTTCTCCACAATTTATGAGTCTTCTATCATTTGCAAACTTCATGCCACAAAGCAAAGCATTTGTTGAAAAAGCAGGTGACCAATACGGTACAACTTCTGAAAAATCATTGTACTCTGGTCCATACACAGTTTCAAAATGGAACGGTACAAATGGTAACTTCACACTTGTGAAAAACAAATACTATTGGGATGCTAAAGACGTTAAAACTAAGAAAGTAAACGTTCAAACAATTAAGAAACCAGATACAGCTGTTCAAATGTACAAAGATGGTGACCTTGATACAGCAAACATCTCAAACACAGAAGCTACATTTAAAGCTAACAAAAACCGTAAAGACGTTGTTCCAGTTCCAGAAGCAACAACAGCTTACATGGTTTACAACCAAACAGGTACTGTTACTGCATTGAACAACCTTAAAGTTCGTCAAGCACTTAACCTAGCGACTGACCGTGAAGGTATCGTTAAAGCTGCCATCGATACTGGTTCAAAAGCTGCAACTGCCCTTGCACCAACAGGTCTTGAAAAACTCCCTGATGGAACAGACTTGGCTAAATACGTATCACCAGGATACTCATACAACAAAAAAGAAGCAACTAAACTCTTCAAAGAAGGTCTTGCTGAACTTGGTACAGATTCAGTTAAATTGACTGTAACTGCTGACTCAGACGCTCCAGTTGCTAAAGCTGCTGTTGATTACATCAAACAAACTTGGGAAGAAGCTCTTCCAGGCTTGAAAGTTGAAGAAAAATTCGTTACTTTCAAACAACGTCTTGAAGATACTAAGAACCAAAACTTCGATGTTGCCCTTGTTCTTTGGGGTGGTGACTATCCAGAAGGATCTACATTCTACGGACTCTTCACTACTGGTTCATCATACAACTACGGTAAATTCTCAAATGCTGATTACGATGCTGCTTACCAAAAAGCCATCACTACAGATGCTCTAGATGCTAAAGCTGCTGCAGATGATTATAAAGCTGCTGAAAAAGCTCTTTATGACAACGCACTTTACAACCCAATCTACTTCCGTAGCACTAAGTCACTTCAAAATCCTGACCTTAAAGGTCTTGTTCGTAACTCAACAGGATTGCAAGTTGACTTCACTCACGCATACAAAAAATAAATCATTCTAGTGATGATGAGACAAGGTTCGAGCCTATCGAACCTTGTTTTTTTATGACTTAAAAAATGGTACAATGAAAGTATCATATTAGTAAAAGGAAATATATGCGTTTAGATAAATTTTTAGTTGAAGCAGGTCAAGGCTCACGCACAGAAGTCAAACAGCTTCTTAAGAAAAAACAAGTCTCTGTCAATGGAAAAATCGAGACCTCTCCTAAGACACAAATCGATGAAAAAGTAGATCAAGTCATTTGTCAGGGACAAAATCTGTCTTATGAAAAATACGTTTATTACATGCTTAATAAGCCAAAAGGAGTCATTTCTGCAACTGAGGACAATCAACATAAGACGGTACTGGATTTACTTGATAAGACTGCTTGGGATAAAGAAGTCTTTCCTGTTGGACGACTAGATATTGATACTCACGGGCTTTTGCTTTTGACAAATAATGGTAAGCTTGCTCATGCCATGCTTTCGCCTAAAAAGCATGTTGATAAGCTTTATCGCGCTAAAGTAGCTGGGATTATGACAGCTGAAGATGTCGAGCATTTTGCTAAAGGCATCGAGTTGAAAGATTTCACGTGTCAACCAGCGCAGCTAGAGATTTTAGAAATTGATGAAGCTGCAAAGACAAGCTTAGTGGCTATCACAATCAAAGAAGGAAAATTCCACCAAGTCAAACGCATGGTTTTAGCTTGTGGCAAGGAAGTCACAGACTTAGAACGTTTGAGTATGGGACCATTACAGTTGGATGAAAACTTATCACTCGGTGAGTGGCGTCGATTGACAGCAGAAGAGCTAGTGAAACTAGAAGCATTTGACGTTGAGCTGTAAATTTCTTACAGTACTTATTTGATTATTTAGCCTAATCATGTTAAGATAATAGTAATAAAATCAATTGAGCGAGGTGTATTAAGGTGGCATTTGGTGAAAACGGACCACGTAAAAAAACAGCGTTTGAAAAACTGACTTTAGTAGTTGTTATCTTAATGGTTCTAGTAACTGTAGGTGGTCTTATTGCGACTGCTATTGGTTCAATTATTTAAAGAACGCTGAAGAGGCGTTTTTTTATGCTTTTGCACATCCAATTTTAGTGCAACAGTTATTACAATGAAAGAATAGGAATTAATAATGAGTATGTTTTTAGATACTGCCAAAATCAGCGTTAAAGCTGGTCGTGGTGGTGATGGCATGGTTGCCTTCCGTCGTGAAAAATACGTCCCTAATGGCGGTCCTTGGGGAGGTGACGGTGGTAAAGGTGGCTCAGTCATCTTTAAAGTTGACGAAGGACTTCGTACATTGATGGACTTCCGTTACAACCGTATTTTTAAAGCTAAATCTGGTGAAAAAGGGATGACAAAGGGAATGCACGGACGTGGTGCAGAAGACCTTATTGTTCGTGTCCCACAAGGAACAACTGTTCGTGATGCTGAGACAAATAAAGTTATCACTGACCTTGTTGAAAATGGTCAAGAATTTGTTGTGGCTCATGGTGGACGCGGTGGACGTGGTAATATCCGCTTTGCGACACCACGTAACCCTGCACCAGAAATTGCTGAAAATGGTGAACCAGGTGAAGAACGTGAACTTCAACTTGAATTGAAAATCTTGGCTGATGTTGGTTTGGTTGGATTCCCATCAGTTGGTAAATCAACATTGCTAAGTGTTGTCACAGCTGCTAAACCAAAAATCGGTGCTTATCACTTTACAACAATCGTACCTAACCTTGGTATGGTTCGTACAAAATCAGGTGACAGCTTTGCTATGGCTGACCTTCCAGGATTGATTGAAGGTGCTTCACAAGGTGTAGGTCTTGGAACACAATTCCTTCGTCACATCGAACGTACACGTGTTATTTTGCACGTTATTGATATGTCAGCAAGTGAAGGTCGTGACCCTTACGAAGATTATGTTTCAATCAATAACGAACTTGAAACTTACAACCTTCGTTTGATGGAACGTCCACAAATCATCGTTGCTAACAAAATGGACATGCCTGAAGCAGAAGAAAACTTAAAAGTCTTCAAACAAAAATTGGCAGCAAATTACGATGATTTCGATGAAATGCCAATGATTTTCCCAATTTCAAGCTTAGCTCACCAAGGTTTGGAAAATCTGATGGAAGCAACAGCAGAATTGCTTGATAAGACTGATGAATTCTTGCTTTACACTGAAGATGACATGATTGACGAAGAAGTTTACTACGGATTTGATCCAGATGAACGTCCGTTTGAAATTTCACGTGATGACGATGCTGCTTGGGTATTGTCAGGTGAAAAACTTGAAAAACTCTTTGTCATGACAAATATGGAACGTGACGAATCAGTTATGAAATTTGCCCGTCAATTGCGCGGTATGGGTGTCGATGAAGCCCTTCGTGAACGCGGTGCTAAAGACGGAGATATCGTTCGAATTGGTAACTTCGAATTTGAATTCGTGGATTAATATAAGATACAAAGTCCGTTAAGCGAGCAAAGCAAAAATAGAAATTTTAACGAAGAGCAATGAGCTCTAGGAAAAATTATCTTTTTTGCCCAGCTCGTAGGACGTGTTCGATTGTTATGTTAGCTATTACTAATTGGTATACTAATTAACAGTTGTGGCAAGCTCTATAGAGCGTTGCCTAGGCATCTTACTAGTTTGAAATGGTTTAATGTCGAACCCATTTTCTCATGTCGTAGCAGGTGTTTATCAACGATAATAAGTTTTATAGATATTTTTAGCGGGAGGTTCTTATGGGTGAAAAACCGATATCTTTTAGAGATAAAGATGGTAATTTTGTATCAGCAGCCGATGTTTGGAATGCTGAAAAGCTAGAAGAACTTTTCAATACCCTTAATCCAAATCGACGTTTTCGCTTAGAACGTGAAAAATTAGCAAAAGAAAAAGCAGGAGAAGCAGAAGACCAAGAGTCTTAACCGGCACTCCTACTTAAGCTCAGCTTTTTAGCTGGGCTTTTTTAGTTGCTTTCTAAGGATTTTTCAGTTAAATGGTAGTGTTTTCTTGTGACGGTTTGAATAAAATGTTGGTCATGAGAAACGCTGATGATACATCCAGGGTAATTAATGAAAAGATTACGGATGATTGGCTGGCTAGTTGGTGAAAAATGTCGTGTTGGTTCGTCGAGAATAATCACTTGATTTTTGGCAAGGACCATGTGGGCTAAGAAAAGTTTAGCTTTTTGTCCACCAGATAGGTTAAGGGTAGAATGTTCCATTTCCTCTCTTGTAAATTGAAGGCAAGCTAGGATAGTTCTTGCAGTATTCTCATTTGTCACATCGTCTAAAAAGTTAAGGGCTGAAATCTCTTTTGAAAAGAAACTATCATAATCTTGTGGCATATAGCCGAGAGAAAGTTGTTTATCTTTGCTTAATTCATGATAGATTTGTTTAATTAGCCTAGTTTTTCCAATGCCATTTTTACCTGTTATCACTAATTTATCTTGTCCGAAAATATCTAAATTAATTATCTGTCCACTTGGTAACTGATGATTTTTCCAAGATAGAATTCGCTTGTTTTTATCAAGGGTTGAAATATCATTAAAAAAGAGTGCGATATTGTCCATGTTTTCTGGAAATTCGGTACGATTACTATCTTCTTTTTGATACCTTTTTTCAAGCGAAAGAACATTTTTCATCTTTTTAGCTGCCAGTCTTCCAAGAGTGCTGTCATGAGTGTGCCTAACATTGTATTGGGCAGCTTGGTGGAGACGCTGGATTTTTGCGTCTCTTTTTTTCTTTAAGCGACAGTCGTTTTTGGCTTCTTGTAACTGTTTAGTGTAGGCACTTTGCCGCTGTTTAAGGTAATCTTGGTATTTTCCTTGGAAATAGCTAGCGCGAGGAAGTTGACGATGTTTAAGAAGTTCAAGGTGTAAGATGGCAGTAGCAGTATCTTCAAGCATAGCTTCATCGTGAGAGATAAAAATAATGGTCTTATTAGATTCTTGAATGAATTTTTTTAAGACTACTTGGCTGTCAATATCAAGATCGCTGCTTGGCTCATCTAATAAGAGTAAATCAGCTTCTTGTCCGGTTAATTTAGACAGTTGAAGTTTGAGTTTCTCACCGCCTGATAAGCTAGATAACAGTTGATTTTTTTCTTCTAATGTCGTAAGATCCAACCCTAGTTGCGCTGCCATTTGATAAAAAGCTGTATAATTGAAAAGATAATCCATATTCTTATAAAGAAAATCAGAGACAGTCTGGTCATTTTCTTTTTTAGACAAGGATTGCGGAAGGTAGCCAATTTTTTTAAATTGATTACGAATTAGTCCAGTATATTCGGCGTAGCTGGCAATTAATTTTGGGGATACGATATTTTTTAACAGGCTTGATTTGCCTGTTCCTTCCTCTCCAATAATGGCTAATTTCTCACCAGGATTTACAATGAGATGCAAGTCTGTAATGATTGGCTTAGAATCCTTGAGATGGTGAATTGATAACTGATTAATTTCTAGCATAAGAGCCTCGCTTTCAAAAAAACACACTCTACCATAGCAGGTAGAGTGTGAATCTCATTATGGTCAACGCTAAAAATACCCAACACGTCTGATGGATAAGCAAGAGAATAGAGAAGTGCACTAAAAACAAAACCTGATATGGTATACCAAAACGTTTTGCTCTTAGTTGTTCATCGTTAAAAATCCTCCTACTTGATTTGCTTTCATTGTAGCAAAAGGATGCTATTTTTGTCAAAGAATATGCGAAAATCCCCAGTCAAAAGGCTGAGGATTTTTGAAATTAATAATTTTCAGCTCGGACTTCAAAGTAAGATTGAGCGTGAGCGCAGACTGGGCAAACTTTTGGTGCTTTTGTACCAACAATAATGTGACCACAGTTTCGGCATTCCCAAATCTTAACTTCGCTCTTTTCAAAGACTTTAGCAGTTTCGACATTTTTGAGAAGAGCACGATAGCGTTCTTCGTGGTGCTTTTCGATTTCAGCGACCATGAGGAATTTTTTAGCAAGTTGAGGGAAACCTTCTTCTTCGGCAGTTTTGGCGAATTCAACATACATATCTGTCCATTCGTAGTTTTCACCATCTGCAGCAGTTTCCAAGTTTTCGGCAGTATCACCAATGCCCAAGAGTTCTTTATACCACATTTTGGCATGTTCTTTTTCGTTGTCAGCAGTCTTCAAGAAAAGTTCTGCGATTTGTTCAAATCCATCTTTTTTTGCTCTTGAAGCAAAGAAAGTGTACTTGTTGCGTGCTTGAGATTCACCTGCAAATGCAGCTTGCAAATTTTTTTCGGTTTGAGTACCAGTATACTTAGACATATCAAAGTCCTCCTTATATTAAACAGTAGTTGCCTACTGATTTTACACAGAAAAAAGTTATGGATTTGCTACCTTAGCGCTCTTATCTCGCTTAAAAAGGTTTTTTTCTGTCAATATAAGTGAGGTAATTCCCAAAGCTATTAGGGTGAGTTTTATTTTGTAGCTTGTCTTGATAACTTACCTTCAGTCTACCAAAAGCAAAAATGAAAGTCAAAATTTTAACAGAGATTGTTAAAAGAAAATATTGTTATTTGGTCAATATGAAGGCACAAAAAAACTAGGTTAGAAAACCTAGTTTTTTTAAGTTATTAGACGTTCAATACTTTGTTCAAGAAGTCTTTTAGACGTGGGTGCTGAGGGTTATCGAAGATTTGTTCAGGTGTTCCATCTTCAATAAATTGTCCGCCGTCTGTGAAGATAACACGGTTGGCAACTTTACGAGCAAATCCCATTTCGTGGGTAACGATTAACATGGTCATACCTTGCTCTGCCAAGTCTTTCATAACACCAAGAACGTCACCGACCATTTCAGGGTCAAGTGCAGAAGTTGGTTCGTCAAAGAGCATGATATCAGGATTCATTGCCAAGCTACGTGCGATAGCGACACGTTGTTTTTGACCACCAGATAGGCTATCTGGCTTGGCGTCGCGTTTATCAGCAAGACCAACTTTTGCAAGAAGTTCCATCGCGTGTTGTTCAGCATCTTCTTTGCTTTCTTTTCCTAATTCGATAGGAGCAAAAGTGATGTTTTCAAGAACAGTCATGTGTGGGAAAAGGTTGAAGTGTTGGAAAACCATACCAATATTTTCACGAACTTTATCGACGTCAGTATTTGGGTCAGACAGTTCATAACCATCAACAACGACTTTACCACTTGTGATTGTTTCAAGAAGGTTAAGCGTACGAAGGAAAGTTGATTTACCTGAACCAGAAGGTCCGATGATACATACAACATCACCTTCGTGGAATTGTGTTGTAATTCCTTTTAAGACTTCATTATCTCCATAAGATTTATGCAAATCTTGAACATCAATTTTTAATTCTGCCATTATTTAAGCCTCTTTTCTAGACGTTTTGCTAAACGAGTCAAAAGGGTGATCATTACAAGGTAGATGATTGCTAAGATAGCGTACATACGGAATGATTGGTAGTTACGAGCGATAATGATTTTACCTGTTTGGAAGAGTTCAACAAGACCAATTGCTGATACGATAGTTGTATCTTTCAATGAAATAACGAATTGGTTGATGAAGTTTGGCAACATCACGCGAACGGCTTGTGGCAAGATAACTTTTTTCATTGTCTTACCGTATGAGATACCTAAGCTTCGACTTGCTTCCATTTGTCCTTTAGGAACTGCTTCGATACCACCACGAACAATTTCAGCAATGTAAGCACCAGCGTTCAATGAAAGTGCAATTGTTGCAGCAAGGAAATCATTGATTGGGCTTTGGTGACCTGTCATTGATTCGATAAGGTTTGGAATTCCCCAGAAGATGAAAGCAGCAACAATCATCAATGGGATACCACGAACAACGTCAACAAAGACTGCTGAGATTGTACGAAGAACTTTATTTGGAGCAACGGCCATCATACCAAAGATGATACCAATAACCATAGCAATTGCAAATGAAATTAGTGTTAGACTAAGAGTTGTTCCAAGACCTGTAAGCAATTGTGAGTAGTTGTTTTTGATAAGTCCCCAAATTGTTGTTTCATCAACGCTTGATGATGTTGATTTTTTAGAATCAGTTGAACCAAGGTATTTGCTTACGATTTTATCGTATTCACCTGATTTGACAAGTGCAGCAAGACCGTTGTTGAACATTTCAAGCAATTCTGGGTTAGCACCTTTGTTTACGGCAAATCCGTATTCACCTGATTTTTCACCATCGATTGGTGTATCAAAGTTACGACCTTGTTTGATAGCATAACGAAGGACAGCTTCATCATCCATAAGGGCGTCGATTGAACCAGAGTTCAAACTGTCATACATTGTAGATGCTTCATCAAAGGCACGAAGTGTGTAGCCGTATTGAGCGGCGTGTTCTGACAACCATGTGTAAGATGATGTACCATTTTTGGCACCAACAGTTTTACCGCTTAAGTCATCGTATGATTTTACTGAGCTTCCCTTTTTAACAGCAAGCAAGATGTTTGAAGTGTAGTAAGCATCTGAGAAATCAAAGATTTCTTTACGCGCATCAGTGATTGACATACCAGCCATAACACCATCAGCTTGACCGGCTTGGACAGCGTTAAGTGCTGCATCAAAACCTGGGTTTGAGATTTCAATGTTGAAACCTTGTTGTTTTGCGATAGCTTTGATTAAGTCAACGTCGATTCCTTCATATTTACCTGAGTCATTTTGGTACTCAAATGGGGCAAATGAAGAATCCATAACGATTTTATAACTTGATTTGACTGGAGTTGCTTTTGCAGAAGCGTCACCAGATAATTTTAGGCTGCTTGAGGCAACAACACTTGATTGATCAGCAGCTTTATCAGAATCACCGAGCCATTTTGCCATGATAGTATCGTAAGTACCATCTTTTTTCATTTCAGCAAAAGCTTGGTTAAATTCGTCGATGAGGTATTCGTATTTGCTTCCTTTTTTAACGGCAAAAGCGAAGCTTCCGACTTTTTCACCGTCGATATTGATAGCGTAGTTTTTACCTTGGCTAATAGCGTATTGGACAACAGGTTGGTCATCCATAGCAGCATAGACTGAACCAGCATCCAAGCTGTTGTTCATCAAGTCGCTTGTATCAAAAGTTTTGATTTTATAGCCATATTTCTTTTGATTTTCTTTAAGGAATGCTTGTGCAGCAGTTCCGTTTTTAACACCAACAGTTTTACCTGACAGTTGTTTATAGTTAGACACTTTAGCATCGCTACGAGTGTAGACAACAACAGCTGTATCGTAATAAGTATCTGAGAATGTGAAGACTTTTTTACGAGCTTCTGTGACTGTTGTACCAGCCATAAGGGCATCGGCTTGACCAGCTTGAACCGCATTAACTGCTGCGTCGAAACCAGGGAATGTCATATCGATATTCCAACCCTCTCGGTTTGCGACTTCATTAATAATGTCAACGTCAATACCTTTATAAACTTGATCTGAATCTTTGAATTCGAATGGGGCATAAGCAGTGTCAGACACGATACTGATTGTATCGGCGTTAGCATTTGCACCAAACACAAAGATTGCAGAAACCATTGCTAGCATAATAGCTTTCAATTTGTGCTTCATGTTAGTCTCCTTTAGAATAGATTGCATTAATTATATCAAAATTCAGACACTTAAGCAACTTAAGTTTTTATCTCATGTTAGAAAACCTGACATGAGAAGTCAGAACGAATTGCCTTCGATATCAAAAGGGAGTATTTTACCTTTATTTATGATAAAATGAAGGTATTAAATGACAGTTTGAGGAATATTATGATTGATAGAATAGAAAATAATCATTTTAAATTAGTCTCGAAATATGAGCCATCTGGTGACCAACCACAGGCAATCGAGACTTTAGTTGATAATATTGAAGGGGGAGAAAAGGCTCAGATTCTTCTCGGAGCAACAGGTACTGGTAAAACTTATACGATGAGTCAAGTCATTGCTAAAGTTAATAAACCAACCCTTGTTATCGCACACAACAAGACCTTGGCAGGTCAGCTTTATGGGGAGTTCAAAGAATTCTTCCCAGAAAATGCGGTTGAGTACTTTGTGTCTTACTACGACTATTACCAACCAGAAGCTTATGTACCATCAAGTGACACTTATATTGAAAAAGATAGCTCAGTCAATGATGAAATTGATAAGCTACGCCACTCAGCAACGTCATCACTTCTTGAACGAAATGATGTTATTGTCGTCGCATCTGTATCATGTATTTATGGTTTGGGGTCACCGAAAGAATATGCTGATAGTGTTGTAAGTCTTCGTCCAGGTCAGGAAATCTCACGTGACCAATTGTTAAACGACTTAGTTGACATTCAATTTGAACGAAATGACATTGATTTTCAACGTGGTCGTTTTCGTGTGCGCGGTGATGTGGTTGAAATTTTCCCAGCCAGCCGAGACGAACATGCCTTTCGTGTCGAATTCTTCGGTGATGAAATTGATCGCATTCGAGAAATCGAAAGTTTGACAGGCAAAGTTTTAGGTGATGTTGAGCATTTGGCGATTTTCCCTGCAACCCACTTCATGACCAATGAAGAACACATGGAAGAAGCTATTCAAAAAATCCTAGCAGAAATGGAAGATCAGGTTAAGCAGTTCGAAGCTGAAGGCAAACTCATCGAAGCACAGCGTATTCGTCAACGTACAGAATATGATGTCGAAATGCTTCGCGAGATGGGCTATACAAATGGTGTTGAAAACTATTCTCGTTATATGGATGGACGTTCAGAAGGTGAGCCACCATTTACTCTTCTTGATTTCTTCCCTGAAGACTTTTTGATTATGGTTGATGAAAGTCACATGACCATGGGACAAATCAAGGGCATGTACAATGGTGACCGTTCACGTAAGGAAATGTTGGTTAACTATGGATTCCGCTTGCCAAGTGCACTTGATAACCGTCCGCTTCGTCGTGAAGAGTTTGAAAGTCATGTTCACCAAATTGTTTACGTCTCAGCGACACCTGGTGATTATGAACTAGAACAAACCGATACTGTCGTTGAACAAATTATCCGTCCGACAGGGCTACTTGATCCTGAGGTGGAAGTTCGTCCGACGATGGGGCAAATGGATGACCTTCTTGGTGAAATCAATACTCGTGTTGAAAAAGGTGAGCGTACATTCATCACGACATTGACTAAGAAAATGGCAGAAGATTTGACGGATTATCTCAAAGAAATGGGTGTCAAAGTCAAATACATGCACTCAGATATCAAGACTTTGGAACGTACCGAGATTATTCGCGATTTACGTTTAGGTGTTTTTGATGTTTTGATTGGGATTAATTTGCTGCGTGAAGGGATTGACGTACCAGAAGTTAGCTTGGTTGCTATTCTTGATGCAGATAAAGAAGGATTCCTCCGTAATGAACGTGGTCTGATTCAAACCATTGGTCGTGCTGCGCGAAATAGCGAAGGTCATGTTATCATGTACGCAGATAAGATTACAGAATCAATGCAAAAAGCCATGGATGAAACAGCGCGCCGTCGTAAGATTCAAATGCGTTACAACGAAGAACATGGTATTGTACCGCAAACCATTAAGAAAGAAATTCGCGATTTGATTTCTATTTCTAAAGCAGCAGATACTGAAGTGGCTGAAGATACGCCAGATTACTCAAGCATGAACAAATCAGAGCGCAAAGATGCTATTAAGAAATTGCAAAAACAAATGCATGAAGCTGCTGAAATGCTTGATTTCGAGCTAGCTGCTCAACTGCGTGATATGGTGTTAGAGTTGAAAGCTATGGATTAGAAGGGAAAATGTAAGAAAATGTCTCGTGCACAACGTGTGATTTTAACCAATATGTGCTTAATTGAAGATGGCGAAGGCAATGTCGTCATGCAGATTCGTGACCCAAAACGTTATTCTTGGTCAGGCTATGCTCTTCCTGGAGGACATATCGAAGCTCATGAAGGTTTAGTTGAATCAGTTATTCGTGAAGTCAAAGAAGAAACAGGACTTACCATTAAAAATCCTCAGTTAGTTGGAATGAAACATTGGTACACTAAAGAAGATGAACGTTATCTAGTTTTCTTGTACCGAACTTCTGATTTTGAAGGGGATATTCATTCTACTGATGAGGGAGAAATTAAATGGGTAGCTAGAAAAGATTTACCTAACCTTGACTTAGCTTATGATATGCTAAATTTGCTACGTGTTTTTGAAGAAGATGACCTTAATGAACTCTTTTATCGTGAACGCTTAAAAGACGATTTCCTACGCGAATTTTGGTAAGAATAATAAGTTTTCTTCCTATTTAAATAACCAGATTTTAAACAGTCAAAAAGCCTGGAACAATTGTTCCAAGCTTTTTTTGATAATTAATAATAGAAGGGGAGAAGTGATTGAACTTCTTCTTATTTAACTGAACCACCAGTAATGCCTTCAACGTAGTATTTTTGCATAAACATGAAGAGCAATGTGATTGGAACAGCGATAAGAACTGAACCAGCAGTGAATGACATGAACCAGTCATTAATGGTATCTTGTTGCAACATTGAGAATAGACCAATGGCAACAGTGTATTTACTTGTTGCATCACCTAGGATAACCTTAGCGAAGATGAAATCAATCCAAGGACCGATGAATGCCATAAGCGCTGTGTAGACAATGATTGGTTTTGAAAGTGGGAGAGTGATTTTAAAGAAAATGTCAGCGCGAGTAGCTCCATCAATCATAGCAGATTCATCAAGTGAGTAAGGAATTGTATCAAAGAATCCTTTAGCAATGTAGAATCCAAGTGCTGCACCAGCAGAGTAAACTAAGATAAGTGCTAGCAATGTTTGGTCAAGGTTGAATGCTTTTAAGATGTAGTAAACAGCAATCATACTCATGAAACCAGGGAACATATTAAGCACAAGTGCTAACTTCAAGAAACCATTGCGGTGTTTGAATTTGATACGACTAAGTGAGTATGCCATAGCAACGGTGATGAATGTTGAAATCACACAAGTAGCAGAAGCGACGAATAATGTATTCAAGAACCATTGCCCAAATGGAAAGGCATCAGAAGTAAATAGTTTAATGTAATTATCTAGCGTCCAAGTTTTTGGAATGAAGTAGTTAACGTATGCTGTTCCTTCGCCACGGAAGCTAGTAAGAACAACCCAAACGATTGGAAAGAGCCAGATGATTGATAAAACAATCAATAAAATATAGACAAAAGTCAGTGTTAATCGTTTTTTGTTTTTCATTATTTAGCAACCCCTTCCTTGTAAGAACTTGTTCTTGTGTAAGCCAAGAGACTAAATACAGCAGAAAGAACAAAGATAAGAATACCGATAACAGAAGCAAGGTTGTAGTCAGCTGCAGTAACTGTCAAGTTGTAGAGCCAAGTAACAAGCAAGTCTGTGCTACCAGCTTGGTAGAAGTTAGAGTTAGTAGGACCACCACCAGTAAGAAGGTAGATAACGTTGAAGTTGTTGATGTTACCGATAAATTGTTGAATCAAGTTTGGCATCATCACAAGTAAGATTTGAGGGAATGTGATTGATTTAAAGATTTGGAATTTATTGGCACCATCGATTTCAGCGGCTTCAATTTGTTCTTGAGGAAGGTTCATGATAATACCTGAAGCGACAAGCATTGTGACAGGAATACCTACCCACATGTTAACGATGATGATTGAAAATTTAGCCCAAAGTGGATCTGACAAGAAAGGCAATGGGTTTGCAGCAGAGATAAGTCCGATTTTTTCAAGGAATGCATTGACTGGACCAGCATCACTGAGCAAGTTTCTCATGATAAGAAGTGAAATGAATTGTGGCACGGCGATTGTGATAACGAAGATTGTACGCCACATTTTTTTCAATTTCAAACCTTTAGTATTGATAATAAGTGCTAAGACAATACCAAAGAAGAAGTTTGTTACTGTAGCAAATACTGCCCAAATCAAAGTCCAAGAAAGAACTGGGAAGAATGTTCCTGCCATACGACCGTTAAAGATGTTACCGAAGTTAGCAAAACCAACCCAGTCAAACAAACTTTTTGGTGGTAGGTGATTGTGGTCATAACTTGTGAAGGCCAAACAAATCATATAAACCAATGGCAAGATAGTGAAGAGAAGTACCCCAATCATTGGAACTGCCATCAAAGTCATGTGGAAACGACCGTTTGCCAAAGTTTCAAAGTCTTCTTTAAAGGTAGGAACTTTCAAACCTTCTTTATCGATGACATAAAGATTTCTAGCACTCTTAAGGTTACACCAATAAATGTAAGCAAAGACAAGGCAGAAGATAAGAGAAGCAAGACCGAAGATAAGCATTAACATAGAGTTATCGCCATCAACAGCAACTTTCATCTTAATCCCATTGACGGTTTGTTCAACAAGACCTTGTTGGTGTGTTCCCAGAGTGATTAATCCTTGCAAGTTTGGAATAATCTGAGAGAAGAAAGTGATTAAGAAAAGAATCTCTGATAGTAAAAACAAACAACCTTTAATAATCTGTTTATGGTAAAGATTTGAAAATCCCATAATCAGAAATGACAGTTTGGTATCAAATTTCCCTTTTTTAAAAGCCTCTGTAACTGATACACTGTCAAAATAGTGTGAATTAGTCATACAAAACTCCTTTTATTAATCTTGTTGGAAGTCACTGCTAAAAATTTAATCTTAAAGTTCTTAGCAATAACTCCGACAAGAGTTTCCCTAAAAATAAAGTGGGGATGTAACTCCCCACTTCAGAACATCTTACTTAGCGTTAGCTAAATCTTTGTCAAATTGTTGCAATTTAGCGAGGTAGTCACCACTTTGAATTTTACCATTGTAGACGTCGCTGAGAAGAGCAGCACTTTCAGTCCAGAATGTAGTCATTTGACTAAGTTTAGGTGTTACAACTGTGTAGTCTGATGATGAAGCCATCTTGATAACTGCTTGAGCTAATTCATCTGATTGAACTTTATCTGATGATTGAACTTCTTTGTTAGCAGGAATAATGTTACGACCTTCGTAAGTGAATTGGTTTTCTTGGCTTTCTGCGCTAGTAAGCATAGAAGCAAGTTTGTAAGAAGCAGCGATACGTTTTGTATCTGAACCTGCAGGTGCTTGGTTAACAGCAAAGAGTTTCACACCAAGGAAAGCTTTTTGTTGAACTTCGTTACCGCCGATTGAGATTTTTGGATAAACAGCGATACCAAGGTTATCTTTACCAACAGCATCTTGTGCAGCTTTAAGATCCCAAGGACCTGATTCAAGTGAAGCAACGCTTCCGTCACCGAATTTAGACATTGCATTTTCAGCAGTCAAGTTAACGAAACCTTTGTTTGATTTTTGATCAGCAATCCATTGAAGAACTGATACACCAGCATCGTTACCCCAGTTAGTGCCGTCAACTGTTTCACCATCTTCACCAAATAGTGTATCACCGACTGACATGAAGAGTGGAGCAGTTGCGTAAGCGTTCATTGCTTTAAATGTTGCACCGAATGTTGCTTTGCTTGTGATTGTTTCGTAGTTAGCAACATCGTCAGCTGAAAGTTTTGATTTGTTATAGAAGAGAACTTGTGACTCGATACCAAATGGGAAAGCGTAAGTTTTACCATTGTATTTTGCACCAGCTACTGCTTGATCAGTATCGTTAGTAGCAATTTCTTTGGCATAATCTTCAGGAACTTCTTGGATAACACCAGATTCAACTAGTTGACCAAGTTGATCGTGTGGAAGCGAGAAGACATCAGCAGCTTTTTGTGGGTCTTTCTTAACGTTTTCTTGTGCTTTTGAATCGTTTGATTCAACCATCTTAACTGTGTAACCAGATTCTTTTTCGAAATCTTTAACAATAGCAGTGTAAGATTTTTTAGCACCAGTTGGTACCCAAAGTTTGATTGTCTTGCTGTCAGAGGCAGAAGATGATTTAGTTGATGAGTTATTTGAGCAAGCAACTAAAACGTTTCCAGCAAGTGTTAAACCTGCACCAGCAAGGACCATTTTTTTCCATGTGTTCTTCTTCATGAGTTTCCCCTCCTAGAGAAAGATTAGTAATATTATTTACACTTATATTATGCAACCGTTTGCAGTTAATGTCAAGCATTTTTTGTAAAAAAGTTTAAAAAACTTGAAGTGTCAAATAAAGAAAGTGATAAAAAGAGCATCAATCTGATATATGTTGGTCAGTTTTTACTATAAAATAGCCTGAAAAAACAATATCTTTCTAAAAAATATCACAAAATAGGGCAAACAATTGCAGAAAAATCTTATTTATGTATAATAGGGGATAAAAATAAGAGTTTTTACCTCTAAAACCTTGTCAGTACAGTAAATCTATTATAAAATGAAAGATGCAAAGGAGACTTAGATGGTTACAATTAAAGATGTAGCGGCTAAAGCTGGCGTCAATCCTTCGACGGTTAGCCGTGTTTTGAAGGATAATAAATCCATTTCTCAGAAAACAAAAGACAAAGTTCGGAAAGCGATGGCAGAGTTAGGTTATGTTCCTAATGTAGCTGCCCAAATGTTAGCTAGTGGCTTAACGTATAACGTTGGTCTGATTTTTCCACCATTAATCACACCAGATCGTTTGAACGAACCATTCTTTATGCAAATTCTTTCTACTATAACTAGCGAAGCGAAATTAAATGATTTTACAGTTTCTATTGCAACCGGTATGACAGTTGATGAATTAGAAGAACAAGTAAAATTGATGTATCGCCAAAAACGTGTAGACGGATTTATTATCTTATACTCTGATCCAGAAGATCCAGTTCGTAAGTATTTGATGGATAATAATGTACCTTTTGTGATTGTCGGTGCTCCCGAAGGTTTCGAAAATGATATTACTTATATAGATAATGATAACCAATTGATGGGTAAAAAAGCAGTTGAATATCTTTATCAAAAAGGACATCGTGAGATTCTATTCGTTACAGATGATTTAAAATCTGAAGTGTCATCAGAACGTTATTTTGGTTACCTTCGAGGCATGGAAAAGCTTGGTCTGACAAGCGATAAAGCACTTTTGTTCGATCGTAGAGATCCAATGATTCTGGAAGCATTAATTGAAAAAATTGAATCAAGTAAAGCAACGGCTTTGATTGTGATTGCTGATACAATTTCAGTTCGATTAGCTCAGTTCTTATCTTATTATCAATTGAAGGTTCCGGATGATATTTCAATTATCACCTTCAATAACTCAGCCTATTCAACTTTGATTCACCCTTATATGACAACATTTGATATTAATGTTGCTAATTTAGGTCGAACTAGTTTCAGACGATTGGTCGAATTGATTAAATCTCCTGAAACAGCGATTACTGAAAAAATCATTGTTCCTTTTACCTTGAGAGAGCGAGAAAGTGTCCGTCAATTGCATGTTGAAGACAAATAAAATCCCTTTCTAGCGGTTTTTATGAATGAAAATAAACGCCTTAATTGCTATTAGTTTTAGCAGTTGAGGTGTTTTTTTATATTTTTTTGCAAAAAATGATTGACTTACGCAAACGCTTGCGTTATAATTTGCAGTGTAAAGATCGTTGATAAAGGAGAAAACATATGGAAAAACGTGCAAGTGGTGTACTGATGCATATCACATCATTACCCGGCAAACAAGGGGTGGGAACATTTGGTCAAGAAGCTTATAACTTTGTTGATTTCTTGGTTGAAACTGACCAAACATACTGGCAAATCCTACCATTAACAACGACAAGTTATGGTGATTCCCCTTATCAATCATTCTCAGCAACAGCTGGGAACACTCATTTAATTGATTTAGAATTGCTTTGTAAACAAGGCTATTTAACAAAAGAAGACTATGAAACTGTTAACTTCGGTGATGATTTAGAAAACGTTGATTATGCTCGCATTTTTGAAACTCGTCGTCCAATTTTAGAGAAAGCAGTTGCAGAATTTATGCAAGATGCTGACAATCAAAAAGCTCTAGCAGATTTCGAAAAAGAAGCTACATGGGTGAAAGATTACGCTGAATTCATGGCCATTAAAGAATTCTTTGGCAATAAAGCCTTACAAGAATGGGATGATAAAGCAGTTGTTCGTCGCGAAGAAGCAGCTCTTGAAACTTATCGTGAAAAACTAAAAGACGTTATCACTTACCATAAAGTCACTCAATATTTCTTCTACCAACAATGGGCTGATTTAAAAGCCTATGCCAATGAAAAAGGTATTAAGATTATTGGTGACATGCCAATCTACGTTTCTGCTGATAGCGTAGAAGTTTGGACAATGCCTGAACTTTTCAAAGTTGATGCTGAAAAGAACCCGCTTTGTATTGCTGGTGTTCCTGCAGATTCATTCAGTGATGATGGTCAACTTTGGGGAAATCCAATTTATGATTGGGAAAACCACAAGAAAACAAATTATGCTTGGTGGGTTTATCGTATTAAAGAAGGTATTAAACTATATGACCTTCTTCGTATTGACCACTTTAAAGGTTTCTCAGATTATTGGGAAATTCGTGGTGATTACAAGACTGCTAATGATGGTAGTTGGCAACCTGGTCCAGGACGTGCTTTGTTTGATGTCGTACGCGACGAGCTTGGTGAACTTCCTATTATTGCTGAAAACCTCGGTTATATCGATGCCAAAGCAGAGCAATTGTTAACAGACACTGCTTTCCCAGGTATGAAGATTCTTGAATTTGGATTCTATGATACCGAAGGTAAGAGTATCGATGCTCCACATAACTGCAATAAAAATAGCGTTGCTTATAACGGCACACATGATAATGAAGTGGTTAATGGTTGGTATGACAACTTGACTGATGAACAAAAAGCATTTGTTGATGCTTATACACATCGTCATGAAGGCGAACCAATCACACAAACAATGCTTCGTACCTTGTTTGCAACGGTTAGTGATATTGCAATTGCGACTATGCAAGACATTCTAGACAAACCAGCTGAGTCTCGCATGAACATTCCAAATACTGTTGGTGGCAACTGGCAATGGCGTATGTTAAAAGAAGATTTGACAGATGAACGCAAAGCATTCTTGAAAGACATTACTGCACTTTATTGCCGCAAAAATACATTTAAATAAAAAAGAAAAAGGGATATTATAATGACAACTAAATTTACAGATTACGTAACTTCAAAAGGCCAAAAACTTGCTGAATTGAGCAATGAAGATATCTATGTAGCGCTTTTGCACTACGTTAAAGAATTAGCTGCCGAAAAACCAAAAAATACAGCTAAACGCAAAGTTTACTACATTTCTGCTGAATTTCTTATTGGTAAACTTTTGTCAAATAACTTGATTAACCTTGGTATCTATAAAGATGTTAAAGCTGAACTAGCTGCAGCAGGTAAATCAATCGCAGAAGTAGAAGATGTCGAACTTGAACCATCACTTGGTAATGGTGGTCTTGGTCGTTTGGCATCATGTTTCATCGATTCAATGTCAACTCTTGGTATCAATGGTGAAGGTGTTGGACTTAACTACCACTGTGGTCTATTCAAACAAGTCTTCGTTGATAACCAACAAGAAGCAGAAGCTAACTACTGGATTGAAAAAGATTCATGGCTTGTACCAACTGACATCAGCTACGATGTTCCATTTAAAGATTTTACACTTAAATCTCGTCTTGACCGTATTGATGTTCTTGGTTACAAACGTGATACTAAAAACTACTTGAACTTATTTGATATTGACGGGCTTGACTACGGTTTGATTCACGATGGTATTTCATTTGATAAGACTGAAATTAAGAAGAACTTGACACTCTTCCTTTACCCAGATGATTCAGACCGTAATGGTGAATTGCTTCGTATCTATCAACAATACTTCATGGTATCAAATGCTGCACAATTGTTGATTGATGAAGCTCTTGAACGTGGTTCAAACTTGCATGACTTAGCTGACTATGCTTATGTTCAAATCAATGATACTCACCCATCAATGGTTATTCCCGAGTTGATTCGTCTCTTGACTGAAAAACATGGTATTGAATTTGAAGAAGCTGTTTCAATCGTGAAAAGCATGGTTGGTTACACTAACCACACAATCTTGGCTGAAGCGCTTGAAAAATGGCCGCTTGATTACCTTAACGAAGTTGTGCCACACTTGGTAACAATCATTGAAAAACTAAACAAACTTGTTGCTAGCCAATATTCAGATCCAGCTGTTCAAATTATTGATGAATCTGGTCGTGTTCACATGGCTCACATGGATATTCACTTCTCAACTTCTGTAAACGGGGTAGCTGCTCTTCACACTGAAATCCTTAAAAATAGTGAATTGAAACCATTCTATGACATTTACCCTGAAAAATTCAATAACAAAACAAATGGTATCACATTCCGTCGTTGGCTTGAATTTGCTAACCAAGATTTAGCTGATTACCTTAAAGAATTAATCGGTGATGAATATCTTACTGATGCTACTAAGCTTGAAAAATTACTTGCTTATGCTGACGATGAAGCTGTTCATGCTAAATTAGCTGAAATTAAACACAATAACAAATTAGCGCTTAAACGTTACCTTAAAGATAATAAAGGTATTGACCTTGATGAAAACTCAATTATTGATACACAAATCAAACGCTTCCATGAGTACAAACGTCAACAAATGAATGCACTTTATGTCATTCATAAATACCTTGAAATCAAACGTGGTAACCTACCAGAACGTAAAATTACTGTTATCTTTGGTGGTAAAGCAGCACCAGCATACATCATTGCACAAGATGTTATTCACTTGATTCTTTGCTTGTCTGAATTGATTAACAACGACCCAGAAGTAAACAAATACCTAAATGTTCACTTAGTTGAAAACTACAATGTAACTGTAGCTGAACACTTGATTCCTGCGACAGATATTTCAGAACAAATCTCTCTTGCTTCTAAAGAAGCTTCAGGTACTGGTAACATGAAATTCATGCTTAATGGTGCTTTGACGCTTGGTACAATGGACGGTGCCAACGTTGAAATCGCTGAACTTGCCGGTATGGATAATATTTATACATTCGGTAAAGATTCAGATACAATCATTGATCTTTATGCAACTCAAGGTTACGTAGCAACTGATTACTATGAAAATGATCCTGTCATCAAAGAAGCAGTAGACTTTATTGTTAGTGATGAATTGGTTAAACATGGTAATGCTGAACGTCTTGAACGTCTCTATAATGAATTGATTAACAAAGACTGGTTCATGACATTGATTGACCTTAAAGAATACATTGCTGTTAAAGAACAAATGCTTGCTGATTACGAAGATCAAAAATCTTGGATGACAAAAGTTATCAAAAATATTGCTAAAGCAGGTTTCTTCTCATCAGACCGTACTATTGAACAGTACAACGATGAAATTTGGCACAGCAAATAAGATTAAATAGAGTATAAACAAGAACGCGAGGTTGATAAAAAGACCTCGCGTTTTATGTATATACAGAAAAAATACAAAAATAATGAATTTTTATAAAAATAGGGTTGACAAATGTATAAATATTAAATAAAATGTATACATATCAAAAAAGAAAAGAGAAAATGACTATGAAAGTAAGTAAAATGTTTGGTGGGTTAGCTCTTGTTGCTTCAGCTTTTCTATTGACAGCTTGTGGCTCAGGAAATCAAAAAGATACATCAGTTTCAGATATTAAAGATAAAGGAACTCTTGTCGTTGCTATGAATCCAGAATTCGCTCCTTTTGAATTTAAAACTTTAGTCGATGGCAAAGATACTATTGTTGGTGCGGATGTAGAGATTGCAAAAGCTCTCGGTGAAGAACTTGGTGTTAAAGTGAAATTCTCTTCAATGTCATTTAACAATGTTTTGGCAAGTCTTCAATCAGGTAAAGCTGATGTGGCTATCTCAGGTATTTCAGCAACGCCTGAACGTAAAAAAGCTTATAATTTCTCAGAAGCTTATTATGAATCAGAAAATGTTGTATTGATTAAGAAAACAGATGTTGATAAATATACAAAAACAAGTTCATTAGCTGGTTTGTCTGTCGGAACTCAAAAAGGATCTATCCAAGAAAATGTGGCTTCTGAACAATTGAAAGGTTCAAAAGTTGTTGCTTTGACACAAAATGGCGAAATGATTAATGAATTGAAAAATGGTCAAATCCAAGCAGTTGTCCTTGAAAAACCAATTGCAGAAGGTTACGCTGCTAATAACGATGATTTGACAATTGCCAATATCAAGTTGAAAAATGATGACGCCGACGCTTATGCTGTAGCACTTCCTAAAGGTGACGACAAATTGACTAAAGAGGTCAATAAAGTTATCAAAGACTTGAAAGATTCAGGAAAAATTGATCAATTTGTTCAAGAAGCTTATGCTTTGTCAACTAGTGAATCAAGTAACTAAGGAGAAAATGATATGAAGAAGTTTTTAGGAGGTTTGTTTCTACTTTTAGCATTAGGAACGATGATAGCTTGTTCAACGTCAGGAACAAGTCAAAAAAGTATTCAAAATAAAGGTAAAATTGTCATCGCGACGGAATCAGAATTTGCACCTTTTGAATTTAAAACTTTAATTGATGGAAAAGATACCTTGGTTGGTGCAGATATTGAACTAGCTAAGGCAATTGCTAAAGAATTGGATGTTAAAGCTGATTTTTCAGTGATGTCCTTCAATAACGTTCTCGCTTCTGTGACTTCTGGTAAAGCTGATATCGCTATTGCGGGAATTTCAGTGACAGACGAACGTAAAAAAGCTTATGACTTTTCAGATGCTTATTATGAAGCAGAAAATGTCGTGATTCTTAAAAAAGCTGATTTAGCGACTTATACAAGTCTTGAAAGCTTGGCAGGAAAATCTGTTGGTGCACAAAAAGGGTCAATTCAAGAAAACATTGCCAAAGACCAATTACCAAGTTCAAGTCTAGTTTCACTAACTTCAAACGGTGAAATGATTAATGAATTGAAAAATAATCAACTTCAGGCAGTTGTGCTAGAAAAAGCGATTGCTGAGGGCTATATTTCTCAAAATCCTGATTTAGCCATCGCAGATATGCCATTGAAATCAACTGATACAGATGCTTATGCTGTAGCCTTTGCTAAAGGAACTGATAAAAAGTTAATTGCTTCTGTGAATAAAGTTATCAAGAAAGCTAAGAAATCAGGTGAGTTTGATGCTTGGATTGAAAAAGCTTCGACTTACACGCAAAGTAGTTCTGAGTCAGAATAATGAAGTGAAAGGAAACTGAGGGTTATTGCTCTCAGTTTTTCCTTACGAATGGTAAAATAATCTTAGAAAGTCAAAAGAGGTAAGCGATGAAATTACCACGATTTGGAGTCGAAGAATGGCTCAATAG
Organism: Streptococcus sp. 45; assembly: GCF_900108865.1. Classification (NCBI taxonomy): domain Bacteria; kingdom Bacillati; phylum Bacillota; class Bacilli; order Lactobacillales; family Streptococcaceae; genus Streptococcus; species Streptococcus sp. 45. Next base: position 293,713 of record NZ_FNXZ01000001.1, on the reverse strand, counting down.
CCACGAAAGAGAAGCTGTGTATGACATTGCAGGTGTGTCAATAGAAGCTCTAACATTGCAAGAATTATTTGAATTGACAGGGGAGTCTGAAACGTCTTTTTATCAGGAATTACTTGCTAAAAAATTAAATTATGGCTGGATTGAAGGGGCTCCAGAATTTAAAAAGTCGGTCAGTCAATTATATGAATCTGTGACTGAAAATCAAATTCTCCAAACCAACGGTGCCACAGGTGCGAATATGCTGGTTTTGTATGGTTTGATTGAACCTGGGGATCATGTGATTTCTTTGTATCCAACTTACCAACAACTTTATGATATTCCAAAATCTTTGGGAGCAGAGGTTGATTTATGGCAGGTCCGTGAAGAAAATAAGTGGTTACCAGATTTAGCAGAACTTCGTCAATTGATTCGTCCAAATACCAAAATGATTTGCATTAATAATGCCAATAACCCGACGGGTGCTGTTATGGATGATGACTATCTGCGTGAACTAGTCGCTATTGCTAGATCTTGCGGAGCTTATATTTTGGCCGATGAGGTTTATCGTCCTTTTACGGACACAAAAGTTTCGTCGATTATTGATTTGTATGAAAAGGGGATTTCGGTAAATAGTCTTTCTAAGACCTTTTCACTGCCAGGAATTCGTGTCGGCTGGGTGGCCGCTTGTGATAAAGTAACTGATATTTTGCGTGATTATCGCGACTATACCATGATTTGTGCGGGTGTGTTTGACGATATGGTTGGTAGCTTAGCTTTGAAACATAAGGACGTAATTCTAGAGCGTAATCGCAAAATCATCAGACAGAACCTTGAAATTCTTGACAAATGGATAAAAAAAGAGAAAAAAGCTTCCTATATAAGACCAGCAGAAGTGCCGACTTCATTTGTCAAATTGGAGGTTGATTGTCCAATTGAAGAATTTTGCCTGACTCTGCTCAAAAATTACGGTGTCTTATTGGTTCCTGGAAACCGTTTTGAGCGAGAAGGATATGTTAGATTAGGATATTCATGTAAAAAAGAAACTTTAGAAAAGGGATTAGAGTTACTATCTTTGTGTTTGAATAAATAATTGAATTTTTATTCAAAAATCGTTGACTAATCGCAAAAAAATGGATAAAATAGAGATAATATTAAGAGAAGAGAGAATAAATATGAAAATTAAAAAGCTTGTTCTAGGGGCACTTGCGTTTGTCTCTGTTTTTGCCTTGGCAGCTTGCGGATCTTCATCAAATGAAAATTTGCAAGAAAAAGTGGTTAAAAAAGGTAAGTTAGTTGTTGCTATGAGTCCAGACTACGCACCGTTTGAATTTAAAGCCTTAGTTGACGGTAAGGATACTATCGTTGGTGCTGATGTTGAATTGGCAAAAGCTATCGCTGACGAACTTGGCGTTAAACTTGAATTGTCTTCAATGAGTTTTGATAACGTCCTTTCAAGTCTTCAAACTGGTAAAGCTGATATTGCGATTTCTGGTTTGTCAGCAACTAAGGAACGTAAAAATGCTTACGATTTCTCAGACCCATACTACGAAACTGAAAATGCCATTCTTGTCAAAACAAGCAACCTTGATAAATTCACTTCAATTAGTAGCTTGTCAGGTCAAAAAGTAGCAGTTCAAAAAGGAACTATCGAAGAAGGTTTGGCTAAAGATCAATTAAAAGATTCAAAAATCGTTTCTCTAACAGCAATGGGTGAAGCCATTAATGAATTGAAATCTGGCCAAGTTCAAGCGGTTGACCTTGAAAAACCAGTTGCTGAAGGTTACTTGTCACAAAACTCAGATATTGCTCTTGCAGGTTTTGCTCTAAAAACTAGTGATGGAGACGCTAAAGCAGTAGCAATGCCAAAAGGTAGTGGCAAAATGGTTAAGACAGTTAATAAAGTTATCAAAAAATTAGCTAAAGACGATAAATACAAACAGTACATTTCAGACGCTGCAAAATTGACAGCAAATGAAATCGAAGACTAATAAAAGAGAGCTGATTTACGGCTCTTTTTTTCTATTTTAAAATATTATTTTAGTGGACTAGGAGAAATCGCAAAAATTGTCATTTAATGCGGTTTTTAGATTGACTTTTTGATATAATTCATGTATCATGGTAAGGAACGTGTAAATGTTACAATGTCTTGAGGAGGTGAAACATATGTCAAAAACAGTAGTACGTAAAAACGAATCACTTGACGATGCACTTCGTCGTTTCAAACGTTCTGTGACTAAAGCTGGGACTCTTCAAGAATCACGTAAACGTGAATTCTACGAAAAACCTTCTGTAAAACGTAAACGCAAATCAGAAGCAGCTCGCAAACGTAAAAAATTCTAATTAAACATTAGATACAAAGAAAAGAGGCGCTAAGCTAGGCGTCTCTTTTTATGCTTTAACGATTGATAAAGATTATTTTTCTTTCAACAAATCGCGAATTTCTGTAAGAAGTTCTTCTTGAGTTGGAGCGGCATCTTCGTTTGCTTTTTCAGTTTCTTCTTTCTTAGTAAGAGCAGCAGCGGCGTTAGCAGCTTTGACGATGAAGAATAGTGTTGTACCAACAATAAGGAAGTTGATAACAGCACTTAGAAAGCTACCATAAGCGACACCATTCCAAGAAAGGTCAGCTATTTTGGCAACACCAGCAGCTTTCAGAGCTGGGTTTAAGAAAAGTGGTGTAATGACATCATTAACAAGTGATGTTACGATAGCGTTGAAAGCAGCCCCCATAACAACAGCGACAGCGAGATCAAGAACGTTTGCTTTGAACAAAAATTCTTTGAGTTCTTTAATCATACGAAAAACCTCCTGTATGTTTTATTAGTATTATTATACCAAAATTATGTGCTAAAGTCTGGTTTTTGAGAATTTACAAATCTGAATCAAAATGGTATAATGAAATACAAAACTAAAATGGGAATAGTGCGTGGAGGTGATCTTTTGGCAATTGACAAAGAGTTAATTACCGAGATAAAAAATAGCGTTAATATTGTTGATGTTATTGGCGAAGTGGTCAATCTTACACGTGCAGGACGCAACTATATAGGATTATGTCCATTTCATAAGGAAAAAACGCCATCTTTTAATGTTATTGAAGACAAGCAGTTTTTTCATTGTTTTGGTTGCGGAAAATCTGGGGATGTTTACAAGTTTTTAGAGGAATATCATCAGATTAGTTTTTTAGAGAGTGTTCATCGTGTCGCTGAACGTGCTGGAATTCCTTTGCAGGTTGAAACACAGCAAGCACAAGCAAAACCGCAAAATCCTAACCAAGTTCTTATTGATATTCATAAGGATGCGGCTAAGTTTTACAATGCTGTTTTAAAAACAACCAAAGAAGGTCAAGAAGCGAAAGCTTATCTAGCGCAACGTGGTTTGACGGATGAATTGATTGATTATTTCAATATTGGATTGTCGCCAAATGAGCCTGATTTTCTTTATCAATCTCTTGCAAAACGTTATGAAGAGAATGCTTTGATGGCTTCAGGTCTTTTTAATTTGTCTGAACGCACCAATCGTGTTTACGATGCTTTCCAAAATCGTATCATGTTTCCTTTGACGGATGATAACGGTCAGGTGGTTGCTTTTTCTGGGCGTATTTGGACGAAAGAGGATTTAGACAGTCAGCAAGCTAAGTATAAGAACACAAGGTCGACAGCTTTATTTAATAAGTCTTATGAATTGTATCATCTTGATAAAGCTCGTCCGGTTATGTCTAAAAAACATGAAGTTTACTTGATGGAAGGTTTCATGGACGTTATTGCGGCTTATCGCGCTGGTATTGAAAATGCTGTTGCCTCGATGGGGACGGCATTAACACCTGAGCACGTCAGACATTTAAAACGATATGCTAAAAAAGTTATTTTAACATATGATGGTGATAATGCTGGGCAGAATGCGATTGCTAAGTCTTTAGAGCTTTTAAAAGATTTTAATGTTGAAATCGTGCGAGTTCCTGAACAGATGGACCCAGATGAGTTCATTCAAAAGAATTCACCTCAAGCTCTGGCTAACTTGCTTGAAAATAGTCGTATTAGCAGTACTGAATTCTTTATTCATTACTTAAAACCGGAAAATAGTGATAATCTCCAGGCTGAGATTGCTTATGTGGAAAAAATTTCTAGGATTATTGCACAATCGCCGTCAATTACAGCACAAAATTCGTATATTAATATGGTGGCTGATTTATTGCCTGACTTTGATTATTATCAAGTTGAACAGTCGGTAAACAGCGAGCGACTTCAAAATCGTTCAGCTCTTCAGTCGGAAGCTGCTAAGCAAAGAGTGACGGTCGTTGAATTGCCAATATCAAAGAATATCTCTGCGATTATGAAAGCAGAGAGTCAATTGATGCAACGGTTGTTGACGCATGATTATCTTCTTAATGAATTTAGAAATCGGGAAGAATTTACCTTTGATACCCAAGAATTGCAGACACTTTATGATTTGTTGATGCAACAAGGTGAGGTGACTTCCTATGATTTAGCGCAGCTAGATGACCGAACGCGGCAGATGTATTATCAAGTGTTAGAAGAAAATCTACCAGAAGATGTTGCCCCTAATGAAATTGAGGAAATTATTCAAAAGCGCAATCGACTACTTCAAGAAAGAGATTTGCAAAAGCAAAGTAAATTAATTCGTGAATCTAGCAATCTCGGGGATGTTGATGCAGCACTTGCGGCTTTGGAAAATCTCATTGCTCAAAAAAGAAAAATGGAATAGAGGAAAATATGGCAAAAGAAAAAGAAATTACTACTTTTAATGTTCAAGTTGCAGAATTTATTCGTAATCATAAAAAGAACGGAACAGCTGTCGATGACGAAGTGACAGAAAAATTGGTTATTCCATTTTCACTCGATGCTGATCAAATTGATGACCTTTTGGAACGTTTGACAGACGGTGGTATTTCAATTACTGATAAAGAAGGTAACCCATCAACAAAATATGTTGTTGAAGAACCAAAACCTGAAGAACTAACTGACGAAGAGTTGCTTGGTAGCAACTCTGCTAAAGTTAATGACCCAGTTCGTATGTACCTTAAAGAAATTGGGGTTGTACCTTTGTTGTCAAGCGAAGAAGAAAAAGAATTGGCAGTCGCAGTAGCTGCAGGGGATCTTCAAGCAAAACAACGTTTGGCAGAAGCTAACTTGCGTTTGGTTGTTTCTATTGCTAAACGTTATGTTGGACGTGGTATGCAATTCCTTGACCTTATCCAAGAAGGTAACATGGGATTGATGAAAGCCGTTGATAAATTTGATTACTCTAAAGGTTTCAAATTCTCAACTTATGCAACATGGTGGATTCGTCAGGCTATTACACGTGCGATTGCTGACCAAGCTCGTACAATCCGTATCCCTGTTCACATGGTTGAAACAATCAACAAACTTGTTCGTGAACAACGTAACCTTCTTCAAGAACTTGGACAAGATCCAACGCCAGAACAAATTGCTGAACGTATGGATATGACGCCTGATAAAGTTCGTGAAATCTTGAAAATCGCTCAAGAACCTGTTTCTCTTGAAACACCTATCGGTGAAGAAGATGATAGCCATCTTGGGGATTTCATTGAAGATGAAGTTATTGAAAATCCAGTAGACTACACAACTCGTGTTGTTCTTCGTGAACAACTTGATGAAGTCTTAGACACATTGACTGACCGTGAAGAGAACGTCTTGCGCTTGCGTTTTGGTCTCGATGATGGTAAAATGCGTACATTGGAAGATGTTGGTAAAGTCTTCAACGTGACGCGTGAACGTATTCGTCAGATTGAAGCTAAAGCACTTCGCAAACTTCGCCATCCGAGCCGTAGCAAACAGCTCCGTGATTTTATCGAAGATTAAAAAATAGTCAAGAGGTTCGCTTATGTCTGAACAAAAATATACAGAAGAAGATGTCGCAAAGATTAAAGATCGTATCCTTGAAGCTTTGGAAACAGTTATTGACCCTGAATTAGGGATTGATATTGTTAATCTAGGGCTTGTTTATGAGATTCGATTCGAGCAAAATGGACACACTGAAATTGATATGACCTTAACAACAATGGGGTGCCCACTAGCAGATCTTCTTACCGATCAAATTCACGATGCAATGCGTGAGATTCCTGAGGTAACTAATACTGAAGTCAAATTGGTATGGTACCCAGCCTGGTCAGTTGATAAAATGAGTCGCTATGCCCGCATTGCTTTGGGAATTAGATAAAAGATGACGCCAGTAGAAATGCTGGTGTTTTTTGTGTGAAATTTCCACCAGATTCCCTATATTCTCAAGGGGCTTTCGTTTTTCCATCGCCAGCTTATTTAAAATATGGTATAATATTTTTGATTGTATTTTAGAATGGAGAAGTGTGCCATGCAACATGTATTCATCATCGGAAGTCGAGGCTTGCCTGCGAAATATGGTGGCTTTGAGACTTTTGTTGAGGAGTTGGTAAAAAATAAGCAGAGCTCAGATATTGTTTATCACGTCGCTTGTTTGAGTGATGATAAACATCATACGCATTTTAAATATGAGGGCGCAGATTGTTTTACCATCAAGGCACCTAAAATTGGTCCAGCACGAGTGATTGCCTATGATATGATGGCAATTACTTATGGACTTCAAATGGTAAAAAGATCTGGTATTGAACACCCTATTTTTTATATTTTGGGTAACACAATTGGGGCATTTATTGCACCTTTTGCTTGGAGAATTCACGCTCTTGGCGGAAAAGTTTATGTCAATCCAGATGGTCTTGAGTGGAAACGCTCAAAATGGTCAAAACCGGTTCAAGCTTATTTAAAATATGCTGAAAAATCGATGGCTAAAACAGTTGATTTGGTTATTTCAGATAATATTGGTATTGAAAACTATATAAAAGAATCTTATCCAGATGCTAAGACACGTTTTATTGCTTATGGAACGGATTTGAAAAAATCAACCCTAACAGCTGATGATTATAAGGTTAGAAAATGTTTTGATAATTGGAAAACTAAGGAAAATGGCTATTATCTGATTGTTGGTCGATTTGTGCCAGAAAACAATTATGAAACAGCAATTCGTGAGTTTATGAAATCAAATACAAGACGTGATTTGATTATTATTTCTAACCACAAAAATAGTGCTTATTTTGATAAGTTGAAACATTTGACAAACTTTGAACGTGATCACAGGGTTAAGTTTGTCGGCACTGTATATGATCGTGACTTACTGAACTACATTCGTGAGAATGCTTTTGCTTATATCCACGGTCATGAAGTTGGTGGAACAAATCCTGGTTTGTTAGAAGCTCTAGGACATACCAAGTTAAATCTTGTGCTTGATGTGCCTTTCAATAAGTCAGTTGCAGGAGCAAGTGCTTTTTATTGGAATAAAACATCAGGTAATCTCTCATGTTTGATTAATGACGCCGATGGTCATTATGATTTTACGGAATATGGCAATCGTGCGCGTGCCATTGTTAAACAAAATTACACATGGGAAAAAATCGTTGGAGAGTACGAGGGACTATTTTTAAATGAAGATTAATATTCTCATGTCTACCTACAATGGTGAACAATTTTTGGCTGAACAGATTGAAAGCATTCAGAAACAAACAGTCAAAAATTGGACTTTGTATATTCGTGATGATGGCTCTAGTGATACTACACCAGAAATTATTAAGCACTATGCGCAGCTTGATTCACGTATTGTTTTTATTAATGCTGACAACCGTGAAAATTTTGGTGTTATTAAAAACTTTTATACCCTTTTAAAACATAGCAAAGCTGATTACTATTTCTTTTCTGATCAAGATGATATTTGGCTAGAAGATAAGTTAGCTGTGACTATAGCAGAAGCGCAAAAGTATGATAGTCAGAAACCTTTATTGGTTTATACAGATTTGAAAATTGTTGATCGAGATTTAAATGTTTTACATGAAAGTATGATTAAAACACAGTCTGATCATGCCAATACTGAGTTGGTTCAAGAATTGACTGAAAACACAGTAACTGGTGGTACAGCAATGATAAATCATACATTGGCTGAATTGTGGACATCAACAGAAGATTTGTTGATGCACGATTGGTATCTTGCTTTGCTTGCTAGCGCTTTAGGTAATCTTGCTTATGTTGATTACCCAACGGAATTGTATCGTCAACATGATGCTAATGTATTAGGGGCGCGTACATGGACTAAACGCATGAAAAATTGGATTAAGCCTCATAAATTAGTTGAAAAATATTGGTGGTTGATTAATGCTAGTCAAACTCAAGCACGTTTTTTATTAGATTTAGCATTGACCCCTGAAAAAAGAGACTTGGTTGAAAATTTCACAACGATTATGGACAAGCCACTGATTCAGCGAATAAAAACATTGAATCAGTATGGCTTACGCAAAAATCGTACCTTCCATACGCTTGTGTTTAGAACATTAATTATTACCAAATTTGGTTATAGGAGAAATAAATGAAGTTCTTTAGTAAAGAAAATAAAATCTTATTAAAAGAAATGGTAAAAACGGACTTTAAACTGCGCTATCAAGGTAGTTTAATTGGGCATTTGTGGTCAATTTTAAAACCATTGATGCTTTTCACAATTATGTATTTGGTGTTTATCCGTTTTTTGAGATTAGATGACGGAACACCTCATTATGCAATTGGTGTGCTTTTAGGTATGGTAACATGGTCATTTTTCCAAGAAGCTACCAATATGGGGATGGTTTCAATTGTAACTCGTGGTGACTTATTACGTAAATTGAATTTTTCTAAGGAAATCATTGTTATCTCTTCAGTAGTTGGTGCAGCTATTAACTATGGTATTAACCTTTTAGTTGTATTTGTTTTTGCACTAGTTAATGGTGTTCACTTAAGTTGGAACTTTTTAGTCATTATTCCATTGTTTATTGAATTAGCCATGATATCAGCGGGAGTTGCTTTTATTCTTGCAGCTTTATTTGTTAAATATCGTGACTTGGGACCGATTTGGGAAGTTGTAATGCAAGCTGGAATGTATGCTACACCTGTTATCTATTCATTGACTTTTATTATTCAAAAAAATCAGTTTACCGTAGCAAAATTAATGATGCTAAACCCACTTGCACAAATCATTCAAGATATGCGTCATTACATTGTTTATTCAGGTAGCATGCGTGGTTGGGAGTTATATAACAATCATATTTGGGGAGTTATTCCTTACATCCTTCCAGTTTTAATTCTTATTGTTGGATATTCAATTTTCCATAAACATGCTAAGAAATTTGCGGAGATTTTATAATGTCAGATAAAGAAATTGCAGTAAAAGTTGATCATGTTAGTAAATATTTTAAACTACCAACTGAAGCAACTCATAGTTTACGTACAGCTCTAGTTAATCGTTTTAAAGGAGTCAAAGGTTATCGTGAGCAACATGTCTTAAAAGATATTTCATTTGATGTTCACAAAGGAGATTTCTTTGGGATTGTTGGTCGTAATGGTTCTGGTAAATCAACACTTTTGAAAATCATTTCACAAATCTATGTTCCAGAAAAAGGAACAGTTACGGTTAATGGTAAAATGGTGTCATTTATTGAGCTTGGAGTTGGTTTTAACCCTGAATTGACAGGACGAGAAAATGTCTACATGAACGGTGCCATGCTTGGGTTCACAACTGAAGAAATCGATGCCATGTATGATGACATCGTTGAGTTTGCTGAGCTAGAAGATTTTATGAATCAAAAGCTAAAAAACTATTCAAGTGGTATGCAAGTCCGTTTAGCCTTTTCAGTTGCCATTAAAGCCCAAGGTGATGTGCTCATTCTTGATGAAGTGCTTGCTGTAGGTGATGAAGCTTTCCAACGTAAATGTAATGATTACTTCATGGAACGTAAAGAAAGTGGTAAGACAACAATTCTTGTTACCCATGATATGGGAGCGGTTAAGAAATATTGTAACCGCGCTGTTCTTATTGAAAACGGTTTGGTTAAAGCATATGGTGATCCGTTTGATGTTGCCAACCAATACAGCTACGATAATACAGCTCCTTTGAAGGAAACTCAGAAGGAGCAAAATCAAGATGATAGTGCTGAAAAAGTAAAACCAAAGGTTGAAAATTTCAAGCTAGAATTATTATCTTCTAATCAGATTACTCCAAATGATGATATTAATTTTAAAATTGAGTATGATGTGATGGAAGATGTTGAAACATATATTGGACTATCGTTAACTGATATTGATCGTAATGTATGGATTTATAATGATAATACTTTGGATAATAAGACTAAGGGCACTGGACATAAAACAGCTTATTATTCATGTAGATTATCTTCAGTCAATAATTTGAAATTAAAATTGGAAGTGACTGTTAGAGATGTTGATGGAAATATGCTTGCATTTACAGATGCTACAACAAATCCTATTATTGTAATCAACAGAGATGATATTGCATCGGATGATATTTCTGCTTTAGATTCTGCAACAGGTATAATTCAAAGAAATGGAACTTGGAAGTTTAAATGAGTGAGACTTTAGTATCAGTTTTAGTAACTTGTTATAACCACGAAAAATACATTGAACAGTGTTTAAGGAGTATATTTAACCAAACTCATAAGAATATTGAATTAATTGTATTAAATGATGGGTCAACAGATAATTCAGGTCAGGTTATTAAGGAAACTCTTAAAGATTCTCCCTATAACAAAACTCATTATTTCGTTCATGACAATTCAGGAGTGGTAAGAACCAGAAATAAGGGCTTACAATTAATAAATGGTGATTTTTTTCTTTTTGTAGATAGTGATGATTATCTTGAAGAAAATTATGTTTCAGAATTATTACACAGTCTTGAAAACAATGATGCTGATATTGCATATTGTAATTTAGTAAATCCTGAAAATGGTGCTGTGGTAGTACAAGCTAGAGATTTTGATTTAAATACATTCTTAGTTGGTAATTATATTTCGTCGACTTCATTAGTTAGAACATCTGTTTTAGGTGATGTAAAATATGACGATAGCATAAAACAACTTGAGGATTATGATTTCTTTTTAAATCTTGTTTTAGTAAGAAATGCAAAACCTATTGCTAATCATAGTACGTTTTTAAATTATCGAGTTTTTGATGTTTCACGCTCAGCAAGAGGTGATCTTCTAAAATTTTATGAAGCATATATTTATATATTGAATAAGTATCAGACAATTGCTAGTGATGAAATAGAACGTGCAATTGGTATTCATTTTGATAAAAATATTAATTTAGCTTTTGAAAACCAATATGTAAAAATCTATTATATTACTGATGGTGAAAATTTTAGTGAAGATAAAGTTCTTAAATTTAAGTTTGAAGAGAATGGATGCGTGCTGTTCAATCTTCCAGAAGAAGTAACTACAGTTAGAGTTGATTTGTCTGAGTTACCTAGTTTTTATAAGCGAGTTGCTTTGATTAATCAGGAATCTGATACAGAAATTTTACCAAGTTACTCAAATGGCGATATCATTGGGAATTATGTGATGTTTAAAGGTTATGATCCTCAATTGATTTATGATGTTTCTACATCCAGTCAAAAAACTTTTAAACTAGTTTATGAAATGTTTAATGTCGATGATATTAACCGTGATGATTACATTGCTAAAACTCTTTCTCAAGATTTATTACATCTACAAAAGCAAGTTAAAGAATTAGAATCATATAGAATTAATTACAAACAAGTGAATGATGAAAGACACTATTATAAACAGGAACTGGAGAAAATGATTGTTGCTTATAATTCAGTTACACATTCACGACGTTGGATAATTCCTACTGCTATTATTAATTTTTTTAGGAGAAAAAAATGAAACGTTTATTATTGTACGTCCATTTTAATAAGTACAATCATATTAGTTCACATGTGTATTACCAATTGACAAAAATGCGCCCACTTTTTTCAAAAGTGGTATTTATTTCAAATAGTTCGATTAATGATAACGATTATCATAAGTTGGTTGAATATCGATTGATGGATTCTTTTATTCAAAGAGAAAATATTGGTTTTGATTTTGCTGCTTGGCGTGATGGTATGACTACAGTTGGATTTGAAGAGCTGGCTACTTATGATTCTGTCACAATTATGAACGATACTTGTTTCGGTCCGTTGTGGGATATTAAAGATTACTATCTTGAGTATGAGAGTGATGATAGTGTTGATTTCTGGGGGCTAACAAATAATCGTGCTACTCCTAAATCTCGTTATACTCAAGGTTTTCGTGAACATATTCAAAGTTATTTTATTACATTTAAAAACTCTGTTGTTATTTCTCCAGAGTTTAAAAATTTTTGGGAAAATGTGAAAAACTATACCAATGTTCAAGAGGTAATTGATAACTACGAAACACAAGTAACGACAAAATTCTTGGATGCAGGATTTAAATATAAAGTCATTTTTAATACTGTAAATGAAGATGCAAGTCACATGTTGCATGCCGATTTTTCTTTTTACCATCCAACGGCAATTTTAAATCATAAAGTACCGTTTATCAAAGTTAAGGCAATTGATAATAATCAGCATATTGTACCCTATCTTTTGGATGAAATTGATAAAAAAACAGATTACCCAGTGGACTTAATTATTTCGCACATGTCTGAAATCAATTTCCCTGACTTTAAGTATTTGTTGGCTAGAAAGTACGTTAAAGAAGTCCCTGCGGTTTCGTTAACAGATAAAAAAGTTGCAGTGCATCTTCATGTTTTCTATGTTGATTTATTAGAAGATTTTCTGAATGCTTTTGAAAATTTCCATTTTAGTTATGATTTATATATTACAACTGATAGTGAAACTAAACAACAGGAAATTAAATCGATTTTAGATGAAAATGGTAAAAATGCTCGAATTTTTGTAACTGGAAATATTGGACGTGATGTTCTACCAATGTTGAAGTTGAAAGAATATTTATCTGGTTATGATTATATTGGACATTTCCATACTAAAAAATCTAAAGAGGCAGATTTTTGGGCAGGTGAATCTTGGCGAAATGAGCTGATTGATATGCTAATAAAACCTGCTGATAATATTCTTGCTAACTTTGAAAATGATAAATTGGGACTTGTTATTGCTGATATCCCGACTTTCTTTAGATTTAATAAGATTGTTGATGCGTGGAACGAACATTTGATTGCTCCTGAAATGAATGATTTATGGGAAAAAATGGGAATGACCAAAACAATTGATTTCAATGATTTCCATACATTTGTTATGAGTTATGGAACCTTTGTCTGGTTTAAGTATGATGCCTTAAAACCGTTATTTGATTTAGAATTAACTGATGAAGATGTTCCAGCTGAACCATTACCACAAAATTCTATTTTACATGCTATTGAACGCCTTCTTATCTACATTGCGTGGAATGAACATTATGATTTTAGAATTTCTAAGAATCCAATTGATATGACGCCGTTTGTAGATAACAAATTATATAATGAACGTGGTGATAGTGCTCCGCACACTTACGTAGACTTCACATACATGGGTGGTATAAAGGGTGCCTTTAAATATATTTTTATTGGCCCAGCTAGAGCTGTTAAGTATATTATTAGAAGGAGTTTGGAGAAAGTGACGCATGATAGAAAAGGTTAAAACTGCTTTTGGGGAAATAAATTGGTTGAAATACTTGCATAAAATTTTGTTATCAACATTTGCATTTTATATTTCTTTGACAATTGATGGCTACAGTATTTTAGCTGAAAATAATATTTTAAACAGTTATTCAGTTGTAAATCACTTTTTTATTATTTCAGGAATTTTGTCGATAATTGGTTTTTCGACTTATTTAATAATTGATTTAAACTATAAAAATTTTTTTAATTTATTTTTTGGGTTTATTGCATATCTGATTGTTTCCTATTTTTTATTGATTACACGAAATATAAATAATTCTGACTTCAATGTTTGGAAACTCACGGATAATCACTTTTTTGAATATCGTGGATTAATAGTTGTTGTTCTAATAATTATATTGAGTTTTATTATAAAAAGTATTTTAGATAAATTTTCATTAAAAGATTTATATGGTGCTTTTTTTCAAGAATATTATAAGTCAGATAGTATTATTTATTTTTTGATAGTTTTTATTATTTTGTCGGATAGTAAACTAATTCCAATTATTTCAAAGACTGTTTCAGATGGTAAAATTGCTGATTTTGTTCCAAAATTAACATTAAATGTTTTTCTTTCATTTATAACATTTTATTGTATAGTAAGAATTGTCTATAAATCCATAGAGGCAATCAGGAATAACAATTCCAATTTTTATTTGTCTGCAGCGACTAGTTTGTTATTCGGGGTGATTTTCAATTATACACTGCAGTATGGAGTAAAAACTGAGGGAGCGCTAATGGATATGTTTGTTTTTCCTGGAGCAACAGCATATCAAATTACTTTTATCTTTGTCTTTTGTATAATTGGTTATTTAATTATAAATAGGTATGTAATTACTACTTTTTTAGAGATTGTTTTTTGGGGTGTTATCTCACTAGTGAATTATTTGAAACAAAAAATGAGGAACGAACCATTACTTGTATCTGATATTAGTTGGCTTAAAGAAGCAAAACTTTTGACAAAATATATTGATGGAACAATTATTATTTATGTATTGATTGCAATTGTTTTTTTAATAGCTACAGCTGTTTTTTTACGAAAGAGATTTTTATCTGGTAAAATAATATCTAAAAAAAGATATAGGGGGATTGGAATAGGAATTGATATAGTTGTAATTACTTTCTTCTCTATGATAATGGTCAATGAGAGTGATGGTATTATAAATAATAATATTCCAATTCTTTCACAATTGAATAATAACTATAATGTATTCTGGTTAGGTAATTCTGTTCATGCAACCTATCGTTCTCTCGCATACGTATGGACTAAAGAATTAACATTTCCAGTAATGGAAACACCAGATGGTTATAGTAAAGAAAAAATTCAAAAAATTGCTAAGAGGTATCAGAGTGAAGCTGAGAAAATTAATGCTACTCGAACAGAGAAAATATCAGATCAAACTGTCATATATATATTGAGTGAGAGTTTAGCGAATCCTAATAGAATTCCGGGAATCACTACCTCTGAAAACGTCCTTCCATATATTGATGAAATAATCTCTAATACAACTAGTGGTTTGATGAAATCAGATGGGTATGGTGGGGGAACTGCAAATATGGAATATCAGACGCTTACAGGATTGCCAATGTACAATCTCTCATCTAGTATGACTTCTTTAACTACTGAAATTGTTCCAGAAATGACTTATATTCCTTCAATTAGTGATTCTTTTAAGAAAAAGAATAGAATTGCAATACATTTGGGTGATGCTCAAACCTATTCAAGGATAAATATGTATGATAAAATGAACTTTGATCAATTTATTGCTGGTCAAAATGGAACAATGAAAGCTAAGAACATGGTTGCTCTTGGACATTTTCCTAGTGATAACTCAACATACTCGACGCTTTTAGAAAACATTAATTTTAGTGAAAATCAATTCTTTTCTGTCATTACCTACCAAAACCATGTTCCTTGGTCTTATGATTATGACAAATTAATAACAGTTGCAGCAGATAAACTATCGAACGAAGAAATTGAACAGTTAACAAATTATGTAAATCTTTTACATCAAACAGATATTGATACAAAAGATTTATTGGATCAGTTATCCAATATTGACAAAAAGATTGTTGTAGTCTTTTATGGAGATCATTTGCCAGGATTGTATCCTCAATCATTATTTGATACAAATAGTCAATTGCAGTATAAAACTGATTATTTCATTTGGAGTAATTATCAAACTAAAAAAATGGATTATCCTTACGTAAATTCAAGCGATTTTTCTGCAGAACTACTAGAATATACAAATTCTAAGGTTTCTCCATATTATGCATTGTTGACAGATGTGTTAAAATATTCTAGTGTTGATAAAAAGATACTCGATGAAAAAGGAAAAGAAGTTGCAGATGACTTGAAATTAATTGAATATGATCTTAGTCAAGGGAAAGGTTATATCACTAATTATAATGGATTCTTTGAGATGAATTAGAAGTGGAGCTTAAAAATTGAAAAAGTTAAATACTATTTTGGATAAATTGATTAAACACAGTTATTTTACTTTATTGATTTATTCAATCCTGTTTACTGGAATATCATATATTTCAATAAATACAACGAGCCAAATATACGATTATTCTTTTCATTTGGCCAGAATTATTGGTTTAGCACAATCTATTCAAAACAATGATTGGCTGCCCAATCTAAATTTTTTATTTTTAAACGGAGCAGGATATGCTGTTCCAATGTTTTACGGAAATTGGATGTTTTATATACCTGCTTTGGTGTTCTTAGCAACTAAAGTAGGTACACTTGCATTTACTAGTTTCGTTTTTCTTCTAACATTAGCGACATCCTTTACCAGTTATTACACAGCATCTAAAATAACTGGTAGTAAAAAGAGAGCACTTGTATTTGCTATTGTTGCTCCTACTCTAACTACTTATTTTGGTTTTGGTATGACAGCAGTTGTTCCTCTAATACCATTACTTATCTATGCCATTTATAAAGTGCTCTACTTAGATGATTTGAATCCAATTCTCTTATCAGTGGTCGTTGCTTTATTAGTTCAAACTCATATAATTTCAACACTTGTTCTAGCAATTGCTTCACTTATTTTGGTAATATTGAATATTAAAAGATTAAGTTTCAAGAAAATAGTATCTTTTTTTAGTTCAATTTTTATAGCAATTTTGCTGAGTCTAGGTTTTATCTTCCAATACATAGAACAGAGCCAATCACAAGTATTTTTTGTAAATTGGAAGTTAAGGGATTTTCCGTTTCCAACAGCGGCTTTGATGACATCTGAAAATATAATTCAAATAGTAAAGAATTACTATTTTCCTTTATCATTGATTATTTTGTTAATTACTTTTATATATTTTAAAAAAATTAATACATTTTCTAAGCAGTTAGTTTTACTTTCGACCATTCTATTGGTAAGTTCAAGTGAAATTTTACCTTGGGAAAACTTTTTAAAATATTCATTTTTGGCTGTTTTTCAGTATTCAACTAGATTGATTTATTTTTTACCATTTTTTATTTTTATGGCGATTTGTTTTAGTGCTCCGAAAAAGTTCTCAATTATAGTTGTTTTTTTACAGCTTTTTGTATATCTTTTTACTAATCCATTTGCTTTTTTGCCGAACTCATCAAATTATGCTAAAAAGTATGGATTGATTGATAGTAATATAAATGTCATGAGAAGTCAGAATAGCAAAGCAGTAAATGCTTTTACAAATCCAACACTGACCACTTATGATACATCAGGTGACGAATATTTGAATCTTGACATTAATCATGAAAATGCTAGAAATGGAGTAATTAACCAGTTTGTTTATAATGAAAATTTAGTTCAACTTAATAATATTAAACAAGGTTACAATAATTTAGAATTTGATGTTGAAATGTCATCTTCAAATGAACAAAAAATAGTATTGCCAAGAATATGGTATAAAGGTTATTCAGCATATTATAGCAATGGCATAAAAGGGACTCAACCTAAAATTGAGTATAATAATTTATCTTTTGAAGAAAAGAAACAATATGTAGAAGCTAGAAAACCAGATATTACTAAAAAAGCACTTTTTGATGGTAGAGCAGTGATTAAAGTAAGTGGTAGTGGTCATGTCAGAGTAACCTATCAGAAAACTACTTTGCAAGTAATCGGCTTCTTATTAGAATTACTTAGTTTTATTATTGTTGGAGCTTATGTCGTAGTAAATTCTTTCAGATTGAAGGTGAATAAATGAAAAAACTATCTATTGTTGTTCCTTGTTATAATGAACAAGAAACAATCTATCCGTTTTTAGAGGAAACTCAAAAAATTGAAGCAAAAATGAAGGACCAATTAATTTTTGACTATATTTTTGTCAATGATGGTTCAAAAGATGAAACATTAAAGGTTCTTCGAGATGTTGCTAAGCGTTATGAAAATGTTCATTATCTTTCATTTTCACGTAATTTTGGCAAAGAGGCTGGTTTGTTAGCTGGACTTGAGGCTGCAGATGGTGATTTTATCACTGTTATGGATGCTGACTTACAAGATCCACCTGAGTTGTTGATGGAGATGTATCAAAAAATCAACGAAGGTTACGATGTTGTGGGAACTCGTCGTGCTGATCGAAAGGGAGAGCCAGTTATCCGTTCTTTCTTTTCAAAGATGTTTTACAAAATTATCAATGCTGTTTCTGATACAGAGATGGTTGATGGTGCGCGTGATTTCCGTTTGATGACTCGCCAAGTTGTAGACAGTATTTTAGAACTTCGTGAAGTTAATCGTTTCTCAAAAGGAATTTTCTCTTGGGTTGGATTTAATGTAACGTATATCGCTTATGAAAATCGCGAGCGCGTGGCTGGTGAAACATCATGGAGTTTTTGGAGCTTATTCAAATACTCTATGGAAGGATTTATTAATTTTTCTGAAGCGCCATTGAATCTTTCACTGTGGGCTGGATCAGTTTCATTTTTGGCTTCTATTCTTGGAATTCTATTTATCATTATTCGTAAACTTACAGTTGGTGGTAGTGTTTCAGGTTGGGCAAGTTTAGTTTGTATCATTTTGTTTATTGGTGGTATCCAGTTGCTTGCTTTAGGGATTATCGGAAAATACATTTCTAAGATATTCCTTGAAACTAAAAAACGACCAGTTTATATCGTCAAAGAAAAAGGATAAAATTTAATATTTTATAAATTTTTTTAGCTGTTTTTCCGAATTAATATAGTGTACAACATTATATTATAAAGGAGAACAGCTTTTTGAATAAAATCAAATCAGCTTTATTGTCAACAGCTGTGCTTAGCATGGCATTTCTTACTAACTCTGCTATGGCGGATCAACAATCTGATGCCTTAGTGACTAAAACACCATTTGATGAGGTTAGCAAATCTTTTGAAGTTGTGTCACAGAAGACTAAAGATTGTAAGGATATTACTCGAATTGATGTTGCTGTCTGGTCAGAGGAAGATGGTCAAGATGATCTTAAATGGTACAATACAACTGATGTTATTAATGGTCAAGCAAAAGTTAAGGTAAATCTAGCAGATTATGGAAATAGGGCCGGCTCTTATATTACTCATGTTTACACAACTTATTCTGATGGACGAGTATCGGGTGCTGCCTTAGAAAGCCTTAAGATTAGTCCTAAAGCACCTCAAGTAAGTGTTAAAAATGGTGCGCTTCAGCTTTCAACAGACATTAATGCACCATCTAATGGGACAATTAAATATGCCGTCTGGTCAGAAGAAAATGACCAAGATGATTTAAGATGGTATGATGATTCTGGGAAAGGAATAACAAGAGTCGATTTAAATAATCATAAAGGTTATGGAAGATATTTTGTTCATACCTATTTAGCACAAGATGGAAAAATGACTGCGATTAATGGTCAGGATATTATTATTAACAAACAAGAGATATCGTATCAAATTGTTCAAACTTCAGATAAAACCTATGATGTTTTGATTAATGATGTTCCGGAATATATTACTTCAATTACAGTTCCAGTTTGGTCAACGGTGAATAATCAAGATGATCTAAAATGGTATAAGGCAACCAAAGTTGGTGATAACTCATATAAGGCAACAATTCAGTTGTCTAACCATGGATTTGACACAGGAACATACGGTGTGCATATCTATGGCGACAACTCTATTACTAATAGTTTTGAGGCATTGAGTGGAACACCAGGATTCCACGTAGATCAAATTAGTGGTTTAGAAAATCCAGAAGTTGGTATTAGTAATGTAAACACAGCAAATGGTTCGTTTAAAGTAAATGTTACGGAAAAAGCTATGTCTAAAAGGGTTTCAAAACTTAAGGTTCAGGTTACCTCTAAATCGAATCCTCAAAAAACAAAAACTTATGAAGCAGGTACAAGTAGTTACGGAAAAATTAGTCAAAGCATTGACTTGAAATCGATTAATAATCAAGCGGATACTTTTTCTGTAGTTGCGACTGTTATTTATTCAGATAATTCAAAAGCAACATTTAATCTTTCTGATCAAAACTATAAACCAAGCGCTACACCATCTCCTCGTATCACAACATATATCAACGAAACTAATACCTATCCAGTTGGGCAATGTACATGGGCAGTCAAGTCTTTGGCGCCATGGATTCCAAACTGGCTTGGAAATGCTGGGGGCTGGGCAGTTAATGCGCGTGCCAAAGGTTTCAGAGTTGGAACAACACCAAGAGTAGGTTCAATCGTTGTTTGGCCACATGATGGTAATGGCTACGGACACGTTGCTTATGTAACAGATGTGTCAAGTAACACCCGTATCCAAGTTAAAGAATCTAACTACGCTGGTAAACAATACATCGGTAATTTCCGTGGATGGTTTAACCCACTCGATTCATTCTGGGGTGGTGATGTTTCTTACATTTATCCAGATTAATATTTTAGGCAGTGATTTTGAAACCGCTGCCTTCTTTTGTTTAGCGAAAGCATATGTGCTTGAAGGGCTTACAAAATCATGATAAAATGGATATGAGTAAAGAATAGAAAGAGGGGGATTGATTTGAAAAAGAATATCCTTCGAAGCTGCCTAGTATCTCCGATTATTATAGGAGCTTTTTTAAGTTCAGGGCAAGTTTTCGCTGACGAAAACACAACCACCCAATCAACGACAGTAACTGAGAATGTTCAATCATCGGTAGAGCAGTCTAGTTCACTTCAATTAAATAGTGATAGTGTTATCTCTGATGATAATGAAACAAACAACTCATTACCATCATCTGAAGCTCAAAATGAATCACAAAATTTAACCGATGCTGATAAGCAAGATTCAGCAATTGCTGATGGTCAAGAAGCTGAAAAAAATGCCGATGACCAAACCAGTCTGATTAATCCTTCAATTTCTGAAGATAATAAGGAATCAGCAGGAAATTCTGAAGAGAATAACGTTGATAATTCAGCGGTACAAGAGTCACAATCATCTGATGCTACAACAGATCATGTTTCTGATAAGACTTCGTTGTCAAACCTTGCTGAGTCAAAGGTCTTAACATCAGCTGTTCAAGCTGCTAGTCAAAAGGTAATTAATCAATTAGCTGCTTCTAAAGCTGTTGTAAAAGAAGTAACCAGCGCGACCTTGACTAACAAAGGTTTTGATATTCAGTATAATCAAGCTATTCCTGCCGGTGCTAAAATCATGTTTGCCGTCTGGTCTGAGGTCGATGGTCAAGATGATCTTATTTGGTACACAGCTGATAGCAATGGACACGTCGTAGCTAAATACACTGGTTCATACGGAAAATACAATATCCATACTTACCAAAATCTCAATGGTCAAATGATTGGTTTAAATGGTCGCACCATTGATGTACCAAAACCAAGTGCTAAAGTCAAAATCACAAAAGTCAATGGCACAACTTACAAAGTGACAGTCAGTGATATCCCAGCTTACATCACTAGTATTCAACTACCAACATGGACAGAAAAAGGTGGTCAGGATGATATTCAGTGGTATAGCACCACTCAAAATGCTGACGGCACTTTTACAAGAACCTTTAGTATCGCTGAGCACAACCTAGAAAGCGGTAAATATAATGTCCACGTTTACGGGACAAGTGCGGTTACGAATTCGCTAACAGGTCTTACTGGTACAAGCTTCCAAGGAGATTATCAGTTTGGTGATGTTAAAGTTCAACCAACTTTAACCGCTAATGGTATCCAAATTAGCATGCCAAGTGATGTTAGCTCAGATATGACCGTTTACCATGCTGTTTGGTCAGCCAAAAATGACCAAGACGATTTGATTTGGTACAAAGTTCCAGCTAATGGTCAACTGACAGCTAAGTACACTGGTGATTATGGGACTTATCTTATCCATACTTACGCTGTGATTAAAGGTCAGATGACATGTATCAGTGCGACAAGTATTGATGTTCCAAAACCAAGTGCTAAAGCTAAAATTACTAAAGAAAGTCCAACAACCTATAAAGTCACAATTACTGATGTTCCGGTTTACATTGATAGTATTCAAGTACCAACGTGGACTGAAAAGAATGGTCAAGATGACATTCAATGGTATAAGGCTACTAAAGCTGCTGATGGCTCATACTATGTTATTTTTAGTGAAGCGACTCATAACCTTGAAGCTGGCACTTACAATGTTCACGTTTATGGAAATAGCCGTGTCACAAATAGTCAAACAGCTTTGCTTGGAACACGTTTTGAATCTGATTACCAATTTGGTGATGTTAAGGTTCAAGCAAGTTTAGGTCAGAATGGTATTAACATCAGCATGCCGAGCGATGTTAGCTCAAATTTAAAAGTTATGCATGCGGTATGGTCGGCTAAGAATGATCAAGACGATCTTATCTGGTATCAAGTTCCAGCAGATGGTCAACTAACAGCAAAATATACTGGCGATTATGGAACATATCTTATCCATACCTACGCTGTTATCAATGGTCAAATGACATGTATCAGTGCAACAAGCATTAATGTGCCGAAACCAGAGATTAAAGCGACAGTTACAAAAGAAAGTGATGTTAAAGTTAAGGTGACTGTTTCAAATGTTCCGGTATATGTAACTGGTATTACAATTCCAGTTTGGACAAGTTTGAATGGCCAAGATGATATTAAATGGTATCAGGCTACTAAACAATCTGATGGGACTTATATCTTAACCTTCTCGCCTAAAGAACATAACTTTGAATCTGGCCATTACAATATTCATATCTATGGTCAAAGCCAAGTTAGTCATTCATTAGAAGCTTTATCATCGACAAACGGTGTTGATTTATCAACAGATAAGTATGTTGTTGCCCCATCTGTAACGGTTCAAAATCATGATGCAAATGGTGGTACTTTAAAAGTTCGTGTAGCTGAGTCTGAAAATACTAAAAAAATCAAATCCGTTACTGTTGCAGCATGGTCAGAAAGTAATCAATCTAATCTTCACTGGTACACAACTTCTGATGTGTATGATGGTGTAGTGACTGTCATGGTTAATGAGAAAAATCATGGCTACATCAAAGGTAACTATACCGTTCACGTTTATGTTGATTTCACAGACAATACAACATCAGGATTTAACTTAGGGCAATATGCTTTGAACGCTGACGAGCCTGCACAACACGCGCCGTCTTATTTCATTGATATCAGTAGTCACAACGGTGTTATTTCGGTTAGTGATTATCAACGTTTGAAGAGTCAAGGAATTACGGGTGTTGTTGTTAAGTTAACAGAAGGAACTTCTTACACAAATCCTTATGCTAGAGCACAAATTGCTAATGCGCAAGCAGCTGGTTTGAGAGTATCAGCTTATCATTATTCTCATTATGAAACAGCAGCAGAAGCAAGAGCAGAGGCTCAATATTTTGTTCGTGTAGCGCAATCGATGGGACTTTCAGGCTCAACGACAATGGTCAATGACATGGAAGAACGTAGCATGCTAAACGGTGACCTTAATGCTAATACCCAAGCGTGGAAAGATGAAATGAATCGTCTTGGCTACAGTAACAATGTTTACTACACGATGGCAAGTTGGTTGGACACTAAAGGTGGAAAATTAAATACAGCTAAATTTGGTTTATCAAATCTATGGGTAGCGCATTACTTGTATGCATATACTTATTTAGATCAAGAATCAGCTAAATCTTTGTCATATTATTCAAATACAGCCGCTTGGCAGTATACGAGTGTTTCACCAAAACTCTCACATGCACTTGATGAAAGTATTGATTACACAGGACGATTTACTTGGTAAAAGGAGGAATAGCGATGAAAAAGAAATTAAAACTTGTTTTGACTTTAGTCTTGTCACTTTGCATGGTGACAGCTTGTACAAATCACTCGGAAAATCATACAAAACAAAGTTCAGCAACGAAAACAAGTACTAAAGTAACATCTTCAAGTTCAAGTAAAAGTAGTGCTTCGTCATCGTCAGTTTCTTTAGAAAGTCAGCCTTCATCGACTGAAGCTTCATCAACACAAGTTGAACAAGAGATTGCTCCAATTTATACAGGTGCTATTTTAAAAGCAGACTATGCTACGATGGCAGGAAATTGGCGAAATGCATCTGGAAATGTTTTAACCTTTAATAACACTGGATTAGCTACCGAAGGAATGACCCCTAATATTTTAGATATCGATCAAAATGGTATTCTACTACTAGATGTTCAGACTGGTGCAAGATCAAATGTTACCTTGTATATTGTCCCAGCTAATACGGCTTTTTCATCAGATTATTTGAATGGTCAATCTGATCCAACAGATGTTTCAAAGGATCGTGTGATTTCGTCAGCTGATATAAATTCAGGCGATTTAGCTAACAAGGCATACTATCACGTTTCGCAATAAATCTGTTAATTTTTGAGTGAAGCTGACCTAAAAAACAACCCTTGGGGTTGTTTTTTTTAACCGATTATGTGATATAATAGTTAACGAGAAAAATAGAGGTGAAAGATGTCTTACGAAAACTTATTAAATCGTTTTTTGACCTACGTTAAGATTAATACACGTAGTAATCCAGATAGTACAACAACGCCATCGACTCAAACTCAAGTCGATTTTGCTTTGAATGTTTTGAAACCTGAGATGGAGTCTGTTGGTTTGCAAGACGTACATTATCTAACAAATGGTTACCTTGTTGGTACATTACCAGCTAACGATTCAACTAAAACACGTAAAATCGGTTTTATTGCTCACATGGATACAGCTGATTTTAATGCAGAAGGAATCAGCCCACAAATTATCGAAAATTATGCTGGCGGTTCTATTGAACTTGGTCAATCTGGCTATGCACTTTCACCAGAAGAGTTTCCAAATTTGAACAATTACCTTGGACAAACTTTGGTAACAACTGATGGTACAACTCTTCTTGGTTCAGATGATAAATCTGGAATTGCTGAAATCATGACAGCGATTGAATATTTGGTTGCTCATCCTGAAATTAAACACGGTGAAATTCGAGTCGGCTTTGGACCAGATGAGGAAATTGGTGTTGGAGCTAATAAATTTGACGTTGATGATTTCAATGTTGATTTTGCTTACACTGTTGATGGTGGTCCACTTGGCGAACTTCAATACGAAACATTTAGCGCTGCAAGTTTAGAGATTGATTTCATGGGACGTAATGTTCACCCTGGTACTGCTAAAAACCAAATGATTAATGCTTTGCAATTAGCTATTGATTTCCACAATCAATTACCAGAAGCAGATCGTCCAGAAAAAACAGAAGGATATGAAGGGTTCTTCCACTTGCATGGTATGGAAGGTGCTGTTGAAAAAGCACATAGTTCATATATTATCCGTGATTTTGAAGACGAATCATTTGAAAATCGTAAAAAATTAGTTCAAGAAATCGCTGATAAGATGAACGCTGAACTTGGTAAAGACTGTGTTCTTATCACACTCAATGACCAATACTACAACATGAAGAAAGTCATTGAAAAAGATATGACTTCAGTTGAATTAGCTAAAGAAGTCATGGAAGATTTGGACATCACACCAGTTATCGAACCAATTCGTGGTGGAACAGATGGTTCTAAGATTTCATTTATGGGCATTCCAACACCAAACTTGTTTGCTGGAGGGGAAAACATGCACGGTCGCTTTGAATTTGTCAGTCTTCAAACAATGGAAAAAGCAGTGGATGTTATTATTGGAATCGTTCAAAAATAATTAAGCTTTATCTAAGCCTTATTTGTTAGAATTAGCTAAATGGAGGACCGCAATGATTAAAATCTTTGGAAAGATTCGATATCATTGGCAACCAGAGCTATCTTGGTCAATTATTTATTGGTCAATTGCAATGGTTCCGATGTTTATCGGCTTGTCATTATTATTTGAGCGGACAAAAATACCAAGTCAATTCTTTGTTTTATTTGCTGCCTTTATCATTTTAGTTGGGTTAGGATTCCATCGTTATTTCGTTATTGAAGAAAATGGGAAACTTCGTATTGTATCACTGAACCCATTTAAAAAATCAAGGGTTGCGATTGCACAGATTGAAAAAATTGAAGTCAATAGATCAGGTTTAATTTTGAAAATTAAAAATCAAGCAGATAGAATTTTTTACATGCGCAAATGGCCTAAGAAATATTTCTTGGATGCTCTTGCCGTTCATCCTGATTTTCGAGGTACTGTTGAATTGACGGATAATTTTATAAAACTTGATTATTTTGAAGCTTATAAGTCTAAGAAAAAAGCTCCTACTAAATAGTAAGAGCTTTGGTTGGACAAGATTTGACAGCAAGAAGGGTGTCTTTGTCTGAATCAGGAATTGTTTGTTCTAATGAATCAGAATCAGAAAATTTTACAATGCCATCATCATGATAATCAAAACGATTAGAATAGGTTTGGCAGAGGCCACAGGCGATACATCTTTCAGGAATTATTGATACTTTCATGTTATTATTGTAATATGAATTGATATATTTAACAAGGGGACATTATGGCAAAACAACCATGGGAAGAAAAAGTAGTCGATGACAACGAAATCAGAATTAGCCGTAAAACAAAAGGTTCAGTTATTAGTACACCTTTGTTAACAGCTTTATTGAGTGTTTTCTTTGTTATTGTTGTTGCGATTTTGTTTGTTGTTTTTTACACTTCAAATCGTGGTGGTGATAAAGCGTCAGAAACATCTAATTTTTATGGCGCTTCATCTAGTGTTGTTTCTTCATTTGAAGCAACAAGTTCAGAAAGCTCACAAGAATCAACAGAAGCAGCATCTACAGATGCTAGTTCAAGTGATACAACTGAGTCATCAAGTGAAGGTAATGGGGATACCATTACAGTTATGTCTGGCGAAGGAGCAGCGTCAATTGCTGCGCGTGCAGGAATTTCAGTTGATAAACTCTATGAGCTCAATCCTGACCACATGACTTCAGGATACTGGTATGCAAATCCTGGAGACGAAGTACACATTAATTAGGAAGAAAAGGAATCATGAAATCAATTAGAATTGCGATTGATGGTCCTGCTTCAAGTGGTAAAAGTACAGTAGCCAAGATTATTGCTAAAAATCTTGGCTATACTTATCTTGATACTGGAGCAATGTACCGTTCAGCAACTTACTTAGCGTTACAAAATAAATTAACAGAAGATAATGTAGAAGATATTTTAAAAGCATTGGCCAATAACCCTGTGTCATTTGGTCGAGCAGAAGATGGCAGCCAGACTGTTTTTGTTGGGGATAAAGATGTTACCCTTGCTATTCGTCAAAACGATGTGACAAATAATGTGTCATGGGTAGCCGCTATTCCAGAAGTTCGCGAAGAACTTGTTGAACAACAACGTCGTATTGCTAAAAATGGTGCCATCATTATGGATGGTCGTGATATTGGTACAGTTGTTTTACCCGACGCTGAACTTAAAATCTTTTTGATTGCTTCTGTTGAAGAACGTGCAGAACGTCGATTCAAAGAAAACCAAGAAAAAGGAATCAAAACTGATTTTGAAACACTTAAACGTGAAATCGCAGAACGTGATTATAAAGATAGTCACCGTAAGGTTTCACCATTAAAAGCAGCAGAAGATGCAATCACATTTGATACAACAGGTGTTGATATTAACGGTGTTGTGAAATTTATTCAAGAAAAAGCAGAAAAAATCATTGACATGGACTAGTCTCTATGATAGAATATAATCAATGAGAAAAGCAGAAGTGAGAACTTCTCGCCTTGCGACTACGGTTGTCTGGCCCAACATGTCAAAGATTCCGAATGGAATATTACGTGTGTGCGGGCTTGAGTTATCAAGTCCGTTTCGTTTTTCTCTAAAAAAATAAAGAGGTGAAGATCATAGCTAAGAAAGATCTATTCATTAACGATGAAATCCGCGTTCGCGAAGTTCGTCTCGTTGGTCTTGATGGTGAACAACTAGGAATTAAACCATTGTCAGAAGCACAAGCTATTGCTGATGATGCTAATGTTGACTTGGTTCTAATTCAGCCACAAGCTACGCCACCTGTTGCTAAAATTATGGACTACGGAAAGTTCAAATTTGAGTATCAAAAGAAACGTAAGGAACAACGTAAAAAACAAAGCGTTGTGACTGTTAAAGAAGTTCGTCTTAGCCCAGTTATCGATAAAGGTGACTTCGAGACTAAACTTCGTAACGGCCGTAAATTCCTTGAAAAAGGAAACAAAGTGAAAGTCTCAATTCGCTTTAGAGGTCGTATGATTACTCACAAAGAAATTGGAGCAAAGGTATTGGCGGAATTTGCAGAAAGAACGCAAGATATTGCTATTATTGAGCAAAGAGCTAAAATGGATGGACGTCAAATGTTCATGCAACTTGCTCCAATTCCAGACAAGAAATAATTGTCAATTTTATACTATTTTAAGAGGAGAATTCTAAAATGCCAAAACAAAAAACTCACCGCGCATCAGCTAAACGTTTCAAACGTACAGGTTCTGGTGGATTGAAACGCTTCCGCGCATTTACTTCACACCGTTTCCACGGTAAAACTAAAAAACAACGTCGTCATCTTCGTAAAGCAGCTATGGTGCACTCAGGAGATTTCAAACGTATTAAAGCAATGCTTTCAGGTCTTAAATAAGACTAAAGCAATTACTCGATATTATTAAGAATTATTTGGAGGAGAATATAAATGGCTCGTGTTAAAGGTGGCGTTGTATCACGCAAACGTCGTAAACGTGTATTGAAACTTGCTAAAGGTTACTATGGTGCAAAACATATCTTGTTCCGTACTGCAAAAGAACAAGTAATGAACTCTTACTACTATGCATACCGTGACCGTCGTCAGAAAAAACGTGATTTCCGTAAACTTTGGATCACTCGTATCAATGCGGCAGCTCGTATGAACGGTTTGTCATACTCACAATTGATGCACGGTTTGAAATTGGCTGAAATCGAAGTTAACCGTAAAATGCTTGCTGATTTAGCAGTTAACGATGCAGCAGCTTTCACAGCTCTTGCAGATGCAGCTAAAGCTAAACTTGGTAAATAAGAATTAATAAAGGCTAACCTTTGGTTAGTCTTTTTTTGTCTTTATGGTTCTATATCAATAATTTATAGATTTAGTATAAAATTTGATTAGTGCTGAAATTAGAGCGATAGGAGAATCAAAATGGCTACCCTAAGAGTTAGTTGTACAATGAAAAAGTATTGTTCTTTATTCACCGTGCTTTCGATGAATATTTACCAAACTTAGAAATGAAGGTATCAAAAAAAGTCTTGCTAAACCTAGCAAGACTTTTTAATTATGAGTACTTATTCAGAGCTTGAGCTATTTGAACTTTCGTGAAGTTGCATGTAGCTTGGTGCTTTGAAGAGATCGACTGTTGATTCGTCGCCATTTTCGCTATATAGACTAGTTGACTCGTCACCGCGTTTTTTCTCGATTGATTTAAGTGTTTTAAGAGAATGTGTATAAGAAATTGAAGAACTATCGACTTCTTTTAGACCATTCTTATCAAATCGAAGTAGGTCACCAGTTTGAACTTCGTCGCTGACAGAAAGTTGTTTAGCAACAGCATCGCGAATAGCTTTAGTTGCTGCTTGAGTGTTTTCGTCAGGGTTTGTAATTTCTTGACCAGAGTCAGTGTAGTAGAGGCGACCGCTATAACTTGTATAAGTTGGTGTCACATAATCGCCTGATGTTCTAAAGGCTACGATTTGTTTATTATCGCTAGAAAGCAAGTCTTGTCCGAGTTGAACGTAGTTGCTTGTATCGATACCTAGCAAGTGTAAGAGCGTTGGTAAGTTGTCAACTTCACCACCAAAGGTGTTGCTGATGTGTCCTTCAGTAAATCCTGGAATATGAATCATGTAAGGGACACGTTGTAACATGGCGTTATCATAACCAGTCCATGTTTCAGAATCTTTTCCAAGAAGTGGCGCCAAATCAGTGTTTCTTGAGTTTGAGATACCGTAGTGGTCACCGTAGAGGACGATAATCGAATTATCATATAAACCAGATTCTTTCAAATAATCAAAGAAGGCTTTGACAGCAGAATCTAAGTAGTTAGCAGTTGCGAAGTAACCATTAATTGTTTCATCATCGGTTTTAGCTAATGGGAAACCTTCTTCATCAGAATTACCAGCTAAACTTGTGTATGGGTAGTGGTTACTTACAGTAATAAACTTAGTATAGAAAGGTTGTTGCATGTGCTCAAGGTATTTAATTGAGTCAGCGAACATGTATTTATCATTCAATCCATATTGGAATGAGTTTTCACTGTTTTGTTTTGTGAAATATGATGAATCAAAGAAGTAATTGTAACCCCATTGTTTATAGGCATTGTTACGGTTCCAGAAGGTACCGACATTACCGTGGAAAACGGCGCTTGTGTAATCACCAGTTTGTCCGAGAATTGATGGGGCAGCGTAAGCAGTATTTGTTCCACCGTAATTAACAAGGTATGAACCACTGCTAAGACCAAATAATGACGTTTCCATCAAGGTTTCAGCATCAGATGTTTTACCTGCTTTAACTTGGTGGAAGAAGTTTGAGAAAGCTAGTGTTGAATTTGAGTGATATAGCGAGTTTAAGAACGGAGTGACTTCATATGATTTTCCGTCAACTTGCAAATGGTAATCAATCAAAAATTGTTGGAAACTTTCTAAGTGAATAACAATGACGTTTCGTCCTTTAGCAATACCAAAATATTTTGAATTAGGTGCTGCATAATGCTCTGACACATATTCTTTAGCTTCTTTTAGGTCAGAAGCGGTGGCTTCGCTACGAACTTTTTCTGTTTGATAGGTTTGATTAGCACTATAGGCTGTAAATGACGGCAAGCCAAGCGCTCTTACCACATAAACATTTGAAAAACCACGAGTTAACAATTCAGGTCGATCAATTTCGGCCATGAAAAGGTTAATTGAAAAGAATAGAGTTGATAAGGCCGTAATAGCAAAGCTTGCACGCTTGTTAAATGGACGATTATCAACTTTTATTTTCTTAGTAGCAAATAGTGCAAGTAGAACGATATAATCAATAATGTAAATAATATCCCAAACACGCAGTAAGTTAAGGGCTGAGTCACCAAGACCAGCAGAAACTTTACTACTTGCTAGCATAGCACTTACAGTAATGAAGTCCGAAAATTCACGGAAATAAATCGAGTTAGAAATAAGAAGAATATTTAATATTGTGTAAATAATCCAACTAACGATATAAAAAACACGTGTTCTCTTAATATAGAGGCTTAACCCGAGTAGAAGCAATCCGAGAGGAATAGGATTGATAATTGATAATAAAAGTTGATACGGATTCTCTAGTCCAAGACTAAAGTCAACGTGATAAGCCCACATAGTTTTTAGCCAATACAAGACTAAAAGTGTCAAAATAAATCCCAAACGTGTATTAACCACGTGAGAGATAATTTGTTTCATTTTTTTCACTGTAGGAACTTCCTTTATTCTTTTTTTCCTAAAGATAAAATCTCAGTTCCCATTATATCATAAAGATGAAATTTTTAGTACAAAGAACCGTAGTGCATATTGAAGGTGTTTTAAAGGAAGTAAAAGAAGTTTGTGGTGATAAAAAAGTCAGCATTTGAAGACAAGATTTCAGATAGTGACTGTTATTTTTAGTGTATTAGATGCAAAAATAACTCTGTTATCTAGGTTACTTCTCTAATCTTTAATAGAATCCCCTTGTTTAGGCGTAAAAAGTTGCTTCTTATGCCTGTGAAATATAAAATTTAGTGGGAAAAATTCTGAATTTTTGATATAATAGGCTTCATGAACAAACTATACGTGGATTCTTTCGTTGAAAAGAAAATTAAGCGTGGTATTCAACTTTTGGATGGAAAAGATTTTCATCAACTTGATTTAGATAATCAGTTAGTTGCTCTTTACAATCACTCACGTCAGTTTTTAGGAACAGCTTACCTATCTTGTCAAAATAAAGGGATTGGTTGGTTCTTAGGAAATGGCAAGGTTGATTTGACAGAGTCTTATTTTGAAAGCTTGTTTAGTAAGGCTAAGCAGAAGCGTCAACACTTTGAAAACTCTGATTTAACAACAGCTTATCGATTATTTAATCAAGATGGCGATAATTTCGGTGGTGTGACGATAGATCGTTATGCTGATTTTGTTGTATTTTCTTGGTACAACACTTTTGTTTATCAGTATCGTGATATCATTGTTAAAGCCTTTCAAAAAGTTTATCCTGCGGTTAAAGGCGGATATGAAAAAATTCGCTTTAAAGGACTTGATTATGAGTCAGCTCACATTTATGGTCAAGAAGCACCTGAAACCTTTACCATTTTGGAAAATGGTGTCAAATACAGTGTTTTCATGAATGATGGTCTGATGACAGGTATCTTTTTAGATCAACATGAAGTCCGTGATGCTTTAATTAATGAACTAGGTCTTGGAAAACGTGTTCTAAACATGTTTTCTTACACAGCAGCTTTCTCAGTTGCAGCAGCTATGGGTGGTGCGATTGAAACAACTTCTGTAGACTTAGCTAAACGTTCTCGTGAACTGTCTCAAGCGCATTTTGAAGCCAATGGCCTTGATGTGACAAATCATCATTTTGTGGTCATGGATGTTTTTGAATATTTCAAATACGCTAAACGTAAAAACTTGACTTTTGATTTGATTGTTATCGATCCACCAAGTTTTGCTCGTAATAAAAAACAAACATTTTCAGTTGCTAAAGACTATCACCGTCTCATTAGTCAAGCACTAGAAGTTTTATCAGATGATGGCACAATTATTGCTTCTACAAATGCAGCTAATTTGACTGTGGCACAGTTTAAGAAACAATTGGAAAAAGGATTTGCTTCTGTTAAGCATGAATATATTCGCTTGCAACAATTGCCAAGTGATTTCACTGTTAACAAGGCAGATATGAGCAGTAATTATTTGAAAGTATTTACAATAAAGGTTGAGAAATGAAAATAGTAGTACCTATTATGCCGAAAGATTTAGAAGAGGCGCAGTCGATTGATATTTCAAGATTCGAAGATGTGGATATCATTGAATGGCGAGCTGATTACTTAGCCAAAGAAGATATCATGACTGTTGCGCCAGCTATCTTTGAAAAATTTTCTGGCAGAGAAATTATTTTTACCATTCGCACAGATAAAGAAGGTGGTAATCTTAACTTATCTGATGACGAATACGTTGAGCTTTTGAAAAATATTAATGCTATTTACCACCCAGATTATATTGATTTTGAATATTTTTCACATAAAGAAGCCTTTCAACAAATGTTAGAGTTTCCAAATCTAGTTTTGTCTTATCATAATTTTGAAGAGACTCCTGAAAACTTGATGGAATCATTTTCTGAATTAACAGCCCTAGCTCCTCGTGTAGTTAAGGTTGCTGTTATGCCCCAAAGTGAACAAGATGTTATTGACTTGATGAACTACACTCGTGGATTTAAAACACTAAATCCTGAACAAGAGTATGCGACTATGTCAATGGGCAAACTTGGACGTGTTTCACGTTTTGCTGTTGATGTATTCGGCTCATCATGGTCATTTGCAAGTCTAGACCAAGCAAGTGCACCTGGACAGGTTGCTCTTGCCGATATGAAACGTATTAGGGAGGTACTTGATGCAGATTGATGGATACACTCGCTTAGCCGCTGTCGTGGCAACACCGATTAAACACTCTATTTCACCATTTATTCACAATTACGCTTTTGATAAAACAGGTGTAAATGGTGTTTATGTTGCCTGGGATATTCCTGAGGAAGACCTAGCGGTTACTTTGGAAAATGTTAAACGTTATGACATGTTTGGTGTGAATATTTCAATGCCATACAAACAAAAAGTTATGCCTTATATGGATGAGTTGACAGACTCAGCTGCATTGATTGGCGCGGTTAATACCGTTATTAATCGTGACGGCAAGTTGGTTGGCCACAATACTGATGGTATTGGTTTCTTTAGAAGCCTTGCAACTTTTGCTGATTTTGATGTTAAAGGCAAGACAATGACTATTCTTGGTGGTGGTGGAGCTGCGACAGCTCTTATTGCCCAAGCAGCTCTTAATGGAGCAGGTCATATTAACATTTTCAATCAGACACAGTTCTTGGATGCGACACGTCAAAAAGCACAGGAACTTTCTGATAAAACTGGTGTATCTATTACTGTTTATCCAGTCGAAGATTTGAAGACAATTCAAGAAAAAGTGTTAGAATCACAACTTTTTGTCAATGCGACAAGTGTTGGAATGGATGGTAAATCAATGATTATCACAGAAGACTTTGAGTTTCCTGAAGGTCTTTTGGTGGCTGATACAATTTATCAACCATTTGAAACACCATTCTTGAAATTAGCTCGAAGCAAAGGTCTCAAAGCGCTTAATGGCTTGGGTATGTTGTTATTCCAAGCAGCAGAAGCTTTTGAAATCTGGACTGGTGAGACTATGCCAACGGCTGAGATTTGGTCAGCTTTGGAAGAAAAGTACAATACAAATAGGATAAAAAATAGGTGACGCTAATGAAATTGAATGTTAATCTCCCACAAACACCTTATGATATTGTGATTGAAAAAGGTGTCTTAGCTAAAGCCGGTGATTGGGTAAAATCACTTTGGCAACCTCAAAAAATCGCCCTTATTACAGATAACCATGTTGGAAGTTTGTATGCTGAAAAAGTTAAGCTTAGCATTGAGAATGCTGGCTTTGAAGTGATTGTTTTTGATTTTCTAGAAGGTGAAGCATCAAAAAATCTTCAAACAGTCAATAAAGCATATGAATTTTTGGTTAAAAATGGTATGACACGTAGCGATGGAATCGTTGCGCTTGGCGGAGGTGTCGTTGGAGATTTAGCTGGTTTCGTAGCGTCTACTTATATGCGCGGAATTCATTTCTTGCAAATTCCGACGAGTCTAACGGCTCAAGTGGATTCATCAATTGGTGGTAAAACAGGTGTTAATACACCATTTGCTAAAAATATGGTTGGAACATTTACGCAACCAGATGGTGTTTTAATCGATCCTGAAACCCTTCAAACGCTTGGAAAACGAGAACTCATTGAAGGTATGGGGGAAGTTATCAAGTATGGTTTGATTGAAGACGTTGAACTTTGGAACGAACTTTCTGCTATGGATGGTTCGCCTGAAAGTATTTTAAAACATGCAGAAAGCATTATCTATCGCTCATGTAATGTA
Organism: Streptococcus sp. 45; assembly: GCF_900108865.1. Classification (NCBI taxonomy): domain Bacteria; kingdom Bacillati; phylum Bacillota; class Bacilli; order Lactobacillales; family Streptococcaceae; genus Streptococcus; species Streptococcus sp. 45. Next base: position 258,672 of record NZ_FNXZ01000001.1, on the reverse strand, counting down.
AAACGTAAAGTTGTTGTAGAAGATGAACTTGATAATGGTGTTCGTCTTTATCTTAACTTTGGTCACACTATTGGTCATGCTGTTGAAGCAACTGCAGGCTATGGTAAAGTGATGCATGGTGAAGCTGTTGCCATTGGTATGGTACAAATTTCTCGTGTTGCCGAAGCAAAAGGTTTAATGCCTAAAGGTATCACTAAAGAGATTTTTGAAATGTGCCAAAAATTTGGTTTGCCAACAGACTACCAACCATGGGATGTTGAGGTGCTTTACGGAGCTTTAGTACATGACAAAAAAGCTCGTGGTAAAATGATTAAGACTGTCATTGTACCAGAGCTTGGTAGCGCAGCGATCAATCAGATCCCCCTTGAAGAGATGAAAGAGTATTTGGAGAAATAATATGAGATATTTGACAGCTGGTGAATCTCACGGACCGCGTTTAACGGCTATTATTGAAGGAGTTCCTGCGGGACTTCCTTTAACTGCCGAAGATATTAATGTTGATTTGAAACGTCGCCAAGGTGGCTATGGCCGTGGCGGCCGTATGAAAATTGAGTCAGATAAGGTTGAAATCACATCTGGCGTACGTCATGGAAAAACAACAGGAGCTCCAATTACCCTTAACGTTATTAATAAAGACCACGAAAAATGGTTAGATATTATGGCTGTTGAAGATATTGATGATGCTCTTAAAACAAAACGTAAAATTACTCATCCACGTCCTGGTCATGCTGACCTTGTAGGTGGAATGAAATATCGCTTTGAAGATTTGCGTAATTCTCTAGAACGTTCTTCTGCGCGTGAAACAACAATGCGTGTGGCAGTTGGTGCTGTGGCAAAACGTATTTTGGCTGAGTTGGACATTGAAATTGCTAACCACGTTGTGGTCTTTGGCGGTAAAGAAGTTGATGTTCCAGAAGGACTCACTGTGTCACAAATTAAAGAATTAGCTAGCCAATCAGAAGTGTCAATTGTTAACCAAGAACGTGAACAAGAAATCAAAGATTATATTGACCAAATCAAAAAGGACGGAGATACCATTGGTGGTGTTGTCGAAACAGTTGTTGGTGGTGTTCCTGTTGGACTTGGTTCTTATGTGCAATGGGATAAGAAACTTGATGCTAAGATTGCTGGTGCCGTTGTTTCAATTAATGCCTTCAAAGGTGTTGAGTTTGGACTTGGTTTCAAAGATGGTTACCTTAAAGGTAGCCAAGTAATGGATGAAATCCTCTGGAACGAAGAAGAAGGATACACACGCCGTACTAATAATCTTGGTGGTTTTGAAGGTGGTATGACAAACGGTCAACCAATTGTTGTGCGTGGTGTCATGAAACCTATCCCAACGCTTTATAAACCTTTGATGTCAGTTGATATTGAAACTCACGAGCCTTATAAAGCAACTGTCGAACGTTCAGATCCAACGGCTCTTCCAGCAGCAGGTGTTGTTATGGAAGCAGTTGTGGCAACGGTTGTGGCTGATGAGATTCTTGAAAAATTTTCTTCTGACAATCTCGAAGAACTAAAAGAAGCTGTCGCTCGTCATCGTGATTATGTCAAACATTTTTAATGCATAAACAGTTGACAGAAGCTGAGACAAAAGTGCTCAGCTTCTTTCTATAAGGTATTGTTATCCGGAAATGGAGAAACTATGGAAAATAAAGTGATTTACGTTGCAGGTTTAGGTTTGATTGGGGGATCTCTTGCCTTAGGAATTAAGCGTGACCACCCAGATTACAAAATTTTAGGATACAATCGTTCTGACAAATCACGAAATGTTGCACTTGAGCGTGGGATTGTTGATGAAGCGACAGCAGATTTTAAAGAATTTGCACCTCTAGCAGATGTGATTATTTTGGCAGTTCCGATTAAACAGACCATTGAGTTTATTAAGATCCTTTCTGAAATGAACTTGAAAGAGAATGTGATTATTACGGATGCCGGTTCAACGAAACGTGATATTGTTGAGGCGGGAGAAAAATACTTGGCTGGTAAAGGTGTTCGCTTTGTCGGCTCACATCCAATGGCAGGTTCTCACAAGTCAGGGGCAATTGCCGCCGATGTGAATTTATTTGAAAATGCGTATTACATTTTTACTCCATCTTCTTTAACGGTTGATGGAACAATTGCTGAGCTTAAGGAGATTTTATCTGGTTTACATGCGCGCTACGTGGAAATTGATGCAGCAGAGCATGACCGCGTAACGAGTCAAATTTCACATTTCCCACATGTCCTTGCAGCAAGTTTGATGGAGCAGGCTGGTGATTATGCAGCAGAGCATGAAATGGCTAATCATTTTGCGGCGGGTGCTTTTCGCGATATGACACGTATTGCTGAAAGTGAACCAGGCATGTGGACCAGTATTCTCTTGACCAATAAAGAAGCTGTTGCTAATCGCATCGATGATTTCAAGGATAGACTCGATGAGGTTAAGAAACTCGTTTTACAAGGTGATGGGGATGCGATTTGGAATTATTTTAACCACGCCAAAGAAACGCGTAAGGAAATGCAAATTCATAAACGTGGTGGCGTGGAAAGTGCCTTCGATCTTTTTATCGATGTTCCCGATGAAGAAGATGTTATCTTAAAAATCTTGGAATTGCTTCGCGGAACATCTTTGGTTAATATTCATGTCAATGAAGAAAACCGTGAAGATATTAATGGGATTTTACAAATTTCATTTAAAAATGCTAAAGATTTGGAACATGCTAAAACAGTTATTAGTGAAAAAACTGATTATAAAGTTCATATTTAAAGGAGAAATATCATGGCAAACATTTATGATTTAGCAAATGAACTAGAACGCGAAATCCGTGTTCTTCCTGAATACAAGAAAGCACAAGAATGCCGTGCTGCGATTGATGCTGACGAAGAAGCAAAAGCTTTGTTTAAAGAATTCACTGAATTCCAACAAGGTCTTTATGCCAAATTGCAATCAGGTCAAATGCCTACAGGTGATGAACAAACTAAAATGCAAGAATTGGGTGCTAAAATCGAAGCAAATCCTGTTCTTAAAGCTTATCTTGGTGCTCAACAATCATTGTCAGTTTATGTAGCTGACCTTGAAAAAATTATTTTTGGTCCATTACAAGACCTTTTGAAATAGTAATTGTAACCTAACATTTCTTGTTAGGTTTTTTTCGTATTTTTAGGGGTAAAGGTCTATAATGATTGATAACTTTATAAGGAGGTTGTTTTATGTCACGTAAGGTTGGAATTATTGGAATGGGTCATGTTGGCTCAACTGTTGCTCACGGACTGATTGCTCAAGGGGCTTTTGATGATTATGTCTTAATTGATACCAATGAGGAAAAAGTCACCGCAGATGCGGTTGATTTTCGTGATGCAGCAGCGAATCTAAATCAACATGCAAATATTGTGATTAATGATTATCAAGCTTTAGCAGATGCAGATGTGGTTATCTCTGCTCTAGGAAATATTAAACTTCAAGATAATCCAAATGCAGACCGTTTTGCGGAGTTACCTTTTACAGCAAAAGAAGTGCCTTTGGTTGCTAAAAAACTAAAAGAGGTTGGATTTAAAGGGATTATTGTAGCTATTTCAAATCCAGTTGATGTCATTACTAGTCTCTATCAACACTACTCAGGTCTTCCAAAGGAACGTGTTATTGGTACAGGTACCTTGCTAGATACTGCTCGTATGAAACGTGCCGTTGCAGAACGTTTTGGTGTTGATGCACGTAGCGTTTACGGTTATAACCTTGGCGAACATGGAAATTCACAATTTACGGCCTGGAGTCAAGTTCGTGTCAAAGGACAACCAATTTCTAACTTTACAGACCAAGCGACGCTTGAGGAAATTGCACATGAAGCCATGATTGGTGGACATACGGTCTTTTATGGTAAAAAGTACACAAGCTATGGGATTGCAAGTGCAGCTATTCGTTTGGCGATTGCAGTTGTATCAGATAGCCATGAAGAATTACCGGTTTCTAATTACTATGAACCGCTAGATACTTACCTTAGCTATCCAGCTATTGTTGGACGAGAAGGTATTATCGAGCAAGTAAAATTAACTTTGCCAGCTGACGAAGAAGCTAAACTTGAAAATTCAGCTAACTTCATCAAACGTAAATTTGCTGAAAGTCTAAACTAATCAAAAAGAAATCCCATCTGAAAATTAGGTGGGATTATTGATTGAGTAAAAAGTTGCGAACTTCTGAGATGAAATAAAGTGAACCGGTGACAACAAAGAAATCTTCAGGATTATTTTCGGTGTCAGCAAGCCAGTCTTTGTAATCAGCGACTTTTTTATATTTTTCAGGATAATCTGACAAAGCTTGTGCTTGATAGAAATCAAAACTAGTCACCGATAAGTCAAATGCGGATAGTTCTTCGAGCATTTGTGTCAAAGGCTTACGCCCTAAGCCTGCAAAGAGGATGTGAATGTTGCGATTTGAAAAGTCTTTTTTTAGCACGTCGACTAATTTTGCAATCGAATCTTCATTATGTGCACCATCTAACATGAGGTTTGGTCGCATCAACTCACAACGCCCAGCCCAAACCGTATTTTCTAAGCCATTTTTGATAGTTGTTTTAGTAATATTTTTGAAATACGATTTAAGAATGATAGCAGCCATAGCAGCTAACGAGGCATTAGTTCGTTGATGATGACCAAGCATTGATAAAGTGATGTTTGCAATGCTTATATCTTTATAATAAAAATCAAAGCTTTCACCATTTTCTCTGATTGAGAACTCTTTATCCAGTTCATATGTCGGACAATCGAGCTCCTTAGCTTTTTGATGAAATACTTTTTGGACCTCTGGTGTCATTTGACCAAAAATAAAAGGAACGTGAGGATTTAAAACACCAGCTTTATGACCAGCAATTTCAGTAAGAGTTTTCCCCAGTGTTTCTTGGTGGTCGATACTGATTGATGGGCAGATAACTGCTTTCGCTGTAAAGACATTGGTTGAGTCAAAAGTACCACCAATACCAGCTTCAATAACGGCAATATCGACAGGATTGATAGTTGCAAAGTAATAGAACATAAGAGCCGTGACAAGTTCAAATTCTGTTACCTTACCAACTTTTTCTTGAAAGTCATTGCTATCTACGATAGGTTTAATTGCCTGTGCTGTCTTAACCAGATCACTATCAGAAATTTCTTTGCTATCGATAGCGATGCGTTCATTAAAGCGCGTGATAAAAGGAGATGTGAAGGTACCTGTTTTATAACCTGATGCTGTTAAGATATGTTGGAGAAAACTAGTTGTAGAGCCTTTGCCGTTAGTTCCCACAACGTGAACAGCTGGAAATTTATTTTGCGGGTTATCAAGTAAGTTAAGGAGATGGCGCATGCGCTCTAAACTTGGTCGGCGACCATTAGCTTTGTGAGAGTGAATCCAATTTAGCGTGTCAATATAAGTCATGAGTTTATTTTACCTAGTAAAAAAGAGGTGGGATGATAAGGAATTTTATCGTCCCATTCCTCTTTGATTTTATTGATTTGTTTCAGTAGCACTTCCTGCAGTAGTATCAGATGTCGCTTGAGAACTTGTTTGAGTGTTGTCTTGTGTTGTATCAGCACTTGAACTGTAAGTTGTAGAATCTGAGCTAGAGTCATAAGTTGCATTGTTGCTATTAGTGTCACTATTGTAAACACTGTTGTTAGCAGCAGAACTTGAATATGTTGTTGACGCAGAAGTATCAGTTTTACTGTTATTGCCTTTGTTACCTTCTTTAATCACAACAGTTGTCGTTGATTTATCAGTTGGCTTTTGACTTGATGAGCCTTTTAAGGCGTTTGTGATAGTGATACTTGCTACGATAATACTAAGGATAGACCCGATAAGAGCAATTGTTTTCTGAAAGGCTGAGAAACCTTTTTTAATGTGCTTTGATGGTGCTTGTTCCTTATCTTTTTTTGATGATTTTTGACGTCTAGAATAATGTTGAGACATTTTTAACTCCTTTTTCGCGTATGATTCTATTATAGTTTTTTCATTTTAAATGTCCAGTAAGAGATAGGACTCTTTTAAGAAATATTTTAGGTCATTTTCTTAAAAATAGGCTTAAAAAACTTAAGATTAAAGCTTTCACACTTATGAGAGACTGTGTTATAATGGTAGTATTGATTTTTTTGTGAAGGAAGAAAAAATGATTTACTTTGATAACTCTGCCACTACCATTCCCTATCCTGAAGTTTTGCGCACTTATCAGGAAGTGGCAAGTAAAATTTATGGAAATCCATCAAGTTTGCACAATCTAGGCACAAAAGCTAGTCGTATTCTAGAGGCAAGCCGTAAGCAAATCGCTGGCTTGCTTGGCGTTAAAAGTGATGAAATTATTTTCACTTCTGGTGGTACTGAAGGAGACAACTGGGTTCTTAAAGGTGTCGCATTTGAAAAAGAACGCTACGGAAAACACATCATCGTATCAGATATCGAACACCCAGCTGTAAAAGAATCTGCAAAATGGCTTGGCGAACACGGTTTTGAAGTGTCTTATGCGCCAGTTGATGAAAAAGGTTTTGTTGATGTTGATAAATTAGCAGAGCTTTTGCGCCCAGATACAACTTTGGTCTCAATCATGGCAGTTAATAATGAAATTGGTTCTATCCAACCAATTAAAGCCATCTCAGAATTACTATCTGATAAACCAGGAATTTCATTCCACGTGGATGCTGTTCAAGCTATCGGTAAAATTCCAGCAGCTGATTATTTGACAGACCGTGTTGACTTTGCAAGTTTTTCTGGTCACAAATTCCACAGTGTGCGTGGTGTCGGATTCATTTACAAAAAAGAAGGCAAGAAATTAAATCCATTGCTAGCCGGTGGTGGGCAAGAAGGTGACCTTCGCTCAACTACTGAAAATGTTGCAGGGATTGCTGCGACAGCGAAAGCTCTTCGCTTGGTTACTGACAAAGAAGCTTACGCCCTTCCAAAAATCGCCAAAATGAAAGAAATCATTTATGACGAATTAGCTAAGCACAAAGATATCGTTATTTTCTCTGGTAAAGATGATACTTTTGCCCCAAACATCTTAACGTTTGGTATCAAAGGTGTACGTGGAGAAGTAGTAGTTCATGCCTTTGAAGAACATGAAATCTATATTTCAACAACATCAGCTTGTTCATCAAAAGCAGGAAAACCTGCAGGAACATTGATTGCCATGGGAGTCCCTACAAAACTAGCGCAGTCAGCTGTTCGCATTAGTCTCGATGATGACAATGATATGGGACAAGTTGAACAATTCCTAACAATTTTCAAACAAGTCTACGAAAAAACACAAAAAGTAAGATAATTAATAAGAAAGGATAAAGAGATTTTCTCTTTAGAAAACTATGCAATACTCAGAAATTATGGTTCGCTACGGCGAATTATCAACTAAAGGAAAGAACCGCATGCGTTTCATCAATAAATTGAAACGTAACATGAAACACGTTCTTTCAATTTATCCAGATGTTCGTGTTGTGGCTGACCGCGACCGTGCACACATTTTCTTAAATGGTACTGACTATGTTCCCGTTGCGGAATCATTAAAACAAATTTTCGGGATTCAAGCATTTTCACCATCATACAAGGTTGAAAAAAATCTAGAAACGATTAAAAAAGCTGTTCAAGATGTGATGACTGACGTTTATCATGAAGGTTTGACATTTAAAATCACAAGTAAACGTAGTGACCACAACTTTGAAATGGATAGCCGTGAATTGAATCAATACCTTGGCTCAGCTGTCTTTGAAGTTTTGCCTAACATTCAAGCGCAAATGAAAGGGCCAGATGTCAATCTTAAAGTTGAAATCCGAGAAGAAGCTGCCTACCTTTCATATGAAAATATCAAAGGTGCTGGAGGACTTCCTGTTGGAACAGCTGGACGCGGAATGTTGATGTTATCAGGTGGTATTGATTCACCTGTTGCAGGTTACCTTGCTCTTAAACGTGGGGTTGATATTGAAGCTGTCCACTTTGCTAGTCCACCATACACAAGTCCAGGTGCTCTTAAGAAAGCTCAAGATTTAACACGTAAATTGACAAAATTCGGTGGTAACATTGATTTCATCGAAGTACCATTTACGGAAATCCAAGAAGAAATCAAAGAAAAAGCGCCAGAAGCTTACTTGATGACTTTGACACGTCGTTTCATGATGCGTATTACAGATCGCATTCGTGAAGAACGTAATGGCTTGGTTATCATCAATGGTGAAAGTCTTGGACAAGTGGCTAGTCAAACGCTTGAAAGTATGCGTGCCATTAATGCCGTAACTGCAACGCCAATTATTCGTCCAGTTGTCACAATGGATAAATTGGAAATCATTGATATTGCACAAAAAATCGATACTTTTGATATTTCAATTCAACCATTTGAAGATTGCTGTACTATCTTTGCGCCAGATCGTCCAAAAACAAATCCAAAAATCAAAAATGTTGAACAATACGAAAAACGTATGGACGTTGAGGGACTTGTTGAACGTGCTGTTGCAGGAATTAAAGTGACAACAATCACACCACAAGCAGAACATGATGAAGTCGATGACTTAATCGATGACTTACTATAATAGATAGAAACTGCCTTTAGGGTAGTTTTTTTCTTACCAGTTAAATCCTGAAAGCCTAATCATAAAATGATATAATAGTCGCATGGAGGTGTGATTAAGGATGTTAGATAGGATAATTTATAAAAAGACAACGTTGGCTTGCTTGGCATTCATATTGCTAAGCTTATTAGGTGCAGCATTTTATGGCTTACTATTTGAGAAGGCTAGTTCAAGTGATAAGACTCAGCAATCAAAAGCTCAGTCAAGTAAAGTCAAAACAGCGCGTGTCATGGCAAATGGAGATATTCTTATCCATAATGGTCTTTATGGCAGTGCTGAGCAGGCTGATGGGACTTATGATTTTAAACCTTTCTTTGAGTATGCCAAAGACTGGATTTCAAGTGCTGATTTGGCAATTGGTGACTATGAAGGAACGATTAGTCCAGATTATCCTTTAGCTGGCTATCCTTTATTCAATGCACCGAGTGAAATTGCTGATGCTATGAAAGACACAGGTTATGATGTTGTCGATTTAGCTCACAACCATATCCTTGATTCTGGTCTTTCAGGTGCACTTAACACCGTTAAAACCTTTGATAAATTAGGAATGCCTAGCATTGGCGTTTACAAAAAAGACCGAGACAAAGAAGATATTTTAATTAAAAATGTTAATGGTATTAAAATTGCTATTTTAGGTTATTCTTATGCTTACAATGGACTAGAAGCTAATTTGTCAGCTGAGGATTATGAGAAGCACATGTCTGATTTAAATGAAGACAAGATGAAAGCTGAAATTCAGGAAGCTGAAAAGAAAGCTGATGTAACAATTGTCATGCCACAAATGGGAGTGGAATACCAACGCGAACCAACTCAAGAGCAAGTAACCCTTTATCACAAGATGATTGATTGGGGTGCAGATGTTATCTTTGGTGGACACCCTCACGTTGTGGAACCATCAGAAACTGTCGAAAAAGACGGCGAAAAGAAATTTATTATCTATTCAATGGGAAATTTTATTTCTAATCAACGTTTAGAAACGGTTGATGACATTTGGACAGAACGTGGTCTTTTGATGGATGTGACATTTGAAAAGAAAAATCATAAAACGAAAATTAAAACTGTCGCAGCTCACCCAACAATGGTTTGGGTATGGAGCAAGGGCGTGACAGGGTCAGAAGGCTTTGTTCTTTCAGATTATCGTACGCTTATTTTAGAAGACTTTATAAAAGGTGGTAAATACCGCGACAAACTTGATGCCAGTATGCAAGAGAAAGTCGATACCGCCTATCAAGAAATGAATGAATTGGTGAATTTACAATGGAATTAAAACGTCAAGAGGTGAAACTTTTTTCAAAAAGTTCCCGTGATGTCAAAAAATTATACTTATCAGCTTTTCCAGCTGTTGAACGTGCACCGTATTTGCCGTTGTTGCTGACGGCTTATCGTGACTTAGCAGATTTTTATGCTTATTATGATGGCGATGATTTTGTTGGTTTAGCTTACATTTTACAAAATGAAGCTGTGGTTTATTTTTTTTTCTTAGCTGTTAACCCTAACATTCGTTCTCGTGGTTACGGCTCAGCTATTTTGCAAGATGTTAAAGATTTAGCTGGGAATCGTCCAGTCGTTTTGGCAATTGAGCCTATGGACGAAAAATCTGATAATTTTGATCAACGTTTGAAGCGTGTGCGTTTTTATGAGAAAAATGGTTTTCACATCACAGCCTATTATTACCACGAAGGTAGTGAGACCTATCAAATGATGGCAAATACTAAGCAGATTGATATTGATGCTATCGAAAAATTGACTAAAAAAGCTGTTTTGGGATTAGTGAAAGTATCCTTTGACAAAAAATAAAAAATGAAAACGTACTATCATTAAAAAAAGCTAGCATATTCCTTGCTTTAATTAGCCTAACATGATAAAATATGAACGTTGACTAAATGCACATCCTGTGCAACCGCACGAAAATCGTTTGTAAGCAACTCTCGAGGTTCACGATTTAGGCGAGTCTTCACAAGCGGAAAAATCCGCAACAAAATTTTATAGGAGGTGCACGATGAGCACATATGCAATCATCAAAACTGGTGGAAAACAAGTTAAAGTTGAAGTAGGTCAAGCTATCTATGTTGAAAAACTTGATGTTGAAGCTGGTTCAGAAGTAACATTTAACGAAGTTGTTCTTGTTGGTGGTGAAAAAACTGTTGTTGGTACACCAGTTGTTGAAGGAGCTTCTGTTGTTGGTACTGTTGAAAAACAAGGAAAACAAAAGAAAGTTGTTACTTTCAAATACAAACCTAAAAAAGGTTCACACCGTAAACAAGGTCACCGTCAACCTTACACTAAAGTTGTTATCAACGCTATCAACGCATAATTTAGCATTCTCATGATTCAAGCAACTTTTATTCGCCGCAAAGGCAACTTAGAAAGTGTTGAGCTGACTGGTCACGCTGGTAGTGGTGAATATGGCTTTGATATCGTATGTGCAGCTGTTTCGGCTTTATCGATTAACTTTGTTAATTCGTTAGAAGTTTTGGCAGAATGCAATGCTGATTTTGCTGTCAATGAGATTGATGGTGGTTATATGAAGATTGATATCTCTCATATGACTAAAAAGACAGATGAGAAAGTTCAACTTTTATTTGAAAGCTTTCTTTTAGGAATGACGAATTTGGCTGAGAATTCGAAAGAATTTGTGTCAGTTAAGGTCATTGCAAACTAATTTGAAAAGAGGACACTACATATGTTAAAAATGAATCTTGCTAACTTGCAACTTTTCGCCCACAAAAAAGGTGGAGGTTCTACATCAAATGGTCGTGATTCTGAAGCAAAACGTCTTGGTGCTAAAGCAGCTGACGGTCAAACTGTTTCAGGTGGATCAATCCTTTACCGTCAACGCGGTACTCACATCTACCCAGGTGTGAACGTAGGTCGCGGTGGTGACGATACACTTTTCGCTAAAGTTGAAGGTGTTGTTCGTTTCGAACGTAAAGGTCGCGATAAACGTCAAGTATCAGTTTATCCAATCGCAAAATAATTTAACAGAAAAGTCTGCTTCGTGCAGGCTTTTTTTGTCCCTTTTTGAAATACAAAATGGTTAATCAGTCACTTTTGGCTTGATATAGCGCCATTAGCTATATTTTGCTATAATAAAGATGATTGATTTTTTAGAAAGAATGATTGACAATGAATATACAACAACTACGTTATGTTGTAGCTATTGCAAACAGTGGGACCTTTCGTGAAGCGGCTTCTAAGCTTTTTGTCAGTCAGCCGAGTTTGTCAGTAGCTATTAAGGACCTTGAAGGTGAATTAGGTTTTCAAATTTTTACACGTACAACGACAGGTGCTGTCTTAACGAGTCACGGAATGACTTTTTATGAAAAAGCTTTGGAGGTTGTTAAGAGTTTTGATTCGTTTGAAAAGCAATTCTCGCAATCATCGACTGATTCAGATGAGTTTTCTATTGCTAGTCAGCACTACGATTTTTTACCGCCTTTGATAACAACCTTTTCTAAGGCTCATCCAGAGCATAAGGATTTTCGTATTTTTGAGTCAACAACTATTCAAATTTTTGATGAGGTGGCTCAAGGTGATAGTGAAATCGGGATTATTTATTTAAATAATCAAAATCGCAAAGGGCTTTTGCAACGTATGGAAAAATTGGGCTTGGAATTTGTCGAGTTAATTCCTTTTAAAACTCATATCTATCTAGCTAAAACTCATCCTTTGGCACAAAAAGAAAGTCTTGTAATGGAGGATTTGAAGGAGCTACCAACAGTACGTTTCACCCAAGAAAAAGACGAGTACCTTTATTATTCTGAGAATTTTGTTGATACCAGTGATAGTCCGCATGTTTTCAATGTGACTGACCGTGCAACCTTAAATGGTATTTTAGAACGGACAGATGCTTACGCAACTGGTTCTGGTTTCTTAGATAGCCGTAGTTTCAATGGTATTACCGTTATTCCGCTTGAAGATAAGCTAGATAATAAAATGGTTTATATCAAACGTCGTGATAAAAATTTATCAGCCTGTGCTTTGAAATTCATCGCTGTCATGAAAGATTATTTTGAAAAATTCAGTCCAAAGGTGACCAAATGAAAAACTATAGAAAACTTTATTTCCCATTAGCTGCAGTGGTGTTGATTTTGTTGGATCAATTAAGCAAGCAATGGATTGTCAATCATATTCCTTTAAATACCATTCGCAAATGTGTGCCAGGTATTTTTAGCTTAACTTATTTACGTAATTATGGTGCAGCTTTCTCTATTTTGCAGAATCAGCAGTGGTTTTTTACGGTGATTACACTTGCTGTTGTCGGAGCCGCTTGCTATTATTTTATTAAAAATATCAATGGCAATTTTTGGTTCTTATTTGGACTTTTGCTGATTATTTCAGGTGGAATCGGTAATTTTATTGACCGTTTGCGACTTGGTTACGTTGTTGATATGGTTCATTTGGATTTTATGAATTTTGCTATTTTTAATGTGGCGGATTCGTATTTAACAGTTGGGGTCGTGATTTTATTTATTGCCCTATGGAAAGAGGAGGAAAATGGAATTAATCATTAAAGAAGCTGGCGCTCGTTTGGATAAAGCGTTAGCAGATTTAACAGACTTGTCACGTAGCCAAGCTAATGATGAAATTAAAAAAGGAACGGTTTTGGTAAATGGCAAAGCTGTTAAAGCAAAATATGCTGTCAAAGTTGGCGATGTTGTGACTTATGAAGTGCCAGAAGAAGAGGTACTTGAATATAAAGCAGAAAATATTCCACTTGATATTGTTTATGAAGATGAAGATGTCGCAGTGGTTTACAAGCCTCAAGGCATGGTTGTTCATCCATCTGTTGGTCACACGTCAGGTACTTTGGTCAATGCTTTGATGTATCATATCAAAGATTTGTCATCTATCAATGGTGTGATTCGACCAGGAATTGTTCACCGAATCGATAAAGATACATCAGGGCTTTTGATGATTGCTAAAAATGATACTGCCCACAATGCACTTGCTGCTGAATTGAAGGATAAAAAATCCCTTCGTAAATATGTGGCTATTGTACATGGTAATATTCCAAATGATCGTGGTGTCATTGAAGCGCCGATTGGACGTTCTGAGAAAGACCGTAAAAAACAAGCTGTCACTGCTAAAGGAAAACCAGCTGTGACGCATTTCAAAGTTTTGGAACGTTTTGGAAACTATACTTTAGTTGAATTGACGCTTGAAACAGGTCGAACTCACCAAATCCGTGTGCACATGGCTTATATTGGACACCCAGTTGCAGGAGATCCGTTGTACGGACCACGTAAGACATTGAAAGGTAATGGTCAATTCTTGCATGCTCAAACACTTGGCTTTACACATCCAAAAACAGGTGAAACAATGACTTTCACAGCTGAAGTGCCAGCGATTTTTAAAGAAACACTTGAAAAATTACGAAGCGGAAAAGCTTAAAAGATATGATAAAAACAGCAGTGATGAACCTTTGGGGAAGTCCTGCTGTTTTTATTCGTTTTTGCAAAAAATCCCGAGAGTTTTTTTGGCTGAAAATCGTAAATCTCTTGTCAAATGATGAACGATTTGGTATTATATAAGAGTAAATATTATCCTTTAATACTGTCCCGTGAGGCAGGCAAGGAGAGAACGGTAAAAGAAGTGTGCAACTGGTATAGTTGTACCTATATTTTGTGGAATCTCCTTGGTAACGAGGAGATTTTTTGTATATTAAGAGAGGTTTGTTTATGAAAACAAAAGAAATTGTTGATGACGTAACAATGAAACGTGCGATTACACGTATCACTTATGAGATTATTGAGCGTAATAAAAATCTTGACAATATTGTTCTTGCAGGAATTAAGACACGTGGTGTCTTCATTGCTCGTCGTATTCAAGATCGCTTGAAACAATTGGAAGGTATTGATATTCCGCTTGGTGAACTTGATACAAAACCTTTCCGTGATGATATGAAAGTTGAAGAAGATACAACAGATATGCCAGTTGATATTACTGGTAAAGATGTCATTCTGGTTGACGATGTGCTTTATACAGGACGTACAATTCGTGCCGCTATCGACAACCTAGTTAGTCTTGGTCGTCCAGCTCGTGTTAGTCTTGCTGTTCTTGTTGACCGTGGACACCGTGAACTCCCAATTCGTGCTGATTATGTTGGTAAAAACATCCCAACAAGTGCTATCGAGGAAATCATTGTTGAAGTGATCGAAGTAGATGGTAAAGATCGCGTTAGCATTGTAGATCCAAGCTAAGCAGTATTAGAATTGAGGAGGATGATAAAAAGTGGAAAACGTAAGATATGATGTGCATGATATGCCAAAACCAGGAATGCTGTTTGGATTATCATTTCAACATTTGTTTGCAATGTTTGGCTCAACAGTTTTGGTGCCAATCTTAGTTGGAATTGATCCAGCGATTGCTCTATTTTCAAGTGGTTTAGGTACTCTAGCACATTTGACAGTAACCAAATATAAAATCCCAGCTTACATGGGTTCAAGTTTTGCTTACATTGCGACTATGCAAATGTTAATGAAGACTGACGGGATTGCAGCGGTAGCACAGGGGGCTATTGCAGGTGGTTTGGTTTACTTAATCGTTGCCTTGATTGTAAAATTTGCTGGAAATGCATGGATTGATAAAGTCCTTCCACCAATCGTGGTTGGTCCAATCATCATCGTTATCGGTCTGAGCCTTGCAACAACAGCTGTTAACGATGTAATGCTTAAAGACGGCGAATACAATTTTACTTACCTTTTAGTTGGGATGGTAACTCTTCTTGCGGTTATTCTCTTTAACATGTACGGTAAAAAGATTATCGGTGTTATTCCAATCTTGCTTGGATTGATTGTTGGTTACATTTTTGCATTAGTAGTTGGTGCGGTAACTGGTCAAAGTATTGTTGATTTGTCAGGTGTGGCAAAATCAGCTTGGTTACAAGTTCCAAGTTTTGATATTCTCTTTGTTGACTATCATTTCAAACTTTACCCAAGTGCTATTTTGACAATGGCTCCAATCGCATTTGTAACAATGACTGAACACTTTGGTCACGTGATGGTTCTTAACAGCTTAACAGGACGTGATTTCTTTAAAGATCCAGGCCTTGACCGTACGCTTACAGGTGATGGTTTAGCACAAATCATCGCTGGTTTCTTTGGTGCCCCACCGGTAACATCATACGGTGAAAACATCGGTGTTATGGCCCTTAACAAAATCTACTCAGTATATGTTATTGCTGGAGCAGCAGTGATTGCTGTAGTAATGAGCTTTATCGGAAAAATCTCTGCTCTTCTTTCATCAATTCCAACACCAGTTATCGGTGGTATTTCAATTGCACTCTTTGGTGTTATCGCATCAAGTGGTCTTAAAATTTTAGTTGAAAATAAAATTGATTTTGATAATAAGAAAAATCTTTTGATTGCAAGTGTTATCTTAGTGTCTGGTATCGGTGGTTTGACATTGCAAGTTGCTGGTTTACAAATTACAGGTGTTGCTTTCTCAACACTTCTAGGTATTATCTTGTATCAAATTCTTCCAGAAAAGGACTAAAAAAATGGCAATTACAGATGGCGTTGTTTCACTAAAGCATTTGGTAACAATGGAAACTTTATCAAATGAAGAAGTGCTAGGCTTGATTAAACGCGGAATTGCGTTTAAGAACAATGAAGCCGACTTTAGTTTGGACAGACAGTATTTTGCAGCTAATCTTTTCTTTGAACCATCAACGCGTACACACAAATCTTTCGAAGTCGCAGAAAGAAAACTTGGTTTAGATGTTATCGAATTTGATGCTAAAACAAGTTCAGTCAACAAAGGGGAAACTTTGTATGACACGATTTTAACAATGAGTTCACTTGGAATTGATATTTGTGTGATTCGCCACTCAATGGAAGATTACTACAAAGAATTGATTGATAGCCGAACAATTCAGACTGCAATCGTTAATGGTGGAGACGGTTCAGGTCAACACCCAAGTCAGTGTTTGTTAGACTTGATGACGATTTATGAAGAGTTTGGTAGTTTTGAAAATCTAAAAGTGGCTATCGTTGGTGACATCACGCATTCACGTGTTGCAAAATCTAATATGCAAATCCTAAAACGCTTAGGAGCAGAGTTGTATTTTGCAGGTCCAGAGCAGTGGTATTCAAGTGAATTTGATGTGTATGGAAAATACGTGGCTATCGATGAGATTGTTGATCAAGTTGATGTCATGATGATGTTACGAGTCCAACACGAACGTCATGATAGTGAACGTGGTTTTTCAAAAGAAACTTATCACAAAACATTCGGTCTTACATATGATCGATATGATAAAATGAAGCCTTCTGCCATCATCATGCACCCAGCACCAGTTAACCGTGATGTTGAGATTGCTGATCGCTTGGTAGAAGCACCGAAATCAAGAATTGCTCGACAAATGCAAAATGGTGTGTTTGTCCGCATGGCAATTCTAGAAGCTGTACTTAACGGTAAAGCTTAACAATTATTTTGAAGTGTCTGCTAATAAACGTTAAAGTGCTCCCGTGAGAGCAAACGAGAGGAATAAAAATGGCAAAAAGACTTTTAATTTTAGAAGATGGAACAATTTTTGAAGGGAAGGCTTTTGGAGCTGACCTTGATGTAACTGGTGAGATTGTTTTTAACACTGGTATGACAGGTTACCAAGAATCAATCACAGACCAGTCTTACAACGGTCAAATTTTGACTTTTACTTACCCGCTTGTTGGTAACTATGGGATTAACCGTGATGACTATGAGTCAATTACACCAACTTGTAAAGGTGTTGTCGTATCTGAAAATGCCCGTCGTGCAAATAACTGGCGTAATCAAATGACTTTGGATGAGTTTTTGAAGGCTAAAAATATTCCTGGTATCTCAGGAATTGATACTCGTGCCCTTACAAAAATCATTCGTAAGCACGGTACAATGAAAGCTACCCTTGCAAATGCTGGTGATACGATTGAGCATTTACAAGATCAATTGCGAGCTACAGTGTTGCCAACAAATAACATCGAACAAGTATCAACTAAAACAGCCTATCCAGCACCAGGTGTTGGAAAGAATATTGTTTTGGTGGACTTTGGACTTAAGCATTCTATTCTACGTGAATTTTCAAAACGTAAATGTAATGTGACAGTCGTTCCTTACAATATTTCAGCTGAGGAAATTCTTCACCTTAACCCAGACGGTGTGATGTTGTCAAATGGTCCTGGTAACCCAGAAGATGTTCCAGAAGTTCTAGATATGATTCGTGGCGTACAAGGAAAAATTCCAATTTTTGGTATCTGTATGGGACACCAATTGTTTAGCCTTGCGAATGGTGCTAAAACGTATAAAATGAAGTTTGGTCACCGTGGATTTAACCATGCTGTTCGCGAAATTGCAACTGGTCGCATTGATTTTACAAGCCAAAACCACGGCTATGCAGTTGATCGTGATACTCTTCCAGATTGCCTTATGGTAACCCACGAAGAAATTAATGATAAATCCGTAGAAGGTGTTCGTCACCGTGATTTCCCAGCTTTCTCAGTACAATTCCACCCAGACGCTGCGCCTGGTCCACATGATGCAAGTTATCTCTTTGATGATTTCATCGAATTGATTGATGCATTCCAAGCTGAAAAAGCTAATCGTTAAAAAGTCATTCGACATCAAAATCTTGTCGGTAAATTGCAAAATGACTGACAGCAAGGTCATTAACATATTTAAAGTCAATCAGAGAGTTGACAAATAGGAGAAAATAATGCCAAAACGTACAGATATTAAAAAAATTATGGTGATTGGTTCTGGTCCGATTATTATCGGTCAGGCAGCAGAATTTGACTATGCCGGAACACAAGCTTGTTTAGCCCTCAAAGAAGAAGGTTATAGCGTTGTTCTAGTTAACTCAAACCCTGCGACAATCATGACTGATAAAGAGATTGCAGATAAGGTTTATATTGAACCTTTGACAACAGAATTTGTCACTCGTATCCTTCGCAAAGAACGTCCAGATGCTTTGCTTCCAACTTTGGGAGGACAAACTGGTCTTAACATGGCGATGGAATTGTCAAAAGCTGGTATTCTTGACGAACTCGGTGTTGAGTTGTTGGGAACAAAATTATCAGCTATTGACCGAGCAGAAGACCGTGATCTCTTTAAACAGTTGATGGAAGAACTCAACCAACCAATTCCAGAATCTGAAATTGTAAATACTGTTGATGAAGCTGTTGCATTTGCAGAATCAATCGGTTATCCTGTTATCGTTCGTCCAGCCTTCACTCTTGGAGGTACCGGTGGCGGTATGTGTGATAACGAAGAAGAACTTCGCGAAATCGCTGAAAATGGTTTGAAATTATCGCCAGTAACACAATGTTTGATTGAACGTTCTATTGCTGGTTTCAAAGAAATTGAGTATGAAGTTATGCGTGATGCCGCTGACAACGCTCTTGTTGTTTGTAACATGGAAAACTTTGACCCAGTTGGTATCCACACTGGGGACTCAATCGTATTTGCACCAACACAAACTCTTTCAGATATTGAAAACCAAATGTTGCGTGATGCTAGTCTAAGCATCATCCGTGCTCTTAAAATTGAAGGTGGATGTAACGTTCAGCTAGCTCTTGACCCAAATAGTTTCAAATACTATGTTATCGAAGTTAACCCACGTGTGTCACGTTCATCAGCCCTCGCTTCAAAAGCTACTGGTTACCCAATCGCAAAACTAGCTGCTAAAATCGCTGTTGGTTTGACACTTGATGAGATGGTGAACCCAGTAACTGGTACAACATATGCCATGTTCGAACCAGCTCTTGACTATGTGGTTGCTAAAATTCCTCGTTTCCCATTTGATAAGTTTGAAAATGGTGAACGTCGCCTAGGAACACAAATGAAAGCGACAGGTGAAGTTATGGCAATCGGTCGTAACATTGAGGAATCACTTCTTAAAGCTTGTCGCTCACTTGAAATTGGTGTTCATCATAATGAAATGCCAGAGCTCACAAATGTTACTGATGATGAATTAGTTAATAAGATTGTTCGTGCTCAAGACGATCGTCTATTCTACCTTTCTGAAGCAATTCGCCGCGGTTACACTATTGAAGAATTATCAAAACTAACAAAAATTGATCTCTTCTTCCTTGATAAATTGCTCCACATCTTTGAACTTGAACAAGAATTGGCAAGTCATGTCGGAGATGTTGAGGTTCTTAAAGAAGCAAAACGTAATGGATTTGCAGATCTTAAGATTGCAGAACTTTGGAACATGACAGCAGATGAAGTTCGTGCCATTCGTACAGAAAACAAAATTATCCCTGTTTACAAGATGGTTGATACATGTGCGGCTGAATTTGAATCAGCAACACCATACTTCTATTCAACATACGAATGGGAAAATGAATCAATCAAATCAGACAAAGAATCAATCATTGTTCTTGGTTCAGGTCCAATCCGCATTGGTCAAGGGGTTGAATTTGACTACGCTACAGTTCACTCTGTAAAAGCTATTCAGGCAGCTGGATATGAAGCTATTATCATGAACTCAAATCCAGAAACAGTATCAACTGACTTCTCAATTTCTGATAAGCTTTACTTTGAACCACTAACGTTTGAAGATGTTATGAACGTTATTGAACTTGAACAACCTAAAGGTGTCATTGTTCAATTCGGTGGACAAACAGCTATCAACTTGGCTGAGCCTCTTTCTAAAGCTGGTGTCAAAATTCTTGGTACACAGGTTGCTGACCTTGACCGCGCTGAAGACCGTGATCTCTTTGAACAAGCTTTGAAAGAATTGGATATTCCTCAACCACCAGGACAAACAGCTACCAACGAAGAAGAAGCGGTTGAAGCTGCTCACAAGATTGGTTTCCCAGTTTTGGTTCGTCCATCTTATGTCCTTGGTGGGCGTGCGATGGAAATTGTAGAAAATGAAGATGACCTGCGTTCTTACATGCGTACTGCCGTTAAAGCCAGTCCAGACCATCCGGTTCTTGTCGACTCGTATATCGTTGGTCGTGAGTGTGAAGTGGATGCTATTTCAGATGGTAAAGATGTGCTTATTCCAGGTATTATGGAACACATCGAACGCGCTGGTGTTCACTCAGGTGACTCAATGGCTGTTTATCCACCACAGACACTTTCTAAGAAAGTACAAGAAACCATTGCAGACTACACAAAACGTTTGGCAATTGGTTTGAACTGCTACGGTATGATGAACATTCAATTTGTCATCAAAGATGAAACGGTTTATGTTATCGAAGTTAACCCTCGTGCTAGTCGTACAGTTCCATTCTTATCAAAAGTAACTAACATTCCAATGGCACAAGTTGCAACTAAATTGATTCTTGGACAAAGTCTTGCTGATCTTGGTTATGAAGATGGACTTTACCCAGAATCTGATTATGTGCATGTCAAGGCGCCAGTCTTCTCATTCACAAAACTTGCTAAGGTTGATAGTCTTTTAGGCCCTGAAATGAAATCAACTGGTGAAGTTATGGGTTCTGATTTGACTCTTGAAAAAGCACTTTATAAAGCTTTTGAAGCGTCATATCTTCACTTGCCATCATTTGGTAATGTTGTCTTCACAGTATCTGATGATACTAAAGAAGAAGCTCTTGGCTTGGCAAAACGCTTTGCTAACATTGGCTACAGCATTTTTGCAACACACGGAACAGCTAAGTTCTTTGCTGAACATGGACTTGATTCAACAATCATTGATAAGATTGGTCAGGATGATGACAATGACATTCCTGCACTTGTTCGTACAGGTAAAGTACAAGCGATTGTGAATACAGTTGGTACAAAGCGTACACTTGACGAAGATGGTGCGATTATTCGTAGCTCTGCT
The DNA here is from genome assembly GCF_900108865.1 of Streptococcus sp. 45. NCBI lineage: Bacteria > Bacillati > Bacillota > Bacilli > Lactobacillales > Streptococcaceae > Streptococcus > Streptococcus sp. 45. Next base: position 237,341 of record NZ_FNXZ01000001.1, on the reverse strand, counting down.
ATTGAACACGGTGTTCCTCTCTTTACCGCGCTCGATACAGTAGATGCTATGATTCGTGTCCTTGAAAGTCGAGGATTTACAACACAAGCCATCTAATTTTAAGTCTAAATATATATTTGAAAAGTCTGAGACAAACTGTCTCAGGCTTTTTTCTCTTACAAACTTGTAAGATTGCAATGCTAAAAAACTTCTATAATATTTGATAAAGATAGTAGTCAGGTTTGTTCTTGACAGTAAAATATCAAAAATGTATAATTGTTCTATCTGAGTGATACAACTATACAAGAAAGAATATGAGGATTATTATGTCTAGAAGAAGTAAATCAAGTATGTCAAAAAAAACTAAGGTGATGATTGGTGCAGCGGCAGCGTTCTTTGTTCTTGCAGGTGGAGGCTTAATGCTTGTGCAACAATCAAAAGCAAAAGCTGCGAACGCTGAAGCTTCTTATAAAGCTGTAAAAGTAACAGAAGGAACGGTTTCATCAACAACACTCTTAACGGGACAAGTAAAGGCTCTTCAAGAGCAGTATGTTTATTTTGATAGCAGTAAAGGCAGCTCAGCTAAGGCAACTGTTGCTGTAGGAGATCAAATTACAACTGGTCAACAATTGGTTCAATATGACTCAACCACAGCTCAAGCTGCGTATGATACAGCTGTTCGTGGTCTTAATAAAGTTGGACGCCAGATTGACCATTTGAAAAAATACGGTAATCTTCCAACAACATCAACAACGACTGATGACGAAACTGGTGAAGAAAAGACAGTTACGCAGCAACCAACTGCTCAACAAACAGAAGATTACAATCAACAATTACAAGACTTGAATGATGCTTACGCAGATGCACAAGCAGAAGTGAATAAAGCGCAACAAGCTTTAAATGAAACAATCATTACTAGCGATGTGTCTGGTACAGTTGTTGAAGTAAATAACGACATTGATCCAGCATCTAAAAATAGTCAAACTCTTGTCCATGTTGCTACTGAAGGTCAACTTCAAGTTAAAGGGACATTGACAGAGTATGATTTAGCAAATATTAAAACAGGTCAAAATGTTAAAATCAAATCAAAAGTATATCCTGATAAAGAGTGGACAGGTACGATTTCATATATTTCAAATTATCCAAATCAAACAGCCTCTTCTGAATCAAATGGCTCATCAAACAGTGCAGCTTCATATGATTACAAGATTGATTTGACTGGAGACACAGCAAATCTTCAACAAGGCTTTACAGTTTCTGTGGAAGTTGTCAACGAAAATAAAAACAAATTAGTTCCTGTTGATGCTCTTGTATCTGAAGGTGACAAGAAATTTGTTTGGGTTTACGATAAAGCGACTAAGAAAATCAGCAAAGTTGAAGTAGCCGTTGGTAATGCAGATGCTTCTCAACAAGAAATTTTAAGTGGTTTGGAAGTCGGACAAACAGTTATTTCAAACCCTGAAAAATCAATGAAGAATGGTGAGAAAGTAGATAAAGTCACTACTGAAGATGCCGCTACAACAGAAAAATAAGAGGTGAGTAAGTAGTGAAAGATGAGAAAAAAGCATTAATTCAGCTAAGTAATATCGTAAAATCCTATCGTAATGGTGACCAAGAGCTTAATGTCCTCAAAGGAATTGATTTGACAGTCCATGAAGGTGAATTCGTAGCAATTATGGGTCCATCTGGTTCTGGTAAATCAACTCTAATGAACATCATTGGTTTGTTAGACAAACCAACCACAGGTGATTATAGTTTAAATGGAACACAAGTAGAAGAACTCAAAGAAAAGCAATTAGCCAAAGTTAGAAATCAAGAAATCGGATTTGTTTTTCAACAATTTTTCCTTCTTTCAAAATTGTCTGCTTTGCAAAATGTTGAGCTTCCGCTTGTTTACGCCGGGGTAAATTCGTCAAAACGACGTCAATTAGCCAAACAATTTTTGGAAAAAGTTGAGCTCAGCGAACGCATGAAACATCTGCCATCAGAGTTATCAGGTGGTCAAAAACAACGTGTGGCTATTGCGCGTGCCTTGGTGAATAATCCATCAATCATCCTTGCTGATGAGCCAACCGGTGCACTTGATACCAAAACAAGTGACCAAATCATGCAATTATTGACTGAGCTTAATCGTGAAGGAAAAACAATTGTTATGGTTACGCATGAACCTGAAATTGCTGATTTTGCTACACGAAAAATTGTTATTCGCGATGGTGAGATTACACGAGACACGACAGAAAGTGTCAGAATTGATTAGGGGAGGATTATAATGGAAAATTGGAAATTCGCCCTAAGTTCAATTATGGGGCACAAGATGCGTTCGTTTCTGACGACTTTAGGGGTTATTATTGGTGTAGCTTCAGTTGTGGTTATCATGGCTTTGGGGCAAGGAATGACTAATCAAGTTACTAATATGTTCGCTTCAGACAGCCAAGATGTTCAGCTCTATTACACAACTAAAAAGACTGACGATATTGATGTTTTTGATGATGAAGATCCTAGAGATGCTGATAAAGGACCAGCCATTAAAGAAGAATGGTTGCAAAAAATTACCAGTGAGCTGCCAGATGTTGAAAATTATTATTTAACCAATGGTACAACGTCAACAGTTGAGGGCAATCAGAAAAAGTCAAAAAATGTTAACATAACAGGAGTTAACAGAACCTACTTTACGGTTAAAAAATACAAAGTTCTTGCAGGGCGAAGCTTTGAAACTGGCGATTACAGTCGATTCTCCCGCATTGTCATGCTGGATACCAAGCTTGCGGTTAAATTATTTGGTAGCAATGAAAATGCCTTAAACCAACATGTGTCAATTGGTTCAAAAAATTATTTAGTTGTTGGTGTTTATAAAGATCCAAATGCTGGATCTCAGCAATATGGTATGCAATCTGGCGGTAATGCTGTCATGACCAATACTCAATTAGCTGCAGAGTTTAATGTGGATGAAGTTCAAGCGGCATTTGTCCATGTTGAAGACGTCAAACAAACTACAAAAGTCGGAAAAGAAGCGGCTCGTCTCTTGACGCAATTGTCAGGGGTGAGAACTGGTCGCTTTACAATCTTTGACATGTCACAAGTTATTTCTCAAGTCAGCTCTGCTTATAGCATGATGACAGCAGTTATCGGTGCTATCGCAGGTATTTCTCTTCTAGTTGGTGGTATTGGGGTTATGAATATCATGTTGGTATCTGTTACCGAGCGTACACGAGAAATTGGTTTACGAAAAGCCCTTGGAGCAACCCGTCAAAAGATTTTGACACAATTTTTGATTGAATCAATGCTTTTGACAATTATTGGTGGATTAATTGGTCTTGCTCTAGCTTCTGGTTTAACGCACCTTATTGGGAATAGTATTCCAAATGTAAAACCATCAATCTCATTAAACATTGCTTTAGGAAGTCTTATCTTCTCAGCAATAATTGGTGTTGTTTTTGGACTTTTGCCGGCTAATAAAGCAAGTAAACTAGACCCAATTGAAGCTCTTCGCTATGAATAGTGAGAAAGTTATAAGAATTCTTGTTTAATAGGAGTAACCCTTGTATAATGGTTTTAAAGTAACAAATAAAAATAAAGGGTGATATGATGTATGGTGCTTTAAAAAAACTGGTTAAATTTCTAGGAATTTTTTCAATTGTTTTAACGGTTCTGTTTTTAGTTTATCTGTTTAAGAATTTGGATATTTTAAATGATCCTGATGCCTTAACAAGAGCTCTAAAAGGTCATCTTATTCTCGGAAGTTTCGCCTTTCTTCTTCTACAAATCATTCAAGTTGTAATTCCAATTATTCCTGGGGGAGTGACCACAGTTGTAGGGTTTATGGCTTTTGGACCTATTCTAGGCTTTATCTTAAATTATGTTGGAATAGTCATTGGAAGTATCATTCTATTCTTGTTAACGCGTCGCTATGGCAAACCATTCATCATGCTCTTTATTGATGAGCAAACTTATGCAAAATATGAGCAAAAGTTGGCTTCATCAACCTATGAAACAGTTTTTGCGCTGAATATGGCTTCACCAATCTCGCCAGCTGATATTTTGGTTATGATTACAGGTTTATCTAAGATGTCTTTTAAACGATTCCTTTATATTATTTTACTTTGCAAGCCGATTTCAATCGTTGCTTTTAGTTACTTCTGGATTTACGGTGGGCAATTTATCAGAAGTTTGCTTTGATTTTGTTATAATAGATATATGACTATTGCAATTACAACGAGTTTAAGGGAAAATGATGATTTATTAAAAAGAGCAAGAATAATCGGAGAGAAGCTTTCTTTGCCTGTCATCAAACGGCAAAAGCAATCAGTAACAAAGCTTTTAAAGGGAAGAGAAGGAGTGCTTCTGGTTTATGAAACTAAGCTTTGCTTGGTTAACCAAGATGGAAGTGAGCTTGTATTTCATCCAGATACTGCAATGTTACGTATTAAGAGTTCGCATGATGCTTTAGTTGATTTGTTGGGAAAAGAACCTTTGCAAATTCTTGATAGCACGATGGGCTTAGCAAGTGATAGCATTGTCATGGCTTATGCGGGCCACACTGTCACAGCGGTGGAAAGCCATCCAATCATTCATTTTATTGTATCAGAGGGGTTACAGCATTATCAGTCTGATTCAGAAGCTTTAAATAAAGCTATGCGCTCGATTCACACGGTTTGTGCGGAGAATTTAGCTTATTTAAAAAAATTGCCAGATAATTCTTTTGATGTGATTTATTGTGATCCAATGTTTTCGGAAAGAATCACAGAATCTAAAAATTTAGATGGACTACGTCAATATGCTAACGACACGGCTTTTTCAGAAGAATTTTTGAGAGAAGGAAAGCGCGTGGCAAGAAAGAAAATTATCATTAAAGCTCATTTTAGGGACAGGGTTTTTGAAACCTACGGTTTTAAGCAATTTGTGCGATCAAACCAAAAATTTCATTACGGTGTGATTGAGCTTAATTGATCAATTGAAAAAATTTTAAAAGGTGTCAAGTTTTTTTCTTGACACCTTATCTTTTTATGATATAATAAATTAAGTGAGTTAGTAGCAGAGCTATTAACCTAAACAAAAAAATAGAAAAGAGACTTTGTACTAATGGCAGTAAAAATCCGTTTAACTCGTATGGGTTCTAAGAAAAAACCTTTCTACCGTATCAACGTAGCTGATTCACGTGCTCCACGTGACGGTCGTTTCATCGAAACAGTTGGTACTTACAACCCACTTATCGAAGAAAACCAAGTAACACTTAAAGAAGAACGTGTTCTTGAATGGTTGTCTAAAGGTGCTCAACCTTCAGATACAGTTCGTAACATCCTTTCACGTGAAGGCGTTATGAAAAAATTCCACGATTCAAAATTCTCAAAATAATAGAGTAAACTAAGCCTATGGATACCATTGAAAATCTTATTATCGCTATTGTGAAACCTTTGATTTCACAACCAGATAATCTTACCATTAAAATTGAAGATACACCTGAGTTTTTAGAATATCATCTTGATTTGGATGCACAGGACATCGGTCGTGTTATCGGTAAAAAAGGTCGTACCATTACAGCGATAAGATCGATTGTCTATTCGGTACCAACTCAAGGTAAAAAAGTAAGACTCGTTATTGACGAAAAAGGAGAAGAGTAGCAATTAGCTGCCCTTTTTCTTTTTGTTTTTAGAGTTTAGTTTTGACTATTTTTCGGGTAAAAGGTATTTTTTTGAAAAAAAGTTAAAAAATTGAAAAAAGGGGTTTTCAAATAGTAGTCTTTATGATAGAATATTTCTTGTGCTGATTTAGGAGATGTAAATCGGCAAGGAACTTTTCAAAGTCTTGAAAAAAAGATTTAAAAAAGTTTCAAAAAACTATTGACAAGCAAGTGAAATTGCGATAGAATAATTTATGTTGTTTATGGGGTATAGCCAAGCGGTAAGGCAAGGGACTTTGACTCCCTCATGCGTTGGTTCGAATCCAGCTACCCCAGTAAACCTCAAAGGTTTTTTAATATGGTCCGTTGGTCAAGGGGTTAAGACACCGCCTTTTCACGGCGGTAACACGGGTTCGAATCCCGTACGGACTATCTTGACCAGTTGCAGCGTGGCAGCTGGTTTTTTCTTTGCCATTTTTATGGTAAAATGATAAAGACTAAGTTATGTGGAGTTGAAATGAATTACTATAATGTTGGAAAAATCGTCAATACACAAGGTCTTCAAGGTGAGATGCGTGTGTTGTCAGTAACTGATTTTGCTGAAGAACGTTTTAAAAAGGGTTCAAAATTAGCTGTTTTTGATGATAAAGATAATTTCTTGATTGATGTTGAGATTGCTAGTCATCGTAAACAAAAGAATTTTGATATTATCAAGTTTAAAGGCATGTATCATATCAATGATATTGAAAAATACAAAGGTTGCACTTTGAAAGTGGCTGAAGAAAACTTGTCAGAGCTTGAAGACGGTGAATTTTACTATCATGAAATTATCGGGCTTGATGTTTATGAAAACGACGTTTTAGTCGGACAAGTCAAAGAAATTCTTCAACCTGGCGCAAATGATGTTTGGGTGGTTAAACGTAAAGGTAAACGTGACTTGCTATTACCATACATTCCACCAGTCGTTTTAAATGTCGATGTTGCTGCCAATCGTGTAGATGTGGATATTTTGGAAGGACTTGATGATGAAGATTGATATCTTAACGCTCTTTCCTGAAATGTTTGCGCCTTTAGAATACTCTATTGTCGGGAAAGCTAAGGAAAAAGGACTGCTTGACATTAACTATCATAATTTCCGTGATAATGCTGAAAAAGCTCGTCACGTGGATGATGAACCTTATGGTGGTGGACAAGGAATGCTGCTTCGTGCACAGCCTATTTTTGACACGATTGATAAAATTGATGCGAAAAAACCTCGTGTTATCCTTTTGGATCCAGCGGGTCGTACTTTTGATCAAAGTTATGCTGAGGAATTGGCGCAAGAAGAAGAGTTGATTTTTATCTGTGGTCACTATGAAGGTTATGATGAACGAATCAAGACTTTAGTAACGGATGAAATTTCACTTGGAGATTTTGTCTTAACAGGTGGTGAATTGGCAGCGATGACTATTGTGGATGCAACAGTTCGCTTGATTCCAAATGTGCTTGGAAAAGAAGCCAGTCACCAAGATGATTCGTTCTCATCTGGTTTGCTTGAGTTTCCGCAATACACTCGTCCTTATGACTTCCGTGGCATGAAAGTTCCTGATGTCTTGATGAGTGGTCACCACGAAAATATTCGCAAATGGCGAATTGAACAAAGTCTTCGCAAGACTTTAGAGCGTCGACCAGATTTGTTGGAAGGTTATGCTTTTACAAAAGAAGAAGAGGCTATTTTCCGCAAGATTCTCAAGGAGAAAGACGCGCAAGAATAGAATATGTGATATAATAGAGGACATGCAGGCTGTATGTCTCTTTATTTTTAGGGAGGTTTTATGCGAACGAAGGAAGTTCTTGTTCTTTCTTATCAGGAAAGTTGGAAGGATGATTTTGAGAAGATTGCCAAAGAGCTTAAAGCTGCTCTAGGCGACTTAATTCTTAGAATAGAACATGTGGGAAGTACTTCTGTTCAAGGGCTTTCGGCAAAGCCAATTATTGACATTGATTTGGTGATTGCTTTAGACACGGATTTGTCTGAGGTAATTCATAAATTAGCAGTGATTGGTTATGTTCATGAGGGAAATTTAGGGATTGAAGGTAGAGAAGCTTTTACTTACTCAGGCAAAGAGCATCTTCAAGTTCATCACCTTTATGTTTGCCCTGAAAATTCGCCTGAACTGAAGCGTCATCTTGCTTTTCGTGATTATTTGCGTAGTCATCCTGAGGCTGTTTTGGCTTATGGCGAGGTAAAAGAAGAAGCAGCAAAGCTATTTCCTAAAGATATTGATAAATACATTGTCTATAAATCGTCTATTATTGAAGAAATATACAAGGAGTTGGAAATATAAATGTCAGAAAATCGTGAAATCTATGATATTACCATCATTGGTGGTGGACCTGTTGGTTTGTTTGCAGCCTTTTACGCTGGTTTGCGTGGCGTTTCGGTGAAAATCATTGAAAGTTTATCCGAACTTGGTGGACAACCTGCAGTTCTTTATCCAGAAAAAATGATTTATGACGTTGCTGGTTTTCCTGGAATTACAGCAGCTGATTTGACTGAAAATCTGATCAAGCAACTAGATCGTTTCAAAGATAGCACAGCTATTTGCCTTAAAGAAGAAGTCAAAACATTTGAAAAAGATGGTGATATTTTCATTATCGAAACAAATAAAGGTCAACATTTTTCACGTGCCATCGTGATTGCGTGTGGTAATGGTGCTTTTGCCCCTCGTACACTTGGTTTGGAAGGTGAAGAAGCTTACGCTGACAACAACCTTTTCTACAATGTTCACAAACTTGACCAATTTGCTGGTAAAGATGTGGTCATTTGTGGTGGTGGTGACTCAGCGGTTGACTGGGCAAATCACTTAGATGGCTTGGCTAAAAGTGTAACTATTGTGCACCGTCGTGATGCTTTTCGTGCTCATGAACACAGTGTAGAAGTTTTGAAAGAGTCAAACGTGAACATTTTGACACCTTATGTGCCATTTGAACTTTCTGGTGATGGTCAATTTGTTAAGAGCTTAACAGTTCAAAAAGTGAAATCTGATGAAACGATTGAATTGCCACTCGATGCTTTGATTGTAAGCTTTGGCTTCTCAACATCGAATAAAAACCTTAAAAATTGGAACGTGGATTACAAACGTTCAAGTATTGCGGTGTCACCATTGTTTGAAACAAGTCAAGCAGGTGTTTACGCAATTGGTGATGCGGCTGACTATGAAGGTAAGGTTGATTTGATTGCGACTGGTTTTGGTGAAGCACCAACAGCGATTAATCAAGCGATTAAGTATATCTTCCCTGACCGTGATAACCGTGTTGTTCACTCAACATCATTAATCAATGAATAAAAAAGAAAGCCTTGTAAGAACGATTCTTGCAAGGCTTTTTGAAATTCTCAGGAAGATTTTCAGAAAATTGACGACCTAAAGGAAAAATGATAGAATTTGATAGAAAGTGCTTGACATTGACCGGGAATATAGTATAATTCTAACTGTAAACGATTTCAAAAGGAGGTGGCGAGGATTCTAAAGTCTAAACGAAAGCAGTTAATCATGGAAAAACTTTCGCATGATAAGTTTGTTCGGCTAGATGATTTAGTGAGCCTGCTAGATACCTCTGAATCCACTGTTCGCAGGGATTTAGATGAGCTTGAAAGTGAGCGAAAACTTCACCGAGTACACGGTGGAGCAGAACTTCCTCACTCTCTCCAAGAGGAATTTACCAATCAACAAAAATCTATCAAAAACATTCAAGAAAAAATGCTGGTGGCTAGAAAAGCAGCATCCTTGATTTCAAATGATGATGTTATTTTTGTAGATGCAGGGACAACCAATGAATTGTTGTTAGGGTATTTGAACCAAGACAATTTAACTGTTGTAACCAACTCGATTCACCATGCGGCTAAGTTGGTTGATAAAAACATTCAGACCATTATTATTGGTGGTCATGTAAAAAAATCAACAGATGCCAGCATTGGAGCTGTGGCTTATGAGCAAATTAAGCAGTTGAACTTTGACAAGGCATTTTTAGGTATCAACGGCATTGATGAGGAATTTTTAACAACGCCTGATATGGAAGAAGCTGTTATCAAAAGAACTGTGATTGAAAATGCTAGAAAGTCATACATCGTTACAGATTCATCAAAAATCGGTCGGGTATCCTTTGCCAAGGTCGATAAGATTGAGAATGCTACAATTATTACCAATCAATCTAGCGGAGCACTGATGAAAAAAATAAAAGAAAATACGAGGGTAATTGAAGTATGATTTACACAGTAACGCTGAATCCATCAATCGATTTTATCGTACGTTTGGATCATTTAGAACTTGGTAGCGTTAACCGCATGACTAGCGATGACAAATTTGCTGGTGGTAAAGGTATCAATGTTAGTCGTATCTTGCAACGTTTGGATGTCGATAATACTGCAACTGGTTTTATCGGTGGATTTACTGGACGTTTTGTTGAAGATGGCTTGACTGCAGAAGGTATCAAAACAAACTTTGTTCAAGTTTCTGAAGATACACGTATCAATGTTAAAATCAAAGCTGGTGAAGAAACAGAAATCAATGGTGCTGGTCCAAAAATTTCAGATGAAAAACTTGAAGAACTAAAAGCTATTCTTGCTGGACTTTCAAGTGAAGATACTGTTGTTTTTGCAGGTTCAGCTCCAAGTAGCCTTGGTAACCAAGTTTACAACACATTGATTCCAATTGCTAAAAATGCTGGTGCAGAAGTAGTTTGTGACTTTGAAGGTCAAACTCTTTTAGATTCATTAAACTACCAACCACTTTTAGTAAAACCAAATAATCACGAATTAGCAGATATCTTTGGTGTAGAATTGAACGGTCTTGAAGACATCGAAAAATACGCCCGCGAAATTCTTGCAAAAGGTGCTAAAAACGTTATTATTTCAATGGCTGGTGATGGTGCTTTACTAGTAACACCAGAAGCAGCTTACTTTGCAAAACCAATCAAAGGCACTGTTAAAAATTCTGTTGGTGCTGGAGATTCAATGGTTGCCGGATTTACTGGTGAATACGTGAAATCAGGTGACCCAATCGAAGCGCTTAAATGGGGTGTTGCCTGCGGTACAGCAACGACATTCTCAGATGATTTAGCAACAGCTGAATTCATTAAAGAAACATATCAAAAAGTAGAGGTAGAAAAACTATGAAAATTCAAGACTTGCTCAGAAAAGATGTCATGATTCTTGATTTGAAAGCAACTTCAAAAGAAGCTGTTATCGATGAAATGATTACAAGCCTTGTTGAACACGGAGTTGTCACTGACTTTGATACTTTTAAACAAGGTATCATGAACCGTGAAGCTCAAACATCAACTGGTTTAGGTGATGGTATCGCTATGCCACACAGCAAAAACGCTGCTGTAAAAGAAGCAACAGTCCTTTTTGCTAAATCTACTGCTGGTGTTGACTATGAAGCCTTGGATGGACAACCAACATACCTATTCTTCATGATCGCTGCACCAGACGGAGCAAACGATACTCACTTGGCTGCTCTTGCTGAATTGTCAAAATACCTTTTGAAAGATGGTTTTGCTGATAAATTGCGTCACGTCTCAACAGCTGATGAAGTCATCGCAACTTTTGACTCCGCAGAAGAAGATAATAAAGCAAAAGAAGAAGTTAAAGCAGCCCCAGTATCAGATGACAAACCACTTATTGTTGCTGTGACAGCATGTACAACTGGTATTGCTCACACTTACATGGCAGAAGAAGCTCTTATCAAACAAGGTGATGAAATGGGTGTCACTGTTCGTGTTGAAACAAATGGTGCCTCAGGTGTCGGTAACCGTTTGACAGCTGATGAAATCGCTCGTGCTAAAGGTGTTATTGTTGCTGCTGATAAAGCAGTAGAAATGGCACGTTTTGATGGTAAACCATTGGTATCTCGTCCAGTTGCTGACGGTATTAAGAAAACAGAAGAATTGATTAATATCATTCTTGATGGTAAAGCTGATACTTACAAGGCTGCAGCGGGTTCTTCTACTGAAGAAAAAGAATCAAGTGAAAAACTTAGCCTTGGTGCTGCTTTCTACAAACACTTGATGAGTGGTGTATCTCAAATGTTACCATTCGTTATCGGTGGTGGTATCATGATTGCCCTTGCATTCTTGATTGATAACATCATGGGAGTGCCAAAAGATCAATTGTCTAACTTGGGTACATATCACCAAGCAGCTGCTTACTTCAAAACAATTGGTAACGCAGCATTTGGATTCATGCTTCCAATCTTGGCAGGTTACATTGCTTACTCAATCGCTGAAAAACCTGGTCTTGTTGCTGGTTTCGTAGCTGGTGCGATTGCGTCAAGCGGTGCTGCTTGGGGTAACCTTGAAGGAACTCCTTCAGGATTCCTTGGTGCTCTTGTTGGTGGTTTCCTTGCTGGATGGTTAGTTAACCTTGTTAAAAAAGCATGTGCTGGTTTGCCACGTTCACTTGAAGGTATCAAATCAATCTTGCTTTACCCACTACTTGGTGTCTTCTTGACAGGTTTTGCAATGTTGTTCGTCAACATTCCAATGGCTGCTATTAACACTGGTTTGAACAACTTCCTTGGAGGTCTTCAAGGTGCATCAGCAGTTCTTCTTGGAGCTATCCTTGGTGGTATGATGGCTATCGATATGGGTGGACCATTTAACAAAGCAGCTTATGTCTTTGGTACAGGTACTCTTGCTGCATCAGTAGCAACAGGTGGTTCAGTTGCTATGGCATCAGTTATGGCTGGTGGTATGGTTCCACCACTTGCAGTATTTGTTGCAACTCTTCTTTTCAAAAACAAATTCACTGAAGAAGAACGTAACTCAGGTTTGACAAACATCATCATGGGGCTTTCATTTATCACAGAAGGAGCTATCCCATTTGGTGCTGCTGACCCTGCTCGTGCAATTCCAAGCTTCATGGTTGGTTCTGCTGTGGCTGGTGGTCTTGTCGGAGCATTCGGTATTAAATTGATGGCTCCACACGGTGGTATCTTTGTTATCGCATTGACAAGTGCTCCAATTCTTTACCTTGTCTTTGTTATCATTGGTGCAATCGTTGCAGGTCTTCTCTTCGGAGCCCTTAAAAAAGCAAAATAATTAAAAGTCATTACAATACAAAATTTTATTAATCTAACAAATGAAAAGGATTCCTTCGGGAATTCTTTTTTTGTGTGAAAGTTTTCGTTATAGTTTTAAACTATAACAGATTCTAATTGCATAGTTAAAAACTATAGCAAAGCATAAAAAGATAGAATGGCTAGAATCATTGAAAAATAAGGGTTTATCGTTTAAAATCTTAACTATAAAATTTTTGAATTGTATAGTTTTAAACTAATACGGTTATAGGAGGTAACTATGGTTAAGGTTTCGAATTTGGGATATCCGCGTTTGGGTGAAAATCGTGAGTGGAAAAAATTGATTGAGTCTTATTGGGCGGGTAATATTTCACAAGATGAATTGCAAGCAGAAGCGAAAGCATTACGCTTGTTATTTTTGAAAAAACAAGCTGATGCAGGTCTTGACTTAATTCCTGTTGGTGATTTTTCACTTTACGATCATATTTTGGATTTGTCTGTGCAATTTGGTGTGATTCCAAATCGTTTTGCCAAGGAAGAGATTAATCTTGATTTGTTCTTTGCGATTGCGCGTGGTAACAAGGATAATGTTGCTTCATCAATGAAAAAATGGTTCAACACCAACTATCACTACATTGTTCCAGAATGGTCAAAAGTTAAACCGCATTTGACAAATACACGCTTGCTTGATTTGTACCTTGAAGCTAAAAAAGTTGTTGGTGATAAGGCAAAACCAGTGATTACAGGTCCAATCACTTATGTTGCTTTGTCATCTGAGGTTAGCGATTTTACTTCAGCAGTGAAAAAACTCTTGCCACTTTACAAACAAGTCTTTACAGAATTGGTTGAAGCTGGTGCAACATACATTCAAGTTGATGAACCGATTTTTGTAACGGATGAAGGGGCAGATCTTCTTGAAGCAGCAAAATGCGTTTATGCTTATTTTGCCAAAGAAGTGCCACAAGCTAAGATCATTTTCCAAACATATTTCGAAGCTTTGATTGATGCTAAAGAGTTATCAGAACTTCCGGTTGCCGCATTTGGTCTTGATTTTGTTCATGGTCTTGATGAAAATCTTGAAGCGGTTGAAGCTGGTTATTTTGAAAATAAAGAAGTGTTTGCTGGGGTTGTTGATGGACGTAACATCTGGGCAACTGATTTTGAAAAAACATCAGAATTGTTGAAAAAACTTCAAGCTAAAGTTGGAAACCTTGTGATTCAACCATCTTGTTCACTTCTTCATGTGCCTGTAACTACTAAAAATGAAACGGATCTTGATCCTGTTCTTAAAAATGGTCTTGCTTTTGCAGATGAAAAATTGCAAGAACTTAAACTCTTGAGTCAATACTTGCATGGTCAAGAATCTGAAGCTTACAAGCAACATGTGGCTGATTTTGATGCTTTGCAAGCAGCTGATTTCCGAAATGTGAGTCTTGAAAGTTTGGAAAATGTGCCGACTGAGCGTGTGGATTATAAAGTTCGCCGCAAGGTGCAACAAGAAAAACTTGGTTTGCCAACACTTCCGACAACGACAATTGGGTCATTCCCTCAATCACCAGAAGTTCGTCGTACTCGTCTTGCTTGGAAACGTGGTAATATCTCTGATGCTGAATACGAAGATTTCATCAAATCAGAAATTGCTCGTTGGATTAAAATTCAAGAAGACTTGGATATTGATGTATTAGTACACGGTGAATTTGAACGTGTGGACATGGTTGAATTCTTCGGTCAAAAATTAGCTGGTTTTACCACAACTAAACTTGGTTGGGTGCAATCATACGGTTCTCGTGCAGTTAAACCACCAATTATTTACGGTGATGTGAAACACATTCAACCCTTGTCAGTAAAAGAAGTGGTTTATGCACAAAGTTTGACTGACCGCCCTGTGAAAGGAATGTTAACTGGACCTATTACCATCACAAACTGGTCATTTGAGCGTTCAGATATTTCACGAGCAGACCTTTTCAATCAAATTGGACTTGCTATCAAAGACGAAATCAAGTTGCTTGAAGATGCAGGTATTGCTATTATCCAAGTGGATGAAGCTGCGCTTCGTGAAGGTTTGCCACTTCGTAAAGCTAAACAAAAAGCTTATCTCGATGACGCTGTGCATGCCTTCCGCGTTGCAACATCATCTGTCAAAGATGATACTCAAATTCACACTCACATGTGCTATTCTAAGTTCAATGAAATCATCGATTCTATCCGTGACTTGGATGCTGATGTTATTTCTATCGAAACAAGTCGTAGCCACGGCGATGTCATTGAATCATTTGAAACAGCAGTTTACCCACTTGGAATTGGTCTAGGGGTTTACGATATTCACTCACCACGTGTGCCAAGTAAAGAAGAAGTTATTGCAAATATTGAACGTCCACTTCGTCAATTATCATTAGAACAATTCTGGGTTAACCCAGATTGTGGTCTGAAAACACGCCGTGAACCAGAAACCATTGCAGCTCTTAAAGTGTTGGTAGAAGCAACTAAGGAAGTTCGTGCAAAATACGGAAAATAAGGAAGGCTTAAGCTATGTCAGGATTATTAGAACGTTTAAAAACAGATATTTTAGTCGCTGACGGTGCTATGGGAACTCTTCTTTATGCCAATGGTCTTGATAATTGCTACGAGGCTTATAATTTGACGCATCCTGAAAAAGTATTAGCCATTCACAAGGCTTATATTGAAGCAGGAGCTGATGTCATTCAGACCAATACCTACGCGGCCAAAAGGCATCGACTAGAAGGGTATGGTTATGGCAATAAAGTTAAGGAAATCAATCAAGCTGGTGTCAAAATTGCAAGGCAAGCAGCTGGCGAGGATACCTTTGTTTTGGGAACAGTCGGTGCTCTTCGTGGTCTCAAACAATGTGAATTGACGCTTGATGAGATTATCAAGGAAACTTTAGAACAAGTTGGCTATTTGCTTGAAACAAAGGGAATTGATGGTCTTTTATTTGAAACTTACTATGATGAAGAAGAAATTGTAGAGGTTCTGAAAGCTGTTAGACCTTTAACGGATTTGCCGATTATTACCAATATTTCCATTCATGAAGCGGGAATAACCGAAAATGGTCGTCCATTGGTTGAAATCTTTGGGAAACTAGTGATGCTTGGGGCAGATATTGTAGGACTCAATTGCCATTTGGGACCTTATCACATGATTCAATCGCTCAAGCAAGTGCCACTGTTTGCTCAGTCGTATTTGTCTGTTTATCCTAATGCTAGTTTGTTATCGTTTGTTGATGACAATGGCAGTGGGCAATATGGTTTTAGTCAAAATGCCGATTATTTTGGGAAAAGTGCTGAGCTGCTTGTGGCTGAAGGAGCACGTCTGATTGGAGGGTGTTGTGGTACAACGCCTGACCATATCAGAGCAGTTAAGCGTGCGATAAAAGGCTTGAAACCAGTCTCTCGCAAATTTGTCACACCGATGGTCGAAGAAGCAGAGCTGATTAAAGCTGTTAAACAGTCAGAAACGATCGTCGACAAAGTGAAGCGAAAAGTGACCATTATTGCGGAGCTTGATCCTCCAAAAACACTTGATATTAGAAAGTTTACAGAAGGGGTAAAAGCTTTGGACGAGGCTGGGGTATCTGCGATTACGCTGGCAGATAATTCGCTAGCTAAGACACGTATCTGTAATGTTAGTATTGCCTCGCTTTTGAAAAATGAGATTTCAACACCGTTTTTACTGCACTTATCTTGTCGCGACCACAATATGATTGGGCTTCAATCACGTCTTTTGGGGATGGACGTATTGGGCTTTCATCAGGTACTAGCGATTACAGGAGATCCATCTAAAATAGGAGATTTTCCGGGAGCAACCAGCGTCTATGATGCCACGAGCTTCAAGTTATTGGAGCTGATTAAGCAACTTAACAAGGGAATAGGTTACAGTGGTGCAAGCATTAAAAAAGAAACAACCTTTACAGCAGCAGCGGCTTTCAATCCAAATGTCAAAAATTTATCACGTTGCGGTCGATTGATTGAAAGAAAAATTGCTGCTGGAGCAGATTGTTTTATTACACAGCCTATTTTTAATAGTGAGATTATTGAAAATTTAGCAGAGCTAACACGAGATTATGAAACGCCATTTTTTGTTGGTATTATGCCAATTACAAGCTATAACAATGCTATTTTCCTTCACAATGAAGTACCCGGCATTCAGCTATCAGATGACTTTCTAGCAAAACTAGAGGCCGTCAAAGATGACAAGGAAAAATGCCAACAATTGGCTTTAGAAGAAAGTAAACAATTAATTGATCATGCCTTAAAATTCTTTAACGGTATTTACCTCATTACACCATTTATGCGATATGATTTAACTGTTGACTTGGTTGAATATATCCATCAAAAAGTTGAACAAAGTCACCAAATAATACCTTAATCAAGAGAGATAGAGATTATCTCTCTTTTTTTCTCCTAAAAAATCATTTTTTTGCTTGACTTGGAGTTAACTCCAAGGTGTATGATAGGGATACTTGAAAAAGCTGAGAAGCTTTTAAAAATGATTGTTAAATAAAAAAGGAGAAATATATGGTACTTGAAACAATTTCATCACCACAAGATTTAAAAGAATTGTCTCGTGAGGACTTGCAATGTGTGGTCGATGAAGCTCGTCAAGCTTTGCTTGAAAAAACTAGTCAGCATGGCGGACACAACGGACCTAACTTTGGTATGGTGGAAATGACAGTTGCTATGCACTACGTCTTTAATTCACCGGTTGATAAATTTATCTTCGACGTTTCTCACCAATCATACGTTCATAAAATGTTGACTGGGCGTGCGCAAGCCTTTCTTGACCCAGCTCACTATGATGACGTGTCTGGTTATACAAATCCCAAAGAAAGTGAACATGATTTGTTTACTATTGGGCATACTTCAACCTCTTTGTCACTGGCTTCAGGTGTGGCAAAAGCGCGTGATTTGAAAAATGAGTTTTATAACGTTGTTGCTGTTATTGGGGATGGGTCACTTTCAGGTGGTATGGCTTATGAAGGCTTGAATCAAATCACAACAGAAGGGACAAATACGATTGTCATTGTTAACGATAACGACCAATCAATCGCTGAAAATCCTACTGGCGGTATTTACACAGCTCTTCGTGACTTGCGTGAAAATAATGGCAAAGCTGCTAACAATTTCTTTGAAGCACTTGGTTTTGATTACCATTATCGTGATGCTGGAAATGATTTGGCTCAATTAATTGCTCTTTTTGAAGAAGTTAAAGATGCTAATCACCCAGTTTTGCTACACATTCATACGCAAAAAGGTCACGGCGTGTCATTTATGGAAGAAAATCGCGAAGCCTTCCATGCTGGCGGACCTTACAACCCAGAAACTGGAGAATACCTTCGTCACACAAGTTCAGGTGAAACTTACAACAGCATTACGACACAATTTGTTTTAGACAAGATTGAAAAAGACCCAACGGTTGTTGCTGTTAATGCGGGAACACCAATGTTTATGTTGAATCAAGAGCAACGTCAAAAAGCTGGCAAACAATTTGTTGATGTGGGGATTGCCGAAGAAGAAGCAGCGACTATGGCAGCTGGTCTTGCTAAAAATGGTGCAAAACCAATTTGGTACGTAGCGGCACCATTTATGCAACGTACTTATGACCAATGGTCACACGACATTGCGCTTAATAACCTTCCGGTGACAACCTTAGTTTATTCAGCGTCAGTTAGTGCCATGAATGATGAAAGTCACCTTGGTTTCTTCGATATTCCATTCTTGGCTCACATTCCAAATGTGGTTTACTTGGCGCCAACAAGTAAAGAAGAACATCTGGCTATGCTTGACTGGGCTGTTGAGCAAAATGAACATCCAGTTGCTATTCGCATTCCAGTTGGTCCACTTCGCGAGACTGGAGTAGCTGATACAACAGACTATTCAATTCTTAACAAGAACCAAGTCACTCAAAAAGGTAGCAAGGTTGCTATCTTTGGTCTTGGGAATTTCTATGATTTAGCTGAAGAAGTGGCTAAAGAGTTGGCTGACAAACACGGAATCACAGCAACCCTTGTTAATCCAAAATTCATCACAGGATTGGATGAAGAATTGCTTGATAGCTTGGAATCTGAACATCAAGTTGTGGTGACTTTGGAAGATGGTGTGCTTGAAGGTGGCTATGGTCAAATGATAGCAAGTTACCTTGGAAATACAGATCTTAAAGTTCAAAATTATGGTGTTGAGAAGGCCTTTCATGACCGTTACAATGCTAAAGAATTATTGGCAGAAAACGGTGTGACGGTTGATAATATTGTTAACACTATTTTAGCGAATCTTGCTTGATTTAAATAGAAAAAAGGAGTCTTAGAGAGTTTTATCTAAGGCTCTTTTTAAGAATTTGTGTCAATAACGGCTGAGGGTCTCTTTTTTATCAAAAATTTGTTATACTGAAAGGTGACTTTTTGAAAGGACTGAATGTATTTGGCAAAGGTAAGAAAAAGGAAGAAAAGAAGAAAGGTTAGTGGGAAAAGACGTCGAAAGAATGTTCCTCGTTCTGTCTTATATGGCATGATTTTTTTAGCCTTTTTGGCTTCTTTGACTTTGATTTTCTTTGCTTATCATTCGCAAGAAGCAGCAAACCCAGCCTCCGCAGACACTAGCCAGTCATCCCAAGACACGACGACCATATCTTTCATTCAAACGATTGGTGAATCAGCTCGTCAAATTGCTGCGCAAAATGACCTTTACGCATCAGTCATGATTGCGCAAGCTATTTTAGAGTCGAACAGTGGTCAGTCAAAACTGAGTCAAGCACCTAATTATAATTTCTTTGGCATTAAAGGTGATTATAAGGGGCAATCGGTGACGATGCAGACTTGGGAGGATGATGGTAACGGGAATTCCTATACCATTGATGCTCAATTTCGTTCCTATGGTAGTCTTGCGGAATCTCTGCAGGATTATGCTCAGTTTCTTCAAAAAGATTTGTATGCTGGCGTGCATAAATCAAGAACCGCTTCATATCAAGATGCAACCGCAGCACTGACGGGGACTTATGCCACAGATACGTCTTACGGTAGCAAATTAAATCAGCTCATTTCAGAATACGATTTGACCATCTATGATAGTTGGTAAGCGGACTTTTTGAGTTAAAAAAAGAATTGTCAGTATTGCTTTAAAGTTCAAAGAAAAGCGTGCAAAATAGAGTTGAAATATGCTATAATGAAAAGTGATATACAAAGAGGAGATAAGTATGGAAGTAGTACGTGAAAAAGAATTTGTCAACCAATACCATTATGACGCAAGAAATCTCGAATGGGAAAAAGAAAATGGTACACCGAAGACTAATTTTGAAGTCACATTTCAATTAGT
Organism: Streptococcus sp. 45; assembly: GCF_900108865.1. Lineage (NCBI taxonomy): Bacteria > Bacillati > Bacillota > Bacilli > Lactobacillales > Streptococcaceae > Streptococcus > Streptococcus sp. 45. Next base: position 217,362 of record NZ_FNXZ01000001.1, on the reverse strand, counting down.
GAAAAAAGACACAGACAATAATCAAACAACAATCGTTTCAGTTTTACAATTTATGGTCGTGAAACAAGAGTTTGTCATTAGCGGTGTTGTTTCACAAATGGTTCACATTCAAAATCGTATTGTCAATGAACCAAGTGAATTCACTAAGGACGAAGTTGAATATTTGGCAGCGCCTTTACTTGATATTGTGCAACGCCTAACATACGAAGTAACCGAAATTGCCCTCGATCGTCCAGGGGTTAAATTGGAGTTTAGAAGTTAATGAAATTAGCAGTTATAACAGATACAACCGCAGTTTTGTCAGATGACCTTAAGGCAAAAGAAAATCTTTTTGTCTTAGATATCCCAATCATGATTGGTGGTATTTCTTACGTTGAAGGTAAAGACTTGAGCCTTGATGATTTTTACAGAAAAATGGCTATGTCACCAACTTTACCTAAAACAAGCCAACCAAGTCTAGCTAAATTAGATGAAATTTTGACACAACTTTCATCAGAAGGCTACACACACGTTGTGGGATTGTTCTTGTCATCAGGCATTTCAGGATTTTGGCAGAATATCCAATTCTTAATTGAAGATTATCCTGAATTAACGATTGCATTTCCAGATAGTAAAATCACTTCAGCACCATTGGGTAGCATGGTTAAAAACACACTTAATTGGGCTGAAAATGGTCTTTCATTTGATGATATTTTGGCTAAATTGCAAAAGCAAATCGATGGAACAAGTGCCTTTATCATGGTTGATGATTTAAATCACTTGGTAAAAGGTGGACGTTTGTCAAATGGTTCAGCTTTGATTGGTAACTTGCTTAGCATCAAACCAATTCTTTACTTTAATGACGAAGGTGTTATTGAAGTTTATGAAAAAGTGCGAACTGAGAAAAAAGCTATCAAACGTCTAGTTGATGTTTTGTCTGATGTGACTGAAAATGGAGAATACGAAGTCTTCATTATTCATTCTCGCGCAGAAGAAAAAGCTCAACATTTCTATCAAGCTTTGGCTGAAAGAGGTCAAACGAAGAATCTTGAAATCGTATCATTTGATGGCGTAATTGCTACTCATTTAGGGGAAGGTGCCGTTGCATTTGGTTTCACACCAATTGTCTAAGTGCTAGAGAGGAAAAGAAAAAACATGAGTATTAAAGTTATCGTAGCAGGATTTAAAGGGAGAATGGGTTCAGCAGCAGTAAATATGGTTAAGGGAGATGACGAATTGACCTTAGCAGCTTTGCTTGATCCATTTGCGACAGAAACAGAAGTTGATGGTGTTCCAGTCTTTACTGACAAATCACAGTTAGTTGGTTTTGATGCTGATGTGTGGGTTGATTTTACCATGCCAGCTGTTGCTTATGAAAATACCCGTTTTGCTTTGGAAAATGGCTTTGCTCCAGTTGTTGGGACAACAGGATTTTCTGAAGACGAAATTGCCGAATTGATTGCTCTTTCTGAAGACAAGAAAATCGGTGGTTTGATTGCCCCTAACTTTGCTATTGGTGCTATTTTACTCATGGAATTTGCTGCTAAAGCAGCTAAATATTTTCCGGACCTTGAAATTATTGAACTACATCATGATAAGAAGAAGGATGCTCCTTCAGGAACAGCTGTGAAAACAGCTGAATTGATTCGCGAAGTGCGTCAAGCTAAGAAACAAGGAGCTCCTGATGAAGTTGAAACACTTAAGGGTGCGCGTGGTGCTGATTTTGATGGCATGCGTATCCACAGTGTTCGCTTACCAGGCTTGGTTGCTCACCAAGAAGTTATTTTTGGAGCACAAGGTGAAGGCTTAACACTTCGTCATGATTCATATGATCGTATTTCATTTATGAGTGGTGTTAATATTGGAATTAAAGCAGTTGTGAAACAAGATAAACTTGTTTATGGTTTGGAAAAATTACTATGAAATTAAACAATCTGCCTTCTGAATTTCAGGAGGCTTTACCAATTTTAAAGAAAATTCGTGAAGCAGGCTACGAGGCATATTTTGTCGGTGGTAGTGTTCGAGACGTTTTATTAAATCGTCCGATTCACGATGTTGATATTGCAACAAGTTCTTACCCAGAAGAAACAAAAAGCATTTTTCACCGTACCGTTGATATTGGGATTGAGCATGGGACTGTGCTTGTTCTTGAAGAAGGTGGCGAGTATGAAATCACTACTTTCCGTACGGAAGATGTTTATGTAGATTATCGTAGACCAAGTAGCGTATCTTTTGTTCGCTCACTTGAAGAGGATTTAAAACGTCGTGACTTTACGGTAAATGCTTTTGCACTTGATGAAACAGGTTTGATTATTGATAAATTTAATGGCTTGGATGACTTGAAAGCCAAGTTGTTGCGTGCGGTTGGGAATCCAGCTGAGCGTTTCAACGAAGATGCTCTTCGCATCATGCGTGGCTTCCGTTTCTCAGCTAGTCTTGATTTTGATATTGAACCTGAAACCTTTGCTGCCATGGCAGCACATGCGCCCTTACTTGAAAAAATTTCGGTAGAGCGCTCTTTTATTGAATTTGACAAATTGTTGATGGCACCTTTCTGGCGTAAAGGGATTAAAGCCATGATTGCAAGCGAAGCTCAAAAATACCTTCCTCATCTTGAGAATGCTCATGATCATTTGCAACAATTCTTGGATGATTTGGCAGACGATTATCACTTTAAAACATCAGAACAAGCTTGGGCAGCTTTGCTATTAGCATTGGATGTCAAAGATGTTCGTGCCTTTTTGCGAGCTTGGAAAACATCAAGTCAATTCCAAAAAGATGTTGAAAAGATTGTGTCAATCTATCGTTTTCGTTTGACAAACGAGCTTGATAAGATGGAAATGTATTGCTATGGTCGTAATCTTATCGAACAAGCAGAAGACCTTCGTTTAGGTTTTGGACTACCAGTTGATTTTGCAACGATTGAGCGATTGGATAAGGAATTAACCATTCATGACAAACATGAGATTGTGGTCAACGGTGGTATGCTGATTAAAGAAATGCAGTTTAAACCAGGACCTGAGCTTGGTCAAATCCTAAAAGCAATCGAACAGCATATCGTCCTTGGTGAGCTTGCCAATGATAAAGAAGCTATTTTTGAATTTATTAGAAAGGAAAGTAAATGAGCGATTTTATCGTAGAACACTTAACGAAATCCGTTGGTGATAAGACAGTATTTCGTGATATTTCCTTTATTATTCATGATTTTGACCGCATTGGGATTATCGGGGTTAACGGAACTGGTAAGACCACCCTTTTAGATGTTATTTCTGGACGTCTTGGTTTTGATGGTGATGTGTCACCATTTTCAGTTAAGAATGGATATAAAATTGCCTATTTAACGCAAGAACCTGAGTTTGATGACAACAAAACGATTTTGGATACAGTTTTGTCATCGGATTTGCGTGAAATGACTTTGATTAAGACTTATGAAACTTTGATGGCTAATTATGATGAAGCCAATCAAGATAAGCTTGAAAAAGTCATGGCAGAAATGGATTCGCTTGACGCTTGGGCTATCGAGAGCGAAGTGAAGACAGTTTTAACAAAATTAGGGCTAGAAGATTTGTCACAAAAAGTTGGTGACTTATCTGGTGGGCTTCGTCGTCGTGTTCAACTTGCGCAAGTTTTGTTGAATGATGCTGACTTACTCTTGCTTGATGAACCAACTAACCACTTGGACATTGATACCATTGCTTGGTTGACGAATTTCTTGAAAACATCTAAGAAGACAGTCCTCTTCATTACCCACGATCGTTATTTCTTGGATAATGTGTCAACACGTATTTTTGAATTGGCTAATAGTCAATTAACAGAATACCAAGGAAACTATCAAGATTATGTGCGTTTGCGTGCAGAGCAAGATGAGCGTGATGCGGCTACGCTTCATAAAAAGAAACAACTTTATAAGCAAGAATTGGCTTGGATGCGTACGCAACCACAAGCGCGCGCGACAAAACAACAAGCGCGTATCAATCGTTTCAATGATTTGAAAGCAGATTTATCTGGAACGACACAATCAACGGAGCTGGAAATCAATTTTGAAACAAGTCGTATCGGGAAAAAAGTAATCAATTTTGAAAATGTGTCTTTTGCTTTTCCTGATAAACAAATTTTGACTGACTTTAACCTTTTGGTGCAAAATAAAGACCGAATTGGTATCGTTGGTGATAATGGTGTCGGAAAATCAACCCTTCTGAATTTGATTAATGGTGATTTGCAACCAACAAGCGGAAAACTTGAAATTGGTGAGACTGTTCGCATTGGTTACTTTTCACAGTTGCCAAAAGATATGGACGAAGACAAACGTGTCATCAATTATTTGCAAGAAGTAGCAGATGAAGTTAAGACAAGTGTCGGAGCAACAAGTGTTACGGATTTGTTAGAGCAATTCCTTTTCCCACGTTCGACTCATGGCACATTGATTTCAAAATTATCTGGTGGTGAGAAAAAACGTCTTTACCTATTGAAGATTTTGATTGAAAAACCAAATGTTCTGCTTCTTGACGAACCAACCAATGACCTTGATATCGCAACATTAACAGTTCTTGAAAGCTTCTTACAAACCTTCCAAGGACCTGTTATCACTGTTAGTCACGACCGTTATTTCCTTGATAAAGTGGCTAATAAGATTTTAGCTTTTGAAAATGGTCATGTGCGAGAATTCTTTGGTAATTATACCGATTATCTTGACGAAAAAGCTTTTGAAGAAAATGCTGCCGTTCAAGTTAAGAAAGAAGCACAGCAAAAAACTGAAAAGGAAAAAACGAAGAAAAAACGCATGTCTTACTTTGAAAAACAAGAGTGGGAAGTCATTGAAGATGAGATTGCCAAGCTTGAAGAAGACATCGAATCTATCGAAGCTCAGATGCAAGAAAATGCCAGCGATTATGGCAAACTAGCTGAGCTTCAACGTTCATTGGATGAAGCCAATGAAAACTTACTTGAAAAATACGAAAGATATGAATACCTAAGTGACTTAGCAGAATAAGCAAGGTCACTTCTTTCATATAAACATTAGAAAGGAAGACTATGAAACTCATTTGGACTTATTTGAAAAGATACCCCAAATGGCTAGTGCTCGATGTTATTGGGGCGCTTACCTTTGTAGTGGTTAACTTAGGCTTACCAACGGCTCTTGCTCGAATGATTGACCAAGGGGTCACGGTTGGTAACAAAGATAAAGTTTATTTCTGGGCGCTTGTTATGTTGGTTGTCATCATCTTAGGGATGGTTGGACGAGTGATTCTTGCTTATGCAGCAGGTAAAATCACCACAAACATGATTAAGGATATGCGTAACGACATGTATGATATGTTACAGCAATATTCACATCAAGAATATGAACAAATCGGTGTGTCTTCCTTGGTAACACGGATGACCAGTGATGCTTTTATTTTGATGCAGTTTGCTGAGCAGACGTTACGTATGGGAGTCATTACACCTTTGATGATGATTTCAAGTGTGGTGATGATTTTAGTAACAAGTCCATCACTTGCTTGGATTGTAGCAGTTGCAATTCCATTTTTGGTTCTGGTTGTTTATTATGTGGCAACTCGTACGCGTCCTTTATCAGAAAAGCAACAGTCAACTCTTGATAAAATCAACCAATATGTTCGTGAAAATTTAACTGGTCTACGTGTCATTCGTGCTTTTGCGAGAGAAGATTTTCAAGAAAAACGTTTTGGTAGCAAAAATGATGAATATAAAGACTTATCAAGCCGCTTGTTTATTTTAACTGGTTTGACTGAACCACTTTTTGTTCTAATCATTATCTCAATGATTGTGGCTATTGTTTGGTTCGCCCTTAATCCACTTGCACATGGTGAGTTACAAATCGGTAATTTGGTAGCCTTTATTGAATATAGTTTCCATGCTTTATTCTCATTTCTTTTGTTTGCCAATTTCTTTACCATGTATCCTCGTATGGTGGTTTCAAGTGAACGTATTTCGGAAGTTATGGCGATGCCAATTTCCATCGACCCAAATGAGGATGGTGTGACTGAGACGGCTACAAAAGGTTATCTGGAATTTGATAAGGTAACTTTTGCTTATCCAGGTGAAACGGAAAGCCCAGTCTTAAAAGACATTTCCTTTAAGGCAAAACCTGGTGAAACCATTGCCTTTATCGGGTCTACGGGCTCTGGTAAGTCATCACTGGTTAACTTGATTCCACGTTTTTATGACGTGACGCTTGGTAAGATTTTGGTTGATGGCGTTGATGTTAGGGAGTATCAACTGAAAGCTCTTCGTCAAAAGATTGGCTTTATTCCGCAAAAAGCTCTGCTATTTACTGGAACCATCGAAGAAAACTTGAAGTATGGTAAGTCTGATGCGACAAGTGAAGAATTGCAAGCGGCAGCTGATATCGCGCAAGCAAAAGAATTTATCGAAAGTCGTGATGACCGATATCAAACACATCTAGCTGAAGGCGGAAGCAATTTGTCTGGTGGTCAAAAACAACGTCTCTCAATTGCGCGTGCGGTGGTTAAGAAACCTGATATCTACATTTTTGATGATTCTTTCTCAGCGCTTGATTATAAGACAGATGCTCAGTTGCGTGCTCGCTTGAAAGAAGTGACACAAGAAGCAACCGTTTTGATTGTGGCGCAACGTGTGGGAACAATCATGGATGCCGATCAAATCATTGTGCTTGATAAAGGTGAAATTGTTGGGCGTGGCACACATGATGAATTGATGCAATCAAATGACATCTATCGTGAAATTGCCAACTCACAATTGAACAAAGCAGAAGAAATGAAAGGAGAATAAGAATGTCAAAACGAAATGTTTTTCTACGTTTATGGGATTATCTCCGACAATATAAAGGTGCACTTTTCTTAGCTGTTTTTCTAAAAATCTTTAGCAGTGTCATGAGTGTACTTGAACCATTTGTGCTTGGTCTTGCTATCACAGAATTGACATCAAATCTTTTGGATATGGCTCATGGTGTGGCTGGAGCGCACATTAATATTTCTTATATTGCCATTATTTTGGTGCTTTACTTTGTCCGCGGTATGGGGTATGAGCTAAGTAGTTATGGTTCAAACTTTTTCATTACCAAAGCGGTGCAAAAGACCATTCATGATTTGCGTCATGATTTAAGTGAAAAAATTAATAAGATTCCAGTTTCTTACTTTGATAGTCAGCAATTTGGTAACGTATTGGGACGTTTTACATCTGATGTCGAAACAGTGTCAAATGCGCTTCAACAAAGTTTCCTTCGTATCATCGAAGCTTTCACAACGATTACTTTAGTTATTTGCATGGTGCTTTATCTTAATTGGCATCTTGCCTTGGTTGTCATTGCCATTATTCCGATTACTTACTTTAGTGCTAAATTTATCTTGGGCAAATCGCAACCTTACTTTAAGGAACAAGCTGATGCTCTTGGGGATATGAATGGTTTTGTTCAAGAAAATCTATCTGGTTTTAATGTCATTAAACTTTATGGACGCGAAGACATTTCTAGCCAAGAGTTCCGTGAGATTACTCAGAATTTACAAGAAGTTGGCTTTAAAGCTAGTTTCATTTCCGGGATTATGATGCCAGTTTTAAGTGCGATTTCGGATATGGCTTACTTAATTATTGCAGTTTTAGGTGCCCTTCAAGTTCTTTCAGGTCAGCTAACTGTTGGTAATATGCAAGCTTTTGTTCAATACGTATGGCAAGTGAGCCAACCGGTTCAAACCATTACCCAATTAGCTAGTGTTCTTCAAAGTGCTAAATCATCACTTGACCGTATTTTTGAAGTTCTTGATGAGCCAGAAGAAGCAGCACAAGTGACTGAAAAACTAGAACATGACTTGTCTGGTCAAGTAACCTTTGAAAACGTGTCTTTCCAATATGTTGCTGATAAACCATTGATTCGTAACTTTAACTTAGAGGTTAAACCGGGTGAAATGGTTGCCATTGTTGGTCCAACGGGTGCTGGTAAGACAACGCTGATTAATCTCTTGATGCGATTTTACGATGTAACGGATGGTTGCATTAAGGTCGATGGTCACGACATTCGTAACTTGTCACGCCAAGATTATCGTAAACAATTCGGAATGGTATTGCAGGATGCTTGGCTTTATGAAGCAAGTATCAAAGAAAACCTTCGTTTTGGGAATTTGGATGCGACAGATGAGGAAATTGTAGCAGCAGCTAAAGCCGCTAACGTCGATCACTTTATCCGCACGCTTCCAGGTGGTTACAACATGGAAATGAACCAAGAATCAAGTAATGTCTCACTTGGTCAAAAACAACTCTTGACCATTGCGCGTGCTTTGCTTGCTGATCCTAAAATCTTGATCTTGGATGAAGCAACATCATCCGTTGATACGCGTCTAGAACTCTTGATTCAAAAGGCTATGGAGAAATTGATGGAAGGACGTACAAGCTTTGTGATTGCGCACCGCTTGTCAACCATTCAAGATGCTGATAAAATCTTGGTGCTTAACAATGGTCAGATTGTTGAGCAAGGAAACCATGAAAGCCTTCTAGCCGCTAAAGGTTTCTATTACGATTTATACAATAGTCAATTTGCTAAAAACAATTAAGCATTGAATATCTTTCATAAAGATGATATGATTATTAGGTAATAATAACGATGTTTGGGAAAAGCCATCGCTAAAAAAAACCAGCCTAATGACTGAAATTAGCGCCCCTGTGGATTCCCATAGGGGCTTTTTCTTTGCCCAGATATCTTAGAAAAGAGATATTGAAATGAAACGTCAATCAGCTCTTGTCGTCTTTAGTGGCGGACAAGATTCTACAACTTGCCTATTTTGGGCTTTAAAGCATTATGAACATGTCGAAACAGTGACTTTTAATTATGGTCAACGTCATAGTCTTGAAATCGACGTTGCCAAACACATTGCTGCTGAGCAAGGTGTTAAAAATCACTTGCTTGATATGTCATTGCTTGGGCAATTAACTGAAAATGCATTGACACGTGATATTGAGATTGAAAATCCAGACGATGATGTGCCAAATACTTTTGTTGATGGAAGAAATCATTTGTTCTTATCATTTGCTGCAGTGCTTGCTAAAAAACTTGGAATTACTGACATTATCACTGGGGTTTGTGAAACTGACTTTTCTGGATACCCTGATTGTCGCGATGCCTTTGTCAAATCACTTAATGTGACTTTGAACCTTGCCATGGATTATAACTTTGTTATTCAAACGCCTCTCATGTGGCTTGATAAATCAGAAACTTGGGAATTAGCTGATAAACTTGGAAAATTTGACTACGTCCGTGAAAATACTTTGACATGTTATAACGGCATCAAAGGAAGCGGATGTGGGGAATGTCCATCATGCAAACTTCGTCAAGCAGGTCTTGAAAAATACTTGGCAAGAAGAGGTAAGGCTTAATGTTTTTGGCACCAAAGGAAATTAAAGAACCAACCGGTGAATCACTGGTCTATTGTCCACGTCGTGTCATGGTTTCAAAGGAATTCACTTTTGATGCAGCACATCATTTGTTTAATTATGATGGTAAGTGCAAGGCACTTCACGGACACACCTATCGATTGCAAATTGCTGTTTCAGGTTTGCTTGATGAACGTGGCATGTCAGTTGATTTTGGGGATATTAAGCAGATTTATAAAGAACATTTGGAGCCGCATTTGGACCATCGCTACCTTAATGAAAGTTTGCCTTATATGAATACAACGGCTGAAAATATGGTTTATTGGATTTTTGAGCAGGTAGCGAAGCATTTGCCAAAAAAACGTCAAATCAGAGTAGAATATGTCCGTTTGTACGAGACACCAAGTTCTTTTGCTGAGTTCAGAAGGGAGTGGCTTTTAGATGACTAAACGACCACTAATGATTCCTGTGCTTGAAATTTTCGGACCAACCTTTCAAGGAGAAGGACGAGCGATTGGTCAAAAGACAATGTTTGTCAGAACGGCTGGGTGTGATTATCACTGCGCTTGGTGTGATTCAGCCTTTACCTGGGATGGTTCGGAAAAACCAAAACGTATGACCGCTGATGAAATTATTGCAGAGTTAGATAAGTTGGGAGCTTATGACTATGTGACTTTGTCAGGTGGTAATCCCTGTCTTTTAGGAGCTAACATGGGGGAATTGGTTGCTAAGTTAAAGGCGCGTGGTGTGACACTGGGCATTGAGACGCAAGGGTCTCGTTGGCAAACTTGGTTAAAAGACATCGACCAAGTCACTCTGAGTCCAAAACCACCATCAAGTCAGATGACTGTGAATTTTGAAACGCTTGATTTTATTGTGTCTCAGTTGGATAAAGACCAAGTCACTTTTAAAATTCCTGTATTTGGCGATGATGACTTAGCGTTTGCTAAAATGATTCAAAAACGTTATCAGCCTGATGTTTTGTATTTATCGGCTGGAAATCCTGAACCACATGCTTCTGGAAATATTGTAGAAGCACAGCTTAATCGTTTGCGTCAGCTTTGGGAAACAGTGGCAGCCGATTCAGAATGGAAAAGTGTGCGAGTTTTGCCACAACTGCACACATTACTTTATGACAATAAACGTGGCGTTTAAAATGGAGATTTAAATGAATAAAGCGCAGCTTAGTTGCTTGCGCTGATTTGGGGAGAGCACTATAACCGATTCAAGTGACAAAGCGGACAGCCTTTGTCACAATTACACTGATATTTGATAATAAAATGGAATTAAAAAGGAGATTTTAATGACAAGAACAGATGAAATGAAAGATTTGACCCTGCTGGGAAATCAAAATACCAAGTATAAGTATGACTATGATCCAAGTATTCTTGAATCATTTGATAACCGTCATATCGATAATGATTACTTTATTAAATTCAATTGTCCTGAGTTTACCTCACTATGTCCGATTACAGGTCAGCCAGATTTTGCAACGATTTATCTCTCATATATTCCTGATAAACTGTGTGTCGAATCAAAATCATTGAAACTTTATCTATTTAGCTATCGTAATCATGGTGATTTCCATGAAAATTGTATCAATACCATTGGTAAAGACTTGATTGATTTACTTCAACCGCGTTATCTTGAGGTTTGGGGAAAATTCACTCCACGTGGTGGCTTGTCAATTGATCCGTATTTTAACTACGGAAAACCTGGTACCAAGTATGAAAAAATGGCAGATTATCGTTTGATGAACCATGACTTGTATCCTGAAACCATTGATAATCGTTAAAAAATAACCCTCGGATTTTTCCGAGGGTTTTGTTGATTATAATTTAAATGAAAAACTAATACCGGAAACGCCGACAGCCATTAGAAGAAGACCAGCCAAACGACCGACAAAGATAGCTGACAAAGTTGGATTAAATAGGAGGAATAATCCAAGAAGAATGGCGAGAACTGCTGAACTTAAGAAACGGTTAGCATCAAAGAAGCCAGCTTTTTTCATTTGAAAACCACCAATCAAACGTAAAATACCACTAATTAAAATCCAATAAGCGGCAATGGTCATGACTGCACTTGATAGAGACATGACTGAGCTAGATAGCAGGATAATCCCAAAAACAATGGATAATATACCTTGTAGCAAGTACCAAAGCGAACGATTAACGCTACTTGAATACATAAAGAGACTTGTGAATCCAGACAAGAAAATAATAATGGCGATAATCCAACCAATCATGGCTGTTGTTGTGAAGGGATGAATAAAGAGAAAAAGTCCGATAAGTAGGGCAATAATCCCTGACCAAAGTGATAAACCTTTCATAATGCTACCTCCTATATTGTCACCTTAATCATACCACAAATCACGAAAAAAAGATTGTTAGAAGCTATGGTATAGAGAGTTGGGGGAAAAAACAAGTGATATAGGATGTAATATTTTATAACATCAAAATGGAAAAATTTTCAAAAAGTTACAGTAAATGCTTGACAGAAATATTCAGAAAATTTATAATATTTAATGTAATACAAAATTACAATCTCGTTTATGGAGGACATATATATGACAACAGGTAAAGAGTATGTAGCTGGCGTCTTTGAAAAGGTAAAAGCTCTTAATGCTCATGAGCCCGAATTTCTACAAGCTGTAGAAGAAGTGTTTGAATCACTGGTTCCAGTGTTTGATAAATATCCTAAATACGTTGAAGAAAATCTTCTTGAACGTTTGGTAGAACCTGAACGCATCGTTTCATTCCGTGTTCCTTGGGTTGACGACAAAGGTCAAGTTCAAGTGAACCGTGGTTTCCGTGTTCAGTTCTCATCTGCGATTGGTCCTTACAAAGGTGGTCTTCGTTTCCACCCATCAGTAAACCAATCAATCATCAAATTCCTTGGATTTGAACAAATCTTTAAAAACTCACTTACTGGTCAACCAATTGGTGGTGGTAAAGGTGGTTCTAACTTTGATCCTAAAGGTAAATCAGATAACGAAATCATGCGTTTCTGTCAAAGCTTTATGACTGAGTTGAGCAAACACATCGGTGCTGACACTGACGTTCCAGCTGGTGATATCGGCGTTGGTGGACGTGAAATTGGTTATCTTTACGGTCAATACAAACGTCTTCGTAATGAATACACAGGAGTTCTTACTGGTAAAGGACTTACTTACGGTGGTTCTCTTGCACGTACAGAAGCAACTGGTTACGGTGCTGTTTACTTTGCTGAACAAATGCTTAAAGCTCGCGGTGAAGACTTCGCTGGCAAAGTTGCTCTTGTATCAGGTTCAGGTAACGTTGCTATTTACGCAACTGAAAAACTTCAATCACTTGGTGCTAAAGTTGTTGCTGTTTCAGACTCATCAGGTTACGTTTATGACCCAGAAGGTATCGATGTTCCACTTCTTAAACAATTGAAGGAAGTTGAACGTGCTCGTATCGTGAAATACGCTGAAGCTCGTCCAAGTGCAACTTTCACACCTGCTAACGAAGGGACTATCTGGTCAATCAAAGCAGACCTTGCTTTCCCATGTGCTACACAAAATGAAATCAATGCTGAACAAGCTAAAATGCTTGTTGACAATGGTGTCATTGCTGTTACTGAGGGTGCAAACATGCCTTCAACATTGGAAGCTATCGAAGTCTTCCAAAAAGCTGGTGTTTCATTTGGTCCTGCCAAAGCAGCCAACGCTGGTGGTGTAGCTGTTTCAGCCCTTGAAATGGCACAAAATAGCCAACGTACACCTTGGACTTTCGAAGAAGTAGATGCCAAACTTTACAACATCATGAAAGGCATTTACGAAAATGCAGCAGCTGCAGCCAAAGAATTTGATGCAGAAGGTAACCTTGTTGTTGGTGCCAATATTGCTGGATTCCTTAAAGTTGCTGAAGCAATGTCAGCACAAGGTATTGTTTAACATATTACCTTAGAACCGTATAGACGGATTCAACAAGCCATTTTGTCTTAAATTAATTCTCTAATATCAAATAACCGAATCGAGCTCACTTAGGTGGGCTCTTTTGGTTGCTTGAAAAATTTGCTATAATATTTCTATCGAAAGAGAGGTCTTCTTATGATTGAAGTGAGAGAAGTAACTGTTAAAGATGCTAAAAATTTGCTTGAATTTTGTAATCAGGTTGGTTCAGAGACAGATAATCTTTCTTATGGCAGTGAAGGGATGGGACTTTCTGTTGCTGAGGAAGAGAAAATCTTAGCAAAATTTCAAAATGACAAGATGTCATATTTTTTATTAGCAGAAGAAAACGGTCAAATTGTTGGAAGTTGTAATTGTAGAAGTTTTCGAAAAAAACGTTTGTCACACCGTGCAGAAATTGGAATTGCAGTTAAAAAAGCCTATTGGAATAAAGGCATTGGGCGTAAACTCTTAACACGCTTAATCGATCTTAGTCGACAATCAGGTCTTAAAATTCTCTCACTTGAGGTTCGTACAGATAATAAGGGAGCTATTCACCTCTATGAAAGTTTAGGTTTTCGTAGGATTGGAACCTTTGAAGGCTTTATGGAAATTGATGGCAAGTCTATCGATTTTGACATTATGGAATTATTTTTGGAGAAATCATGATTAAAGAGATTGTAAAAGATACTTTTTTCTTGGCGCAAAAGTCGCAAGAAGCTACAAAAGAGGATTTGTATTTAGCCCAAGATTTGCAGGATACCTTAAATGCGAATCGATCTAACTGCATTGGAATGGCAGCGAATATGATTGGTGTTAAAAAACGCGTGATTATTGTCAATATGGGCTTGGCAGATTTGGTGATGTTTAATCCAGTTATGACGAACAAATCTCTTCCTTTTGACACTGAAGAGTCATGTCTATCACTTCTAGGGTCTCGTCCAACACGACGTTACCAAAAAATCGATGTCACTTTTATGGACAAGAATTGGAATAAACAAAGCCTAACATTAACTGGTTTAGCAGCACAAATCTGCCAGCATGAGTTAGATCATTTAGAAGGAATTATTATCTAAGAAAAGTTGTTAATGCAGCTTTTCTTTTTTTATTGGTCAAAAAAATAATTTCCATGAGAACTTTTTTCTTGACATTAGTTCTCATAAGAACTACAATGTATTTTACAAGAATAAATCTTGAAAAATTTCAGAAAGTGAGGAAAAAATGCGAGACAAAGATCCCTTTTCACAATTTAGATACTTTATTAATTTGATGGAGAATCGGGTACATGAACTCGGTGAGCAGCACGGTGTCGAAAATCTTGCTGGTCCGCAGGGCTTTGCAGTGCTTTATTTACGTGAAAATGAAGACAAGGAAGTTTTCATCAAAGATATTGAGCGTAAACTGAAGATTTCAAAATCTGTGACTAGTAATTTGATTAAACGAATGGAAAAAAATGGCTTTATTGAGGTTGTGCCTTCTGAGGTTGACAAGCGTTATAAGCGTGTGGTCTTAACAGAACTTGGTAAAGCAAAATCCAAAGACATCGATGCTTTTCATGTTGCCATTCATAAGCAAATTTTTGATGGTATTAGCCGTGAAGAACTAGAGATTTCTAGTCGTGTCTTTGATCGCATTTTGAAAAACTTAGAAAACAAGGAGTAACGCATGTTAAAAATTTTTAAACGTTTAACGGCAAAAGAAATCATCATGATGATTATCGCCGTCTTATTTGTGTGTTTGAATGTTTTCTTGGATTTGAAAATTCCAGATTACATGTCTGACATCACATCCTTGCTCTCGACTCAAGGAACAAAAGCAAAAGATATTTTTGCTTGGAATCTAGATGCCCCAGGTATGCGTATGGTCTTGCTTTCTTTAGGAAGTTTTGCAGCCTCTGTAGTTGTCGGATTCTTAGCCGCACGCATCGCAGCAAGTTTCAGTACGCGTTTGCGTGATGATATTTTCCATAGTGTTTTGGACTTTTCAGATGCGGAAATCAAGAAATTTTCAATTCCAAGTCTTTTGACACGTACAACAAATGACATTACTCAAATTCAGTTGGTCTTTACCATGGGACTTCAAGTTATTACCAAAGGACCAATTATGGCAATCTGGGCAATCACGAAGATTGCTGATAAAAACCATGAGTGGTTGATGGTACTGGTTGTAGCAGTGGCTGTCATGATTTTGATGTTGATTTTCTTGCTCATGATGGTAATGCCAAAACAACGCATGATTCAAAAATTAACCGATAAATTGAACAGTATCACGCGTGAATCATTGACCGGTATCCGTGTTGTTCGTGCTTACAATGCCGAAAGTTATCAAGATGGTAAATTTGCTAAAGCTAATGATAACGTGACAAACTTTAACCTCTTTATCAACCGTTCAATGGCTTTGATGTCGCCAGTCATGACAAGTATTTCAAGTGGAATGACTTTGGCCATTTATTGGATCGGTGCCTTCTTGATTGAGGATATTGCTATTCCAAAAGATCCAACTAAAATCGCTGGTGCTATGCAAGATAAAGTTAATATCTTCTCAGATATGGTGGTTTATTCATCATATGCCATGCAGGTGGTCATTGGATTTATGATGATGATTATTGTCTTCTTCATTCTTCCCCGTGCAGTTGTTGCTGCTGGTCGTATCAATGAAGTTTTAGATACAAAACCATCAGTACTTTATCCAGAAGAAAGTAAAGTTCAACCAGCCGAAAAAGGTTCTGTAGAATTTGATGATGTGTCTTTCCGCTATAGCGATCACTCAGAAGCTGTTTTGGAACATGTTTCCTTTAAAGCTAAAGCAGGTGATACGGTTGCCTTTATCGGATCAACAGGTTCTGGTAAATCTACTCTAGTTAATTTGATTCCTCGTTTTTATGATGCAAGTGAAGGAACAATCAAAGTTGACGGTGTTGACGTTCGTGATTACGATCATGACACCCTTCACAAGATTGTTGGTTACATTCCACAAAAAGCTGTGCTCTTTAGTGGAGACATTGCTTCAAATATGGACATGGGTGACAGCAATAGTTCACCGCTTGATGATGACAAGATGTGGGAAGCACTTGATTTGGCACAAGGTAAAGACTTCGTTGAAAGTAAAGAAGGTCAATTGAAAGCCCAAGTCTCTCAAGGTGGTCAAAACTTCTCAGGTGGTCAAAAACAACGCTTAGCGATTGCGCGTGCACTTGCCCGTAAACCGGAAATTATCATCTTTGATGATTCATTCTCAGCGCTTGATTATAAGACTGACCGAATCCTTCGTTCTCAATTGAAAGAACGTACAGCTGATATGACTAAGTTGATTGTTGCTCAACGTATTTCAACAATCATGGATGCCGATCAAATCTTAGTCTTGGATGAAGGAAAAGTAGTTGGTCAAGGTACTCACGAAGAATTGCTTGCAAATAATGAAGTTTATCGTGAAATTGCCTACTCACAATTATCTAAGGAGGAATTAGAAAATGGAAAATAAGAAAAAAGTATCCTTCTATGGCAGAATGAAGCCATACATTAAAGGTTTCCAATTTCCATTTATCCTTGCGGTAATTGGAGCCATTATCTCAGCGACTGTTACTGTTATCGGTCCTGATAAATTAAAAGAAATTACAAATACCATTATGAAAGGCTTGACACCAACTAAAATGGGGACTATCCCTGGTGTTGACCTAGATAAGGTTGGACAAATTGCTTTAACCCTTGCCATTTTATATGTGATTTCTGCAGTTGTTGGTTACATTCAAAACTTTACAGTAGCTACCATCGTTCAACGTTTCTCTCAACGTTTGCGTGCAGCTATCCAAGTTAAAATTGACCGTGTGCCGCTAAATTATTTTGACAGTCATTCACAAGGGGATACCCTTTCTCGTGTAACAAATGACGTGGATTTGCTTGGTCAATCTCTTAACCAAAGTTTGGGAACATTGGTCACTTCAGTAGTGCTTTTGATTGGTTCGATTTTCATGATGTTCCATTCAAATGTCAGCATGGCGCTAACAGCAATTGGGTCAGTCTTTATCGGCTTCTTGCTAGTTGTTGTGATTATGGGGTCATCTCAACCATTGTTTAAACGCCAACAAAATAACTTGGCAGCAGTCAATGGTTATGTCGAAGAAATTTATTCTGGTCACAATGTGGTGACAAGCTACAACGCATCTGAAGAAACTAGTCAAGCATTTAAAACACTTAACACAAATCTTTACAAATCAATGTGGCAATCACAATTCTTATCTGGTATTATGATGCCGCTCATGATTTTCATTGGTAACTTTGGTTATGTTATGGTCTGTGTGGTCGGTGCCGTTAAAGTGATTAATGGTGATATCACAATGGGTGATGTGGTTGCCTTTATGACTTACGTGCGCATTTTCTCACAACCTCTTTCTCAAATCGCTCAAGCCTTCACACAAATGCAATCAGCAACAGCTGCTATGAGCCGAGTCTTTGAATTTCTTGAAGAAGAGGAAATGGAAGATGAATCACACAAAGAACGTCAATTGTCTGATGTTAAAGGTGAAGTTACCTTTGATAATGTCTTCTTTGGTTATTCTAAAGATAAAACAATCATTCATGATTTCTCTGCAGTTGCAAAACCTGGTCAAAAAGTGGCTATCGTTGGTCCAACGGGTGCTGGTAAGACAACTATTGTTAACTTGCTCATGAAATTCTATGAAATTGATAAAGGACAAATTGCCATTGACGGTGTTGATACTCGATTAATGTCACGTGAAGAAGTTCATGATCAATTCTCAATGGTGCTTCAGGATACTTGGCTCTTTGAAGGAACAATCAAAGAAAACTTGATTTATAACCAAGAAAATATCACTGATGAACAAGTAGTAGCAGCAGCTAAAGCAGTTGGTGTTCACCACTTTATCATGACGCTTCCTGATGGCTATGACACCTATCTTGATGATTCTGTTACTCTTTCAATCGGTCAAAAACAACTCTTGACCATTGCGCGTGCCCTTTTGAAAGATGCTCCGCTTCTTATTCTTGACGAAGCAACATCATCAGTTGATACACGTACAGAAGAGTTGATTCAAAAAGCCATGGATAAATTGATGGAAGGTCGCACATCCTTTGTTATTGCTCATCGCTTGTCAACAATTAAAAATGCTGATTTAATCCTTGTCATGAAAGATGGTAACATCATTGAACAAGGTAGTCATGATGAATTGATGACAGAAGGTGGCTTCTATGCTGACCTTTACAATTCACAATTTGAAGTAGCCTAAAAAAGAGACCTAATGGTCTCTTTTTTGATAGGAAGTTTGATTTATCCTTATTTTAAGATAATTTGCTATAATGACAGTAACATATAGTTAGGAAAAATTATGACAGAATCTATATATGGAAAATACGCTGATTACCTGCCATTGATTTTAGAAGACTTTAGTCAGCGTATTCAAGAAAGAAATGACCTGGTCAAAAAAGAGACGGGTTACAAGTTATTTGAGCATTTGATTTCACGTGTTAAAACACCTGAAAGTATGGTCGAAAAGTGTCAACGAAAAGGTTTTGAAGTCTCAACGGAGTCAGCTCTACGACAAATTCGTGACAGTATCGGTTTACGTATTGTTTGTGGCTTTGTTGATGATATTTACCGTTTGGTAGATGTGATTCATTCTTTTGAAGATTGCAGGATTGTCGTTGAAAAAGACTACATCAAAAATGCCAAACCAAATGGTTATCGTTCTTATCACATGATTGTAGAGGTTGAGACCCCTTATCCTGATTGTCTTGGAAATGAGCAGGGCTCATACTTTATTGAGGTTCAACTTCGTACCATTGCTATGGATTCTTGGGCGAGTTTGGAACATCAGATGAAATACAAGCATGATATTAAAGATCCAAAACGTATTGTAAGGGAGCTAAAACGCTGTGCTGATGAATTAGCATCATGTGATTTGACGATGCAGACCATTCGTAATTTGATCCAAGAAAGTTCTCAAGATGAAGGAGAATAATAACTATGAAAGTACTTATTGCAGAAGACGAAGTTCAGATGAACCGTGTGTTGACAACTGCCCTTACGCATGAAGGCTATGAGGTTGATTCGGTTTTTGATGGGCAAGCAGCGGTTGATAAAGCTAAAGAAAATGCCTATGATGTCATGGTTATGGACATTATGATGCCAAGAAAAACAGGGATTCAAGCTGTACAAGAAATCCGTCAAACAGGTAACCAAGCTCACATCATCATGCTAACAGCCATGGCTGAAATTGATGACCGTGTGACAGGGCTTGATGCAGGAGCGGATGATTATCTTACTAAACCATTTTCGCTAAAAGAATTGCTTGCGCGCCTTCGCTCGATGTCACGTCGAGTGGATACCAACTTTACATCGAATATTTTAAAACTGGGAAGCGTTACTCTAAATGTTGGTGAGCAAGAACTAGCTAGTCAAAATACCATTCGTTTAGCAGGAAAAGAAGCTAAGATGCTTGAGTTTTTTATGTTAAATCCTGGCAAGAAACTCTCAACGGAGCAGCTTTTCAATCACGTCTGGGCAAATGATAAAGACGATCCTGATATTGATGAAGGTTATGTTTTTATTTACGTTTCCTATCTTCGCCAAAAACTTCAATCTGTTGGAGCCAATCTTGTGATTGAAGGAGAAGACATGGGTGATTATGAATTGAAAGAATTATAGGTGGCGCTATGTTTCGTAAACTTCGTCTACGTTTTATTGCTATTGCCTCTTTAGCGATTCTAATTGTGCTGTTTTCTGTTGTTGGGGTTTTGAATTCAGCTCGTCATGTTCAAACTGTTGATGAGATTAATAAAATCTTGACTCTCCTTTCTGATAATGGTGGAAGTTTTCCTAGCATTTCAAAGACAACAAGTGAGCTTGGTGACACTGTATCAGTAGACACTCTTTTTCAATACCGTTATTTTAGTGCTAAAATGGACCACGACGGCAATATCATCTCCTTAAATTCTAGTAATATTTCTGATTTGACGGACCAAGAAGTCAAAGAATTTTTGGAAAGAATCAATCATTCTAAGGATACGAGAGGGGATTTTTCTTACCACCACCACACTTATTCT
Organism: Streptococcus sp. 45; assembly: GCF_900108865.1. Classification (NCBI taxonomy): domain Bacteria; kingdom Bacillati; phylum Bacillota; class Bacilli; order Lactobacillales; family Streptococcaceae; genus Streptococcus; species Streptococcus sp. 45. The sequence continues at coordinate 197,052 of NZ_FNXZ01000001.1, read as the reverse complement.
TACATGGTAGCTGAGACTAGTCGTCGTAGCGATTTAATCGTGGTACTAGATTCGACTAATCAATTTAGAGATAATATGGCTTTGGTGCATTTGTCGATTTGGATGTCAGGGATTAGTTTTATTTTCTTTGTCTTAGTGATTTCAATTGTGTCTGGCAAGGTGATTAAGCCATTTATTCGCAATTATGAGCGGCAACGTCGTTTTATCACCAATGCAGGGCATGAATTGAAGACGCCTCTTGCTATCATTTCAGCTAACAATGAACTGGTTGAGTTGATGAATGGTGAGTCAGAGTGGACTAAAAGCACTAATGATCAAGTGGAACGAATGACTGGTTTGATTAATAGCTTAGTTGCCATGGCACGCTTGGAAGAACAGCCTGAGTTGGTCCTTACTAATGTGAATTTTTCAGATATTGCTAGAGATGCTGCCGAAGACTTTAAAGGGCCAGTTATCAAGGATGGCAAAGAATTCGTTATGGATATTCAGCCAAATATTCATGTTAAGGCTGAAGAAAAATCGTTGTTTGAACTTGTCACACTTTTGGTTGATAATGCTAATAAATATTGTGATCCAGCTGGCAAGGTTTCGGTGACTCTTAGCAAGAACAGATTGTCAAAAGCTAAACTTGAAATTTCTAATACCTACACCAAAGGAAAAGACGTTGATTATACGAAATTCTTTGAGCGTTTTTACCGAGAAGATGAATCGCATAACAACAAGACTTCGGGTTATGGCATTGGTTTATCAATGGCACAAACCATGGTCAAACTTTTCAAGGGCAATATCTCTGTAAATTATAAAGACGATACCATCACATTTGTGGTTAGTTTGTAAATAATGACAAACAAAAAGGCAGCAAATCTTGCTGCCTTAATTTTTTATGCTTTATAACCTGAAAGTCGTTTGACTTGTTCGATGCTTTCATTTGGTCCATAGTTGTTTGGGAAACGGTCGAGTTTTGCGATGGTATCAAGGTCATTTTGGCTGAGTTCAAAATCAAAAACGTTAAAGTTTTGTCTGATACGATCTAGGTGAACAGATTTTGGAATGGTCAAAATATCATTTTGAATTTGCCAGCGAAGAATGACTTGAGCAACGGTTTTACCATATTTTTCAGCAATGCTATTTAAGGTAACATCCTTGAAGATATCATCCTTTCCTTGGTTAAATGGACTCCAAGCTTGTGTTGCTATACCAAATTCTGCATTAGCCTTGCGAAGTAAGTTTTGTTGTTTGTAAGGATGAAGTTCAATCTGGTTGAGGGCTGGAATAATTTCAGTATTTAAGGCAAAATCAGCGATGCGTCCAGTTGAGAAATTGGAAACACCGATTGCTCGAATGCGACCTTCTTTATAAAGGTCAGTCATAGCACGCCAAGCGCCATAAGTATCACCGTATGGTTGGTGAATGAGATAGAGGTCAAGGTAATCAGTACCAAGTTTTTTAAGACTTTCTTCAAAAGCTTTTTTGGTTTCGTCATAGCCAAGCTGATTAATCCAAGCTTTTGTAGTGATGAAAATCTCTTCTCGTTTGGTACCTGAAGCTTTAATGGCATTGCCGACAGCCTCTTCATTACGATAAAGCGCAGCTGTGTCAATCAGGCGATAGCCTACTTCAAGAGCGTTTTCCACGGCTTTTTGACATTCATCTTGGTCAAACATTTGCCAAACACCAAAGCCGAGTTTGGGGATTTGAACACCGTTGTTTAAGGTTTTAAATTCCATAAGCGTCCTCCTTTTTTCTTTATTCTAGCATAAAAGGCTTACAAGCTTAAAAGATAAGACTTGAACTAGAAAAGTTGACTCTTGTCTGAGAATTCTTCTAAGCTGAGTTTGATTTCATTGATGAAACTTGCTCCGATCTCAGAGAGTTTTTTCTTACGATTGGTCACATAACCTAGTGTGTGTTTAGGACTATTTTGCAAAGGTATGAGAACAATCTGGTCTTTGACAAAACTATTAACAATGCCAAGACCTGAAGCGTAAGCGTCTGTTGCACAGAGTAAATTCATGACAGTTCCACGGTCATTGCTGTAGAGAATGCGTTGTTGGTCATGAATATCAAGAGCATCTTCATCAAAATTCAGTCCAGACTGTTCTTGACGAAAGCGTATTTGATTATAGCCTTTTAAGTCTGTTTCTGAAATGACAGATTTGTGAGCCAATGGATGGTCACGGCGTAAAAAGACACGCGTTGGAAATTCGCCAAGTGAGGTAAATTCCAAATCATGATATTGCAAAGCTGATGTTAAAATATGTTCATTCTCATCATCTAGGTAAATAATCCCAAGGTCAGCTTCAAAAGAAGCGACACTGTCCAAGATTTTTTTAGTGGTCGTTTCAATGGTTTGAAATTCCTGATAATCCTGCTTGAATTCTTGGGCGACTTTAGCAAGAGGAATCGAGAGAAAATCATAGTGGTGTGAGGCAACTGTAAAGCTTTTTTTGAATTCGTCATGATAGCGTTGCTGCAGCAAATCCAATTCACCAATGATACGCTTAGCATATTTCAAAAAATCATGACCGTCTTCGGTTAAGCGAGCCCCTGTATTGGAGCGCGTGAAGAGTTGAACACCTAATTCATTTTCTAAGTCTTTGATGGAGCAAGACAAGTTGGGCTGAGTCATGTATAATTCCTTAGCAGCTTGGCTAAATGAGCCTACACGAGCGACGACTTCGACATAACGACATTGTTGGAAATTCATAAAACATCATCCCTTCTTGTAATAATTGTTACTTATTATAGATGAAAAAGATTAAAAAATCAGCAAAATTCTGATAAGAATATCTAAAGCCTTGATAAAAAAATCCTATAGCGGGTGATAAATGACCTTAATCATTACTTGATTTTATGGCTAGCGATAAAAAGAATAGATTTTTCTAAAGTAGCATAAGCTGTTACAATAAGCTTAGAAAGCTACTCGGAGGTGAGGTGTCAATGCTCTTAACAGAAAAGCACTTAAGAAATAGCTCAATTGCTGTTACAATTATTCTTGTCATATCTCTTCTTATTTTTTTAAAATTTTCTTCCTTCAAAGCCTATCAAACTAATAAAGAATCATCTCAAATTCGAAAGGAAGACATTATTCGCATTAATAGTCTAAAGAGTTTGACACATTTACCTTATGAGTAAAAAGAAAGCTGAGAAAAGTTTCTCAGCCTTCTTTTTTTACTTTTTGGTATCATAACTTATTTTTATGGCTGAGCATAAATAAAATAGATTTTTCAAGACTTCTAAAGCGTGATAGTATAATTGCCATACCAAATGAAAAGGAGATTACGCTAATGACAACAAAGAGAGAATGGGTTTTAAAAGCATTTAAAAATGAAACAGTTGACAAAGTTCCAGTCGGATTTTGGTATCATTTCACAAGTGATGATGAACGAAGCGATGGTTTCAATCCTGTTATCTTTAATAAAAACATTGCAGGACACCAAAAATTTATTTCAGACGTCAATCCTGATTTTGTAAAAATCATGAGCGATGGTTTCTTCACTTATCCAAATGATTTCATTCGTGAAGGGATTACCTCAATTAGAGACCTTGAGGGGATTAAGTCTATTGGCGAAAATCATCCTTGGATTAATAAACAAGTTGAACTGGCTAAAAAGATTCGTGAGGATTTCCCTGAAGACATTGCTTCTTTTTATAATATCTTTGCTCCAGCGACTTATCTTAAATGGCATTTGGCTGGTAAAGGTGGCAACGGTGATCACGTTATTGAAGATTTCATCAAAGAAGATGCTGAATTGACAAAACAAGTTTTGGACGTGATTGCTTTTGATATTGGACTTCTGACAAAACGCTTAATTGAAGAAGCTGGGGTTGATGGCATTTATCTCAGTGTTCAGAATTTGCAAGATTCACGTTTGAGTCATGACGAATATGATCATGTGATTAAACCGAGTGAACTCCACATTTTGCATCGTGCTATTTCAGCAGGTGGAACAAATATTCTTCATATCTGCGGTTATGAAGGAGCAACCAATGATATTTCTTACTATACAGATTATCCAGCAGATGTCATTAACTGGGCGGTTGAATTGGAAGGTGTTAGCCTATCAGAAGGACGTCAGTTATTTGGTGGAAAAACGGTTCTCGGTGGTTTTAACAATACAGAGTCGGGTCTTTTGTATAAAGGTAGTAAAGAAGCCATTCAAGCAAGAGTCAAAGAATTGCTTGATGAAACTGGACGTCAAGGTGTAGTCATCGGGGCTGATTGCACGGTACCAAGTGATATTGCGCCAGAACGTATTGCTTGGGTGAAAGAAGCTGTTCTTGATGAGGTTCTTGTCAAAGCAGCCGTTTGATTTTAAGAGTTTTTAGGAATGAAAGAAAAGTTTTAGGTAAAAAGAAAAGGAGTGGGTTATATGAGTAAGAAAAAATGGATTATTTCTGGTGGTGTTATTGTAGCACTTGTTGCAGCGACAGTTGTCGGACGTCAATTAACAGGTAAGACATCAGCAAGTGCAGACAGTTCACAATCGAGTTCTGATAAAGTGACAACCTTACAAGTCGCTCACACGCAAAACTATGTCCCTTATGACTTTGTTAATGATAAAGGGGAAAGTGATGGATTTGAAGTTGCGGTCTTAAAAGCCGTAGATGATAAATTAAAAAATTATAAATTTGAATACACTGGGACAAGTGATGAAGATTTGTTAATCGGACTTGAATCTGGCAAGTACGACATCGGAGTCAAAGGGGCTTGGTACACTGAAGAACGCGCCCAAAAATTTGTTATTCCTGACCAAGCTATCGGAGCTAGTGTGATTGGCTTTGCTGTTCGAAAAGCTGACGAAAACAAATATAAAGATATTGATTCCTTTGCTAAAGCAGGTGGTAAATTAGTTCCAATCTCACCACAAAACGCACAGTATAATGTTATTCAAGAATACAACAAAAAAGCTAAACACCCGATTGAACTCAAAGAATCTGAAAGCTTCTCAGTTGCTGACGCCTATGCTTGGGTTCTTGAAGGTCGTTACGATGCTTACTTCTCAATTAAATTGTCATTTGAAGAAGCCGTCCAAAAAGAAGACGGTGCTTATCATCAATACGCTGACCAATTGACATGGTTCCCATATAAGGGAATTGAAACTTACCCATTGATTCATAAAAATGATACTAATAAAGCATTTGCAAAAGAATACGATAAAGCTATTAAAGAATTGCAAAAAGATGGCACAATCGCAAAACTTTCAGAAAAATACTTTGGAGAAGATGTCTTTAGTTATGTAACAGATTAGGAGGTAGCTATGGTTTCTTATGAACCGTCTCGTGTGATAAGAGTTATTCCAGATATCTTGTCAGCTCTACCTCTTACCTTGTGGGTCTTGGTTGTGACCGTTTTATTAGGAAGTTTATTAGGATTTTTACTAGCTTGGGCACAGGTATCAGCTGAGCATGGCTATTCATCATTTGCTAGAGCTTATGTGTTTACCTTAAGATGTACCCCACCAATTGTTCTTATCTTCCTTGTTTTTTATGGTTTACCTCGTTTTTTAGAATGGTGGTTAGGTATTGATGTTAATGGTTGGTCACGCTCGATATTTGTGATTTTAGCAATGACTTTGCTCTTTGCGGCAAGTATTTCAGAAGTCTTTAAATCTTCGTATTTAGCCTTGCCAAAAGGGCAATTAGAAGCAGGGCTTAGCATTGGATTAAGTGAGCTGCAGACCTTTGTTCGAATTCTTTTGCCACAAGCTTTCAGAATTGCTCTTCCTAACATCACTAGTGCGGTGATTAATTTATTAAAGGATATTGCCCTTGCCTATACGATTGGTTTGGTGGATTTGATGGGTGAAGGCAACCTCATCATTTCTAGAAATATGGGCAATTATTCATTAGAAACTTACACAGCGGTTGCCATTATTTATTGGATTTTAGCACTGATATTATCTGTAGTGACTCATATTGTCGAAAATCAATTGGAAACAAAAGGGGGCTAAGGAGGAGATTATGGATTTTTCTTATATTGTTGAAACATTTGTTAAAGCCCTTGCTGGTATTCCAGTGACGCTAGGCATTATGGTGGTTTCCATTTTGTTGAGCTTTTTCCCAGCTCTTTTCTTGGCAATTGGTCGTATCTATAAGGTAAAAGGTGTAACTACTTTTTCTGTGATATACCTTGCTTTTATCCGCTCTACGCCAGCCATTTTATTAATTTTATTCTTTTATAGTTTATTTCCTAGTTTATTAAACCAATTTTTAAAAGCTCTTGGCATCAATATTTTTGAGTTAAATCCGATTTATTATGCCTATGTTATCTTTGGACTTATGACAACTGGGAGTCTTTCAGAAATTATTCGCTCTGCAATTTTGACGGTTAATAAGGGGCAGTTAGAGGCAGCTCTTGCGATTGGTTTGACGGCAAAGCAAGCTTATCTCAGAATTGTCTTTCCCCAAGCCATTCGTCAGGCATTGCCAAATCTCTGTAATTTGGTGATTAATCTTGTCAAAGGTACCTCTCTTGTTTTTGTGATGACAGTGAAAGATATTACAGCGATTGCGAAAGTGGAGGCTGCTTATGGTTACCATTATTTTGAATCTTATTTTGTTATTTTCATTATCTACATTGTTATATGTGGAGTGATTCAGTACATCTTTAAATTTCTGGAAAAACAAAGCCAACTGGTGGGATAATATGAGGAGAAATTTATGCTAACAGTAAAGAATATTGAAAAATCATTTGGAGATAAGAAAGTTTTAGATGGGATTAGTTTGACGGTTAATCAAGGAGATGTTGTCGTTATTTTGGGACCATCGGGATCAGGAAAAACAACCTTTTTAAGGTCTTTGAATTACTTAGAACATGCTGATTCTGGTGAGTTGGAATTAGATGGAAAAACTTATGATTTAGCTAAAATCAATCGCAAAGATGTGCTAGAGATTCGTAAAAAGACTGCTTTTGTTTTTCAAAATTATAATCTATTTGCTAATAAAACAGCGCTTGAAAATATTTTAGAAGGCTTAGTGATTGCCAGAAAAGTTCCAAAGGAAAAGGCAATTCCCATTGCTGAGAATGCTCTTAAAAAAGTAGGGCTTTTAGATAAAAGAGATTTTTATCCAAGTCAGTTATCAGGTGGTCAGCAGCAACGTATTGGGATTGCGCGTGCTATTGCTGTTAAACCAGAAGTGATTTTATTTGACGAGCCGACTTCGGCACTTGACCCTGAATTAATCGGTGATGTGCTTGATGTCATGAAAGAATTGGCGCAAGAAGGAGTAACCATGGTTGTCGTGACGCATGAAATGAGCTTTGCACGTGATGTCGCAACGCACGTTATTTTTATGGAAGGTGGGCATATCATTGAAGAAGGTGACCCGAAAGAATTCTTTACACGACCAAAAGAAGAACGCACAAAACAATTTTTGACACGGATTATTCCAGAATTAAATATTGACCCAGTGATATAGATGGCTCTTATAAAATTATTGAAAAAGAAAAAGTAAAAAGCTATGTTATGACTGGTTTTATCAACTGAACTAACTACCTAAACAAAAGGAGGCTGATACATTTCAGCTTCTTTTTAAGTGTTGTGCTATAAAAAATACTTATGGCACAGCATAAAATATTTAGAGTACACGACTATAGAAGAATTCTTTATAATACCTTTATAACGTTTGGAGGGATATTATGTTAGATTGGGGCTTTGTTTATGAGAATATTCCCTTGTATCAACAAGCTTTGGTGCTTACGATTCGTTTGGCTCTATTTGGCATCTTGGGAGCGATTATTTTAGGCTTTTTCATTAGTTTGATTAAGTACTACAATGTAGCTATTTTAAGTCAAATTTGCCAGATTTATATTGAATTGTCTCGTAACACGCCGCTTTTGATACAGCTTTATTTTCTCTATTATGGCTTGCCTAAAGTTGGAGTGGTTTTACCATCGGAGCTTTGTGCGATTGTTGGTCTAATCTTTTTAGGTGGTTCTTACATGGCGGAGTCATTTCGTTCAGGATTGGAAGCAGTGTCCAAAAGACAGTATGAAGTTGGTTTGAGCATCGGATTATCACATCTTCAGAATGTTTTTTATGTCATCCTTCCTCAAGCAATCGCAGTTGCACTTCCGTCGTTGGTTGCTAATATCATTTTTCTTGTCAAAGAGACGTCTGTCTTTTCAATTGTTGCACTTGCTGATTTGATGTACATTGCTAAGGATTTGATTGGACTGTATTATGAGACCGATGAGGCGTTGTTAATGTTGGTAGTTGCTTACTTGATTATTCTTTTACCGATTTCACTATTGGCAAGGGTACTAGAAAGGAGGTTGCATCATGCAGGTTTCAGGACTACAGGTGCTGTTTCAGGGAAATAATCTTTTGCGACTCCTTAAAGGACTGTTAGTTACGATTAATATTTCCCTAGTCTCCATTCTTATTTCAGTGGTTTTAGGATTCTTGTTTGGTTTTATAATGATTTCACGCTTTAGAGTGATTCGCTTTATTTCACAAATCTATCTAGAATTTATTCGAATCATGCCACAATTAGTCTTGCTCTTTCTTGTTTATTTTGGTTTAGCTAGAACTTTTAATCTCAATTTATCTGGTGAAGTAGCAGCACTTATTGTCTTTTCAATGTGGGGAACAGCTGAGATGGGAGATCTTGTTCGCGGAGCGTTGACATCTCTACCAAAACACCAAATTGAAAGTGGTCTTGCTCTGGGATTAAACAATAGACAGTTATTCATTTACGTTGTTATGCCACAAATTTTACGACAATTATTACCCCAAGCGGTTAACCTAATGACACGAATGATTAAAACAACGTCATTAATTGTTTTGATTGGTGTTGTCGAAGTGGTAAAAGTTGGTCAAGAGATTATTGAAGCTAATCGTTTGACGGTACCTAGCACCGCAATTTGGATTTATGGCTTAATCTTTATGATGTATTTTGCTGTTTGTTTTCCAATCTCGAGATTGTCAGTTTATTTAGAAAAACGTTGGAAGGAGTGAATCATTTGGCAACAATTTTAGAACTTAAAGATATTGAAAAATCTTATGGCGAGCAAAAGATTCTCAATCAAGTTTCGTTTTCCGTTGAAGAGGGTGAAGTTTTAGTCATTCTAGGTCCGTCAGGTTGTGGAAAATCAACATTACTTCGTTGTATCAATGGCTTGGAACCAATTCAAGCAGGAAGAGTTGAACTTGAAGGCAAGGAAATTTTAAAAGAGTCTAAAAATCTTCCTCTTGTTCGCCAAAAAATTGGCATGGTATTTCAATCCTACGACCTTTTCCCACACTTAACAGTTCTAAAAAATCTTTTATTAGCACCAGTAAAGGTTCAAAAAAGGTCAGTAGAGGAAGTGAAGGGCGAGGCATTAAAACTACTTAAGCGAGTTGGTTTAGAAGGAAAAGAAAAGAGTTATCCTCACGAGTTATCTGGCGGTCAGATGCAAAGGGTTGCTATTGTGAGAAGTTTACTTTTACATCCTGAAGTGCTTCTATTTGATGAAGTTACAGCGTCACTTGACCCTGAAATGGTTAGAGAAGTTTTAGAGTTGATTGGGGAACTTGCACATGAAGGTAGGACAATGATTATTGTGACGCATGAGCTACAGTTTGCAAAAGCGATAGCAGATCGTGTGATTTTTCTTGAAAAGGGACAAATTGTAGAAGAAAGTGATGCTAGATTATTTTTCAGGCAACCAAAAACTCAACGTGCGCGTGATTTCTTGAATGTCTTTGATTTTTCTACAGTTGGTTAAATAGGTAATAAAATTTTAAGGAGTTATATATGAAAATTGTAAAACGTTTTTTAGCGATTGTTAGTCTTTTATTAATTGTTTTTGCTGCAGGATGCTCAACTTCAAAATCCTCAACAACTAAAAATTCATCTTCAGCTACGTCAACAGCCAAAGCTCGCTCTCTTGATGCAATCAAGAAGAGCGGTACCATTAAAATTGGAGTTTTCTCAGATAAAAAACCGTTTGGTTATGTTGATGACAAAGGAAAATACCAAGGATATGATGTTTATTTTGCAAACCGTTTAGCAAAAGATTTGGGAGTTAAAGTTAAATATGTTTCAGTAGACCCAGCAAGTCGTGTTGAGTATTTGACATCAGCTAAAGTGGATATTATTCTTGCCAACTTTACAGTGACTGATGAACGTGCAAAACAAGTTGATTTTGCTTTGCCATACATGAAAGTAGCGTTAGGTGTCGTATCGCCAAGTAATCAATTAATTTCTGACGTTGATGCTTTAGAGGGAAAAACTTTGATCGTTGGCAAAGGAACGACAGCTGAAACATACTTTGAAAAACATTATCCAAAAGTAAATCTTTTAAAATTTGATCAGTACAGCGAAGCATATCAAGCACTGTTAGATGGTCGAGGTGACGCGCTATCAACTGACAATACAGAAGTTTTAGCATGGGCTTTGGAAAATAAAGGTTACGAAGTTGGCATTACAAGTTTGGGCGACACAGATACCATTGCTCCAGCAGTTCAAAAAGGAAATACTGAGCTTCTTGATTGGATTAATGATGAAATTAAATCTTTGGGTGATGAAAACTTCTTCCACGAAGACTATGACAAGACATTAGCTCCAGTTTACGGTGATGCTGCAAAAGCAGATGACTTGGTCGTAGAGAGTGGTGAAGTTGATTAAAAAATCAACAATGTAAAAATTAAGAAATCTGAGATTGAATGTCTCAGATTTTTTCGTGATTTATTTGAATGCTATAACATTTTTTAGTAAGAGTCGCTTTTTTTGCGGAACAATGATAAAATGGAGTGTAAACTAAAAATTGTAAGAGAAGAAAATGACTAAGAAAATTGGCGTCGGAAAGGCGCATAGTAAGATTATTTGGATGGGTGAACATTCAGTTGTTTACGGCTATCCTGCTATTGCGATTCCTCTTCAAGGAATTGAAGTAGAATGTCGTATCTATCCAGCTGATAAAAAAATTCACTTCGATTATTATGATACCTTATCAACTGCCGTTTATGCGGCTTTAGAATACCTTAACCATACAGATGTTGCTATCTCGTATGATATTCGTTCAGAGATTCCCCAAAAACGTGGTATGGGTTCATCAGCTGCTGTTTCAATTGCAGCCATTCGTGCTGTGTTTGACTATTTTGAGCAAAGCATCGACATGGAGACGCTTGAAATTTTGGTAAATAAAGCAGAAATTATTGCCCACTCAAACCCAAGTGGTCTGGATGCTAAGACTTGTCTCAGTGACAAAGCCATCACTTTCATTCGAAATATTGGTTTTAGCACACTTGACCTAGACTTGGATGCTTATCTTGTTATTGCAGATACAGGCATTTATGGTAATACACGTGAAGCTGTCGAAAAAGTTGCCCAAGCAGAAGAAAAAAACTTACCACATTTGGCTGCTTTAGGAGACTTGACAGAAATGGTTCAAAAAGCGATTCAAGACAAGTCTATTTCTGAAATTGGTCCCTTGATGACAAAAGCACACAGTCACTTACAAGCAATTGGCGTTAGCATTGAAAAAGCTGACCAATTAGTTCAGATTTCTTTAGAAAACGGCGCTCTAGGTGCCAAAATGAGTGGTGGAGGTCTTGGAGGATGTATTATCGCCCTTGCACAGACCAAAGCACAAGCAGAAAAAATTAGTAAAGCATTAACAGAAGGAGGAGCGGTTCAAACGTGGATCGAAAAATTGTAACGGTAAAATCATATGCCAATATCGCTATTATCAAATACTGGGGGAAAGCTGACGCAGCTAAGATGATTCCAGCAACCAGCAGTATTTCATTGACACTGGAAAATATGTTTACCACAACAAGTGTTTCCTTTCTGCCAGATTCAGCTAGCCACGATGAATTTTACATCAATGGTGTTTTACAAGATGATAAAGAACACGCTAAAATTTCTGCCATCATTGATCAATACCGTGGGCAGCGTTCAGAATATGTCAAGGTTGAAACAAGCAACAACATGCCAACAGCTGCAGGACTTTCATCAAGTTCAAGCGGTCTGTCTGCCCTTGTTAAAGCGTGTAACGAACTCTTTGAAACTGGTTTAAATCAAGCAGAACTCGCTCAAAAAGCAAAATTTGCTTCAGGTTCCTCATCGCGTTCATTCTTTGGACCACTTGCTGCTTGGGACAAAGATTCTGGTGAAGTTTACCCTGTTCAAACAGACCTCAAGCTTGCTATGATTATGCTTGTCTTGAGTGATAGTAAGAAACCAATTTCTAGCCGTGAAGGTATGAAACGTTGTGTTGAAACGTCAACAACTTTTGCGGATTGGGTCAAACAATCTGAACAAGATTACAAAGACATGCTAGGTTATCTTAAAAATAATGACTTTGAACGTGTTGGTGAGTTAACTGAACGCAACGCACTTGCAATGCATGACACAAACACACATGCAAATCCACCATTTAATTACCTAACAGAGGAAAGTTATAAGGCAATGGACTTCGTTAAACAATTGCGTTCAGAAGGTGAAAAATGTTATTTCACTATGGATGCTGGACCAAATGTCAAAGTTCTTTGTTTAGAAGAAGATTTAGAGCGATTGACAAAACGTTTTGAAGAAAACTATCGCGTAATTGTTTCACGTACTAAGGAATTACCAGATGAAAATGACTAAAGTTCAAACTGGTGGAAAGTTATATATAGCTGGTGAGTACGCGATACTGACACCAGGTCAAACAGCCATTATCAAAAATATTCCTATCCACATGACTGCTGTGGTTAAAGAAGCAAAGGATATCAGTCTTTTTTCAGATATGTTTGATTATGCAGTTGGGATGACGCCAGATAGCAAGTATGCACTGATTCAGCAAACAATCGTAACTTTATTTGATTATCTTGGCAAGTCTATTGAAGAAATGCCAGCCTTTTCTCTTGAAATCACTGGAAAAATGGAGCGAGATGGTAAGAAATTTGGTATTGGTTCAAGCGGGTCAGTTACTGTTTTAACTCTAAAAGCTCTATCAGCTTTTTATGAGTTGAACTTGTCAGCTGATCTTCTTTTTAAATTGGCGTCTTACACACTTTTAAAACTTGGTGACAATGGTTCGATGGGGGATATTGCTTGTATTGCATACGATGATTTGGTTGCTTTTACCTCATTTGACCGCCAGCAAGTAGCAAAATGGATTGAAAAGGAATCAATTCAAGAAGTACTTAATAAAGACTGGGGTTATCAAATTGAAGTTATCACACCAGCTTTGCCATGTGAGTTTTTGGTCGGATGGACGATGCAGCCTTCTATTTCAAAAGACATGATTAATCTGGTTAAATCTGCCATTTCACAAGAATTTTTAGCAGCAACTGAAAAAGAGGTTCAAATTTGTAAACAAGCGCTGCAAACTGGTGACAAAGAAAGTGTCAAAAAGGCACTTCAAAATGTGAGCGATTTGTTGCTGGGCTTAAGCTCAGCTATTTACAACGACAAACTTTTAGCCTTAAAAGCTGCCGAAGATGGTCTAGATGTGATTGCTAAATCATCAGGTTCAGGTGGTGGTGATTGTGGTATTGCAATATCATTTAATCGTGAAGATAGTCAAGAACTTATCAAGCGTTGGCAAGAAGTTGGTATTGAGCTACTAGACATGGAGGAATTAGCATGATGAACCGTAAGGATGAGCATATCAAGTATGCACTAAAGTATCAATCACCGTATAACTCTTTTGATGATATGGAGTTGATTCATCGTTCACTTCCTGATTATGATTTGAGCGAGATTGATTTGCATACGCATTTTGCGGGACGTGATTTTGACTTTCCGTTTTACATCAATGCTATGACAGGTGGCTCAGAAAAAGCAAAAGCCGTCAATCGTAAGCTTGCTCAAGTAGCACAAGCGACTGGTTTAGTCATGGTAACTGGGTCATATAGTGCTGCACTGAAAAATCCAGGTGATGATTCTTATCCAAGTAAAGCAGATTACCCAGATTTGCTTCTTGCAACTAATATTGGTATTGACAAACCATATGAACTTGGCCTTAAAACCATTGAGAAAATGCAACCCATTTTCTTGCAAGTTCACGTGAATTTGATGCAGGAGCTTTTGATGCCTGAAGGTGAGCGTGAATTTCGTTCTTGGAAAAAGCATGTGGCTGATTATGCGACAAAAATGCCAGTTCCTGTTATTTTAAAAGAAGTCGGATTTGGTATGGATTTAAAAACCATTGAGATGGCTTATGACTTAGGTATTAAAACCTTTGATATTTCAGGCCGTGGTGGAACAAGTTTTGCCTACATTGAAAATCAACGTGGTGATAATCGCTCTTATCTAAATGATTGGGGCCAAACAACCGTGCAAAGTCTTTTGAATGCCCAATCAATGGTTGATAAAGTTGAAATCTTAGCTTCAGGCGGTGTTCGTCATCCGCTTGATATGGTCAAATGTTTGGTACTTGGTGCGAAAGCAGTTGGCCTTTCACGAACGGTCTTAGAATTGGTTGAAAAATACCCAGTTAACAAAGTTATCGATATCATTAACGGGTGGAAAGATGATTTGCGTCTTATCATGTGCGCTCTTAATTGCAAAACCATTGAAGATTTAAAAGATGTCGATTACCTTTTATATGGAAAATTACAAGAAGCAACAAAAAAACACTGACTTTAATCAGTGTTTTTTATATTACAACATGAAATACACGATTGCGATGTATTGTAAGATAGATGCAAGCAGGATGAACAAATGCCAAATCATGTGGTCATAAGGACGTTTTCTAGCGTAGAAAATCGCACCAATTGTGTAAGCTAAACCACCAGCCAGCATCAAACTCCAAAAGACAACACCAGTTTTACTAATAATACTTGGAATGATAAAGACAACCAACCAACCCATTAGCAAATAAAGAAAGAGTGAGAATTTATCATTGATTTTTTTAGCAAAAATCTTGTAAAGAATGCCAAAAATGGTTGCTCCCCACTGCAAGATAATGATTAAGTAACCTAACCAGCCACCAACAAGTGAAAGAGCAACTGGTGTGTAAGAACCAGCAATAGCAATATAAATCATACTATGGTCAATAATACGTAGAACAATTTTTTGTGGTGAGTCATATTGCATTGAATGGTAGATTGTTGATGACATGAACATCAAAAACAGGCTAATGTCAAAAATTGACATCCCAACAGCAGCCTGCATGCCATAGTGGTGATAACTGTAAATAGCTGTAATCGGCAAGAGTACCAGCATTGCAACAGCACCGACAGCGTGAGTGACACTATTTGCAACCTCTTCACCAAAAGAAAGACGTTTACTAAGTTTTAAAGTCATGCTAGCTTTCATGGGATTCTCCTTCTAATGCGTGAACCAATTCATGGGTTTGAAAATACAATTTTAACGTTTGACAAGCTGAGACAACCACAGGAGGTAAATTATCAACTTTTTCACCATTCATACAAGCAACAAAGTCATCGTAGCGTTTTTGTGACTGGTCTTCAGCGGTCAAGAGTGCCAAAGTTTGGCTGATTTCTTGGATAGAAAAAACATTTTTCAATGCTGTAATAACAATCAATCTAGCCACTTGCTTACGATTGTATTTCTTTTTAACAGGTTTTTCTAAGTGACCATGTTTGACATAATTATTTATCATAGAAGCTGTTAAGCCTTTTTCATCCTGTTGATTGGCTTTTCCAACTTGATTAACGTAAAGAAGTACTTGGTCCAAGTACAAATCAATCTCTGGTAATTCAGACCATTTTGGATAATTTGGTTTCATAAAGTTATATTTACCTCTTTATCTAGTATTAATAACTAGATTATATAATTATCGAAAATTAAAGTCAAGAAAAAACCTATCCACTGGATAGGTTTTTCACGAGCCTAGAAATTGAAAAGCGAGTTAAGCTCAGTGGGCAGTTTTTCACGAGCTTGAAAATAGAAAATGAGCCATGCCCATTAGACACGACTCACTTATTAAATTATTTTTTTAATTTCGCAAGTTTAGTAAGATGTGCTGCGCAGTTTCCAAATTCATATGTGGAGCTTCTAGTAAAGCTTTAACCACTTCAGAGACTTCTTTATCTTTGGCACCAGCAAGGAGTGCAAGGGATTTAGCTTGTAATTTCATGTGACCAGCTTGAATGCCAGTTGAAGTCAAAGCTTTAATAGCAGCAAAGTTTTGGGCTAAGCCAACAGAAACGATGATACGTGCTAATTGACGAGCGTCTGGGTGACCAAGAAGGTCGTGCGCAATTTTAACTGTTGGATTCAGTCCGATTGAGCCACCACGTGTTGCGATTGGTATTGGAAGAGTCAATTGACCGCGGAGAACTTGCGCTTCTTCGTCAAAGGTCCAAGTTGCTAAACCGCGGTATTGGCCATCTTTACAAGCGTAAGTGTTAGCACCAGCTTCGATAGCACGCCAGTCATTTCCAGTTGCCATAACGACTGCATCAATACCGTTGAAAATACCTTTGTTGTGCGTGCTTGCACGGTAAACATCCTCTTGGGCTAATTTGCTAGCTAAGTGGAATTTTCTAGCTAACGCTTGAGCTTCCTCTTTGTTACGGCTGAGGTATCGAAGGTCAACTTGACAGTCAGCGGTAACAAGAGATTCTGTTGCATAGTTTGACAAAATGGCCATCAAACTTTTACCGGCTGATAACTCTTCTAAGCTTGGCACCAAAGCTTCCATCATAGTATTAACCATGTTAGCGCCCATAGCTTCTTGAGTATCAACCGTTAGGTAAACAATCAAAAAGTCATCTTTTTCATCGATACTCAATTCGCGTGCACCACCTCCACGTTTAACGATAGAAGGGTGCGCATCATTTGCTAGGCTAATTAATTGTTCTGTGTGTTCAACAATGGCTTTTTTAGCAGCACTTTTATTTGGAACGTCGTAAAGGGCAACTTGCCCAATCATTTTACGAGAGTGAACTTGAGTTTTGAAACCTCCAGAACGTTTGATGATTTTAGCCGCAAAGCTTGCAGCAGCAACCACAGAAGGTTCTTCGGTTACCATTGGAACATTGAAAGTTTTATCATCGATTTGAAAATCTGGCGCTAGTGAAAATGGAAGTGAAAAAGTTCCTAAGACATTTTCGGCCATTTGATTAGCAGTTCCTAGTGAGAGAAGCTCATTGTTTTTTAAGCTTTCTAAGCGTTCTGCGCTAATGAGTTCATTTTTTTCCAGATGTTCAAGGCGTTCAGCCAACGTTTTTTTGGAGAATCCTCCCCAAGTCACTTTATTTGTCATTTACTTTACCATAGATTCTTTGATGTTCATGAATTTCTTTGAGGGTAAATGCACCTGTTTTGTATTCAGGGATATTTGCGTTTCCTTCTGAATCGATAGCAGCTTCCTCAAAGAATAATTTTTCGTAGTCTTCAACAGATAAACGAATGCGTTTTTTAAGAGTTTCTAAACGGTTAGTTTGTAGCATGTCTTTAAAACCATCAACCAAAGTTGCTGAGAAGATTTCTGCGACAGCACCGCTACCATAGCTGAAGAGGGCAATTTGGTCTCCAGCTACAAGATTTTTAGAATTCTCAAGAAGTGAAAGAAGACCTAAGTATAGTGAACCAGTGTAGATATTTCCGACTTCTTTACTGTAGAGAATAGTGCTTTCAAAGTTTTCCTTGAGTTTTTCTTTAAAGTCTTCTGGTAGATTCTTATCCATCACTTTGTTAAAGCCTTTAAGGGCTAACTTAGGAAATGGAAGGTGGAAGCAGAAGGCTGAGAAATCTGCAAGAGAAGTGTTGAAGCGTTTTTGAAATTCTGCCCAAGTCGTTTTCAACATGTCAAGATATTGTTTTGTAGAGTAAATACCGTTGACGTAAGGGGTAGTAGAGTAGTTCGGACGCCAGAAATCCATAATATCGCGCGTTTGGGCAACTGAGTTGTCATTAAGTAGCAAGATTCGTGGGTCTTTTGAAATCAACATAGCAACACTACCAGCACCTTGAGTAGGTTCACCAGGGGTGTTAACACCATAGCGAGCAACGTCTGAAGCGATAACTAAAACTTTTGATTCTGGGTGTTTTTGAACGTGCAAACGAGCGTAATCAAGCGCTGCTGTTGCACCATAACAAGCTTCTTTCATTTCAATGCTACGAGCAAAAGGTTGGATGCCCAAGAGACTGTGAATATAAGTAGAAGCAGCTTTACTTTGATCAACAGATGATTCTGTTGCCACAATAATCATATCAATAGTATTTTTATCTTCCTCGCTTAGAATACTTTCTGCTGCAGAAGCACCAAGTGTCACAATATCGTCATTGACTGGTGTGATACTTAGATTATTTAATAGGAGACCTTTGCTGTATTTATCTGGATCAACATTGCGGCTCTCGGCCAAGTCGTCCATATTCAGCACGTATTGCGCTGTTGCAAATCCTATTTTATCAATACCAATTTTCATGAAAAAACCTTTCTCTTTATTGAATTTCCAATAAATGTTAGGAACTTTATCTTCATTCTTACTGGCCTAACAAGTTTTTAAAAAGTGGGGAAAACCTCTTAAATAGGAAATTCTTTTTTATTAAATTTACGGCGTGACTAATTGTCCAAAGATAATTTTAACATAAAGTTGGCAAAATGCCCTATAAAAAATTTGTTTGTTTTATCCTTCAAAGTAGATTGTGAATCCATATTAATTTGTTTAAAATGCTAGATTTTTTGCTTGTTTTCAGATAAAATAGGAAGGAACGATTTTTTCAAAAAATCAATACAATCAAAGGAGAGCGGATAGCATGACAAAAGCAGATGTTATTTTTAAAGAAAATATCAAAAAAATTATGAATGAAGGGGTATTTTCAGAGAATGCACGTCCTGTGTACCAAAGTGGTGGACAAGCAAATTCAAAATATGTAACAGGTGCTTTTGCGGAATACGACCTTAGTAAAGGTGAGTTCCCAATTACAACACTTCGTCCTATTCCCATTAAAAGTGCTATCCGCGAAATCTTCTGGATTTATCAAGATCAAACCAATGATCTTTCAGTATTAAATGACAAATATAATGTTAAATATTGGAATGATTGGGAAGTTGATGGCACTGGTACAATCGGCGAACGCTATGGTGCAGTTGTTAAAAAACACGATATTATTCGTAAAATCTTAAAACAACTCGAAGAAAATCCATGGAATCGTCGCAATGTTATCTCGCTTTGGGATTACGAAGCTTTTGAAAATACAGACGGGCTTTTGCCATGTGCTTTCCAAACTATGTATGATGTCCGTCGTGTTGACGGTGATATTTACCTTGATGCGACATTGACACAACGCTCAAATGATATGTTGGTCTCTCATCACATCAATGCCATGCAATACGTAGCGCTTCAAATGATGATTGCCAAACATTTTGGTTGGAAAGTTGGTAAATTCTTCTATTTTGTAAATAACCTTCATATTTATGACAATCAATTTGAGCAAGCAGAAGAATTATTACGCCGTCAACCAACTGACTGTCAACCGCGTTTGGTTTTGAATGTGCCTGATGGAACAGATTTCTTTGATATTAAACCAGAAGATTTTGAATTAGTTGATTACGAACCCGTTAAACCGCAATTGAAATTTGATTTGGCTATTTAATCTTTTTCAGTGGCTTTCGTATCGCATCTCAGCATTTTTATAGGAAATCTGATAAAATGAAAGTAATGAATGAGAGGACAATATGACAAAGAAAATCGTTGCAATCTGGGCGGAAGATGAAAATCGCTTAATCGGGGTAGATGATAGATTACCTTGGCGTCTCCCAAAAGAATTGAAACATTTTAAAGAAACAACGATGGGACAAGCCTTGTTGATGGGACGTGTAACCTTTGATGGGATGAAACGTCGCATTTTACCAGGTCGCGAAACTTTGATTTTGACACGTGATAAAAACTTTGAAGCCGATGGTGTGACAGTTGTTCATGATGTAGAACAAGTCCTTGATTGGTTTAAAACTCACGACAAAACCCTTTATATCGTTGGTGGGGCAAGTATCTATAAAACTTTTTTGCCATACTGTGATGCTATCGTTAAGACAACGGTTCATGGTGAATTTGAAGGTGATACTTATTTCCCAGATCTTGATTTAAAAGCCTTTAAAAAGGTTTCAGAGTCATTTAACGAAAAAGATGACAAAAACGCCTACGATTTTACGATTACAGTTTTTGAAAAATAAAAATAACACAGGGAGAAAGGAATGCAGAGAAGTATTTTTGGTGTGTTCACGGCTCTACTAGCAGTTATCTGTTTTTTGTGTGCTCTCCCAGCACTTAGAAAAAAACGTTATGGGTTAGCTGTCCTTTTGTTTTTGAATGCCTTTACTAATGTAGTAAATACCATTCATGCCGTGTATGGTACCTTGTTTTAATAAATAGAGAAAGTATAAAGTTAGAGAGAACGAAAAATGGTTGGAAATCGAACAAATGATGTAAAAGTTTATTGCTCATTTTGTGGAAAAAGCCAAGACGAAGTAAAAAAAATCATTGCCGGAAATAACGTATTTATCTGTAATGAATGTGTGGCTTTATCCCAAGAGATTATTAAAGAGGAGTTAGCAGAAGAAGTTCTCGCAGATTTGGCTGAAGTTCCAAAACCAAAAGAATTATTAGCAACCCTCGATGAATATGTTGTAGGTCAAGAACGCGCTAAACGTGCCCTCGCAGTGGCTGTATATAACCACTACAAACGTGTTTCTTTTGCCGAAAGTCGTGATGAAGAAGATGTTGAATTACAAAAATCTAACATCCTATTAATCGGACCAACTGGTTCAGGGAAAACATTCCTTGCCCAAACTTTGGCGAAAAGTTTAAACGTTCCATTTGCGATTGCTGACGCGACATCATTGACAGAAGCAGGATATGTTGGTGAGGACGTTGAAAACATCCTTTTGAAACTTATTCAAGCGGCTGATTTTAATATTGAACGTGCAGAACGTGGTATCATCTACGTGGATGAAATTGATAAAATTGCCAAAAAAGGCGAAAATGTTTCAATCACTCGTGACGTTTCAGGTGAAGGTGTTCAACAAGCCCTTCTTAAAATCATTGAAGGAACAGTTGCTAGCGTGCCACCACAAGGTGGTCGTAAACACCCTAACCAAGAAATGATTCAAATCAATACTAAGAATATCCTTTTCATCGTTGGTGGTGCTTTTGATGGTATCGAAGACATTGTTAAACAACGTCTTGGTGAAAAAGTTATTGGTTTTGGACAAAATAACCGTAAGATTGATGAAGATGCTTCTTATATGCAAGAAATCATCTCAGAAGATATTCAAAAATTCGGTTTGATTCCAGAATTTATCGGGCGCTTGCCAGTCGTTGCTGCGCTTGAACAATTGACAACAGATGATTTGGTGCGAATCTTGACAGAACCTCGTAATGCTTTGGTTAAACAATACCAAACACTTCTATCATATGATGGTGTTGAATTGGAATTTGATGAAGATGCCCTTCAAGCTATCGCAAACAAAGCTATCGAACGTAAGACAGGTGCGCGTGGACTTCGTTCTATCATTGAAGAAACGATGATGGATATCATGTTTGAAATTCCAAGTCGTGATGAAGTTACTAAGGTTCGTATCACCAAAGATGCTGTTGAAGGTAAAGATAAACCTATTTTAGAGATTGCCTAAGGAGAAGAGAATGACTGAGTATTTAAATACCCATAATGCCTCACTTCTGTTAAGTGCAGCTAACAAATCACATTATCCGCAAGATGATCTACCAGAGATTGCTTTGGCTGGACGTTCTAATGTTGGAAAATCAAGTTTTATCAACACGCTTTTAGGACGTAAGAACTTAGCGCGTACTTCTAGTAAACCTGGTAAAACGCAATTGTTAAATTTCTACAATATTGATGATAAATTGCGTTTTGTCGATGTTCCAGGTTACGGTTACGCTAAGGTATCAAAAGCTGAACGTGCTAAATGGGGCAAAATGATTGAAGAATACCTTGTTAGCCGTGATAACTTACGTGCTGTTGTTAGTTTGGTTGATTTTCGTCATGATCCAAGTGCTGATGATATTCAGATGTATGAATTTTTGAAGTACTATGAAATTCCAGTTATCGTGGTAGCAACAAAAGCTGATAAAATTCCACGTGGTAAATGGAATAAACACGAATCAGCTATTAAGAAAAAATTGAATTTTGATAAATCTGATAAATTTATTGTCTTTTCATCAGTTGACCGTACTGGTTTAGATGAATCATGGGACAGTATTTTGGAAGAATTGTAATGATGAAAGCTTGAATGAAAATATTCAGGCTTTTTTTAATGCTATAGTTTTTAACTAATGGATTGATAGTTAAACACTATTATCATTTCTTAAAATCTTGTGATATGATAGATATATTACGGATTGAGAGGCGTATATGGAAAATCATAATTTTGAAAATGAAGGTCAATTTCAGCGTAAGATGACTAGTAGACATTTGTTTATGTTATCTTTAGGTGGGGTTATTGGGACAGGCTTGTTTTTAAGTTCTGGTTACACGATTGCTCAGGCAGGTCCTTTAGGGGCTGTTTTATCTTATCTGGTTGGCGCGGTTGTTGTTTATTTGGTGATGTTATCCTTGGGTGAATTAGCTGTTGCTATGCCTGTTACAGGATCATTTCACACCTATGCCACAAAATTTATCAGTCCTGGTACTGGATTTACAGTTGCCTGGCTATATTGGATTTGTTGGACAGTTGCTCTCGGAACAGAATTCTTAGGAGCGGCAATGCTAATGGGACGATGGTTCCCAGATGTGCCAACTTGGATTTTTGCGACATTTTTTGCGTTGGTTATCTTTGCCATTAATGCACTAAGTGTGCGAAGTTTTGCGGAAGCTGAGTCATTTTTTGCTTCGATTAAAGTTATTGCAATCATCATTTTTATCATCTTAGGACTTGGTGCTATGTTTGGGTTGGTTAGTTTTGATGGGCAACATCAGGCAATTTTATTTACTAATTTAACAGCTAATGGTGCCTTTCCAAAAGGTTTTGCTGCTCTGATTTCAGTGATGTTGGCGGTTAATTATGCTTTTTCTGGAACTGAACTCATCGGGATCGCTGCGGGTGAGACCGATAATCCAAAAGAGGCAGTGCCAAAGGCGATTAAGACAACTATCGGACGTTTGGTTATTTTCTTTGTTTTGACCATTCTCGTCTTGGCATCACTTTTGCCAATGAAAGAGGCAGGAGTGTCAACGGCGCCGTTTGTTGATGTTTTTGACAAAATGGGAATTCCATTTGCGGCTGACATGATGAATTTTGTTATCCTAACAGCTATTTTATCAGCTGGAAATTCCGGGCTTTATGCTTCAAGTCGTATGCTGTGGTCACTAGCCAATGAAGGCATGCTGTCGAAAAAAGTTGTTAAAATCAATGAACACGGTGTGCCAATGCGTGCTCTTTTGTTATCAATGATTGGTGCAGTACTGGCTTTATTTTCAAGTATTTACGCAGCCGATACGGTTTATCTAGCTTTGGTATCCATTGCTGGTTTTGCTGTGGTTGTCGTTTGGCTATCAATTCCTCTTGCGCAGATTAATTTTCGAAAGAGTTTTTTGAAGAATCATTCTCTAGATGAGTTGTCGTACAAAACGCCAATGACGCCAGTCTTGCCTTACTTTACAATTGTGCTGTTGTTAATTTCTATTGTCGGAATTGCTTGGGATGCATCGCAAAGAGCAGGTCTGTATTTTGGACTTCCATTTATTGCTTTGTGTTATGTGTATCACTACTTACGTTATAAAAAATGGTAGAAGGGAAGTTATGGGTAAACTTAAAGAATTACTAGAATCAACTGATTATCTTATCTTGGACGGGGCTCTTGGAACTGAGTTAGAAAATCGTGGTCATGATGTGTCAGGAAAATTGTGGTCAGCAAAATATTTGCTGGAAAATCCGCAAATTATTCAAGAGCTACATGAAGATTATCTTCGTTCGGGTGCTGATATTGTGACAACATCAAGTTATCAAGCAACGGTTCAAGGGTTAGAAGATTATGGTTTGTCAGAGAAAGAAGCGCTTGATATTATTGCCTTGACAGTTAAATTGGCTAAAAAAGCTCGCCAAAATTTTTGGCAATCTTTGTCAGACGATGAGAAGAAAAAGCGTGTCTATCCATTGATTGCTGGTGATGTTGGACCTTATGCAGCTTACTTGGCAGATGGTTCTGAGTATACTGGGGATTATCAGTTGTCAAAAGAAAGTTTCAAAGATTTTCATCGTTCACGTATTCAGACTTTGCTGGCGGCGGGAAGTGATTTTCTAGC
This sequence comes from Streptococcus sp. 45, assembly GCF_900108865.1. Classification (NCBI taxonomy): domain Bacteria; kingdom Bacillati; phylum Bacillota; class Bacilli; order Lactobacillales; family Streptococcaceae; genus Streptococcus; species Streptococcus sp. 45. The sequence continues at coordinate 172,896 of NZ_FNXZ01000001.1, read as the reverse complement.
CATTGAAACTATCCCAAATATGATTGAAGCTACAGCCTTGGTTGAATTGCTGGCTGATGAATTTCCTGATACGGAAGCTTACATGTCCTTTACGGCACAAGATAGTCAGAGCATTTCTGATGGAACGCTAATGACTGAGGTCGCAAAACTCTGCGACAGCAGCAAACAAATCCTTGCTTTTGGGATTAATTGTAGCCGACCAGCGATTATTTCAGATTTGTTGAAAGCTAGTCATACAATTTCTCAAAAACCTTTGGTAACTTATCCAAATTCTGGCGAAATCTATGACGGAGAAACACAGACTTGGAAATCATTGCCTGATAATTCACACACTCTGTGTGAAAATAGTCAAGTTTGGCACAAGCTTGGCGCTAAGATTGTTGGTGGCTGTTGCCGAACTCGCCCAGAAGACATTAAATTATTAGCTGATAAATTAAAATAAAAACGTTTGGAGTTTTCCAAACGTTTTTTGATTATAGATTTGTTTCTTGAAGGCGGTAGCGGATAACCACACTTGTGTAATGATAAACGATAGCAGCCAGGGTGAGCGATACTACCCAGATGGTTCTTACTTGAATGAAATGGTGGACAATCGCGACAAAGATAGCACCGATGATAAAGCTAACAACGACCAAAGAATAGTTCACAGCTTGTCGTTTCATTTTTGCTGTTTTTTCTTCAACAGTTAAGTAGTTGTGCCATGCTGTAATCATTTTACGGTAATTTCCTGAAGTCATTAAAATAGAATAAGCGTGCGATTCAATCTGGCTACCAGAGAATGTCAAAGTTAGTAAACCAGTACCGAGCGCTAAAAGAATAACCCAAAGTAAACGATTCTCAGGTAATAGTGGCAAAGCAATCGTTACAACTAATAAAGGTAAAATAGCATAGGCACGCCAAAAGGCTGTTTTAGCTTTGGCACGTACACGCAATCCAAACATAAATCCGAGTGAAAAGAATAAAACTGAGTACAAACGGATAAGTGTCTGATGAAGTGAACTATGACTAATATCAGCGATAAGAAAAAGAATATTTCCGGTTTGGGTGGCAACAAGTGTGTCAAATTGAATTTGGCAATAGACGTCTAGGGCACCACCTAAAAATCCGAGTAAAACAGCTTCAAAACGACTGTTCTGAGGCATGTATTCTAAATCATTCACACCATGTCCTTCTTTCTAATAGAGTTAACAGTCATATTGTAACATTTTATATGATAAGGTACTAGGGGGTTTTTAGAAAAATCATACTTGTCCTATATTATGGTAGAAAAAGCCCAACCCATAACAAGTTGGGTTGAGCTTTTAAGAGATTAGGAGTGCTTAGAAATTGGAGTGCCTTGATAGGCTTATTTTTCGCTGATAACAAGTTCTCCGTCAACCATATCAGCTTTAAGGTGTTTAACATCTGTGTGATCAAGGTAGAAATCAGTGATTTTATCGCGAATTTCTTGTTCGATAACACGGCGGAGTGGTCGAACACCCATAGCTTCATCGTAACCTTCTTCGATAAGGTGTTGTTTAGCATCATCGCTGACAACCAAATCAATACCTTTCTTAGCGATAGTCTTGCTAACTTCAGCTAGCATCAAGTCAACGATTTCGTTCAAGTCATTCTTAGTCAAGTGAGAGAATTCGATGATACCGTTGAAACGGTTAAGAAATTCCGGACGGAAGTATGGAGCGATACGATCCATAATCTTCATATCTTTGTCTTCTTGACCTGTCAAAGCTTCATTACCAAAGCCAGCGTTAGATGTAGCAATGATAACAGTGTTCTTGAAGTTAATTGTATTACCTTGACCATCAGTCAAACGACCATCGTCCAAAACTTGAAGAAGAAGTGTGATAACTTGTGGGTCGGCTTTTTCAATTTCATCAAGAAGAACGATTGAGTAAGGATTACGACGAACACGTTCAGTAAGTGTGTTATTGTTGTCATCGTAACCAACATAACCAGCAGTTGTACCAATCAACTTAGAAACGGCTGTGCGGTCAGAGTACTCAGACATGTCTAGGCGGATGATTGCATCTTTTGAACCAAACATATCAAGAGCCAATTGTTTAGCAAGTTCTGTTTTACCAACACCAGTAGGACCTACGAAGAGGAAGCTACCAATTGGTCGGTTTCCTTCATCAAAACCAGCACGGTTACGGCGAATAGCACGAGCAACAGCATCTACAGCTTCGTCTTGACCAATGACTTTACCTTTCAAACGACTAGCCAATTCTTTCAAACGTTCGATGTCGCTTGCGCCCATGTTTGAAACAGGCACACCAGTTAGACGTTCAACGGATTCAGCAACGTCATTAACGGTAGCAGTAACTTTCTTGTCTTCAGTGTGATTATCGATTTGTTTTTGCAATTCTTCGATACGCACTTTGGCATTAAGAGCTGCTTCGTAATCTTCTTTAGCGGCAGCGGCTTCTTGTTTTTCTTTTTGTTCTGCAATTTCTTTTTCCAAAGATTTAACATCAGTTACAGGATGTTGTGCAGCTAGGTGAGCAGCAGTCATATCGATTAAGTCAATTGCTTTATCTGGTAAACTACGTTGTGGAATGTATTGGATTGAAAAGTCAACGGCAGCTTTCAAAACGTTATCTGGAAGGATAACATTGTGGTGTTTTTCGTACAAATCACGAATACCCATCAAGATATTAAAGCTGTCTTGAGCAGAAGGAGCGTTAACTTTAACTTCGTTGAAACGACGAGCGAGCGCAGCATTTTTCAAAATGGTATTGCGGTATTCGTCTTGAGTAGTTGCACCAATAACAGTCAATTCACCACGAGAGAGAGCAGGTTTAAGAATATCTGCTAGACCTTTAGAACCAGAGTCACCACCAGTTGAACCAGCTCCAAGAATTTGATGAATTTCATCAAAGAAGAGGATGATATTACCAGCGTCTTTGACTTCTTTAATCATGTTTTGGATGTTTTCTTCGAAAGCACCACGGTATTGTGTACCAGCTTCAAGGCCTGAAATATCAATTGAGATGATTTCTTTGTTCTTGATAGCAGCAGGCACGTCACCGTTAACAATAGCTTGCGCTAATCCTTCAACGACAGCTGTTTTACCAACACCAGCATCCCCGACTAGAACTGGGTTGTTCTTTGTACGACGAGACAAGATTTCAGCTGTTTCTTGAATTTCCTTGTTACGTCCAATAACGGGATCGAGTTCGTTGTTACGAGCACGTTCAGTTAAGTTTGTTCCAAGTTTAGCCAAGATACCATCTTCTTTAGGTGCAGAAGTAGGAGTACCTTCTTGATAATCAGCATTTCCTGGGAGTTTACCAGTTTGACGGTATTGAGCAAATTCTTCAGGGGTTACTTCGCGACCATTGATTAGGTAGCGTTTATTTTCTGAATTGTAGCCTCCCATGTTTCCCATTAATTGGTTGAAGATATCATCCATATTTCCAAAAGGATCTCTTCCGTAAAATTGATTGTTTGCCATGTATAATTACCTCTTTTCATTCTTAAAATAATTCCAAATGATATTATGCTATGATTTGGAAGATTGAAGGTCAAATCCCTTTAGTCTTTACATATCGGAGTAGAGAGGTCATATTTAAAGAGATTTATCAATTGTTCCTATCAATCACCTTCTGAGGATATAATACACCTTTGGTCAGTAAAAGTCAAAGATTTATGCGCAGAAAATATGATTTTTTTATCTAGTAAGCGTTTGATATTTTTGAAAATGATACTATAATATGATTTTAGAGTTTCTGTTAGAAAAATTCAAAAGTCAATTAGCGTGTTATTAAATAGTAGAAAAGAGTAAAAATAAAAAAATTAAGCAAAAAAAGTAAAAAAGTGTTGACAGCAACAAAAATCTAAGTTATAATGATTAAGGTTTTGTAATGAAACTGACCTAAGACAGCAGGGGAGCCGTGCTCGTAATATTCCTGCCGAGGCACAAAACGTAATGATGAAATAACGTATTTGTACTTTCGTGTCTAGGTTTAGGTGCGATTTTTTTTGTACCTAGCCCAAAAATAATAACGGAGGTAAAACTAATGAGTGAAGCAATTATTGCTAAAAAAGCTGAACAAGTTGATGCTGTTGCTGAAAAAATGAAAGCTGCTGCATCTATCGTTGTTGTTGATTCACGTGGTCTTACAGTTGAACAAGATACAGTTCTTCGTCGTAATCTTCGCGAAAACGGTGTTGAATTTAAAGTTATCAAAAATTCAATTTTGACTCGTGCAGCTGAAAAAGCAGGTCTTGACGGAATGAAAGATCTTTTCGTAGGACCATCTGCAGTAGCATTTTCTAACGAAGATGTTGTTGCACCAGCAAAAGTTCTTAGTGACTTTGCTAAAGATGCTGAAGCACTTGAAATCAAAGGTGGGGCAATCGAAGGCGCTGTATCTTCAAAAGAAGAAATCGCTGCTCTTGCATCATTGCCAAACCGCGAAGGACTTCTTTCTATGCTCCTTTCTGTACTTCAAGCGCCAGTTCGCAACGTTGCACTTGCTGTCAAAGCAGTTGCAGACAACAAAGAAGACGACGCTGCTTAATGCGTATGGTAGCCTAGGGCTACAAACAATTATCTAATAAAACATTAATATTTTTGGAGGAATCTACAATGGCATTGAACATTGAAAACATTATTGCTGAAATTAAAGAAGCTTCAATCCTTGAATTGAACGATCTTGTAAAAGCTATCGAAGAAGAATTTGGTGTAACTGCAGCTGCTCCTGTAGCTGTAGCTGCTGCTGGTGCTGCAGACGCTGGTGCTGCTAAAGACTCATTTGACGTTGAATTGACTTCAGCTGGTGACAAAAAAGTTGCTGTTATCAAAGCTGTACGTGAAGTTACAGGTCTTGGTCTTAAGGAAGCTAAAGCTCTTGTTGATGGTGCACCTGCTAACGTTAAAGAAGGCGTTGCTACTGCAGAAGCTGAAGAAATCAAAGCTAAACTTGAAGAAGCTGGAGCTTCAATCACTCTTAAATAATAGAGTAACTACTCAAGTAGCCTAATAAAACAGAACCACTAGTCATTGACTGGTGGTTTTTTTGTTGACAATTGTGAAGTGGAAGACTAAAATTTGAGTAACAGTACTTGCTAGGAGAAGTCAGATGAAGAGATTCTCGTTATATGTTAGATTGCTATATGGTGTTACATTTCTAGTAACTATCGCCTTAGTTTTGCTCTCACCAGAAGAAATTGCACTTCATTTTAATAATGGCTTAGTGGATGGTAAAGGAAGTAGAATTAATCTTTTTATTTATCCATTTCTTACTTTAATTCTTGGTGAAGCAGGAATTCTTTGGTCAAAATGGTATCGTAAAAAGACTAATCTGAGAAGTTACCCAATTCTCTTAGCAAGTGAAATCAAATTCATTCAAATCTTATCATTGATCGTGTTGATTTTCATTTTAGTCATGTTACATCAAGTGTTTTAATTTTACTAAAAAGATAAGAGCTCTGGAATTCTCAGAGCTCTTGTTTTTTTACTTGTTTGTTATTTTCTAAATGAGAATCTAGATTGAAGAACTTAGTTAATTTAATAATCAGTTGTTTAACATCTTGGGCGATTTCTTCAGGTTTCTCAGGTTCTTCCTTCCTAAGCCAATTTCGAAGGACGTTGTAATAACCTCCAGCGATAAATTCAACTGCATAGTTAATTTTGGCAACATCATCACTGTAAGCAAACCAGGGCAAGGTGATGCTGTCAAAGATTTTTCTGGTACGATTATCAAATCTTTGAAAGAAGAGGTCAAAATGTTGGTGTTTAATAAGGATTGAGAGGATCTTGCGCTTTCGGTACCAGAATTCTAGTGAGCTAGCAAGCATGTCATCAAAATTGTCAGATTGAGCGAAGTTTTGGCGCTCTCTTAAATACTCATCGATTACCTTTTCAAAATAGTAATTTAAGAGTTCTTGTTTATTAGCGAAGTGACGATAAAAGGTTCTTCTTGAAACTTGGGAGATTTCGAGAATTTCTTTAATTTTGATGTCTTCATAACTTTTGTCTTTCATCAGGCAGATGAGGGAATAAAATAGCCTGTCTTTTGTATCTTTTATTTGCTTAACTTTACCACATACCATAATAAAATCCTTTCTTTTTGAGCAAAATGGGGAATTGGATCTGAGTATTAGTTAAGGCTATTATAGCACTCTCTTATTGAAGTTAGGGAAAAGAACTGGATTCTAAAACGCTTTCCAAAAATGTAAACGTATCAAATTCATGAGATAGCCCTTTCAATGATAATGTAAATACTTATTGAAAAATTCATTGGTGATATGGACAGCGTATTCAAATTGTGTTATGATATGACGGTTAAAGGGAGAGTAAGTTATGCAGCAAAAGAAGAAAACATTTCCAATCATGTCATTGGTTTATTTGGTGATTTATCTAGTTGCCGTTTTTTATAATATTGAGCACCATCAAAAAGTTTTTGTTTATCTGTGGTCAGCCTTGTTTTTGGGAAATTTAGCTTATATCATTTATAGCTTGATCAAAATGTTTCGAAAAGCTAATTAATGATGATAATTGAGTACAAAAAAAGCCTTAAGCAAGGCTTTTTTTATTGATTAATACTTGCCATCAGGCTATCTGCGGTTGTCTCTGGTAAAATTCGAATTCTATCTAATGATAATAAACCGTCATTTTTATCAGCTATACCTTCATTAGTTGTGATGCCGAGTTTGTAGTTGAGCTCACCAGCAAGTTGAAGCGTAGTGTCTGAATAACGTCCAGCTGGGTAGGCGATTGTCATGGTATCTTGTGATAAATTGTCGTCAAGGTAGTTTTTCGCATCGGACATTTCAGATTTTTGTGTGTCGTCATCACTAGCAGATAAGTCTGGATGAGTAGAGGTATGACTTTGGAAGGACATACCCTGTTCTTTCATTTCAAGCATTTGGTCAAGACTAAGGTTGGCAGGGTTTCCAACGGTGCTGGTAATCACATTATTAGTTGCTTTAGCACCATATTTTTTCAAAATAGGGTAGGCATTATCGTAAAAATCCCATAAACTATCGTCAAAAGTTAACCAAATGATTTTTGCATTTCCGTTTGGAAGAACATTTTCTGTTAGAACTTTATATGCTTCTTCTGGGGTCAAGAAATAATACCCTTCATCAGCTAAGCGCTTGATGTGGCTTTCAAAGGTTGTTGGATCAACGATAAGGTTGGCATTTGATGCTTCTTCGGGTGCCATCACGTGAATGGCGTGATACATTAGAATTGGAAGAGAAACATCTGAATCTTGCTGAACCCAGTTAACGTCATCATTATCAGTAGTTTGATTGGTTGAACTTTCTTGAGTAAAAGGAGCAGTCGATGATGGCTTGCTTGATTTTGATGAGACTTGTTCAGTTTTTTCTGCTGATAAAATCGAGTGACTCTCTTTTAGTGTGAAAAAGAGCATGGCGCCAGCTATGATACAGGCTAAAAATAGAATAATATTGACGAGTATTAGTGATTTTTTGCTTTTTTTCTCGTGCTTGTGTCGTGTTTTCATGAAAATCTCCCTTGTAGACAAAAATCTGCTTTTATTGTACTACTTTTTTAGTACAGAATAAAGAATTTACCTTAAATTAGGGAAAGATTTTTAGACTTCTTTATTTTTCTGTAAATTCTGAATAATTTTATGGTATAATGTAGAAAATGTTTTTATTTTAGGAAGTGCTGGTTGAAAAAATCACTTTTCCGTTCGAAAATTACTTACTAAGGAGAAAAAAATGTCAATAAAAATTGCTTTGCTCGGTTTTGGTACAGTTGCTAGTGGTGTTCCTTTCCTTTTGAAAGAAAATCATTCAAAAATTACGGAAGCAGCTCATGACACCATTGAAATCGCTAAGGTTCTTGTCAAAGACGATGAAGAAAAAAATCGTTTGTTGGCTGCCGGAAATGATTATAATTTTGTTACAAACGTTGATGAGATTTTAAGTGATGATAGCATTGACATTGTTGTTGAGTTGATGGGACGTATCGAACCAGCTCGTACTTTCATCACAAAAGCTCTTGAAGCAGGTAAAAATGTTGTTTCAGCCAACAAAGATTTGATTGCTACTCATGGTAAAGAATTGATTGCGCTTGCTAAGGACAAAGGCGTTGCTTTCTATTATGAAGCGGCAGTAGCTGGTGGTATTCCAATCCTTCGTACACTAGCAAATTCACTTACTTCTGATAAAGTGACTCGTATTTTGGGTGTTCTTAACGGTACATCAAACTTCATGATGACTAAGATGGTTGATGAAGGTTGGACTTACGATGATGCTCTTAAGACAGCTCAAGAACTTGGTTATGCTGAAAGTGATCCAACAAATGACGTTGAAGGTATCGATGCTGCTTATAAAGCTGTTATCTTGAGTCAATTTGGATTTGGTATGACAATTGATTTTGACGATGTGGCTCACAAGGGTATCACAACAATCACACCTGATGATGTGGCGGTTGCTCAAAAACTTGGTTATGTGATTAAACTTGTCGGCGACGTCCGTGAAGTTGAATCAGGTATTTCAGCAGAAGTGTCACCAACATTCTTGCCAAAAGCTCACCCACTTGCTAGTGTAAATGACGTTATGAATGCTGTCTTTGTTGAATCTATCGGTATCGGTGAATCAATGTATTATGGACCAGGTGCTGGTCAAAAGCCAACAGCAACTTCTGTAACAGCTGATATTATCCGCATTTGCCGTCGTATTAAAGATGGTAATGTTGGTAAATCATTCAACGAATTTGCTCGTGAAACAAAAATGGCAAATCCTTCAGATGTGACAAGCCATTACTATTTTGCAATTAATACACCTGACAAAAAAGGTCAATTGCTTCGTTTAGCTGAAATCTTCAATTCTGAAAATATTTCATTTGAACAAGTACTTCAACAAAAAGCAAATGGTACTCGTGCGCGTGTGGTTATCATTACTCACTCAATGAGTAAGACACAATTGGCTGCGGTTACTGAAAAATTGGAAGCTGAAGAAGATTTCAAAGTTTTAAATACCCTTAAAGTATTGGGTGAATAAGAAACGATAAGTTTAAAGGTGAAAGGAAGGCTCATTTTTGAGCGATTATAGTGATATGAAAATTACAGTACCAGCAACTTCTGCTAATGTTGGACCTGGATTTGATTCTGTTGGTGTTGCGGTTTCTAAGTATTTGACAATCGAGGTTTTAGATGCTGCTAATAAATGGGAAGTTTTGCATGATTTGGGTGATGTTCCAAGTGATGAAACGAACCTTTTGATTACGACAGCTTTGCAAGTCAAATCAGATTTAAAACCACATCGTATTAAGATGGTATCTGATATTCCTTTAGCTCGTGGTTTGGGCTCATCATCATCAGTTATTGTCGCAGGTATTGAGTTAGCTAATCAATTGGCTGACTTGAACCTGTCAGATGATGAAAAGTTAACACTTGCGACTAAAATTGAAGGGCACCCAGATAACGTAGCGCCAGCTATTTTTGGAAATCTTGTGGTGTCATCATATGTTGATGGAAAAGTTAACAGTGCTGTTGCGACTTTCCCAGAGGCCTCATTTGTAGCTTTTATTCCAAATTATGAATTAAAGACAAGTGATAGTCGTAATGTACTTCCAGTTCAATTTTCTTACAAAGAAGCTGTTGCAGCCTCATCAATTGCCAATGTTGCGATTGCAGCTCTTTTGACAGGAGATTTGGAAAAAGCTGGAAAAGCGATTGAAGCAGACCTCTTCCATGAACGTTTCCGTCAGAAATTAGTAAAAGAATTTGCTCAGATTAAAGAAAAAGCACATCAAGCAGGTGCCTATGCGACTTATCTTTCTGGTGCTGGTCCAACAGTGATGGTTTTGGCGCCAAAAGAGCAAGAAAGCAAAGTTCTAGAGGCTGTTCAATCACTTGGCTTGGATGGTGAAGTAGTTGCTCTACATGTAGATACTAAAGGAGTTTTTGTTGAAAAAGACTAATTTAGGTTTTCTACTTGGTTTAGTAACATACATTTTGTGGGGCTTTTTGTCCCTTTATTGGAAATTACTTTCAGGTGTTAGTTCATATAACACCTTTTCTTATCGTATCATTTTCACAGTCATTACCATGTTAGTTTACATGCTGCTATCCAGAAATTACAAGCGTTATCAGAGTGAGATTGGTGGTTTGATAGCTGATAAGAAGAAGCTATTCATGATGATTTTGGCGAGCTTTTTGATTGCTATTAACTGGCTGACTTACATCTTTGCAGTTGCACATGGTCAAGCAACTCAGGCGAGTTTTGGTTATTATATTATGCCGCTTGTTTCCATTTTACTTGCTGTGATTTTCTTGCACGAAAGTTTAAGTCCGTGGATGCTTTTGGCAATTGCTATTGCAGGGTTTGGGGTTGGAATGTTAGCTTTTGACACTGGGCAAGTGCCACTGGTTTCGATTATTTTAGCTTTATCTTTTGGCTTATATGGCTTGGTTAAGAAAAATGTTCGACTCTCCAGTGATGTTGCTATGCTGGTTGAAAGTAGTCTGGTTTTGCCTTTTGTCATCATTTATTTGGTAGCTTTTAGTAAGGAAAGTATGCTTGATTATACTTTACTGGAAAATGTTTTGTTGGTAATTTCTGGTGTGGTGACAGCAATTCCTTTGCTTTTATTTGCAGAGGCAGTTAAGCGAGCACCTTTAAATATTATTGGCTTTATCCAATACATTAACCCAACGATTCAGTTGATTATTGCGGTTCTTATTTTTAAAGAAACAATAGCTGTAGGACAATTAAAAGGATTTATCTTTATCTGGATTGCCATTGCTGTCTTTATTTTAGGACAAGTTATTGTGATGCATAAAAATAAGTAGTTTGGAGCTAACATGCACAAAAAGACTGTTGTTGATTTTAAGGAATTAGGGCAACGTTTGATTTTTGAAAATCCCTTGATTGAGCTTTCTGCTAAGTCAGCAAAGGATGTTAAACTCATTTTGCAAGAGGTAGAGAATTACCAAATGCAAGGATATTATGTCATTGGTTATGTGAGTTATGAAGCTGCCCAAGCCTTTGATGAGAATTTTTCAGTTAAGACTCGTCCGCTCTCAGGTGAGTATTTGGCTTATTTTACGGTTCATCAAGAAGTTAAAAAAGAGCCTTTCCCGTGTCAATCTCAAAAAAATATTCAATTGCCAAAATCATGGCAATCAAGTACGACTAAAGGTGAGTATGAGAAAGCTATCGCTAGGATTAAAGAGGAAATCAGGCAAGGAAATACCTACCAAGTTAACTACACTTTGCAGTTATCTAGTTTGCTTGAGGAAGATGCTTTTACTTTATATAATCACTTAGTCATTGCTCAAGAAGCAGCTTACAATTGCTATATCGAACATGATGATTTTGCTATTTTGTCTGTTAGTCCAGAGCTGTTTTTTAAGAAAAAAGGAAATCGTTTGATAACGCGTCCGATGAAAGGAACGATTACTCGTGGTTATAGGACCAAAGAAGATTTGCAAAATAAAATCTGGCTGGCAAATGATAGTAAAAATCGTGCTGAAAACATGATGATTGTCGATTTGCTACGTAATGATATGGGACGCATCTCAGAAATCGGTAGCGTTAAGGTAACAAAACTTTGTGAGGTTGAACAATACTCAACAGTTTGGCAAATGACCTCAACCATTGAAAGTCAGTTGCAATCAGATAAAAGTCTTTTAGATATTTTTTCTGCCCTTTTTCCCTGTGGGTCAATTACTGGAGCTCCTAAGATTGCGACAATGGCGATTATCAATCAGCTAGAAAAGCAAGCTCGAGGCGTTTACTGCGGGACGATTGGGATTTGTCTGCCGAATGGAGATGCTATCTTTAATGTCGGTATCCGTACCATTCAAAAACTAGGTAATCAGGCTATTTATGGTGCTGGTGGCGGCATTACTTGGGGGAGTGCCTGTGATGATGAGTATAAAGAGGCTTGTGATAAGGCTGCGGTTTTATATCGCAATCAACCTGACTTTGACATACTCACAACCGCTAGGGTATCTCATAAGCAAGTGGTGGATTTAGACGAACACATCAAGCGTTTAAAAGAGTCGGCAAGGTATTTTGCTTACCCGTTCTCAAAAGAAGATTTTTTAGCAAAACTGTCTAAGCAACTTGAGGAGTTAGATGATGCTGACTATCGTTTGCGAATTTTAGTGAAGCAAACTGGTGCTATTCAGTTCCAGCTAGCAGAACTTAGAGACCTGCCAGAAAATTATCTGAAAGCTGAGCTAGTTCATCGCAGTGAGTCAATTGACAGTCCGTTTACTTATTTTAAGACGACCTATCGTCCGCATTTACAAAGTTTATCTGGTGAGTCTATCTTTATTTCTAATAAGGGTTATCTGCAGGAAACGACTATTGGTAATCTCATTTTAGAAATCGATGGAAAATGGTATACGCCCCCAGTTGACGTGGGAATTTTAGACGGCATTTGCAGGCAAAAATTAATTAAGGAAGGTCGCGTGTTTGAAGCATTTTTGACAAAAGATGATTTAAAGAAAGCTAGTCACATTTATGCTTGTAATAGTGTTCGTGGCGTTTATGAAATCACTTTGAATAAATAGCAAAGCTTCTTTTAGAAATCGTTTCTATCGACTTTCCTTGTGCTATAATAGAAGTGTTATTGTAATTTTATAAGAGAAAGGTATATGCGCTAAAAGCTTATCATTGAAAGATTTCGAGGTAAATGTCTCAATCTTATTTTTAATGTCAGCAACTTTTGGTCATAGTAGGACATTCATCAAATGGAATATCAAGAAGCTTTAGATTGGATTCATGGCAAGTTAAAATTTGGAATCAAACCTGGTTTAAAACGAATGGCTTGGATGCTTGAAGAACTTGACAATCCTCAGGAAAAGCTTGCCGCTGTCCACGTTGTTGGGACAAATGGTAAAGGATCAGTTACCAGCTATTTACAACACATTTTCTCACTAGCTGGTTATGAAGTTGGGACATTTACGTCACCATATATTGTTGATTTTCGTGAACGTATTAGCTTAAATGGGCAAATGATTTCTGAGGCTGATTTTCTTAAATTGGTAGAACGCGTTCGCCCTGTTGTTGAACGTTTATCTGTTGAAACTGACTTAGAACCAGCCACAGAATTTGAAGTTATTACTGTTTTAATGTTTGAATATTTTGGGCATATGCATCCAGTGGACATTGCGATTATTGAGGCTGGAATGGGTGGTCTTTACGACTCAACCAATATTTTCAAAGCGTTGGCAGTTCTTTGCCCGTCAATTGGCTTAGATCATCAGAATATTTTAGGACAGACTTATGCGGAAATAGCTGCGCAAAAAGCGGGTGTTTTAAAAGAAGGAGTTCCATTCATCTTTGCGACTGAGCGTGATGATGTTCGTCAAGTTTTTACTGAGAAGGCAAAAGCATGTCATAGCAGACTTTATGAATTTGGGAAGGATTTTTCTGCTTCAGAAAATGAAAACGGTTTTGATTATCATGGCAAAGAAAGACTTGAACAAGTTAGTTTAGCTATGCCTGGAAAACACCAAGTCAGCAACGCTAGTCTAGCTATTACAGCAGCCCTTCAATTGCGTGAACGTTATCCAAAAGTGACTAAAGAAATCATTAAAGCAGGTTTAGCCAAAACTCACTGGGTAGGTCGTACAGAATTGGTCTTCCCAAATGTCATGATTGACGGTGCTCATAACAACGAAAGTGTTCAAGCACTGATTAATGTTATGCAAAAGTATAAAGATAAGCATTTGCATATTTTATTTGCGGCCATTGATACTAAGCCAATTGATTCAATGCTTGACTTGCTTAGTCAATTAGCTGACGTGGATGTGACAACTTTTGTTTATCATAATGCACTGCCTTTGGAAAAATACCCAAGTCAATACCATAAAGTAGCCAATTGGCAAGATTGGCTTAAGCAGATTGATTTGGATAGTCAAGATGATTTTTATCTGATTACTGGCTCACTTTACTTCATTTCACAAGTGCGTCCTGTACTTTTGTCAAGACAGCAAAATTAAGCTATAATAGAAAAAATAAAAAGATTGGAAAATAAAATGGCAAATCAAGAAAAACTCGAAGCAGCAGTTTACCAACTCTTAGAAGCTCTAGGAGAAGATCCAAAACGTGAGGGCTTACTAGATACGCCTAAACGTGTTGCAAAAATGTATCAAGAGATGTTTTCAGGCTTGAATGAAGATCCTAAAGATCAATTTACAGCTATATTTACCGAAAATCATGATGAGGTTGTTCTCGTTAAAGATATTCCGTTTTACTCAATGTGTGAGCACCACTTGGTTCCTTTTTATGGAAAAGCTCATGTTGCTTATTTGCCAAGTGATGGTCGCGTTACAGGTCTTAGTAAATTAGCGCGTGCTGTTGAAGTAGCAAGTAAACGTCCGCAGTTGCAAGAACGTTTGACTGATCAAGTGGCTACAGCATTGGAAGAAGCTCTTCATCCAAAAGGCATTTTTGTCATGATTGAAGCAGAGCATATGTGCATGACAATGCGTGGCATTAAAAAACCTGGAAGTAAAACGGTGACAACTGTCGCTAAAGGGATTTTTAAAGAAGACCGCGAAGAACGTAAGGAAATCCTATCTTTGATTTTAGGAAAATAATCGCTTAAGGTATTGTATTACTAAGGAGATCATAATGAAAGTTGGTAAACATGACATTGATGGCAAAGCTTGTATCATGGGAGTTTTAAATGTCACTCCAGATTCTTTTTCTGATGGAGGTTCTTACACATCGGTTGAGAAAGCGCTTGAGCAAGCAGAGAAAATGATTGCTGAAGGGGCAAAAATTATCGATGTTGGTGGCGAATCGACACGACCAGGATACACTTTTGTGGAAGCAGCTGATGAGATTAATCGTGTTGTACCAGTTATTAAGGCTCTCAAGGAAAAATTTGATATCTTGGTCAGTATTGATACCTACAAAACAGAAACTGCGCGTGCTGCCTTAGAAGCAGGTGCAGATATTTTAAATGACGTTTGGGCAGGACTTTACGATGGGGAAATGCTTGCGCTTGCTGCTGAAAAAAACGTGCCAATTATTTTGATGCACAATCAAAAAGAAGAAAAGTATGACAATATTACCAAAGAAGTTTGTGACTTTTTAGCAGAACGTGCGCAAGCCGCATTGGACACTGGTGTTGCTAAAGAAAATATCTGGATTGATCCAGGATTTGGTTTTGCTAAAAATGAAGCACAAAACATTGAACTTTTGCAAGGTTTGGATGCTGTTTGTCAGCTTGGTTACCCAGTTCTATTTGGCATTTCTCGTAAACGCACAGTAGATTATCTGCTAGGAGGCGGGACAGCAGCTCTTGAGCGCGATATGGGAACAGCGGCACTGTCAGCTTGGGCAATTGCTAAAGGTTGTCAAATCGTCCGCGTGCATAATGTTGATCTCAATCGCGATATTGTTAAAGTGATTAGTCAACTCGTTTGAAAGGAGTAAGAGGAGAAGAAAGAGTTTGAGAAAAGTATCTCAGACTTTCTTCTTTGTTACCAATAATATGGATAAAATTCATTTAAAAGGATGCCGCTTTTACGGTTACCATGGTGCTTTTGCAGAAGAACAAACGTTAGGGCAAATTTTTGTTGTTGATTGTATCTTGTCTGTTGATTTGACAAAAGCATCGCAGTCTGATCGTTTAGAAGACACTGTTCATTATGGATTAGTCTTTGAAACTATCAAAAAGCAAGTTGAAGAAAATAAATACATTTTGATTGAACGTTTGGCTGGGGCAATTTGCCAGGACATTTTTGAACAGTTTCCGCCAGTTCAAGCAATTACTTTAAAAATTTCCAAAGAAAATCCGCCAATTAATGGGCACTATGATTCTGTTGGCATTGAGCTAGAACGGGAGAGAGTATGATTAGCGTTTATTTAAGTTTAGGCAGTAATATTGGTGACAAGAAAGCCTATCTTGAAGCGGCTCTTGAACGTCTAAATCAACTGCCACAAACATCACTTGCAGCTGTTTCTTCATTTTATGAAACAGCAGCTTGGGGTAAGACGGATCAAGATGATTTTTTGAACATTTGTTGTCAATTAGAGACAGAATTGGATGCTCAGCAATTATTGACAGAGTGCCAAGAAATTGAGAAGGATTTGCACCGTGTTCGCCATGAACATTGGGGACCTCGTACCATTGATATTGATATCCTTTTGTATGGTAGCGAGCATATCGCAACAGAAACCCTCAAGGTGCCGCATCCTTATATGACAGAGCGTGCTTTTGTTCTTGTACCGCTTTTTGAAATTGCTCCGTCGCTTAAGATTTATGGTAAATCTATTACATCTTATTTAAAAACATTAAATCTTGAAGAAGTGCGAAAACTTCAGTCTTAAATATCGTCAAAAGCTGATTTTTTTGTTATAATTAAGGTCGGCTTTATGCCGATTTTTTAGTAGATAATTGATCATTTGATCATAAATGAGCTAATAGTATTGATAAGGGTATTGGTTGATTTTAATCAAATGATAACTACAATTTTGATTAATAGTTTTAGAGTTGGAAGAAAATGTTAGAATTTTTAAATGATGAACTAAAAGGGATTGATATTCGAGTTAATGAACCCTTAAAAAAATATACTTACACGAAAGTGGGAGGTCCAGCGGACTATCTCGCTTTTCCACGTAATCGTTATGAATTAATTCGTATTGTTGAATTTGCTAATAAAAATGATATTCCATGGATGGTGCTTGGAAATGCTAGTAACATCATTGTTCGTGATGGTGGTATCCGTGGTTTTGTTATCATGTTTGATAAATTAAATACAGTCACAGTCAATGGCTATGTCATTGAAGCAGAAGCTGGTGCTAACTTGGTTGAAACAACACGTATCGCCAAATACCACAGTTTAACTGGTTTTGAATTTGCTTGTGGTATTCCAGGTAGCGTTGGTGGTGCTGTCTTCATGAACGCTGGTGCTTATGGCGGAGAAATTTCGCATGTCTTGGTATCAGCTCAAGTACTTACCAAAGAAGGTAAAGTTAAGACAATTGAAGCTCGTGACATGAAGTTTGGTTACCGTCATTCAGCGGTCCAAGATAGCGGTGATATTGTTATTTCAGCAAAATTCGCCCTTAAACCAGGTGATTATGTCTTGATTGAGCAAGAAATGGCACGTTTAACTCACTTACGTGAATTAAAACAACCCCTTGAATACCCATCATGTGGGTCAGTCTTCAAACGTCCAGTCGGACACTTTGCTGGACAATTAATCACAGAAGCAAATCTTAAGGGACATCGTATTGGTGGCGTTGAAGTTAGTAAAAAACACGCAGGCTTTATGGTAAATGTCGCTGACGGTACAGCTCAAGATTATGAAGATTTGATTGCCTACGTTATTGACACAGTTGAGAAAAATTCAGGCGTTCGTTTAGAGCGCGAAGTTCGCATTATCGGCGAGAAAAAAGTTTAAAGAAGCTCCATGGAGGTTTTATGAGAATTGACTAATCCAATTATTGCATTTAAAAACGTATCAAAAGTATTTGAAGATAACGGTACAGTTGTTTTAAAGGATATTAACTTTGAGTTAGAAGAAGGAAAATTTCACACCCTTCTTGGTGCTTCAGGTTCCGGAAAATCAACGATTTTAAATATCATTGCAGGGCTTTTACAGCCAACCACAGGTGATGTTTTCCTCGATGGAGAGCGTATCAATGATATTCCAATCAATAAACGTGATGTTCACACCGTTTTTCAAAATTATGCCCTTTTCCCTCACATGAATGTTTTTGAAAATGTCGCTTTTCCTCTAAAATTAAAAAAAGTCGATAAAAAAGAAATTGAACGACGAGTGGAAGAAGCTCTTAAAATGGTACGTTTGGCTGGTTTTGAGAATCGCCAGATTCAAAAGTTATCTGGTGGACAGCGTCAGCGTGTCGCGATTGCGCGTGCTATCATCAATGAACCGCGTGTGGTTTTGCTTGACGAACCTTTATCAGCCTTGGATTTGAAGTTGCGTACAGAAATGCAATACGAACTTCGTGAATTGCAACAACGTCTTGGTATTACCTTTGTCTTTGTTACACATGACCAAGAAGAAGCTTTGGCAATGTCAGACTGGATTTTCGTCATGAATGATGGTGAAATTGTACAATCAGGTACACCAGTAGATATTTATGACGAGCCAATTAATCACTTTGTGGCAACCTTCATCGGTGAATCAAATATCATTCCAGGTAAAATGATTGAAGACTATTTGGTTGAGTTTAACGGCAAACGTTTTGAAGCGGTTGACGGTGGTATGCGACCAAATGAAGCGGTTGAAGTGGTTATCCGTCCAGAAGATTTGCAAATCACAATGCCTGAAGAAGGTAAACTACGTGTGAAAGTCGATACCCAACTTTTCCGTGGGGTACACTATGAAATCATTGCTCACGATGAGCTTGGTAACGAATGGTTGATTCATTCAACACGTAAAGCCATCGAAGGGGAAGTCATTGGACTTGATTTCACACCAGAAGATATTCATATCATGCGCTTGAATGAAACAGAAGAAGAATTCGATGCGCGTCTTGAAGAATACGTTGAAATGGAAGAGCATGAAGATGGTTTGATTCATGCCATCGAGGAGGAGCGCAATGAAGAAAAATAATTTCTTCTCGATTCCATATATTTTATGGTTGATACTGTTTGTCATTGCTCCCGTCATTTTGATTTTATGGCAGTCATTCTTTGATATCCAAGGACATTTTACCTTGGATAATTACAAGACTTTCTTTAGTTCTTGGACTTATCTTCGAATGAGTTTTAATTCGATTTTATATGCTGCCATCATTACCCTTGTGACCTTGTTGATTTCTTACCCAACAGCATATTTTTTGACACAGCTTAAGCATAAGCAGTTGTGGTTGATGCTTGTGGTTTTACCAACTTGGATTAATCTCTTGTTAAAAGCTTACGCTTTTATGGGGATTTTTGGACAACATGGTGGCGTTAACGCCTTCTTATCATTTGTCGGTATTGGTCCAAAACAAATTTTATTCACAGATTTTTCATTTATCTTTGTTGCTTCTTACATTGAAATTCCATTTATGATTCTACCGATTTTCAATGCGCTTGATGATATTGATACAAATCTCATCAATGCGAGCCATGATTTAGGCGGAAATGGCTTCCAAACCTTTACAAAGGTTGTCTTTCCTTTATCACTAAATGGTGTGAGAAGTGGGGTACAATCAGTCTTTATCCCAAGCCTTAGCTTGTTCATGTTGACTCGTTTGATTGGCGGTAACCGTGTGATTACACTGGGGACAGCAATTGAGCAGCACTTCTTGACAACACAAAACTGGGGAATGGGTTCAACCATTGGTGTGATTTTAATCATGGCAATGCTTGTGATTATGTGGATGACTAAGGAGAGACGAAAATGAAAAAATTTGCGAATTTATATCTAGCTTTAGTCTTTGTTATTCTTTACATTCCAATCGCTTATCTGATTTTCTATTCCTTTAATCAAGGTGGCGATATGAATGGTTTCACTGGATTTACCCTAGAACACTATTCAGAAATGTTTGCGGATAGTCGCTTGATGCTTATCTTGATTCAGACATTTTTCCTAGCCTTTTTAAGTTCAATTCTGGCGACAGTGATTGGGACTTTTGGAGCTATTTTCATCTACCAAGCTCGTCGTAAACACCAGCAATCCATTCTATCAATGAATAATATTTTGATGGTGGCACCTGATGTTATGATTGGTGCAAGCTTTTTGATTCTTTTTACGCGTTTGGCGGGTATTTTCCATTTTAATCTTGGATTTATGACAGTTTTGCTTAGTCATATTGCCTTTTCAATTCCAATTGTGGTGCTTATGGTCTTGCCACGACTTAAGGAAATGAATGACGATATGATTAATGCTGCCTATGATTTGGGTGCAACACCTTGGCAAATGTTAAAAGAAGTCATGTTGCCATATTTGACACCTGGTATCATTTCAGGATTCTTTATGGCATTCACTTATTCCCTTGATGACTTTGCGGTAACTTTCTTTGTTACAGGAAATGGTTTCTCAACTCTTTCTGTTGAA
This sequence comes from Streptococcus sp. 45, assembly GCF_900108865.1. NCBI lineage: Bacteria > Bacillati > Bacillota > Bacilli > Lactobacillales > Streptococcaceae > Streptococcus > Streptococcus sp. 45. Next base: position 152,929 of record NZ_FNXZ01000001.1, on the reverse strand, counting down.
ATTTACTCGCGTGCACGAAGAGGAATATCACTTGAGATTAATGCTCTTTCAACCATTGTCTTCATCTTTAGTATCTTGCTTGTAATTGGTTATTACTTTATTTCACAAGATAAGAAGGGAGAAAACAATGCGTAAATTATACACATTTTTCCTAGGGCTTGTTGCGGTAACATTGATTCTATTTGGTGTTTCGGTTTATATGCAAAAAACATCAAGTTCATCAAGTCAATCTGATAAATTAGTCATTTACAACTGGGGAGATTATATCGATCCAGAGTTGATTACAAAATTCACCAAAGAAACAGGTATCGAGGTTCAGTACGAAACCTTTGACTCTAATGAATCAATGTATACCAAGATTAAGCAAGGTGGAACAACTTACGACATCACCGTGCCGTCAGATTACATGATTGATAAGATGAGAAAAGAACATTTGCTCATCAAACTAGATAAATCTCAAATCAAAGGCTTAGATAACATCGGTTCAAAATTCATGGGCATGAGTTTTGATAAGCATAATGATTATTCAGTCCCATATTTCTGGGGAACACTTGGCATCGTCTATAATGATACTATGGTTGATAAAGCGCCAGAACATTGGTCAGATTTATGGAAACAAGAATACAAGAATGACATCATGTTAGTTGATGGCGCTCGTGAGGCAATGGGAATCGGTCTTGGAACTCTTGGCTACAGCCTAAATACTAAATCGATGACTGAGCTAAATGCCGCTTCAAAGAAACTTGATGACCTAACACCAAATATCAAAGCTATTGTCGGTGACGAGATGAAAGGTTACATGATTAATGACGATGCTGCGATTGGAGTCACATTCTCAGGTGAAGCGAGCGAGATGCTTAATTCAAATGATCACCTTCACTACGTGGTTCCTAGCGAAGGCTCTAACCTTTGGTTTGACAACTTAGTGATTCCAAAAACAGCTAAGCACATTAAAGAAGCTTACGCCTTTATCAACTTCATGTTGCAGCCTGAAAACGCTGCGCAAAATGCAGAATACATCGGCTATGCCACACCAAATACAGAAGCCAAGAAACTTTTGCCAAATGACATTAAAGAAAATAAAGCTTTCTATCCATCTGAAGAGACCTTTAACCATTTGGAAGTTTATGATAACCTCGGCCAAAAATGGCTTGGTATTTATAACGACTTATACTTACAATTTAAAATGTATCGCAAATGATACCAAGAGAGTTTGGAAGAATTTCCAAGCTCTTTTTAAATGTGCTCGAAATCAGTTTTAAGATTTGATAAAATAGTAATGAGTTATTTTTTGAAAAATAGTTGAAACTAATATGATATTTTCAATTTGATTAGATAGGAGTTTTAAATGGAAAGTTATCGTAGAGAGTACGAGTTTTCGCTATCCTCAATCCTTAGCTTTGTGTGGCGTGGTGTTATTGTAGGATGTGTTTCCGGAAGCGTGGTCAGTCTTTTTCGACTCTTGATTGCTAAGATTTTCGCGCAAGTGGTCAAGTGTTATCAACTCTCGCATGAAAATCCAGCTTTACTAGGTTTGATTTTACTAGTGAGTGTGATTGTTGTCATTGCTATCGGATTTTTGGTTAAATCTGATCCAGATATTAAAGGCTCTGGGATTCCTCACGTCGAAGGAGAGTTGAAAGGCTTACTTCATCCTGATTGGTGGTCTGTTCTTTGGAAAAAATTCATCGGTGGTGTCCTAGCCATTTCAATGGGATTCATGCTAGGACGTGAAGGTCCAAGTATTCAACTTGGGGCAATGGCTGGAAAAGGTGTAGCGAAATCATTGAAAGCACAGCGCATGGAGCAACGTGTCTTGATTGCTAGTGGTGCAGCAGCAGGTTTGTCAGCTGCCTTTAATGCTCCAATTGCAGGTCTTCTTTTTGTTGTTGAAGAAATCTATCATCAATTTTCACGTTTGGTTTGGATTTCAGCCCTGGTTGCAAGCTTGGTTGCCAACTTTATTTCGTTAAATATCTTTGGTTTAACACCAGTCCTTGCCATGCCAAGTGACCTTGCTATTTTACCTTTACATCACTATTGGTTGCTTTTGCTTTTAGGGGCATTTTTAGGTGTGATGGGATACCTTTACGAAAAAGTAACCTTGAATGCGAATCTTTTTTATGACTTTTTAGGTAAAATTTGTCACATTCCAAATTATTTTTATGGTATTTTTGCGGCTATCTTGATTCTGCCAATTGGTTATTTCTACCCACAATTATTAGGTGGAGGAAATGGCTTGATTACGTCACTATCGACTAGTCATTTGACTTTTGCAGTGGTTTGCTTATACTTTCTTATCCGCTTTGTTTGGAGTACGTTTAGTTATGCCAGTGGTTTACCGGGCGGGATTTTCCTTCCAATTTTGACTTTGGGGGCATTATTAGGCTTTGGTTTTGGTCTAGGCATGTACCAAATTGGCTTTATTGGCACATCAGTCCTTGTTAATTTTCTCGTTCTTGGTATGGCTGGTTATTTTGGGGCTATTTCAAAAGCTCCGCTGACTGCCATTATTTTGGTAACAGAAATGGTAGGAGATTTCCGACAATTAATGACTATTGCAGTCGTTACTTTAGTAGCTTATATTGTCATGGACCTTCTAAAAGGTGAGCCAATCTATGAAGCTATGTTGGCAAATTTATCCATTCCAAAAGACCGTGAAGTTATTGAACCAACGCTTATTGAGTTAACCGTGTCAGATAAAATCGCTGGCAAACGTGTTCGCGATTTGACTCTCCCTAAAAATGTTTTGATTACAACACAGATTCATCGCAAGAAATCAGAAGTGGTTTGCGGAAGCACTGTTTTAAATGCTGGTGATACAATTTTCTTGGTGGTTAATGAACCAGAAATTGGAAAAATTCGCAAATTATTGATGTAAATATGTCAATAAAATATTTTTGTATCCCCTTTCATTTTAAGGGGATTTTTGGTAAAATGGATACTAGTAAGAGGATTGTTACTGGTTAAGCAGGCAAAACCTAGTGTGCATAGAAAGCATTTGTGCGTAAAAACACAGTGCATTTTGTGTACGCTAGTTTTGCCTTTTCTTTCCGAATTTTTTTGAGGGAGTAGTAGATAATGAGGATAGAAAAAGTCTATAATAACAATGTTGTTTTGGCTAAGGGGGATGAGGGAGAAGAGATCATCGTCATGGGGAGAGGACTTGGTTTTCAAAAGAAATCAGGTGACGAGATTGATACTTCTTTAGTTGAAAAAACATTTGTTATGCAAGATAGCTCTGCTACACATGAGTTAACGCGTGTTTATATTGACTTGTCACCAATAGAGACAGAGGTTGTTCTTGATATTATCAAGCATGGTCAAGAGGTTTTGGAGACTAATTTTGATACAGCTTTTTATATTGCCCTTGCAGATCATTTGCATTACACACTTCAGCGAAGTCGTGAAAACATCATTGTGCAAAATCCTTTGTCTTGGGAGATTCGTAAATTTTTTCCAAAGGAGTATCAGCTTGGTCGTGATGCCCTTAAGATTGTCTTTGAAAAGCTAGGTGTTATTCTGCCTGATGATGAGGTTTCATCAATTGCGCTTCATTTTATCAATGCTCAGAAAGACTCTGGTTTGGTTAAGCAAAGCTATCAAATTTCAAAGATTGTGACAGATATTTTAGGGATTGTTCGTTTAATTTACGGAAAAGTTTCTGATGAAGATTCTGTCAGCTATAATCGTTTTGTGACTCATATTCAGTATTTTGCACAACGTGTCGTCAATGGTGTGGTGCAAGGTAAAAATGACAGCTTTTTGTATGAACAAGTGAAGCTAAATTACCCAGAAGCTTTTTCTTGCTCTGAAAAAATCAAGAATTATATCGAAAGCTCACACAATTTTCCGATGAGTCGTGATGAGCAAGTCTATATCACCATTCACATTCAACGACTGGAAACAAGTAGTAATTAATCATTAAGAATCTTCTCGACTAAGGTCGGGAGGATTTTTTTATAAAAAAATCATGTGTGAAATTTTTTTGAAAACTTATGAAAGGTGTGGTAATTTCAAGTCTTGAAAGGTGGTCAGTTTTCAGAGATAAATGAAAATGTCAAAAAGTGTAGTAAAATACCATAAAAGCGCTTGCAAAAAATGTAAGCGCATGCTATACTATGAATTGTTAAAAGGATTGTTACTGATAAGCAGGCAAAACCTAAATAAATACAAGATAGTTTTGGCGTTACCGCTGATGTGGGCGCAGAAAATTGTTTAGTATTTATTTAGGTTTTTTCTGTTGTTAGGAAAGAACATTAAGAAAGGAGCCAGCTTATGGCTAAAGATTATACTGAATTGGCACAAGATATTGTTGCTCACGTCGGTGGAAAAGACAATATCATCAAATTAGTTCACTGTGTGACTCGCTTACGTTTCACCTTAAAAGATGAAAGTAAAGCAGATGATGATTACCTCAAACAACGAGATGGTATTGTGACTGTAGTCAAAGCAGGTGGACAATACCAAGTAGTTATCGGAAATCATGTCCCAGATGTCTACGATACGGTTTTGAAAGTTGCCGGTATCCAAGGTGAAGGTGGTATTGATGTTAATGAAGGAGATGTTCCTCAAGGAAATCTCTTTGACCAATTCATCGCTTTGGTTTCTGGACTTTTCCAACCAATGCTAGGAGCTCTTTCTGCTGCTGGTATGATTAAAGGTTTGGTTGCTATTTTAGCAGCAGTAGGAGTGAAGGAAACGAGCGGTCTTTACGTTATCTTAAATGCCGCTGGTGATGGTTTCTTCCAATTCTTACCAGTTATCTTGGCATTAACAGCAGCAAAACGTTTCAAAATGGAACAATTCACTGCTTTAGCACTAAGCTTTGCTTTGGTTTATCCTGACATTGCCGCAAGTTTTGCAAATGGGAAAGTTGATTTCTTAGGACTTCCAGTTATCTTCCCATCATCAAGCTATCTTCAAACAGTTCTTCCAATTATCTTGACTGTTTGGGTTGGTTCAAAAATTGAAAAATTCTTCAAGAAAATCATTCCAGATGTGGTTAAGGTCTTCATCGTTCCATTCTTTGTTATCTTAATCACTGTTCCACTTGCTTACTTGGCAATCGGTCCTGTTATGAACTGGGCATCTAACCTTATCGGTGTTATCTTTACAAATATTTACAACTTTAGCCCAATTGTCTTTGGTATTTTACTTGGTGCTTTGTGGCAAGTTCTTGTTATGTTTGGTCTTCACTGGGGTCTTGTTCCAATTGCAATCTTGGATTTCTCTACTAAAGGATGGAGTACATTACTTGTTGCTTCAACAGCTATCTGTTTTGCTCAAGCAGGTGCGCTTCTCAACATCTTCCTTCGTACAAAAGAAGATAAAGTAAAACAATTGACTATCCCAGCTTTTATTTCAGCTCTCTTTGGGGTTACTGAACCAGCTATTTATGGTATTACACTTCCAATGCGCACACCATTTATCATGACATGTGTGGCTGGAGCAATTCAAGGGGCATTTCTAAGTTTCTTTAACACAACAAGCTACACAATGGGTGGTATGGGACTCTTTGCAATTCCTTCATACATCACTCCAAAACATGTTCCAGCAGGAGCAAGTTCAGATTTGAACAACGTTTGGTATTTCCTTGTTTCAATTGTGATGTCATTTGTACTCGGATTTGTATTGACTCAATTGACTAAAATTCCTTACCTTTACGGTGGACCAGATGTTAAACCTGTAACTGATGACACAGCAGCTCAACCTGTAACTGAACTTAAAGAATTAAAACAAGAAATTATTGCAAGCCCAATGATTGGTCAAGTTGTTAAACTTGAAAATGTTCCTGATGAAGTGTTTGCGACAGGAGCAATGGGAAAAGGGATTGCCATCGATCCAGCCGATGGAACAGTAGTTGCTCCAGCTGCCGGTGAAATTACACTTGTCTTCCCAACTGGACATGCTATCGGTATGCGTACTGAAAACGGCGCTGAAATCTTGATTCACGTTGGTATGGATACCGTGTCACTTGCTGGTAAAGGCTTCAATACCTTTGTACAAGTTGGTGACAAAGTTGACGCTGGTCAAAAATTACTAGAGTTTGATTTGGCAACTATTCGTGATGCTAACCTACCGGTTATCTCACCAGTGATTGTTACTAATTCAACAGAATTTGAAGATGTCCTTACAACACAAGATGCACGTGTTAACATTGGTGACTATCTTCTCACAACATTAGCTTAATAAAAAAGAACGCTTTAAGCGTTCTTTTTTTGTGTTCAAGCATAAGAAAAAGCTGAGGTTAGTCAGCTTTTAATGAGATTTTCTAGCAGGGTTGATTAAGACACGACTTTCTTTTCGTTTACTGAATTGTTTGCGGTATTGACTTGGTGTTAATTCATAGTAACGTTTAAATTGTCGGTTGAAATTTGACAAGTTATTAAAACCAACAGCCGTAGCAATTTCAAGAACAGGATTTGAGGTGTTAATCAACATATCACAAGCCTTGTTCAGACGAACTTGAATGATGAATTCCGTACAAGAGCTTCCAGTATGTTGTTTAAAGACCGCCATAAAGTGTGTTTTACTATATCCCATGAATTGAGAAAGGTAATCAATAGAGAGGTTCTTTTGATAATTGTTATTAATGAAGTCAATCAATTCACGAATCTGTTCATTTTTACGATAAGTATCATCAGTGTTCTTGCGAAGAACGTAACGATAGTAAAAGAGCAAATATAGGAATTCATTGAGTTTTGATTTGAGTAGCAGTTCAAAATGACGTCCTTCGTTTTTTGAAAGCTCAAAAATCGTGAAGAGGCACTCTTTGATTTCTTCATAACCTTCCATTCCTGGTTGAATACGCGGAACAAATTTATAAAGGCTAGTTTGCAAAGGTTGCAAGTATCGAAGACTAACTTGGTCAACGATGGAATATCCAATCATGTCTAAGTGAAAGCGAAAAGTATCAGTGACATGTTTCTGGTTTTCTAATGGGTGAATAGAGTGCATACCATTTGGTCGTATGAGGATAATATCACCCGCTTGACTATTAAAGTAATCGTAATCGATGTGAAAACGAGCGGAACCTTCATAAATATAATTGATTTCAACTTCTGGATGCCAGTGGAAAAGGATGTCAGGACGGCCGTTTTCAACCACTGTACTGTAATAATCATAAGGTAGAAGGTGCTTGCTTTCATCTATTTTTATTTCGTGAGCTGGATCTGCTTGTTTCATATAATACCCCTTCTAATCATAACATAGTATTAACTACTCTTTTATTATAGCAGAATAATCCGAAAAATGGAAGCGTATTCTAGAAAAGGGTTTCATAAAAATTTTCAAGACTATATCATATAAAAGTATTATAAATGAGAAGAATAGTGTTAGAATCATTTTTGCTAGCTGATTATAATAAGGGTATAAAATCACTTAGCGAGACCTCTTTTTTGATCGTGCTAGCAAGTGGTTTTAGAGTCTATGAGACACAATTGTTTACATTTTTTGAAAGAGCTCCGCATGACAAATTAATCTCCTTTGTTAGCTGCGGAGCTTTTTAATTTATCAGTTTTCTAGTATAAGAAACTTTCATGAAACGACTGTTTCTTTTAGATATTTTATCTCAAAAGTAGTAGAATGAAAGGGTAAACATAATGTTAATTTAGTCATTCAAGGAGGAATTAATCATGGAAGAATTGAAAAAAGTTCTCTTAGCCGGTATTGGTTTGACGTCTATGACTTTGGAAAAAGCTGATGCTTTTGTAAAAGAGTTAGTCGAAAAAGGACGCCTCACTGTTGACGAAGGAAAAGAATTGCACTCTGAACTAAAACGTCGAAGTGAAGACGAAGCACAAGCTTTTTTAGATCAATTAAATGCTAAAACAAAACCTGTTCAATATGCTACCAAAGAAGATGTTTCTCGTCTTGAAGACAAAATTGACGCGCTTTTGAAGAAGTCAAATATCTTAAATTAGAAATTATTGGTGGGTTATGTCAGGTAGACGCTTAAGAGAAATCATCGGTGCCTTTAGTTCAGTTGGGTTAACCTCTTTAATCGAAAAAGGAAAAGCAGCAGAAGATAAATCAACGCCTCGCAAGCTTCGCTTAGCGTTTGAAAAATTAGGACCAAGTTTTGTTAAAATTGGTCAGATCCTTTCGACAAGAAGTGATATTTTCCCAGAAGTTTATGTTAGAGAATTAAGCAAGTTACAGAGTAATGTACTTCCTCTTCCAACGGAATCAGTCATGGAAGCCATTGAGGCTGAGCTTACTGGTCCTGTTTCCGCTTATTTTTCTGAAATCAGACCTGAGCCACTAGCTAGTGGCTCAGTTGCTCAGACGCATCGTGCTCAATTGCTAAATGGGAAAGATGTTATTATCAAAATTCAACGCCCAAATTTGCCAGAAATTATCGAGGAAGACTTGACACTTTTGATTCGTCTTTCAAGACGTATCCCGAAGGCATTTCTTCCAATGGTGGACTTACCAGAGGTTTTGCAGCAAATCAAAGAAAGCTTGACGCGTGAAATTGATTTTCGCAATGAAGCTCAAGCTATGATTACCTTTGCTGAATTGAATCAATCAAGTAAATGTATTGCTAGTCCAGAAGTCTATGATGAGTTCACGACACCACGATTGATTGTTGAAGATTATGTCTCAGGGATTCCAATCAATCACTATGATGAGTTAATTAAGGCGGGTTATGACCTTGAAGATATCGGTCGAAAACTCATGCTTAGCTTCATTAAGCAAGTCTTTAAAGATGGCTTTTTCCATGGCGACCCTCATCCAGGTAATCTTTTTATCTCAGACGGTAAGATTTATTTTATTGATTTTGGGATTATGGGAAAACTTGATAATGGCATGCGCGTGGCCTTAAATGATATTCTTTATAGCTTTACAGCACAAGACGTCGAAGGTATGATGAAAGGCATTTTGTCTGTCACAAGTTTCGACACGTCCATGAACAAGTCAGCGCTTGCACAAGACGTAGAGCGCATGTTGGCTAAATATTCTAGCCTAGATATCGGTGTCTTGTCTATCACAGATTTGATTGAGGATTTGTTAAATGTCTTTGTCAAAAATGGACTCAAAGCATCTCCACAGATTACCATTTTAGAAAAAGCTGCTCTGCAAATTGAAGGCATTTTCCGTGAATTAGCTCCAGAAGTTGACCTCATGACCCTTGCTAAGAATTATTTCCTAGAAAATATGGGACCTGACATGCTTAAGCAAGCTTTGAACAAAGAAACCTTGCTTATTGAGCTCTTTTACCAGCTTAAAAATGGTAAGAATATCCCGCGTCGTCTCAATCAACTCTTGGAACAAGTCTTAAATGGACGTATTTTAGTTAACCATGATTTATACGATTACACCAACCGTATTAAGTTTTTTAATCGTGTGGTTAACCGCTTCGTTTTGAGTTTGCTCTTTTTTGCCGTATTGATAAGTGCGACGATTTTGAGTTTTAATCAAAACTTAGAAATCCTATCAAATGGCCTTTTTGTCGTGGCTTTGTTGCTCTTTTTGTGGGACCTAGTCCTCATTCTCAAAAAATAAAAAGGAAACAAGATAGAAGGAATTTCCTAATGACTTAGGAAATTTTTTCTATTTTTATTTTTGTAACCGCTTGCTATAATGACAGTGTATTAAACAAGGAGGATATGTAATGGCTAAGTTACCAGATAATTTTTTGTGGGGTGGTGCAGTTGCTGCTCACCAACTTGAAGGTGGATGGAAAGAAGGAGGAAAAGGACTCAGTGTTGCTGACGTGATGACAGCTGGTCGTCATGGTGTCCCTCGTGAAATCACTGATGGTGTGGTTGAAGGTAAATATTATCCAAACCACGAAGCGATTGATTTCTATCATCACTATAAAGAAGATATTGCTTTGTTTGCTGAAATGGGCTTCAAATGCTTCCGTACATCAATTGCATGGACACGTATTTTCCCAAATGGTGATGAATTAGAACCAAATGAAGCAGGTTTGCAATTCTACGATGATTTATTTGACGAATGCTTGAAACACGGTATCGAACCTGTTGTTACTTTGTCTCACTTTGAATTGCCATATCATTTGGTTAAAGAATATGGTGGTTTCACAAACCGTAAATTGGTTGATTTCTTTGTTCGTTTTGCAGAAACATGCTTCCGTCGTTACAAAGATAAAGTTAAATATTGGATGACTTTCAATGAAATCAATAACCAAGCTAACTATCAAGAAGATTTTGCACCATTTACAAACTCTGGTATTGTTTACAAAGAAGGCGATGATCGCGAAGCGATTATGTATCAAGCTGCTCACTATGAATTGGTAGCATCTGCGCGTGCGGTTAAAATTGGTCGTGAAATCAACCCTGATTTCCAAATTGGTTGTATGATTGCCATGTGTCCAATTTACCCTGCAACATGTAATCCAAAAGATATCCTAATGGCACAAAAAGCCATGGAAAAACGTTATTACTTCACTGATGTGCATGTTCATGGCTTCTACCCAAATCATATTCTTAAATACTGGGAACGTAAAGGTATCAATGTCGATGTGACAGAAGAAGACTTGGCAGATTTGAAAGAGGGAACTGTTGATTACATCGGATTCTCATACTACATGTCATTTGCAATCGATTCTCACCGTGAAAATAACCCACACTTTGACTACCTTGAAACAGAAGATTTGATTAAAAATAAATACGTTAAAGCTTCTGAATGGGGTTGGCAAATTGACCCAGAAGGTCTTCGCTATAGCTTGAACTGGTTTACTGATATGTACCACTTGCCACTTTTCATCGTGGAAAATGGTTTCGGTGCTATTGACCAAGTAGAAGAAGACGGCATGGTTCACGATGATTACCGCATTGATTACCTTGGTGCTCACATCAAAGAAATGATTAAAGCTGTCGACGAAGACGGTGTTGATTTGATGGGATACACTCCATGGGGTTGTATTGACCTTGTCTCAGCAAGTACAGGTGAAATGCGCAAACGTTATGGCTTCATCTATGTTGATAAAGATGACGAAGGTAACGGTACTTACAAACGTACACCAAAATTGTCATTTGACTGGTATAAGAAAGTCATTGCTTCAAACGGTGAAGAAGTCTAAAGTTATTCATTAAGTTATTATTTTGAAACCTTTGTGGGGGTGTAATCTCTTACCCTACGAAGGTTTTTACATGGTTATAAGAAGAGAGTAGGTCTTTATGATTGGGTATATTGCGGCTTGTTTGACAACGTTTGGTTTTTTGCCACAAATGATCAAGGTTTTAAAAACCAAAGACGTTGAATCCATTTCACTTGGCATGTATACCATGTCAGTCACTGGGATGGCATTGTGGTTGGCGCATGGAATTTCCGTTTCAGATCCAGCTTTAATTGTTGCCAATACCATCTCAGTTGCCTTAGCAGGAATTATCCTTATTTGTAAAATAATTTATAAATAATTTTTAAAAGTCTTTGAAATGTTGTTATATCAATGTTTTGGAGGCTTTTTTGCAAAAGAATTCCAGTGGATTCTTCCTATTTAATTTCTGAAAAGAAGCCTTACAGAAAATAATTGACAGGGCTTTCAAAAAGGATTATAGTAATCGTATAATTTGAGTGTTCCGTTAGGAACAAGGAGGTGAGGGTTATTATGGTGACGATTTTAGCAATTATTTTTGGGTTTTTGTTAATCTTTGCGATTGTTCGTGTTGTCCAAATCAAAATGGGCGTGACCAAACGCTTTGGTTACCATTACACCATTACCATGCATCATGGACTGAAGTTACCAGATTTGATAAAAAATGATAATCTTAGAGGAAAGATTAAGATTATTTCGGCAACAGACGACACTTGCAAGGTACAATCACAGATTAATGATACCGAGCTGAAGACAACCTTGATGAAGGATTATCAACTGGATTCAACTCAGGTGTCTGTCGAGATTACTCAGTAAGTCATAAGAAAGTTACCAAAGTTTATTTTCAAGATATAACTATAAAAAATACGATTAATAATCACTCTTGTTAATAATTCTGACATTTTATTTTTAAAAATGATTGTTTTTTTGTAGAAACAGCTTATAATGTCAATGAAGTTTTAAGAAAGACTTCATAAACAATAGGTTAAAGGAGATTAATGATGATGAAAGTTCTATTGATTATTTTGGTTATTGCACTTATTGTAGCTGGTGTTTACAGCGTTAGAAATCAACTTTGGGTGGCAAAAACATTTGGTTATGATTATGTGATTGTCATGAAAGATGGTGCAAAAATGCCTGATTTAGCAAACAATGCTAACCTTAAAGGAAAAGTTAGAGTTGTAGGTTCTTCAGATGATACTTGCAGCGTTCAATCACACCTCAACGATGTGGAATTGAAAAAGATTTTGATGGCAGATTATCACTTGTCAGATGAACAAGTTTATATCCGCCCAGCACAACTATCAGGTGCCCTTGGTATGATGTAGTTTAGGAGATGACGAATATGAGCATTAAATGGGTTATTATTATCGCATTTTTAGTTCTGATTGCTCTTGATTACTTTTTGACTAGCAAATATCGAAAAGTCTATGATAATCAAGGTGAACGAATGGGAGGACCTTACATCATTAAGTTTACAAATCTTGATAAGCAACCAGATATTTTAGCCAATCAAAGGATTGCTGATACGATTCAAGTGCTTCATAAAGATTCAAAAAGTTATCGTGTTTATTCTATAATGAACGATGAAAAGTTGAAAAAGCTAATTACTGATGAGTTAGGCTTACAAGAAAATCAAGTTTCTGTGAATTATACAAAATTATTTATTCCCGCTTTTTTCTAGGGAAATAAAAAATGAAAAGGAGTTAAGCTAGTTTTCACTAGTTTGGCTCTTTTTTTCTAAAAAAACTGAAGATTTACAGCAAATTTCCGTAGTGATTGCAGTTTGATTACGGAAAAAGTTGTATCTAAACGGAAAATTTCCGTAGTGGTCTTATTTTTTTCCGCATCACATAGGAAAAAGAATGCGTTTACATAATGATTGCGTTTTCATATAATATCAGTGTAAACAAAAAACAAAGGAGATTAAACGTTATGGCTAAACAAGCTTTAATTATCTGTGCAGGTGGTATGTCATCATCAATGATTGCTAAAAAAACAATGACATATCTTCAAGAAAAAGGTGAAGACATTGAAATGGATGCTGTTGGGGTTCCAGAAGGACAAAAACGTATCGAAGCTGATAAATACGATTTGTACCTTGTCAGCCCACAAACTAAAATGAACTTTAAACAATTGGCAGATGCAGCTGCTAAAACAAACAAACCAATTGTTCAAATTCCACCACAAGCTTACATTCCAATCCCAATGGGTATTGAAAAAATGGCAGCTTTGGTAAAAGAAAACATCTAATGCCCGTTGTGATATAATAGTTCTAATGGTACTTGGAGGTGTCCACTTCTGTGTTAAATAAAAAAGAAAAGCAGATTATTCAATATCTTATTAAAGATAAGGATAAATTCGTTACTAGTAAAGAACTAGCAGCGCAATTAGGATGTTCGGATAGAACAATTAGAACTTACTATAAAACACTTGTTGAAAAATTAGATTTTTACTCAGGCATTGATTTGATTTCCAAGCAAGGTTATGGCTATAAGTTAGACATCGTAGATGATGATGCTTATGCTGATTTTTTGGAAGAAAATCATATCAATGATCATCACAATAATTACCAAAACATTACTGATATCAATGATCGCTACAATTATCTGTTAAACAAACTTTTGTTTGAACAAAATGAAATTTATTTTGATGATTTAGCAGATGAGTTGTTTGTTAGTCGATCAACATTATCTAGTGATTTTAAAAAGATAAGACAAAAATTTAAACCTTATCATTTGAAAATTGAAAGCAAAGCCAATAAAGGGGTTTACGTCTTAGGACAAGAACGTGATAAACGTCGTTTCATCATGGATTACTTTATTGATTCTGGTTTTATTAACACCATGCATTCATACGTTGATAATGAGTTGCTTAATCAAAAAATTTCTTTTGAAGAGTTAACCATCATTGTTCTGGATGAATGTCGGGAAGGTGGTCTTAAATTATCAGACTTTGTGATTCAAAATCTAGTCATCCACATTGCTTTAGCAATCCGTCGCATTACCGAAGGTTTTCGCATTAGCAAGGTGTCAGAAGATGAACTGGTACTGAGAGGTTTGGCAGAACGTCAAATTGCTGAAAATATCTTAAAACGTGTTTCAGTATCTACGCACATTGATTTTCCAGCAGAAGAAGTTGATTACATTACTCTCCACTTGGTTTCAAAAGGTCACGGGAGTGCTTGTCACATTTCTGAAGTTTTGCAAGAGCAAATGCGTCAGGAATTGATTGACAGTATTGACCAAATTAATCCAACTGTTAAGAATGACTTCCAATTGATTGAGGGCTTGCTTGCTCATCTATCAACAATGTTCATTCGCTTGCAAAGCAGGGTTGTTATGGAAAACCCTTTGACAGCGGAAATTCAAGCCAATTATCGCGATATGTATCAACTAGCTGAACGTGTTGTAGCTAATATGCCAACTTTCAGTGCTTACACTTTATCACCAAATGAAATCGCCTACATTGCTCTGCATTTTATGGCTGCCAAAGAAAGATACAAAGAACAACGTAAATACAATGTTCTTGTCATCTGTGCTACGGGATACGGCAGTGCTCAAATGCTTAAGAGCCGTATTGAAAACGAGCTCGGGAACTTGGTTTCAATTACGGATGTGATTGGTTATTATGAAATCAACGATGAAAAGTTAAAAGGAATTGATTTTATCGTTTCTTCTATTGACTTGTCAAACTTGATTTTCAATATTCCAGTCTTTACGGTTTCAGTTTTCTTAAATGATGAAGAGTTAAAGGATATTAAACAGGGAATCTCTCATTTGAATAGGTCTTTAGCAAATGTAGAAGATCGTCAATCAGAACTCAGTGTAAGCGATGTGTTTGATGATTACTTCTCAGAAGACTATTTCTTTCTACTATCGGACGCTTCAAAAGAAGAGGTATTGCAAAAACTAGCTCAGAGCATTTCACAAAATGAAAATGAGCAATTTGAGGAACGACTTCTTAATATGATGAAACAGCGGGAATCTATGAGTTCCATCGTATTCGGGAAAAACATTGCCGTACCTCATCCTTTGAAAGCCGTCGGTAGCAAACATCATTTTGCAGTAGCGATTGTTAAAAATGGTGTGAAATGGGATGAACAATATCCATCAATCAAAATTATCTTTTTAATGTCAATGTCAATTCATGATAATGATGGACTACCAGAGTTAACATCTGCCATTGTTGATTTGGTTGATAATCCAAAACTTCAAGAACAAATGTTAGCTTGCCAATCATTTGATGAATTTAAAAAAATATTTTTAACGATTTAAAAAGGAAGTAGGAGTTATATGAATTCAGAAGAATTGCAAGTTGCAGCATTTGAGATTATCTTAAATTCTGGTAACGCACGTTCAATCGTCCACGAAGCATTTGATGCGATGCGCGAAGGAAATTATGCGTTAGCAGAAGAAAAGTTAAAAGAATCAAATGACGAATTATTAAAAGCCCATCAATCACAAACACACTTGCTCCAAGAATACGCAGGTGGTAAAGAAGTTAATGTTGAAATCATCATGGTTCATGCTCAAGACCACTTGATGACTACAATGACACTTCGTGAAGTTGGACTTGAAATGTTAGAATTATACAAAAAAATCGGTTAGTTAGGCAAGAAAGGAGATAACTATGGCTGCTTTAACAGAAAAGGAGAAGAGAGAATTAGACGCTACAAGGCGTGAAAATGGGATTAAAAACATGTATTACACACGTTACTTCCTCATTCGCTACGTTGTTGCCTTCTTCTTTTTCATCAATCTGTACTGGATCTTGATGTTCTTATCTGCTAGTAACTTCAGTCTAGTTATCATTCCAGTTCTTATGGCTGCTTTTGGTGCCATTTGTATGTGGGAACAATCGCGAATGTATTCAAGGGAACAAAAACCTGCGGTTAAGACGCAATTTTATTTCCAAACGATTATTGCTTTAAATATCATTTTAATTATTGCCACTGTATTTAAACAATATCACAGTTTTTATCCATTCTTATCTGAAAATGGTACGACTCAAATTTTTCTCATCGTGATGCTTTTACTTGGGATTATGATTTCATCATGGATGTTAGTAAAAATCGCTTGTATCAATCGTAATTCAGATAAACAATACTATCGCATTCAAAAATATTTGGCATCAATCAATTAGTTAACAACAAACATTCAACAGTTTTTAGGAGGAGAAGAAAATGTTTGAATTTTTAGAAAAGTACTTGATGGGGCCGATGGCTAAGGTATCTGCTTGGCGTCCTGTTCGTGCAATTGTTGCCGCTGGTATGGCAAGTATTCCGTTTACTATCGTCGGATCTATGTTCCTTGTCTTGAGCATTATCCCACAAGCCTTTCCAATTCCTGCCTTAACATCAATTTGGGCAAACTCAGTTGACAAAATTGCACCTCTTTACTTGCAAGCTTACAACTGTACAATGGGTATCTTGTCTCTATACTTTGCCATCGTTATTGGTTATGAGTATACAAAAATCTTTGCTGACGAAGAAGATTTGAACGTTGACCCAGTATATGGTGCTCTACTTTCAGTATTTGCATTCTTCTTGACAATTCCAGAATTGCTTGTTAAAAATGGTGCATTTGACTACTTGAACGTCAAAGGTGCTACAATCAATGGTTGGACTGTTGGTGGTAACAGCTTGGCTCGTTTGTCAACATCTGGTATGTTTACAGCAATCTTGATGTCTATCCTTGCTGTTCAACTTTATCGTGTATGTATCAAACGTAACTGGGTTGTTAAAATGCCAGAAGCAGTACCATCAGGTGTTTCTCGCTCATTCTCAGCTTTGATTCCATGTGCTTTCGTAGCTCTTGTTGTTCTTGTTATCGATGGTGTGTTCATCGCACTTGGTACTGATATCTACAACGTTGTTGCTATTCCATTTGGTTTCGTTCGTCACATCGCAAACTCTTGGCTTGGTATTGTGGTTATTTACCTTCTTGTTCACGCTTTGTGGATTGTTGGTATCCACGGTGCTAACATCGTCATGGGTCTTGTTAACCCAATCCTTTTGTCAAACATGGCAGAAAACGTTGACGGAGCTCACATCGCATTTGCCGGTGAATTCTCTAACTCATACGTTATCATGGGTGGTTCTGGTGCAATGCTTCTTGCTTGTGTATGGCTTGCAGTAGCAGCTAAATCATCACAACTTAAAATGCTTGGTCGTGCAGCTATGGGTCCTGCAATCTTCAACATCAACGAACCATTGATCTTTGGTCTTCCTGTTGTTTACAACCCAATCCTTGCCCTTCCATTCATTATCGCACCAATCGTATGTGCTTCAATCGCATACTGGTCAATCAAACTTGGCTTTGCCGCAGTATCAATCATCCAAACTCCATGGCCAACTCCAATCGGTCTTGGTGCTTATATCGGAACTGGTGGTAACATCGGTGCCGTTATCACAGCTCTTGTCTGTGCTCTAGCAGCATTCTTTGTTTGGTTCCCATTCCTTAAAATGTACGATTTGAAACTTCTCAAAGAAGAAGGCGTAGAAGCTTAATAAAAATTAAGAGCGGGTTTACCCGTTCTTTTTTTGTTTTCAAATGAAAGAGAAGTTAGATTTTTTCGTGTCATAGTATCATTTTTTCTGAATATACTCAAAGCTTTTTTCAGAAAGCTAGCGTATAATGGGGGACAAGGAGGGTGTTATGACAGTAAAAGTAATTGCAACTGATATGGACGGAACCTTTTTAACAGATAAAAAGACTTATGACAAGGTTTTATTTGATCGTTTGTTTGATCGTTTTATGGCAGAAGGCATCAAATTTGTGGTGGCAAGCGGTAACCAGTATCGTCAGATTATCCAACAATTTCCTAAACACAAACATTTAATGTCTTTTGTGGCTGAAAATGGCGGTCACATCATTGAAAATGGTCGAACTTTGCAGGAAGAATTTGAAACAGTAGAAGCCATCTCTGCTTTGGTTAATTATATCGAAAAACATTATCCAGATACGGTGATTAACTTGGCAGGAAAGGCATCGTCATACTTGCCAATGTCGACACCGAAAAAAATCAAGGATTTGCTTAGCTATTATTTGCCTGTTTTAAAATACGTTGATAATCTACATCCAATTCCTGAGGATGATTATTTTAAAGTCACTTTACTGGTTCGTGATGAATTGACCTTCCAAGTGAGAGATGAAATTAACACTTTATTTGCGGATTATCAACTAACGGCAACCTCTAGTGGTTTTGGTTGTATTGATGTCATTCCATCACATGTGCATAAAGGAACTGGCCTTGATTTCTTGCTCAATCACTGGGGCTATGGTCCTGAAAATCTGATGGTTTTTGGTGACGGTGGCAATGATATTGAGATGTTAAAACTGGCTAAATATTCTTTTGCGATGGCAAATGCTCCGCAGGAAATTAAAAACGTAGCCAACTATCAAGCTCCGTCAAATCAAGAAAATGGTGTTTTGCAAGTTCTTGCTCGTCATTTCTTGAATGAGTCAGATTTGTGATAGAATAGTCAAAAAGGAGAAAAAATGACTGATTTTCAAGAACTATATCACAAAGCTGATGTGACAGAATTTCGTAAGCAAATCTTAGCTGACCAACAAGCACAGTTGTGGGAAAAATACGACGCTTTGAATCAACTGGTAAAACAGCCAAATGTTGTCTTTGCTGGAGATTCTATCACTGAGTATTTTCCCATTCATGAAATGCTGACGTCGGATTTACCGCTTTATAACCGCGGTGTTCATGGCATCAACAGTTTGCAGCTTTTAGAACATCTGAATACACAAGTTTTAGATTTGAAACCAAGTAAAGTTGTTCTCTTGATTGGGGTTAATGATTTAAAGACCAGACAGCCAGAAGAAGTGTGTGAAACGATTGAGACTATCATAACTACTATTCAACAAAAGTTGCCTGAAACTCAGATTATCTTACTATCTGTTTTTCCAATGAATGAGTCACCAAGATTTGTTCGCACACCAAGTCATCGTAATAATGATAGTATCAATAAATTAAATGATTTGTTGTCTAACTTGTCAGCAGATGGTGTGACATACCTTAATCTACATGATGCTTTGTGCGATGAAAGTGGTGAGTTGCCACTAAATCGTACGGTTGATGGCCTTCACCTTAATGTCGATGGTTATCGTGTGGTGTCTGAGATTTTGTCATCGTATTTGTAGTGGGATAGTATCATTTTCCAAGATAATAATGCAAGATTGCGCTTTCAAATAACGGTATACTATTATTGTACTTAATTGAAAGAGGGAAAAGATATATGACAAAAGCATTTCCAAAAAACTTCCTTTGGGGCGGAGCAATTGCTGCTAACCAAGCCGAAGGTGCTTATAACGAAGATGGTCGAGGACTTGTTGCAACTGATGTGACAACTGGTGGGTCAGTAAACGCGCCACGCTACATGACTTATATCGGCAAAGATGGTAAACCTGGTAAAGCGCCAGCTATGGGCCATAATGGTAAGATTCCTGAAGGCGCTAAATACGCCGTGCTCGATACAGAGCATTATCCAAACCATGTGGCTGTTGATTTTTATCACCGTTACAAAGAAGACATCAAGTTGTTTGCTGAAATGGGTTACTCTGTTTTTCGTTTGTCAATTTCTTGGGCTCGTATTTTCCCAAATGGTGATGACAAAGAACCTAACCAAGCAGGGCTTGATTTCTACCGTTCAGTCTTTGAAGAATGCCGTAAATACAATATTGAACCTTTGGTTTCAATTTGGCATTTTGATACGCCATTAGCACTTGAAGAAAATTATGGCGGTTGGAAAAATCGTAAGCTGATTGATTTTTATGTGCGTTATTGTGAGGTTATTTTTAACGAATACAAAGACTTGGTTAAATACTGGTTAACTTTCAATGAAATCAATAACACAACCATGTTCCTTGATATGTTTGGTTCAAAAGCTAGTGATGCAGATTACCAAGAAGGTTATCAAATTCTTCACCATCAATTTGTAGCATCAGCTAAAGCTGTTCAAATTGGGCATGCCATCAATCCTGATTTCATGATTGGAAATATGATTTGTGGTATTACATTTTATCCTGGAACTTGTGACCCAGCAGATATCCTTGCTAATGAACACAAATGGCAATCAGGCATTTACTACTGTGGTGATGTGCAAGCAAAAGGAAAATACGGTACTTATGCCAAACGTCTCTGGAAAGAGCACAATGTTGAATTGGATATTACAGAAGAAGACCTTGAAGATTTGAAACGCGGGACAGTTGATATGTATACTTTCTCATATTACATGTCAAACAATGTGACAACTCACACTGGCGGTGAGCAAGTTTCAGGTAACTTCTCAGCTGGTGCTAAAAATCCATACTTGACTTATTCTGATTGGGGTTGGGCGCATGATCCAATGGGACTTCAATATTATCTTGAAAAAATCTATGACCGTTATGAAATCCCATTGATGGTTGTTGAAAATGGTCTTGGAGCCTTTGATACTGTTGAAGAAGATGGCTCAATTCACGATGATTATCGCATTGATTACCACCGTGCTCACATTAATGCCATGGCAAATGCTATTGACAACGGTGTTGACCTTATTGGTTACACTACGTGGGGCTGTATCGATATCGTCTCAGCTGGTACAGGTGAAATGCGTAAACGTTATGGTTTCATCTACGTTGATATGGATGATGAAGGCAATGGAACCCTAAATCGCACACCAAAAGACAGTTTCTACTGGTATAAAGAAGTTCTTTCAACAAATGGCCAAAAAGCCATTGATGAAGCAAGTGAAGATTAAAACTGATAAATAAATTCCTCGCTCTTTTAGCGGGGATTTTTTGAAATAAACGGAAAATAAGAAAGCGCTTTTTCATAAAAAGTGGTAGAATAAACTTAAAGATTAAAAAGTTTATTGGAGATTATTATGAGAGTTAAAGGTCACGGAACAATAAAAAAATCAAAAGCCTACGGTGTTATTGGAACACTTTTGTTATCAGGTGTCTTGCTGACGGCTATTGGAGCTGGTGGTGTTTGCGCTGATGAAGTGCAAGCAAGTACGAGCGCCACTGTTAATAGCGTGTTAGCTGATGTCAATAGTGAAAATTATCAGGCTGATGCTGGTTTGTCTGAAGAAACTAGTGATTTGTCAGAAAATGATAAGGCAAATGAGCTTAATTCTGAGTTAGCATCTAGTTCAATTAATGATGAGCAAAGTACGACAACTACTGAGCAAACAGAAGTAAATGACGATAAATCAGCAGTTACTGATGACAGTAATTTCACAGGTGCTGAGTCTGAGCAGGTTGACAATCTTTCTGAAAATCAAACTGAGTCAATCGTTGATGCTAATGCTAACAGTCAGCTTACGGATGAATCACAAAACGTTAAGCCTGAAATTACTGCTAATGACAATCAAAAACTTGTTACTGAACGCAGAGCAACAGGAAACGCTACAGACGAAGTAACCAGTGCGACCTTAACGAATAAAGGTTTTGATATTCAGTATAATCAAGCTATTCCAGCAGGTGCTAAAATCATGTTTGCGGTTTGGTCTGAGGTCAATGGTCAAGATGACCTTATTTGGTACACAGCTGATAGCAATGGACACGTCGTAGCCAAATACACTGGTTCATACGGAAAATACAATATCCATACTTACCAAAATCTCAATGGTCAAATGATTGGTTTAAATGGTCGTACCATTGATGTTCCAAAACCAAGTGCTAAGGTCACAATCACAAAAGTCAATGGCACAACTTACAAAGTGACAGTCAGTGATATCCCAGCTTACATCACTAGTATTCAACTACCAACTTGGACAGAAAAAGGCGGTCAAGATGACATCCAGTGGTATAGTACTACTCAAAATGCTGATGGTACCTTTACAAGGACCTTCAGCATTGCTGAGCATAACCTAGAAAGTGGTAAATATAATGTCCACGTTTATGGGACAAGTGCAGTTACGAATTTGCTAATAGGTCTTACTGGTACAAGCTTCCAAGGAGATTATCAGTTTGGTGATGTTAAAGTTCAACCAACTTTAACCGCTAATGGTATCCACATCAGCATGCCAAGTGATGTTAGCTCAGATATGACCGTTTATCATGCTGTTTGGTCAGCCAAAAATGACCAAGACGATTTGATTTGGTACAAAGTTCCAGCTAATGGTCAACTGACAGCTAAGTACACTGGTGATTATGGCACTTATCTTATCCATACTTACGCTGTGATTAAAGGTCAAATGACATGTCTCAGTGCGACAAGTATTGACGTGCCAAGACCAAGTGCTAAAGTGACGATTACTAAAATTAATGACACAAGCTACAAAGTGACAGTTAGTGATACTCCAATATATATCACTAGTATTCAACTACCAACTTGGACAGAAAAAGGCGGTCAGGATGACATCCAGTGGTATAGTACTACTAAGAACGCCGATGGCACCTTTACAAGAATCTTCAGCATTGCTGAACACAATCTAGAAGGTGGTAAATACAATGTTCATGTCTATGGAACGAATGCAGTTACGAATTCATTGACTTGTTTAACAGGTACAAGCTTCCAATCTGATTACCATTTCAGTGATGTTCATGTTCAGCCAACTTTAACGACTAATGGTATTCAAATCAGCATGCCAAGCGATGTCAGCTCAGATTTGACTGTTTACCATGCTGTTTGGTCAGCCCAAAATGACCAAGATGATTTGATTTGGTATAAGGTTCCAACTAATGGTCAACTAATGGCTAAGTATACTGGCGATTATGGGACATACCTCATTCACACCTATGCTGTTGTTAAGGGGAAAATGGTATGTATCAGTGCAACAAGTATTAACGTGCCAAAACCAGAAGTAAGGGTTCAAATTGAAAAGCTAACAGACTATTCTGCAAAAGTAACGGTGATAGATGTTCCAGTTTATGTTCATGATATTCAATTACCAACTTGGACAAGTAAAAATGGTCAAGATGATATGAAGTGGTATCACGCTACTAAGCAAGCTGATGGTTCTTATGTCTATACTTTCTACGCTAAAAATCATAAGTTTGAGTCTGGACATTACAATGTTCATGTTTATGGTACAAATGAAGTTACTCATTCCTTTACATGCCTCTCAGGATCAGAAGGTGTAGATTTAATCTTTAATGAGTCGCTGACAAAACCAACAGTCCTCGTCGAAAATCATGATGCCTCTAAAGGTAGTTTACAGGTTGTAATTGCGGAAACAGAGTCTTCAAAAGATATTGCTAGTGTAACTGTTGCTGCTTGGTCTGATTCTGCACAGAAAAATCTTCATTGGTATACAAGTTCAAACGTTTCAAATGGAAAAGTCATTATTACGGTTGACGAAAAATACCATCATAACATTTCGGCTGACTATACTGTTCACGTCTATGTTAAGACGAAAGACGGTGAAACCATTGGCTATAATTTAGGTCAATATGCTTTTAACAACAAGGAAGTAACCACTAGTGTTTCAACCTCTTATAAGGGAACTGGCGTGTACGGCGTTAACATTTCTGGTGTTTACTCAAATGGTACTGTAAAATATGCTGTCTGGTCTGATGTGAGTGACCAAGATGACATCAGATGGTATGATGCCAATACTTCTGGAACAAATGCCACAGGTCTAATTAATGTAGCTAATCACTCTGGTACAGGAACGTATCACATTCATGTTTACCAGTCTGATAATGGACAAATGTATTTCTTGACATCAACTGAATTCACTGTTAAACGTACGAACTTCAGTACTCCTTATTACAATCAACGTGACGGACGTTGGGCAAATACTACTTTCGGTGGTTACCGAATGGCTTCGACAGCCTGTGCCCCAACAAGTGTTGCTATGGTTGTTTCATCATTAACAGGAACAGAAATTTTGCCTACAACTGTCTGTGCTTATCTCTATAACAATACCGTTGAATTCAATCGCGGTGATGCTGGGACAACTGGACGAGGTGTCGTGATTGCAGCGCAACATTGGGGAATGACAGCGACTGTACTTCATAGCTCATCTCAATTGACTGATGCACTGAAAGAAGGACACCACGTTCTGGCAGCTGTTCAACAAGATAAATTCTCGCCTTGGGGCTTTGGAACAAGTCACGAAATTGTCCTTAAAGGGTATTCAAATGGAAATACTTACGTTTATGACCCATATAATGCAGCAAACAACGGTTGGTACCCTATTGAATTACTTTGGAGAGAACAAAGTACCCAATCAGGTGATATTAATGGTCTTGGCAATCCATTTGTCAAAGTGACCGATATTTAAAATGAAAAGGAAGTAGTTATACTTCCTTTTTTGTGTTGTACTTTTGCTAAAGTTTTTTGAAACTGCTATCATGGTATTAGAAAAAATTGAAATGGTGAAAAAGATGATAAAACTCATAGCAGTGGATATGGATGGAACATTCTTAGATGAAAAGGGGCAATTTGAAGCCAAGCGTTTTGAGCAACTATTGGATGAGCTGGATAAAAGAGGAATTCTATTTGTCGTGGCGACAGGCAATCAAATCTCAAGAATGAGGATTGTTTTTGGAAATTTGGCCAATCGTTTGTCTTATGTTGTTGGTAATGGTAGCCATTTGCTTGTTAAGGACAAGACGATTTACCTGAAAAATCTAAGTGCACAGCAATTGCAGCACTTTTTACAATACTATGAGGATCATTTTGATGACTATCATATCGTGATTTCATCGCCAGAGCATTCTTACATGACAAAAGGAGCTTATATTTGCCAGAATCTAGGTAATGCGGAGCGCTTGAAATACTACAATGCCAGCTTTCCAAATGTGATTTTACTTGATAGTATGCTTGACTTGCCACAAGAAAAGATTAACAAAATTACCATGCAGCTCCCCATGGCTTTGTTTGAAAGTGTTAGCCAGGATTTCAGAAAAGAATTTCCTGATTTAGTGCCAATGGCTAGTGGATTTGGGGCTATTGATGTGGTTTTGCCTGGTGTTGATAAGGCACTAGGGATAAAAGAGCTGATGGCCTTAAAAGGCATTTCAGCTGATCAGGTCATGACATTTGGAGATGGCGATAACGATATCGCTATGTTACGCTTAGCGAAATATTCTTATGCAATGGAAAATGCTAGCGAGGCAGTGAAAGCTGCTGCAAACTTTATAGCACCATCGAATGCTAAATCAGGTGTTTTTCAAGTGATTGAACAATACCTAGAATCACATTAAAAAACACTCCTGAACGATTTCAGGAGTGTTTGCTTTATTTCATGCGAGCAAAATAGTTTTTTGTTTCACGGATAATAACTGGTGAGAGAGCAAGTAGAGCGATAAGGTTTGGTAGAGCCATGAGGCCATTAACGATATCAGCAATAATCCAGATAAGCTCAAGTTTTAGGAAACCACCAAGAGCAACCATGATGACAAAAATAACGCGATAAAGTTTGATGTGTTTTGTTCCAAAAAGGAATTCAAAACAACGTTCACCGTAGTATGACCAACCAAGAATTGTCGTAAAGGCAAAAAGAACAAGACAGAAAGTTAGAGCAAGAGCACCAGGAGTTCCAAAGAGAGATGAGAATGCTGCTTGAGTTAGAGGTGCACCTTCTAGACCAGCTACAGTCCATTTCTCAGTAACGATGATTGAAAGACCAGTCAAAGTACAAATGATAATCGTATCAATGAAAGTACCAGTCATTGAGATAAGCCCTTGTTCAACAGGTTCTTCAGTTTTTGCAGCGGCAGCAGCAATTGGTGCTGAACCTAGACCAGATTCATTTGAGAAGACCCCACGCGCGATACCTTTTTGGATAGCCTCTTTAACAACAGCACCAGCAAAACCACCGACAGCAGCAGTACCAGTAAAAGCACCAGTGAAGATTTGACCAAATGCTGGAAGAATTTGATCGAAGTTTGTAAAGATGACAGCTAAAGTTGCAAGGATGTAGATAATCGCCATGAAAGGAACAACTTTCTCGGCAACTTTTGAGATTGATTTGATACCACCAAAGATAATGATGGCAACCACCACTGCAACAACGATACTAACAATTTGTGGCGCTAAGCCAAATGAATTTTCAAGTGATGATGTGATTGAGTTAACTTGTGAGAAAGTACCAATACCAAAGTAAGCAACGAGGATACCAGCGACAGCAAAGAAGATTGCAAGTGGTTTCCAGCGTTTACCCATACCATTTAAGATATAGTACATTGGTCCACCAGAAACTTCGCCGTTATCATCGCGTGTACGGTATTTGATGGCAAGAAGTCCTTCAGAGTATTTTGTTGCCATTCCAAAGAAAGCGGCAATCCACATCCAAAAGAGGGCTCCAGGACCACCAGCTTTGATAGCTGTTGCCACACCAACGATGTTACCAGTACCTACTGTTGCTGCAAGAGCAGTAGCAAGAGCAGCAAAACTAGAAATATCCCCTTGACCTTTATCGTCTGCGAAAATTAATTTAAAGGCTTTAGGTAATTTTAAAACCTGGAGTAAGCCAAGACGAACAGTTAAATAAATCCCTGTTCCCACCAAGAGAATAAGCAGTGGGGCACCCCAGACAATATCATCTAGCATTGTAAAAAAGTTTAGCATATACGAATAAGTCTCCTATAAAACATAGCGTCCTATGATGCCAGTTAGAATAGAAAAAAGGAGTTATCGTAGTGATAACTCCTGAAAAGTGATAAGAAGACTGACAAAGATAATACACCTTACCTGTTAATCGATTCTTATCTTCTGTCCTTTTGCCTGAGAGTTTGAGCTAGATGTGTGTCTAGCCTTGCCCCTTCGGCGCCTATCTAGTTCTTTCATGTTAGTATTACAATACTCAGTCCTTAAAAACATACTAACGAAAGGTCACTAGTGTCATTTAAAAAATGACTAGGTCTCTCCAGAAGTCCGTCCATCACCCAGTCCTGTCTATGACACCTGAGAGCGTAACTCCTTCGGCGAAAGGCAAGCTTTCTTCTCCTGAATGACATCATTCGGTTTGCTATTTGATTTGAATACTATATTAAAGCAAAAACCGAACTTTGTCAATAGTATTTTTTGAATTGTTTGGAAAAAATATAAATTACAAAAAAATCAAAGAATGATTTGCGATAAAATATTAATGATCTTTTCGATATCTTGATTAGAAATATTAGCATAATTAACGATGAAAGACTTGTCAAAGTGCTTGTTTTCCCCTTGATAATAGTGAGAAATAGATGTCATTTGCAATCCATTTGCTAGAGCTTGTTTGTAAATGTCATCTTCTGCTAGGTCACTTTTAATGGTCATAATAAAATGCAAACCAGACTCTTCTTCATGAATGCTGATGTGATTTTTGAGAGGACTGTCTAATAATCTTTGAATCAGACTGTCACGTTTTTTCTGATAAAAAAGTCGCATACGATTTAAATGCTTTTCAAAATAACCGTCGTTGATAAAGTAAGCAAGGGTGTATTGTTGTAAGTTTGAGACAGTGTTATTGTAAAAGCTAAGTTGCTTTTCAAAGCGTTCCAATAATTGCGGTGGCAAAATCATATAACTAATACGTAAAGTTGAAGCCAAGCTTTTGCTAAAAGTATTGATATAAATGACTTTTCCGAGGCTATCAATCTCTTGAAGGCTAGGAATCGGTAGCCCTTGAAAACGAAATTCACTATCATAATCATCCTCAATGATGTAACGATTGCCTTGATTTGCCCAACTTAAAAGTTCATAACGTTTGCTGATAGATAAAATAGCTCCTGTAGGAAATTGGTGCGAAGGAGAAAGGTGGACAATATCGGCATCTGTTTCTTTTAGTTGTGACATACTAAGTCCGTCATTTTCCATATCAATGAAGGTTTGTTTGACCTGAAATTGCTGATAAATTTTACGGATTTTTGAATAACTTGGCTCTTCTAAAGCAACTGTTTTATCAAGCCCAAGTAATTGAATGAGAATAGTATACAAATACTCGGTTCCTGCACCGATGATAATTTGGCGAGGGTCGACAGCCATTCCACGGTAATCGTTTAGGTGTTTAGCAATAGCTTGTCTTAGTAGTAGTACACCTTTACTTGGTGAGGGGTGAACAAGTTCATCTTGGCAGTTATTCAGAACTTGACGAACAATTTTTGACCACGTAGCAAATGGAAATGTTTCGGAATTGGTCTGGTTATTACTAAGTCGTAGATAAGTTTTGGCTTCATCTGGCCTGCTTTCTGGATTTGAAAGTAACCTTATGGTTTTTTCAACGGGCGGATGGTGTGGATTGATTTCTGAAACGAAGAATCCTTTTTTAGCTTGACTGTAAATGTAGCCTTCAGCTTTTAATTGTTGATAGCTGGTTTCAACCGTAACGATAGATATGCCAAGGTGTTTGGCAAGGTTACGTTTTGATGGTAATTTTTCTCCAGCTTTTAAAATCCCAATGGTAATATCTTTTTTGATTGCACGATAAAGTTGTTCGTAAAGGGGAATAGCACCCTTTTTATCCAATGAATATGTAAGCATAACATCTCCAATCTGACCCTATAAAAAAGTTTTTAAGTGACGCTTGATACCATGTCAGTTTTTATTATAATGAAAAGCAACAAAAAAGTAAATGAGGTATTTCTAATGACAAATCAACGTTATCAACTCAACAAACAATTGGCCCAAATGCTTAAAGGTGGTGTTATCATGGATGTCACAACACCAGAACAAGCGAGAATCGCTGAGGCAGCAGGTGCCTGTGCCGTCATGGCACTTGAAAGAATTCCAGCAGATATTCGAGCAGCTGGTGGTGTTTCGCGCATGAGTGATCCTAAGATGATTCAAGAAATTCAAGAGGCTGTTTCTATTCCAGTTATGGCAAAAGTTCGTATTGGTCATTTTGTTGAAGCTCAGATTCTTGAAGCTATTGAGATTGATTACATTGATGAAAGTGAAGTGCTCTCACCTGCTGATGACCTTTATCATATTGACAAGACTCAATTTGACGTGCCATTTGTGTGTGGGGCTAAAAATCTTGGTGAGGCTCTTCGCCGTATTGCAGAAGGCGCTAGTATGATTCGTTCAAAAGGGGAACCAGGTACTGGTGATGTCATCCAAGCAGTTCGACATTTACGTTCATTGAAAAAAGAAATCGCTCGTCTTAAGGCTCTTCGTTCGGATGAACTCTATCAAGCAGCAAAAGAATTGCAAGTTCCTTATGATTTAGTCAAAGAAGTTCATGAGACTGGAAAATTACCAGTTGTTTTGTTTGCGGCGGGTGGTGTGGCTACGCCAGCAGATGCTGCGTTGATGATGCAACTTGGTGCAGAAGGTGTTTTTGTTGGCTCTGGAATTTTCAAATCAGGTGACCCTGAAAAACGTGCGCGTGCTATCGTTCAAGCTGTGACAAATTATCAAGATAAGAAATTACTTGCCAAGTTATCAGAAAATCTCGGCGAAGCCATGGTCGGCATTAACGAAGAAGAAATTCAATTGCTTATGGCTGAACGTGGAATTTAGGAGGTTGATATGGTTTTAATCGGAGTGCTAGCCCTGCAAGGGGATTTTGCAGAGCATAAAGCAAAGTTAGCCTCATTAGGTGCACAGACAATTGAGATTCGGCAGCTAAAAGATTTGGAAAAGCCGCTAGACGGTTTGGTGCTTCCAGGTGGTGAATCAACGGTACAAGGAAAATTGTTAGCTGATTTAGGGCTTTTAGAACCTTTGCGAGAAAGGATTCAGC
This sequence comes from Streptococcus sp. 45, assembly GCF_900108865.1. Lineage (NCBI taxonomy): Bacteria > Bacillati > Bacillota > Bacilli > Lactobacillales > Streptococcaceae > Streptococcus > Streptococcus sp. 45. The sequence continues at coordinate 123,242 of NZ_FNXZ01000001.1, read as the reverse complement.
AGGGTTTGCCAGTTCTTGCGACCTGCGCTGGCTTGATATTACTAGCTGAAAATGTAGAAAATCAAGCAAAGCGTTATTTAGGAACTTTGCCAGTCACCGTTAAGCGTAATGCCTACGGTAGACAATTAGGAAGTTTTTCGTCTTTACTTGATTTTGCGGATTTAGGTCAAGTGCTAGCGACTTTTATCAGAGCACCATACATTAGTGAGGTAGAAGATGAAGTTGAGATTTTGTCAAAACATCAAGGGAAAATCGTCGCTGCTCGTTATCGCAATCAAATCGGACTTTCTTTTCATCCTGAAGTTGATGAGAGTGACAGCATTCATTCTTATTTCTTGAAGATTTGCCAAACAAAGTGAAACCAGCCAACATTATTTCTTTAAAAAATGGTACAATAGAAAAGCATTGATTTTAATGAAATAATTAATATAGAGAGGAATAAATCTCGGATGGTTTTCTTGGCTGATAGGAGCTGATGGCAGAACCTCCGTGGTCTTTTATACGATGAATCCTTTATTAAATGGTATGAATGATAAGCAGGCAGAAGCTGTTAAAACGACTGAAGGTCCGCTTTTGATTATGGCAGGTGCGGGCTCTGGGAAGACTCGCGTGTTGACACACCGCATTGCCTATTTGATTGATGAAAAATTTGTAAATCCGTGGAATATCTTAGCGATTACCTTCACCAATAAAGCTGCGCGTGAAATGCGTGAACGTGCTATGGCCTTGAATCCTGCAACGGCTGATACGTTGATTGCTACCTTCCACAGCATGTGTGTACGCATTTTGCGTCGTGACGCTGATCACATCGGATATAACCGCAATTTCACTATTGTGGATCCTGGTGAACAACGTACGCTCATGAAACGTATTTTAAAGAACCTCAACCTTGATCCTAAAAAATGGAATGAACGTGCCATTCTTGGAACGATTTCAAATGCCAAGAATGATTTGCTTGATGAGGTTGCATATGAGAACCAAGCTGGTGACATGTACACACAAATCGTTGCCAAATGTTACAAAGCTTATCAAGCGGAACTTCGTCAAAGCGAAGCTATGGACTTTGATGACCTTATCATGTTGACGCTTCGTTTGTTTGACCAAAATCCAGATGTTTTGGCTTATTATCAACAACGCTACCAATATATTCACGTAGATGAGTATCAAGATACTAACCATGCTCAGTATCAGTTGGTTAAACTCTTGGCATCTCGTTTTAAAAATATCTGTGTCGTCGGTGATGCTGATCAATCTATCTATGGTTGGCGTGGTGCTGATATGCAAAATATCCTTGATTTTGAGAAAGATTATCCTGAAGCCAAGGTTGTTATGCTGGAAGAAAACTATCGTTCCACTAAGAAAATTTTGCAAGCAGCTAATGCCGTTATCAATAACAACCGCAATCGTCGTCCGAAAAAACTTTGGACACAAAATGCTGACGGGGAACAAATCGTTTACTATCGTGCGCGTGATGAACGTGAAGAAGCTGTTTTTGTTGCCTCAACGATTGACAATATTGTCCGTGAACAAGGGAAAAACTTCAAAGATTTTGCGGTACTTTACCGTACAAACGCTCAATCACGTACTATTGAAGAAGCTTTGCTGAAATCAAATATTCCATATACTATGGTTGGTGGAACGAAATTCTACAGCCGTAAGGAAATTCGTGACGTGATTTCATACTTGAATGTTATTGCCAATACTGCCGATAACATTAGTTATGAACGTATCGTCAACGAACCAAAACGCGGTGTTGGTCCTGGTACGCTTGAGAAAATCCGTGACTTTGCTAATCTTCAAAACATGAGTTTGCTTGATGCATCAGCTAATATCATGCTTTCAGGTGTCAAAGGAAAAGCGGCACAAGCCGTTTGGGATTTGGCAAATCTTCTTATGAATCTTCGTGCGGATTTGGATAAATACAGTGTTACTGAATTGGTAGAAGCTGTTCTTGATAAGACTGGATACCTTGATGCCCTTCGTGTGCAAAATACGCTTGAAAGCCAAGCACGTATCGAAAATATCGAAGAATTCTTGACTGTTACGAAAAACTTTGATGAAAATCAAGACGATGCCCCAGAAGATGAATCTGGTATTGACAAACTAAGTCGTTTCTTGAATGATTTGGCTTTGATTGCAGATACTGATGATGGTGATGCTGAAACAGCAGAAGTGACTTTGATGACCTTGCACGCTGCCAAAGGTTTGGAATTTCCAATTGTCTTCTTGATTGGTATGGAAGAAGGGGTCTTCCCACTTTCTCGAGCTGCTGAAGATCAAGATGAATTAGAAGAAGAACGCCGTTTGGCATATGTTGGTATTACGCGTGCTGAGCAGTTGCTCTTTGTGACAAATGCCAATACACGTACCTTGTTTGGTAAGACAAGTTATAACCGTCCATCTCGCTTCATCCGTGAAATTGATGACGAGTTATTGCAATACCAAGGCTTGGCTCGACCTGCTAATTCTTCATTTGGTGTTCGTTATAGCAATAGCAGTGACCAATCAATGAGCTTTGGTAAAGGCATGAGCCTCCAACAAGCTCTTCAAGCTCGCAAAGCGAAAGTTCAACCGACATCACGTGGAGCGCAGCCATATTCAAAAGCCGTCAAAGGAGTACCTTTTGGTCAATCAGCTAGCGCTTCAAAAGAAGCTGTTGACTGGCAAATCGGTGATATCGCTCATCACAGAAAATGGGGTGACGGAACAGTTCTTGCTGTCACTGGATCAGGCAAAACTCAAGAACTAAAAATCAATTTCCCAGAAGTTGGACTTAAAAAACTATTAGCCAGCGTCGCACCAATTGAGAAGAAATAATAGGAGAAGTAATACCAAAAGAAATCCAAGTTTTCCTTGGATTTCTTTTTTTTTTAAAATTCTCAATCAGCAACAGTTTTAGTAGAAGCTGACAATTTAAAGACAGCAACAGCTAAAGCCAGAAATGTAATCCAAGTGGATGTGATATTCCACGAAGATAAACTACTAAATAATACTGTTCCGACAGGAAGGGACAAGGTGAACAAAAAAGTCAGAAAATTATTTGTTTGTGCTAAGGTATTGGCTGGAAGATTGCTCAATAATTGAGAATTAATTTTAGGATTAACTTTTCCGACTAAATAACTGGCAAATGCTAGTAGTAAAATACCGATAATTAAGGGGAAGTGGATAAGATTTGAAAGGCCGACAAGAAAGAAAATTACTGCACTAATTTTTAGCAATTGTCTAATTGATTTTTGAGAAAAATAATCGTGTGGTGTCAAGCTTCCAATCAAAATACCGCCAACTAAGATAAACTCAATAAGAAGTAGTGCTTGGCTGTAGGATAGGTGACCAATTTTTGCAGACAGTAGCCAAATATTATAAATAGCATTAAGTGAGCCACTGAGCATATTTAAGCAGAGAATTGCTAGGAGTAAGTGAATAAAATCAGCGCTATTAGTTTCGTTAAAAATCAACATAACATTATGGTATAAGTTTGAAAATTGTTCTTTGAATGATAGTTCATTATCGCTTGATAAAACATCGTAATCAGCGTCGTCTTTGATGATTAATATCACCAGAGCTGACAGCATAAAAGAGAGTGCATTAATTATTGCGAGAAGCGCAAAGTTGTGATGAGAAATCGTTAATAACCAAATTCCTAAAGCTTGTCCAGAAAAGTTGCAGATATAAGAAATGAATTGCGTGAAAGAATAGGCTTCGATTAAATCTTTCTTGTTAACGTACTTTTGAATAATAGGCATTCGAAGACCATTTGAAAAATCGCTTAACATATCGCTAAGGATATTAAAAAGGCAAATAAAAGAAAAGGCAAGTAAACAATGCTTGGAAATTATAAAAGCCAAGCTTGTAAAAATAGCTGCTTGAGTAAAACCTGTGATAACAATCCATTTCTTTTTGAATTGAGTTTGATCAGCCTTTATGCCAACTAAAATAGTAAAGAGTGTTGGTATAACCATTGTTACATTAGCCACTCCTACCATAATTTTTGAATGAAAAACAGTTGCAGCATAGATGACGAAAACAATATTATATAGTGATGAACCAATAGTGTTTAAAAATCGAGAAACTGTTAGGAAGTGATATACCTTATTTGTAAAAAACAATTTCATATTTTTGACTCCTTAACTGATTTTGTATCATTATAGTATTTTTTTAATCAAGGAGTAAAAACGTTGAATATATTCAAAAGGAGTCCAGAGGACTGTTTTTAAACGAGCTACAAATAAGAAAATCAGTCATGTTCTTTAAAGAGTTTTTTGTAGATAAAAATAATAAAGAAAATGTAAAAAAGATATAAGCCCTTGAATATATTCAATATCATAATTAATTTAAGTTTTCGCTGATTACTTTTTGCATTCCAGAAGAGTAATAATCGGCAGCTGATTGGCAATCTAAAATCTTTAAAATTTGGATTGCATCATTCATTTGTTTCAATCCATCTTGTTTATGCCCTTGCTTGTAATCAAACAAGCCCTTTGCCCATAAATAAATCGTACGGTAATATGCTTCGCTTTCTTTGTAAAAATGATTTTGGATTTGTTTGTTAAAATAATTAGCATTAATAAAATCATTTTCATCGATGCAAAGCATAAAACCATTTAGTAACATTGTATGAATAATTTTTCGGTTTTCGTCTAGTTCTCCTAAAAAATCAGTTTTTCGGAGACACTCTCTAGCATACATTGTAAATAGTTCAGGAGATAGCAGAGTAGAACAAATCGAAAAGAGAGATAGTTCATGCTTTCCCCAGATTTCAGTATTAAAAAGATAATTATAAAGGAACGTTTCTTCTTCAGATGTTAGTTCTGTTGTTTCATCAAAGGCTTTCATGTGTGCTTTGATGATTATGGTGTAAATCATTTTTGTATCTCTATTATTCTGCTTATTTTGCTCACTTTCATATAATTTCTGTAAACCAGCTTGATCAAGCTTTTCTTCTAAAGAATAGATTTTTTCTTGTAATTCTACTAAATCACTTTTTAAAAATCCTCTAGTTAGATAAAGAAATTCATTAATTTCAATATGTGCGTTTTCAAGAGCTATCAATAATTTTTGAGCAGAAAGGTCATGTTTCCCACTTTCAAATTTTGAAAGCATCGAAGGTGAGAAGTATCCACCAGTAGCATTTGCTAGCGAAATATGTCTTGCTTCTCTTAATTCTTTGAAGGCCTGTCCTAAATATTTCATGTATTACTCCAGTTTATTAAGAATTCTTTTGTACAAATTATACCTCTTTTTATCAATTCACTGCAAAAATTGTGCCATTTTTCTGAAAATTATTGCACTTTCAAGTTGAATGTGTTATAGTTATTCTGTAAATTTAATAAGACATTTGGGGTGCGTAAAAGCTGAGATTATACCCATTGAACCTGATGCAGTTAGAACTGACGAAGGGAAATGTGTAAGCAACAAAAAGCTGTTTTTTTGTTGTGCAAAAATCGATATAAGATAGTTCTTTTGTAAAGTCAAAAGAGCTGTTTCGCAGTTTTTAAATAGATAAACTCCATTTGAGATTTTTCAAATGGAGCCTTTTTATTTCTGTGAGCTTTTGGTGCATGTTAGTGTCAGGAAAGGAATTTTTATGGCGAATAATCGTGTACACCGTTTAACTGTTTTGGCTATCATGATTGCTTTGGATTTTTTGCTAACACCGCTGTTTCGGATTGAAGGCATGGCATTTATGTCCAGTGTGATGAATATCATTGCGGCAACTTTCATGACGCCTATTTATGCTGTAGCTATGGCATTAATTGTTGCTATTATGCGGATTTTAACTCAAGCTGGTGTGGCTAGTGTAGCTCCATTAGCTATTATTGGATCTGTCCCAGGAGCTTTTTTAGCCACTTATTTTTACCGTTTAACGAAAAAGCCTGTCATGGCATGGTTCGGAGAGTTTCTTGGAACAGGGATTATTGGTTCGCAACTTTCTGCACCAGTTATGGTTTGGTTTTGGACCATGTCAGCTCATGGGGATGACGAGTTACTTGCAAAAGCAAGTCAGGCACAATCTTTGGTCTTTTTTACCCCACGATTTGTTTTGGCGACTTTGATTGGAGGCTTTTTGGCAATGGCTGTGCTTCGTAGCTTGAAGTATTCAACACATTTCATGAATTTGAAAAAATTATATGCCTTAGAAAGTCTCAAGGAGGATGGATTACAATGACAGATGCAAAAATGTTTGACGGTTACGCAGACGCGTATGACCAATGGTTTATGACAAATAGTAATGTCTTTGCCAGTGAATTAAAACTATTGTACCGAGCTTTACATGATATTGAAAAAGAAACCATTCTATCAATTGGATGCGGCAGTGGTCTTTTTGAATCAGCTTTGCATAGACAATACGGCATTCAGGTTAAATACGGTGTTGAGCCGTCAAATGATATGGCGACAATTGCTAGAAAACGTGGCATGACAGTCAAGATTGGGGATGCAGAGAGTGCTACACTTGCAAAAGAAGCCTATGATGTGATTTATTTAAACGGTTGTTCGAGTTATATCAAAGATTTATCGTCAGCTTACCAGAATTGCCATCGTGCTTTGAAAAAGGGAGGTCATTTGATTTTGTTGGATGTTCCAGTGGAGAGTGCTTATGGTATTTTGTATAAATTTGCTGCTCATGTTGGTGGTTATAATAAAGAAATTTTTCATAAAATTGCCCCAACCTTTCCTTATCCAATCGAGTTAGTCCGCTCTGCTGTTTTCCATTCTCCTCTTGAAAAAGAAGCGATTTTAAGAGATGAACTTGCCATGACAAATATTCGATATTTCCAAACCCTTACGGCTCAGCCTATCTATACTAATGATTTTGTGGAAGAACCGATTGAGGGTTATGACAAAGGAGGTTATGTTGCCCTTGTTGCCCAAAAGTAAAAGCGTTATTTTTCTTGATTTAGACGGGGTTGTTTTTGATTCTTATGGTTTGTGGGATGAGGTCATCGAGAAAGTTTTGGCTTTAGCCAATATCTCCTATACTCAAACGATAAAAAAACACCTCTGGCGTTTCAATATGGTTGAGGCGCAAGCTTATTTATCAGCTTTATTTGCCAAAGAAAACTTGACTTATCCAGAAAAGAAAACTCAGCAGCTACTAGAAGAGGCTTATCAAAAGATTTCACTCATGCCGCAAGCTGTAGAGACCTTAGCCGATTTAGCTGAAAAAGATTTTTTGATTTATGCAGTCACATCAAATTATGATGATTTAGCCAAAATCGGTTTAGAATCGGCAGGAGTATTGCAATACTTTTCTGGTATTTATTCTTGTATTGCGCTAGGATTTCCTGATAAAACAGAAGATTTTTATCAAGCGGTACTTGAAACTGAAGCCTTATTTGACAAGACGATTTTTTATCTGGAAGACAGCACGCGCCATTTAAAAACAGCTCAAAAGTTTGGTATTCAAGGTGTCTATCTGTCAAATACTGATAACCCACAAGACAATCAAGAGCAGGCATTTCGCACCATTCGTCACTTAAAGGAATTCACAACAATAGTAAAGGAAGAAATGAATGATTAATGAAATGAAAGAACGTAGTCAAATCTTCATTGATAAGATTTTAGAAGATGATTTTATCAAGCAAATGATGGCGGGCAATTTGTCTGATGAAGCAATTTGCCATTACTTAAAAGCGGATGCTATCTATTTGGAAAAATTTGCTGATATTTATGCTCAGCTATTTGCCAAAATTTCCGATAAACCAAGCAAAGACTTCTTTTTAGGTCAGATTGACTTTATTTTTAATCATGAGGTGGGAGCTCATCATATTTTAGCTGAGGCAGCTGGAAGAGATTATCATGATATTATTGCTGATAAGGCTTGGTATCCAAGTTCTGACCATTACATTAAGCACATGTACTATCAGCTAAGTCAAGATAATCCAGCTTACATCTTGGCAGCCATGCTTCCATGTCCGTGGATTTATCAGCAGGTTGCTAAAAAAGCACTTGAGACTGGTAAGGTTGCAAGTGATAATCCATTTAAAGCATGGTTTGAGTTTTACGCAGCTGACGAAGCAACAGCTTGTTTACCGACGTATTTTGACCTACTAAAGCGATTTAGTAGTCAACTACCAGAAGAAAAAAGAAAAGAAATGATTCGTGTCTTTTTGGAAAGTTGTCAGCATGAACGCAATTTTTTCCAAATGGCAATTGATCAGGAAGAGTGGCCAGAGGAGGTAAGAAATGTCTAAATTACAAGTAGCTCTAACAATTGCTGGAACTGATCCAAGTGGTGGGGCGGGTATCATGGCTGATTTAAAGAGCTTTCAAGCGCGTGGGGTTTATGGTATGGCGGTTGTTACCAGTGTAGTTGCACAAAATACCCAAGGTGTTCAAGCTATTTGTAACCTTGATCAAATGATTCTTGATGAGCAGCTAAAAAGTGTCTTTTCTGATATTAAGCCAGATGCGATTAAGACAGGGATGCTGGCGGAAGTTGAAACCATTGAATGCGTGAGTCAGTATTTGAATACTATGTCATGTCCTTACGTCCTTGATCCTGTCATGGTAGCAACAAGTGGCGATCGTTTGATTAGCCAAGAAGCAGTAGAGGCTCTTAAAGAAAAATTGCTTCCTTTGGCAACCATTATCACACCAAACTTACCAGAAGCTGAAGTACTTTTTGGACAAGAATTAAAAGACGAAGATGCCATTTTCAAAGCTGGAAAGTCTATTCAAGCTAAATACGGCGTTAAAAATGTTGTCATCAAAGGTGGCCATTTACAAAATGAAGCTAAAGACTTTCTCTTTTTAGAAAATGGTCAAGTGCAGACACTTACCTCTGAACGCATTGCGACCAAACATACACACGGAACGGGTTGTACTTATGCTGCAGTAATCACGGCAGAATTAGCCAAAGGTCGTTCTGTTCAAGAAGCAGTTGGAACAGCTAAGCGATTTATTACAGAAGCTATCAAAACCGCTCCAGAACTCGGTCATGGAAATGGTCCAGTTAATCACGTCACATACAAAGGAGATTAAATGACTTATTTAGATGACTTACGAGAGAATAATCCTTTGACCATTTGTTTGACAAATAATGTCGTCAAGAATTTCTCAGCAAATGGTCTGTTGGCTCTTGGTGCCTCTCCAGCCATGAGTGAATATCAGCCAGATTTGGAAGATTTTTTGCCAAATGCAAGTGGTCTGTTGGTTAATATTGGTACTTTGCACGAGGGAAGTTGGCAACTTTACAAGGACGCTCTAGATATTGCTGAGAAGTATTCGGTGCCAACTGTTTTGGATCCAGTTGCTGCTGGTGCTGGACCTTATCGCAAGAAAGTTGCGTCTGATTTGCTAAATCATCACAAGATTTCACTTTTACGCGGAAATGCCGGGGAAATTGCTGCGCTAGTTGGACAAGATGTTAAAAGTAAAGGTGTTGATTCTGCAGACGTTGATGACATTGGACATCTTGCTTGGTTAGCTAATCAAAAACTTGGAATTCCAGTTGTCATCACAGGAAAAACAGATGCCATTGCGGTCAATGGTCACGTTAAACTTCTTAAAAATGGTAGTCCCTTAATGCCACTTGTTACAGGAACAGGCTGCTTACTCGGAGCAGTGCTAGCTGCATTTATCGGTCTTGCTAAAGAAGGCGATTTACTTGCTTGCTTAGAAGAGGCAATCTCAGTTTATAATATCGCAGGTGAGCTGGCAGAAGTTGCGTCAAGCAATGGTCTACCTGGAAGTTTTCAGATAGCATTTCTAGATGCTCTTTGCAAAATCACAAATCAAGATGTTGAGCGCTTGAAGAGAGTTGAGGTATATTGTGAATAAAGAACAGTTGCAGGTCTATTTTATTTGTGGCACGCCAAATTGTCCTAAAGGGAAATTTTTGGATGTCCTAGAAGCAGCTTTTAAGTCAGGGGTGACATGCTTTCAATTTCGTGAAAAAGGTCAAGGTGCACTTTCTGGGCAAGAAAAAAAGGAACTTGCTTTAAAGGTTAAAGCCCTTTGTCGTAAGTACCACGTTTTATTTTTCATCAACGATGACATTGATTTGGCTTTAGAAATTGGTGTTGATGGTGTCCATCTTGGTCAAGATGATATGCCAGTCCGCGAGGCTAGAAAGTTGTTTCCAGATAAGTTGATAGGTCTATCGGTTGGAAATGCTAAAGAATATCATTTATCAGCAATTGATGTTGTTGATTACATTGGCGTAGGGCCTATTTTTCCAACTTCTTCAAAATCTGACGCTGGCCAAGTTATCGGATTAAATGGTTTGAGAGAAATGCGTGAATTAGATAAAGACATTCCAATTGTGGCAATTGGTGGCATTACATTTGGTGATGTAGCTGCTATTCGGCAATCTGGAGCAGATGGTGTTGCAGTGATTTCAGCCATTGCTCAGTCCAAAGAAGTTGAACTTGATACTCAGCGATTTGCCAGAGCATTTGATTAGGGTATAGTTTGAAACTATACCTAGTCTTTTTTAATAAGTATTAGTCAAGAATTTTAAAAGAGTGTAAAATTGTATGTACATTCAGAAAATTTAATGATTGGAGTACATGCCATGACACGAAAATATAACTTTGAAACTCTACAATTGCATGCTGGTCAAGAAGTTGACCCAACAACAAAATCTCGTGCTGTTCCAATTTACCAAACAACATCATATGTTTTTGATAATGCTCAAGAAGGTGAAGATTTATTTGGTTTGAAAAAACCAGGAAATATCTATTCACGTATCGGGAATCCAACAGTAGAAGTCTTTGAAAATCGTATTGCTGCCCTTGAAAATGGGGTCGGAGCAGTGGCGACATCATCTGGTATGGCAGCTATTACTTATGCTGTTCTTGGACTTGCACACTCTGGCGATCACGTGGTGGCAGCGACAACTCTTTACGGTGGAACATTTAACTTACTCAAAGAAACTCTTCCACGTTATGGCGTGACGACAACATTTGTTGATGTTGCCAATCTTGAGGAAGTTGAGGCAGCTATCAAGGATAATACAAAACTTGTTTTGATTGAAACGCTTGGAAATCCTGTTATCAATATTCCTGATATCGAAAAGATTGCTCATATTGCGCATGCTCACAAGATTCCATTGGTAACTGATAATACCTTTGGTACACCATATCTAATCAATGTTTTCTCACACGGTGTTGATATTGCCGTTCATTCAGCGACAAAATTTATCGGTGGACACGGAACAACTATTGCAGGTGTAGTTGTGGATTCAGGAAACTTCGATTGGGAAGCATCTGGTAAATTCCCACAATTTGTAGATGAAGACCCATCATATCACAATATCAGCTACACTCGTGATATCGGAGCTGCAGCTTTTATCACAGCCCTTCGTGTGCAATTATTGCGTGACACTGGTGCAGCTTTGTCACCATTTAGTGCTTTCTTACTTTTGCAAGGTCTTGAAACATTGTCACTTCGTATTGACCGCCATATTGAAAACACTAAGAAAATTGTCGACTTTTTGGCAAACCATCCAAAAGTTGAAAAGGTCAACTACCCAAGCTTGCCATCAAGCCCATATTATGACTTGGCTCAAAAATATTTCCCTAAAGGTGCTGGTTCAATCTTTACTTTCCACATCAAGGGAGGGCAAGAAGAAGCGCATAAATTTATCGATAACCTTGAAATCTTCTCTGATTTAGCAAACGTTGCGGATGCCAAATCTCTTGTTGTTCACCCAGCGACAACAACTCACCAACAACTTTCTGAAGAAGATTTGAAAGCTTGTGGAGTAACTCGAAATCAAATTCGTGTATCTGTTGGTCTTGAAAATGCTGATGACTTGATTGAAGATTTGCGTCTAGCTTTGGAAAAAATCTAATCAAACAATCGTATTGATGTTCATAGGGTAAAAGCAAGCAGTCTGTATGCCAAACAGACTGCTTTTTGATAGAATGAAAGTGAAAAATAGCTTAGTTACTCCAAGGAGGAAGAAAGTTGTCAAAGCTTGAAGAAATGACTCGATTATTTGAAGAAAACGCTGATTCGGCAAAAGCGCAAGTTATGTCAGCCTACATGAAAAATCGATTTTCTTTTTATGGCATTCAAACACCAAAACGCCGAGCACTTTATAAATCATTTTTAGCCAATGAGAAAAAATCAGAAAAGCTTGATTGGGCTTTTTTAAAGCAGGTCTGGCAAGATGACCACCGTGAGTGTCAGTATTTGGTTCTTGATTACTTGCGTACGATGCAAAGATTTCTGACTTATGATGATATTGAAAAGCTTGAATATTTTGCAAGAAGCAAACAGTGGTGGGATAGTATTGACATACTAGCCGTTGTTATTGGTCGCATTGGATTAACGGATGAGAGAGTTGATAAGGTGATGAAAGCGTGGGCACATGATGATAATATCTGGCTATGTAGACTAGCCATTCTTCACCAGCTTGGTAGAAAAGATCAGACTAAGATTGATTTACTCCAAGAGATTCTTCTGAGAAATCTAGGTTCAAAGGAATTTTTTATCAATAAAGCCATAGGTTGGGCTTTACGTGATTTGTCAAAAACTAACGCTGCTTGGGTTAGACAGTTTATCATGACAAACAAAGAACACTTATCACCACTTTCAGTTAGAGAGGCAAGCAAGTATCTTTAACTTTCAAGCATATTCTTCGTTTAAAAAGAGATTTTTCGGTAAAATGAAAGGAGAGTAAAAGGCTTTCTTTTCTTGCAAATAACAAAAAAACTCTCATAAATGGAAGGAATAAACGATGACAACTTTTCTTGGAAATCCCGTAACTTTAATTGGTAAACAACTAAAAATTGGTGAAACAGCACCAGATTTTTCATTGCGAGCATCTGATTTAAGTATTAAAAGCTTGTCTGATTTTGCTGGAAAGAAAAAAGTAATTAGCGTTGTGCCATCAATTGATACAGGGATTTGTTCAACACAGACACGTACGTTTAATAAAGAACTTTCAGCTATGTCTGATACCGTGGTAATTACGATTTCAGCAGACTTGCCATTTGCTCAAGTACGCTGGTGTGGTGTTGAAGGTCTTGATCAAGCGGTTATGTTGTCTGATTACTATGACAATGAATTTGGGAAGACTTATGGTCTTTTAATGGCAGAATGGCATCTTCTAGCGCGTGCTGTGCTTGTTTTAAATACGGATAATCAATTGGTTTATGCTGAATACTTGGAAAATGTTAACTCAGATCCAGATTATCAAGCGGCTCTTGCTGCCGTAAACTCACTATAGTTAAAAAATCTCACTTAAACTAAAGTGAGATTTTCTTAGTATTATCATACCATTTTATCAAGCGAAGCAACTTTAAGGATTATATCGGTGACTTCTTCAGAACTTTCAATTCCACCATTACTTACCCAAAGAGAGATAATACTTTCAATAGAAGATAAATAGACTTCAAGCGCATATTGATAAGGAATTTCATAATAGCTCACGAGAATATCTTTGAAATCAGGGATAGTTAAAAGAAAGCTGTAAATAAAATCTTTGATGGTTTTAGAGAAATCGGAAGAAGATGATTTTGAAATGGCATAAATAAACTCAAAATTCTTGTGGATGTAGTCCAGACACTGGATGATAACAGTCCGACTATCAGAAAAAAGAGAGTCGTCATTTAGAATAGCTAATAACTCATCAAGTGTTTCATTTTTTAGTTGGTCCATCATGTCACATTTATCAACATAGTGAAGGTAGAATGTTCCACGATTAATGCCAGCAGTTTTGGTTAAATCTGAGACACTAATCTCCTCAAATCGTTTTTCCAACAAAAGTTTAGCTAAAGCTTGCTTAAGATAGTTCTTGGTTTCTGTTTGTCGCTTGGCCATAAAAAATCAGCTCCTTTCTTAGTCTTGGTCTAAAATGAACAGATTGTCTATTTTTGTCCTTGTTTAATAATTTATCAAATTATATAATATAGTCCAAATTAAATCAACAAGATGTCTAATTAAGAAAAAATAAAGAGGTGAATCTCATGTCATATATTGAAATGAAGCATTCTTATAAACGTTATCAAGCAGGTGAAACTGAAATTGTGGCTAATAATGATATTAATTTTGCCATTGAAAAAGGAGAATTGGTCATTATTTTAGGGGCTTCAGGAGCTGGAAAATCAACTGTCTTAAATATTCTCGGTGGTATGGACACGAACGATGAAGGACAAGTTTTGATTGACGGGGTTGATATTGCTAAATACAATGCTAAAGAATTGACAACTTATCGTCGTAATGACGTCGGTTTCGTCTTTCAATTTTACAATTTGGTGCCCAATTTGACCGCTAAAGAAAATGTGGAACTAGCTTCAGAAATTGTTAGCGATGCAAGAGATGCTGAGCAGACATTGATTGATGTGGGACTTGGAAAACGTCTTAATAACTTCCCAGCTCAGCTATCTGGTGGTGAACAACAGCGTGTATCAATAGCTCGTGCGGTGGCAAAAAATCCAAAATTATTGCTCTGCGATGAACCGACAGGTGCCCTTGATTATCAAACCGGAAAACAAGTTCTAAAAATTTTGCAAGATATGTCACGTCATAAAGGCTCAACCGTGATTATTGTTACACACAACTCAGCTCTTGCTCCAATTGCTGACCGAGTGATTCATATGCATGATGCCACGGTAAGTAGTATCGAAGTGAACGAGCATCCTCAAGATATTGAAACACTAGAATATTGAGGTGATGGGTATGTCAAAAAAGACTTATTGGAAAGATATCAGAAAATCAATCGGAAGTTCTAAAGGTCGTTTTTTATCCATCATGCTCTTGATGATGCTTGGAGCCTTTGCCTTTGTCGCCTTGAAAGTAACAGGACCTGACATGCAAAGGACAGCAAGTGCTTATCTTAAAAAGCAAAATACCATGGACTTGTCAGTCATTGCAAGCTATGGTTTTAGTGATGATGATCAAAAAGAGCTAGCAACGATCAAAGACAGCGAAGTTGATTATGGCTATCTGACGGATGTGACAATTAAAAATACCGATGATGCTATTCGTGTGTTTTCAAACAGCAAGCGTATTTCAAAATATGAGTTAGTTTCAGGTGTTTATCCTAAAGCTACTGATGAGATTGCCTTAGCTTCAACCATGCAAAAGAAATACCATCTTAGTGATAAGATCAGCTTTACCCAATCTGACGAACAAGGCATTTTGAAAAAAACGACATTCAAAGTTGTTGGCTTTGTCAATTCCTCAGAGATTCTTTCAAAATCTAGCCTTGGAACATCAAGTGCTGGAAACGGAGTATTGAAATACTATGCCGTCGTTCCAGAATCAGCCTTTGACAGTGACTTTTACACGATTGCTAGAATTCGTTATGATGATTTAAAAAAACTAAATCCATTTTCAGAGACTTATAAGAAAAAATTAGCTAAAAAAGAAAAAGCCTTAGAGGACTTGCTTTCTGATAATCCTAGCCAACGCTTAGCACAATTAAAATCAGAAACACAAACCTCACTTGATGCTAATCAAGCAAAGGTCGATGCAGCTAAATCTCAACTGGAAGCGCAAAAAGCCATGCTCGCCCAATTACCAAATGAGCAACAATTGGCAGCACAAGACTCAATCAAGCAAGCGCAAGCTCAAATTGCTGAGAGTGAAAAGCAGCTTAGTGACGCTAAAACGAAGCTTGATTCTATGAAAGAGCCGACTTATACAACGTATACTCGCTCAACCTTGCCAGGTGGTGGAGGTTATCAAACCTACATTTCAAGTACCTCAAGTATTGGCAGCATCGGCAATGTCTTTCCGGTTGTCTTATATGTTGTTGCTGCTTTAGTGACTTTCACAACAATGACACGATTTGTTGATGAAGAACGCACTAATTCGGGTGTTTTAAAAGCTCTCGGTTACAGCAATAGCGACGTTATTAAGAAATTTGTTATCTATGGTTTTGTTGCCAGCATGACAGGAACCATCTTGGGAATTTTTGCGGGACATTACATTTTGTCACGAGTCATTGCTGAGATTGTTACAGGTGATACAACTTTAGGAAGTACGACTTATTATTTCTATTGGTCGTATACTTTGATTGCCATTGTATTTGCTCTTGTTAGTGCGGTTTTACCAGCCTTTATTATTGCTAGAAAAGAGCTTAGTGAGAAACCTTCTCAGCTTTTGTTGCCAAAACCACCAGTCAAAGGTTCAAAAATTTTCTTAGAACGTATCGGTTTTATTTGGCGCCGTTTGTCATTTACACATAAAGTTACTGCCCGAAATATTTTCCGATACAAGCAGCGCATGTTGATGACCATATTTGGTGTTGCCGGTTCGGTTGCCCTTTTATTTGCTGGACTAGGCATTCAATCGTCATTAGGAAAAATCATTGATAATCAATTTTCACGTTTGATGCCTTATGACATGATTGTGGTCACTAGTGATGATAGCAGTAGCCAAAAAGAGTTGACGTCTGTTTTAGATTCTAAAAAAGTATCCAAATACCAAAGCATATATTTATCACATGTCACAGAAAGTATTTCTGGATTGACAGATAAGCAAGACATTTCAATTTTGGTTAGTCAAGGTAAAAGTTTTGGTGACTTTATTCATTTGAAAGATGCTAAAACAGCACAAGACTTGACCTTAACAGATGATGGTGTTGTCCTATCAGAAAAATTAGCTGACTTATATCACATTAAAGCTGGTGATTCATTTGATTTTAAAGATCAAAATGGGAATAAGCATTCTCTTAAAGTCTCTGCAATTGTTGAAATGAATGTTGGTCATTATCTCTTTATGTCACAAAAAGCTTATGAAAAACTCTTCGATGAAGAGGTTAAAGATAATGCTTACCTTGTCACACTTAAAAATCATTCTAGTAAGAATATCGAAGATATGTCTACAAGATTATTAGCCATGGATAGTGTATCAGCTGTTAGCCAAAATGCTTCATTGATTAAGAATGTTAACTCAGTCGTTGTCTCTCTTAATGGCGCAATGACGATTCTAATCATTATATCCATTTTACTTGCTGTAGTTATTCTTTATAATTTGACTAATATTAATGTGGCTGAACGTATTCGAGAATTATCAACGATTAAGGTTCTTGGATTTTATGATAATGAAGTGACCATGTACATTTATCGTGAAACCATTAGCTTATCATTAATTGGTATTGTTGTTGGATTGATTGGCGGAAAATACTTACATCAACTGATTATGAATATGATTGGTTCAGATTCAATTAAGTTTGGGACTGAAGTTGGCTTATCAATCTACGTCATTCCAATTATCGTTGTTATTGGAATACTATTCTTGTTAGGTTGGCTTGTTAACCATATCCTAAAAACAGTTGATATGCTAGAAGCTTTGAAATCAGTTGATTGAGTTCTTGGAAAAAAACGAATAAATAGTAAAGGAGCAGTGAGTCTACTGCTCTTTTAACTTGTTTAATGTTCGAATTAGTATTATAATACTAACATGTAAGGAGAGATAGCTATGAGTGAATTGATTGAGAAATATGAAGCAAATCCGATTGCCAAAGTTTCTTTAAGTGACGTGACAGAGCATTTTAAAGGAAAGGCTGTTTCAAAATTAGGAGATACAGGAAATGTATCGGTTGTTAACTTAAGTGATATGACTGAGACTGATATTGATTACGACCATTTGAAAAAGATTGATGTCGAACAAGACAGTGTCTCACGTTACCTTTTGAAAGATGGAGATGTTTTAATTGCCTCAAAAGGAACAGTTAAAAAAGTCGCTGTTTTTCATGAGCAAGATAGGGCAATCATTGCCTCTGCTAACATTACTGTTTTAAGACCGACTGCTGACATTTCAGGGACATATATCAAATTATTCTTAGAATCTGAATTAGGTCAAGAACTTCTTGAGACAACTAATACCGGAAAAAATGTGATGAATTTGAATACGAAAAAGATTGTTAGTATTCAAATACCAAAACTTCAGCCACTCAAACAAGCTTTTCTCATTCAACGATATGAACAAGGTTTGAAAGATTACAAGCGAAAAATTACTAGAGCAAACCAAGAATGGCAACATATTCGTGATGATGTTGCAAAGAACCTATTCTAGATATATAGAAGAAGTCCCCGAGACTTCTTTTTGTTATAATAGGAGTAATTATAAAATCAAGCGAGGAAATTATGAATAACATTAAGTGTCCCCATTGTGGAACAGTCTTTACCATTAATGAAACAGAATACAGTCAATTGCTAGCTCAAGTCAGAAGTAGCGAATTCGACAAAGAAATTCATGAGCGTTTAGAAAAAGAAAAGGCACTTTTAGAAGAAAAATCAAAAAATGATTTGCAAGTTCAAGCTAGTGCTAAAGATAAAGAAATTGCAGATTTGACTACGCAATTAGAGCAGCTAAAACAAAGTTTAGAGCTTGACAATCAACGCCAACTAGCTAAGAAAGACCAAGAAATTCTCGAGTTAAAATCTAGCTTGGAAAATTTCCAATCAAATAAAGATTTGGAACTAACAAAAGCTTTAACGGAAAAAGATAAAGAAGTAGCTGAGCTTAAAAATCAACTCGAACGTTTATCACTTGAAAATAAAACAAGTCTGGTAGAAGCAGTTGCTAGCGTTGAAAAAGAACGTGATGATGTTAAGTCAAAATTAGCTCTCCAAGAAAAAGAAGCTGAATTATCTCTTGCATCTGTTAAAAGAGATTACGAAGCTCAATTGAAAGCTGCCAATGAACAAGTTGAATTCTACAAAAACTTTAAAGCTCAGCAATCAACTAAAGCAATTGGTGAAAGTCTAGAAGTATATGCCGAGACAGAATTTAATAAAGTGCGTGCCTATGCTTTCCCAAATGCAACCTTCGGCAAAGATAATGAAGTATCAAGCCGTGGCTCAAAAGGGGACTTCATTTATCGTGAAACTGATGAAAATGGTATTGAAATACTATCTATCATGTTTGAGATGAAAAACGAAGCCGATGAGACAAAAACTAAACACAAAAACAAAGATTTTTACAAAGAATTAGATAAAGATCGACGTGAAAAAAATTGTGAGTATGCGGTTTTAGTTACCATGTTAGAAGCTGATAATGATTACTTTAACACAGGAATTGTCGATGTTAGCCATGAATATGAAAAGATGTACGTGGTTCGTCCGCAATTATTCATCCAATTGATTGGTATTTTGCGAAATGCTGCGCTTAATTCTCTTAAGTACAAACAAGAATTAGCCTTGGTTCGTGAACAGAATATCGATATTACACATTTTGAAGATGACCTTGAAACCTTTAAAAATGCCTTTGCGAAAAACTATAATTCAGCAAGTAATAACTTCAAAAAAGCCATTGATGAAATTGACAAATCAATCCGTCGTATGGAAGAAGTGAAACGATTTTTAACAACAAGTGAAAACCAACTCCGCCTTGCAAATAATAAACTTGACGACGTTTCAGTCAAGAAATTAACCCGAAAAAATCCAACAATGCGAGCAAAATTTGAAGCTCTGAAAGATTAAAAAGATGTCATCTTTTATGACAGATGAAGTCAGTTTTAAAATTCTTGTGCTATAATGAACCTATCCCTAATAAAAGAGGTTATTATAATGAACAATATTATAGATTTGACAAGACCAGTAGCTGAGGTTGTAAAAGAACATCCTGAGATTAAAGCTATTTTGGTTGATTTAGGTTTTAAACCTTTAGCACAAGTAACTATGCTAAATACCGTTGGCAAAGTGACTTCTCTGAAAGCAGGAGCAAAACTGGCTAATGTCTCACTTGATAAAATTCAAAAAGTACTTGAATTTAACGGTTATGAAGTGATTGGAGGCAACAATGACTGAAAATCGTATTGAAGTACTAAAAGATATTTTGTTGCGTTTGCATCACGGTGCAGATGCTGATTCTGTTCAGGAAGATTTCAATCAAACCTTTAAAGGAGTTTCCGCGCTTGAGATTTCAATGATGGAGCATGAGCTAATGGGAGATGAGACAGGCATTACTTTTGAGGATGTGATGGGCTTGTGTAATGTCCACGCTAACCTTTTTAAGGGAGCTGTGTCAGATGTTGATGTCCCAGATACGGAACAAGAAGGACATCCTGTTTATGTGTTTAAACAAGAAAATCTCGCTTTACGCTCAGCCATGTTGCGTATTCGTCGAATCATTGAAAACTATGAGAAACCTGAAAATGCAGACTTTCGTGATGATTTGTTACGTGGTTTGAAATTTCAAATGGCTCTTCTAGGGCAATTCGATAATCACTACAAGCGTAAAGAAGAGCTCTTTTTCCCATTGATGGAACAACATGGTCATGATGCTCCGCCACGCGTCATGTGGGGTGTGGATGATGATATTCGTGAGCTCTTTAAAAAAGCACAAGCAGCAGTAGGTAAGTTGCCAGAAGTATCAATTGCTGAAGTGTCACAAGCCTTTGAAACTTTTGCTCATGAATTTGAAGAAATGATTTTCAAAGAAGAAGCTATTCTCTTGATGATTCTTCTTGAAGCTCTTACCCAAGATGATTGGTTAGCAATTGCTGATGAAAGTGATGCGTACGGTTATGCCATTATTAAACCAACAGCTAAATGGCAACCAAAACGTGAGTCATTTGACAATGAGAAACCAGAATCTGCTTCTGTAACAGTTAATTCTGATGACTCTTGTCAAACTAATGCTGAATCAAATGATAATCAATTGACGAAAGTTATCGATACGCCGGAAGGACAGTTCACCATTAGCTTTACACCTAAAAAAGAAAAGCCAGCTGTTAATCGTACAACCACTCAACCATTTGGCAACGGGTATTTGTCAGTAGAACAAGCCAACCTGATTTTAAATCATCTCCCTTTGGAAATAAGCTTTGTTAATAAAGACGATATTTTCCAATACTTTAATGACAATACTGTTCCAGAAAAAATGGTGTTTAAACGTACACCAAGTCAAATTGGACGTAATGTTGAACTTTGCCACCCACCAAAAGTGTTAGATAAAGTCAAAAAAGTCTTTAAATTACTTCGCTCTGGCGAACGCGATAAAGTGGTTATGTGGTTTAAATCTGAAAAAATGGGCAAATTCATCCACATTACCTATGCAGCAGTTCGTGATGAAAACGGTGAATTCCAAGGTGTTTTAGAATACGTCCAAGACATTCAAGAATTCTTAGATATTGATACAGATGTTAACCGTGACATCTAGAAAGAATGAACAAGTTAAAGCAATACAAAGTTTTAACTTGTTTTTTATTGATGAAAACAGGTATAATATTATTTATGATTAACGGAATTATTAATTTGAAAAAGGAAGCTGGGATGACAAGCCATGATGCTGTCTTTAAGCTTCGTAAAATTTTACATGAAAAGAAAATCGGTCACGGTGGTACGCTAGATCCAGATGTTGTTGGAGTCTTACCAATTGCTGTCGGAAAAGCAACTCGTGTGATTGAATATATGACTGAAGCTGGAAAAGTATATCGTGGGCAGATTTGCCTAGGATTTTCAACAACAACTGAAGATGCCAGTGGTGAAGTTGTTGAGAAGACTCCAGTTTCAACAGAGCTGACAGAAGATACCATTGACCATGCTATGGCGAGTTTTGTTGGTGAAATTACTCAGATTCCACCAATGTACTCAGCTGTTAAGGTCAATGGAAAACGTTTATATGAGTATGCTCGCGCTGGACAAACAGTTGAGCGACCTGAACGCCATGTGACAATCTATGATTTCAAACGCACTAGCCTGTTAGAATTCAAAGATGATTGTTGTTATTTTGACTTTGAAGTTGCTTGTAGTAAAGGAACTTACATTAGAACCTTATCAGTCGATTTAGGAAAATCACTTGGTTTTGCCAGTCATATGTCTTACTTGGAGCGCCAAGCTTCAGCTGGTCTTCAATTGGAAGATGCATTGACTTTGTCTGAAATCACTGAAAAAGTTGCGCAAGATGATTTTTCATTTCTTTTGCCAATCGAGTATGGCGTTATGGATTTGCCACGTATAGATTTGACAGAAGATCAAGTTACAGAGATTTCATTTGGGCGTAAAATTGCTTTAGATAGAACTGAAGAACAATTAGCTGCTTTCTATCAAGATAAAGTTGTTGCTATTCTAATTCCACGTGATGACCTATACAAACCAAATAAAGTGTTTATATAATGGAATGGAAAAAATGAATATTCAACATATAAAAGATGCTCGAGATATCAATCGTACTCGAGACAGTGTTTTAGTATTAGGCTACTTTGATGGCCTGCATAAAGGGCACAAAGCCCTGTTTGACCAAGCTAGATCAATCGCAAAACGCAATCAGCTAGACTTAACTGTTTTGACTTTTAATGAATCACCACGTCTAGCTCTTGCTCGTTTTACACCAGAATTATTATTGAATTTAACGGCGCCAGAAAAGCGTTACGAAAAATTTGCTGAGTACGGCGTTGATGATCTTTACTTAGTTGATTTTACATCAGCATTTTCAAAAGTGTCGTCAGAAGAATTTTTGAGGACTTATATCAAAGCTTTGCGAGCAAGAACTATTGTCGTTGGTTTTGATTATAAGTTTGGACACGATAGAAAAGACGCAGCTCATTTATCAGAAATTTTTGATGGTGATGTTATTGTAGTTCCTGAAGTTCAAGATAACGGAGAGAAGATTAGTTCTTCACGTATCCGACAAGAAATTCTATCAGGAAATGTTTCTGAGGTGAATCGTCTTCTGGGCTATGAATTTTCAACTAAAGGGATTGTTGTTCATGGCGATGCTAGAGGTCGCACGATAGGATTCCCGACAGCAAATCTTGCCGTTTTAGACCGTGTTTATCTTCCAGGTGATGGTGTTTACGTGACAGATATTATTGTTTTGGGAAAACGCTACCGCTCAATGACAAGTATCGGAAAAAATGTGACTTTTGGTGGCCAAGATTTACGACTGGAAGCAAATATTTTCGATTTTGAAAACGATATCTATGGCGAAACGGTCGAAATTATCTGGTTAGATAAAATTCGAGGCATGATTAAGTTCGCTGGAGCCGATGAATTGGTTGAACAGCTAAAATCTGATAAAAAATTTGCCCAAAATTGGGGAAAAAATAGAAAACTTTTTTAAAATTTTGTATAATTAAGTTAAGAAGATTAGAGAGGTGGTTTTATGATTACTTTATTTTTGTCACCAAGTTGTACAAGCTGCCGAAAAGCACGAGCTTGGCTTAATGAACACGATGTTAAATTTCAAGAACACAATATCATTACCAGTCCTCTTAGTCGCGATGAATTAATGGCTATCTTGGCCTTCACAGAAAATGGAACAGAAGATATTATCTCAACTCGTTCAAAAGTTTTCCAAAAGTTAGATATTGATCTTGACGAGTTATCTGTTTCAGAATTGATTGATTTAATTGCGAAGAATCCTGGTTTGCTTCGTCGTCCAATCATTTTGGATAACAAACGCATGCAAATTGGGTTTAATGAAGATGAAATTCGTGCATTTTTACCACGTGATTATCGTAAACAAGAATTGCGTGACGCAACGATAAAAGCAGAAATTGAAGGATAGAAAGGAATAACTCTTCAACAGGTTGATGTCTGTTGAGCTATGGAAAACGATTCGTTTTCTTAAGAGTTTGGGCATCTTTGTATGAAAAACTACAGCTATCCACTTGATTTGTCTTGGAGCACTGAAGAGATAGCATCAGTGCTTCATTTTTTGAATCAGGTTGAGGCCGCATATGAAAAGAAAGTTGCTGTTAGCGATTTATTAGACAGCTACGCAACCTTTAAGACAATTGTGAAAAGTAAAGCACAGGAAAAACAAATTGATCGCGAATTTCAACAAAGCAGTGGCTATTCAACTTATCAAGCCGTAAAAGCTGCTAAAGCAAAGGAGAAAGGATACATTTCCCTTGGAAAATAAGTTTCAATTTGCTAAAGACATTATTCGTGACGCAGGTGACTTTATTAAGTCTAATATGGTCAAGGATCTTGAAATTGAAGAAAAGACGCGTTTTGATGATTTGGTAACGAATCTAGATAAAGCAACTCAAGAATTACTAATTACCAAAATTAAGCAAGCTTATCCAAGTGACCATATCTTAGCGGAAGAAAATGGCGTACACCATGATATTACCGATGGAAATGTCTGGGTACTTGACCCGATTGATGGTACTGTCAATTTTGTGGCGCAAGGTACGCATTTTGCTGTTATGATTGCGTATTATGAAAATGGTGTCGGTCAGTTTGGTTTGATTTATGATGTGATGAACGATACCTTGTATAGTGGCGGTGGTCAATTTGATGTTTATATGAACGATCAAAAATTACCACCATTTCAAGATCGACCAATGAACCGATTCTTGGTAGGCTGCAATGCTAATATGTTTGCGTATAACTACCATGGACTCCATGATATGATTGAGCATACTTTAGGAGTTCGTGTTTATGGCGGTGCTGGAATCAGTATGGCAGCAGTTATGGCTGGACAATTATTGGCTTACTTTTCTTACATTCAGCCTTGGGACTATGCAGCCGCTAAGGTGATGGGAGAAAAACTTGGTTATGTCTTATTAACTATTGATGGTGAAGAACCAGATTTCACACATCGTCAAAAAGTCATGTTTGTTCCGAAAGCAAAATTATCAACGATACAAACTTATTTATCTCAAACCTAGTATTTTTACTAGGTTTTTCTTTTACACCTATGGTAAAATAAGAATGAATTTACAGAAAACGTTTTTATTGGAAATACACATATAAGGAGATTTGTTTATGATGAATTGGCTAATGACACAAAATGTTGTCTTTTTAGCCTTGTTAGCAGGCCTTTTTACTTGGGGATGTACCATTCTTGGATCTGCCGTTGTTTTTTTCTTTACTAAAGTTAGCCGAAAATTGCTAGATATTATGATGGGATTTGCCGCAGGTGTCATGATTGCAGCGTCCTTTTGGTCTTTGCTTGACCCAGCACTTTCTTATGCTAAGGCTGATTATGGTAATTTTGCTTGGGTACCCGCAGCAGTTGGATTTTTACTCGGTGGCTTTAGTCTCCGATTGATTGACGCCCTTGTTCCTCACTTGCACTTAGGGTTAGATGTTTCTGAAGCTGAAGGGATTCAACCAAAGAAAAAACTCTCAAAAACTGCTCTTCTCTTCTTAGCGATTACTATTCATAATTTTCCAGAAGGTCTAGCGGTCGGTGTTACTTTTGGAGCTTTGGCTTCTGGTAATATGACTAGTTCGGCGCTTATTGGTGCTATTGGTCTTGCCATTGGGATTGGTTTACAAAATATCCCAGAAGGTGCTGCGTTGTCGATTCCGATTCGAGCTGATGGGAGTTCTCGTTTTCGAGCTTTCTTTCTTGGCGCAATGTCAGCCATTGTTGAACCAATTGGGGCTGTTTTAGGAGCAGCTCTAGTGATTATTATGCTACAAATCATACCGTATGCCCTAGCTTATGCAGCTGGTGCCATGATGTTTGTGGTTGTCGAAGAGTTGATTCCTGAATCACAGACAAATGGAAATACTGACGTGGCCACTCTTGGATTAATGGTTGGTTTTGTTATCATGATGGTAATGGATGTAGCGCTGGGCTAATAACTTCATATTTAAAAAAGAGATTGAGATAAAATACCTCAGTCTTTTTTTGTGTGCAAATTATTTGAAACAGTTTTCAAAATTTATTAAAATGGACAAAAAAGAAAAAGGTGATGCTATGGCAATTACAGTCAATTTATATTATAAAGGTGTAAACGGCAGTGCTAGACAGTTTGTGGAAGAAATGGAAAAATCTGGTATAGCAGATGCTATTCGTGCTGAAAAAGGTAATTTACGCTATGACTATTTCTTTCCGGCTAAAGAAACTGAGACAGTTTTATTGATTGATAGTTGGGAAAATCAAGAAGCCCTTGATATTCACCATGCTTCACCAATGATGACTACTTTAGCGAAATTGCGCGATAAATATGATTTGCATATGACAGTTGAACGTTATATTTCAGATAATAGTGACGTTGATGACAGTGCTTTTATTCGCCATTAATTTATCAATTACATCGATTATTAAGTTTTCTACAGGAGGTATTCAGATGACATCATTTGCATCATTTTTTACAGAAATTACTGCACAAGAAGCTAAAAAGTGTTTAGAAGTAGCAGAAGGTTTTATTCTCTTTATTGGTCGCCCTAGTTGTCCATATTGTCGCCGCTTTGAACCGAAGTTAACTCAAGTTGCTAAAGATAATCAACTTACTGTTTACTTTATAAATAGTGAAGCAGCCGATTCTGATATTCAAGACTTAAGAACAGCATATAATGTTCCAACAGTACCAGGATTATTAGTTGCCAAAGCTGGTCATGTTAAAGTGGTGTGTGATTCGTCGTTGTCAGAAGAAGCAATTTTAGATTTTATCAAGAATTAGATTAGGAGAATATATGGACGTTAAGCAATATGACTATATTGTTATTGGTGGTGGTTCTGGTGGGATTGCTTCAGCTAATCGCGCAGCTATGCATGGTGCTAAGGTGATTCTTTTTGAAGCGAAAGAAGTTGGTGGTACCTGTGTCAATTTAGGATGTGTTCCTAAAAAAGTGATGTGGTACGGGGCTCAAGTCGCTGAGACGATTCAGACATATGCTAGCGAATATGGTTTTCACACGGCTGATGCTACCTTCGATTTCAAAACTTTAAAAGCTAATCGCGAGGCTTATATTGACCGTATTCATGGCTCTTATGAACGCGGATTTGATAACAATGGTGTTGAGCGTGTTTATGACTATGCTAATTTTGTTGATTCTCATACGGTTGAAGTTGCTGGTCAATACTATACAGCTCCGCATATTTTGATTGCGACTGGTGGTCATGCTCTTTATCCTGATATTCCAGGTGCTGAATACGGCATGATTTCAGATGACTTTTTTGCCTTAGATAGTCTTCCAAATAGCGTTGCTGTTGTTGGAGCTGGCTACATTGCTGTTGAACTTGCCGGAGTCTTACATGCACTCGGTTCAAAGACGGACCTTTTTGTTCGTAATGAACGACCACTTCGTACGTTTGATAAAGAAATTGTTGAAACCCTTGTTAAATACATGGCCGAAAGTGGTCCACAATTACATACGCACTCAATTCCAAAAGAAGTTAAAAAAATGTCGATGACTCTTTGACGTTAATTTTAGAAAATGGCGAATCTTACACGGTAGACGCTATCATTTGGGCAATTGGCCGTAAAGCAAATGTGAGTGGATTCGGACTTGAAAAAACAGGAGTAGAATTAACCAAAGAAGGTTTCATTAAAACAGATGCCTATGAAAACACCTCTGTTGACGGTATTTATGCTCTAGGAGATGTTAATGGCAAACTTGAATTAACGCCAGTAGCAGTTAAGGCAGGAAGACAATTATCAGAGCGTCTTTTTAACAACAAACCAAATGCAAAAATGGATTATAAAGACGTTGCCACAGTCATTTTTAGCCATCCAGCGATTGGTTCTATTGGCTATTCGGAAGAAAAAGCTACTGAAGTATTTGGTGCAGATAAGATTAAAGTTTATCGCTCAACTTTTACGCCCATGTATACTGCTCTAGGTAATCATCGCCAACCAAGTAAAATGAAATTGGTTACTCTAGGTGAGGATGAGAAAATTATTGGTTTGCACGGTATAGGCTACGGTGTTGATGAAATGATTCAAGGCTTCTCAGTTGCTATCAAAATGGGAGCTACTAAAGAGGATTTTGATAATACGGTAGCCATTCATCCAACAGGAGCTGAAGAATTTGTAACAATGAGATAACTTTTTTCGTTGCTATAACTTTATTTGATGCTTCAAAAGTCACATCTGTTGTCTGAATGCCTTCCATTTAAATAAGAGAAAGAGTGTCCTCTTTCTCCTTTCAAATCTTCCCCAAAGATTTGAAACTATTCATCCAGCAGGGGCCGAAGAATTTGTGACGATGAGATAGATTTAAAATTTTTATAAACAAACAAAGCAGTTCGGATAAGAACTGCTTTTTATTGGTTAAATTGCTTATTAAATCAGTCATATGCTTATCTTAAAGTTGTAATTAACATGTGAAATTGTTATCATATAAGTATGAAATTACCTGATAAATTTATTGAAAAATACCGTAATCTTCTTGGACAAGAAGCAGATGATTTCTTTGCAACTTTTGATCAAGAAGCTGTTTCTGGATTTCGTGTAAATCCTCTTAAAAATGCTCAGCATGTTTTTGAAGATTCTATTCCAAATACTCCTTGGGGTCATTATGGAAAAGTTTCTGGTAAGTCTGCTGAACATGTTTCTGGTCTGGTCTATTCTCAAGAACCTGCTGCTCAAATGGTTGCTCAAGTTGCAGCACCGGGTGATCACATGCGCGTGCTTGATTTAGCAGCAGCACCGGGTGGTAAATCCACTCACCTTCTTTCTTACATGAATAATACTGGCGTTTTGGTCAGTAATGAAATTTCCAACAAACGCAGTAAAATTCTGGTTGAGAATGTGGAACGCTTCGGAGCTAAAAATGTTGTCGTAACCAATGAAAGCTCAGACAGATTAGCCAAAGTCTTCAAAGAATACTTTGATTTGATTGTTTTTGATGGACCTTGTTCTGGAGAGGGCATGTTTCGTAAGGATCCTCAAGCTACTCAGTATTGGCATGAAGGTTATCCCGCAGAGTGCGCGAGTCTTCAAAAAGAGATTTTAGAAGAAGCAATGAAAATGCTAGCGCCTGGTGGAACACTGGTCTACTCAACATGTACTTGGTCTCCAGAGGAAAACGAAGGCGTCGTGAACTGGCTATTGTCAGAATACGATTATCTTGAGCTTCTTCCGATTGAAAAAATCAATGGAATGGCTGAAGGAATTGATATGCCAGAGGTTGCTCGCATGTATCCACACCGCTTTAAAGGTGAAGGGCAATTTGTTGCTAAGCTACATGATACGAGGGAACCAGCTCACCGTAAAGTTAAGCCAGTTAAATCTAATCTAACAAAAGATCAGCTTAATCTTTGGCAAGATTTCGCCAAAAAACATCTAAAAATTGAGCTAAATGGGCTCCTACAAACCTTTGGTGATAACCTTTATTTGTTGCCAGAAGGATTGCCTGATTTAGGTAAATTAAAAATTGCTCGCAATGGACTTCATCTAGGAACATTTAAGAAAAATCGTTTCGAACCATCTTTTGCATTGGGCTTAGCCCTTTCACCAAATGACGTAGAACAGTTTGTAGAAATTGATATAGAACAGTTCAAGGTTTATGTTACAGGAAATGTCATAAACTTAGAAAACCCATTAAAAAATGATTGGTATTTAGTTTCTGTAAACGGCAACGGCATAGGTTTTGCAAAAGTTACTGGGAATATTCTGAAAAATTACTTTCCAAAAGGACTTCGCTTTAATCCTTAAACTGTTATAGGTACAATTTTTGAATGTGATGGCCTGAAAACCACTTTTCAAGCTTTCAGTGATATGTTACTATTTGCATGTGAGGTGTTTGTAACACTTTATGTCAATTACTTTTTATTTTCAAAAAGAAGTAGGAATCGCAAATGAAAAAAATTAAAATTCTTAGCTTTTTATTGCTAGCTACCTCAGTAGCCTTTGTCTTATCTGGTTGTTCAAGCTGGATTGACAAGGGTCAGTCGATTACCAGCGTAGGATCGACAGCTCTACAACCACTTGTTGAAGCTGCCGCTGATGAGTTCGGATCGACGAATATTGGTAAGACAGTCAATGTCCAAGGTGGTGGATCTGGTACAGGTCTTTCACAAGTTCAGTCAGGGGCTGTTCAAATAGGTAATAGCGATCTTTTCGCAGAAGAAAAAGAAGGTATCAATGCTGATAAGTTGGTGGATCACCAAGTAGCAGTAGCAGGTCTTGCGGTTATTGTTAACAAAAAAGTCGCTGTTAACAATTTAACCACCGAGCAATTACACCAAATCTTCACTGGTAAAATTACAAACTGGAAAGAAGTTGGTGGACCAGACTTAGCTATTTCTATTATTAACCGTGCAGCAAGTTCTGGGTCGCGTGCGACATTTGATAGCATCATCATGAAAGGTGATTCAGCTATTCAAAGTCAAGAACAAGACTCAAACGGTATGGTTAAGTCAATCGTATCGCAAACTCCAGGAGCTATTTCTTATCTTGCTTTTGCTTACGTTGATAGTTCTGTTAAGACAATTCGTCTAAACGGTTATAAACCAACAGTTGAAAATGTAACCAAAAATAATTGGCCACTTTGGTCATATGAACATATGTACACTAAAGGTAAACCAACTGGTTTGACTAAAGAATTTTTGGATTTCGTTATGAGTGATGAGATTCAAAAAGGTGTCGTTGAACATATGGGTTACATTTCAGTTAACGAAATGAAAGTTACCAAATCAGCTGATGGCACTGTTACAGCAAAATAAGGAGATACTATGAGAAATCAAGATCTTGAGAAACAGTTAACAACGCCTTCAAAAAATTCTCGCCTTGAGAAGTTCGGAAAAGGCATCACATTCTTTTGTTTAGTACTAATTGTTTTCATCGTGGCAATGATTTTAATCTTCGTTGCCCAAAAAGGATTATCAACCTTCTTCGTTGATGGTGTTAATCCGATCACATTCCTCTTTGGAAGTAAATGGGATCCAAGTTCAGGATCATTTGGAGCTCTTCCAATGATTTTGGGATCATTTATTGTAACTATTTTGTCTGCCTTGGTAGCAACTCCGATTGCTATTGGTGCGGCAGTCTTTATGACAGAAATTTCTCCAAAATATGGAGCCAAAATTCTTCAACCAGCTATTGAATTATTGACAGGTATTCCATCTGTTGTTTATGGATTCATTGGTTTGCAAGTTATCGTTCCATTTACACGTTCTATCTTTGGTGGAACTGGGTTCGGTATCTTATCTGGTGTCTGCGTTTTGTTTGTTATGATTTTACCAACGGTAACCTTCATGACAATCGATAGTTTAAAAGCAGTGCCAAGACATTATAAAGAAGCTAGTTTAGCGATGGGAGCCACTCGTTGGCAAACAATCTGGCGTGTTATTTTAAATGCTGCTAGACCTGGTATCTTTACCGCAGTTATTTTCGGTATGGCACGTGCCTTTGGTGAAGCCTTAGCTATCCAAATGGTCGTTGGTAACTCAGCCGTTGTTCCAACCTCTCTAACAACTCCAGCAGCGACCCTAACATCCGTTCTTACAATGGGAATCGGTAATACCGTTATGGGAACTGTTCAAAATAATGTTCTTTGGTCACTAGCGTTGGTTCTACTCATTATGAGTTTAGGATTCAACATGCTTGTTAAATTTATTACAAGAGAAAGAAAGAGAAACTATGCACGCTAAGAAATTTGATAAGTTAGCAACAGGAATTCTCTATACAATTGCTGGAATTATTGTTGCGATTTTGGCATCATTACTACTATATATCTTGGTAAATGGATTACCTCATGTTAACTGGTCATTCTTGACTGGTAAATCATCATCGTATGAAGCAGGTGGTGGTATCGGGATTCAATTGTATAACTCCCTCTTTCTTTTGGTAATCACATTGGTTATTTCTATTCCTTTGTCAATGGGAGCAGGGATTTACTTATCTGAATACGCGAAAAAAGGACGTTTTACTAACTTCATCAGAACATGTATTGAAATCCTTTCATCTTTACCATCTGTTGTTGTTGGTTTGTTTGGTTATTTGATTTTCGTTGTTCAATTCCAATATGGATTCTCAATCATCTCAGGTGCCCTTGCTCTTACTGTTTTTAACCTTCCACAAATGACACGTAATGTTGAAGATGGTCTTCGTAATGTTCACCACACACAACGTGAAGCAGGTCTTGCGCTTGGTTTGTCACGTTGGGAAACAGTAGTTCACGTGGTTATTCCAGAAGCTCTTCCAAGTATTGTGACTGGTATCGTTCTTGCTTCAGGTCGTATTTTCGGTGAAGCAGCAGCGCTTATCTACACAGCCGGTCAATCAGCACCAGCTCTTGATTGGTCAAACTGGAATCCGCTAAGTATTACAAGTCCGATTTCAATTTTCCGTCAAGCCGAAACTTTGGCTGTTCACATTTGGAAAGTTAATAGTGAAGGAACGATTCCTGATGCGACTCAAGTATCGCAAGGAAGTGCTGCAGTTCTCTTGATTTTCATCTTAATTTTCAACCTCTCAGCACGTTATATCGGTAAAAAACTTCACGCCAAATTAACGTCAGCAAAATAAAGGAGAAGAGATGACAAAGTATAACTGGAATGAAAGACATATTATTACTTTTCCTGAAGAAAAATTAGCCCTTGCGACAAAAGACCTTCACGTTTATTATGGTCAAAAAGAAGCTATCAAAGGGATTGATATGCAGTTTGAAAAAAATAAAATCACTGCTCTTATCGGACCTTCAGGATGTGGTAAATCAACTTTTCTTCGTAGCCTAAATCGTATGAACGATACCATTGACATTGCAAAAGTTACTGGACAAATCTTGTACGAAGGTATTGATGTTAATGCCAAAAACATTAACGTTTACGAAATGCGTAAGCACATCGGAATGGTTTTCCAACGACCAAATCCATTTGCTAAATCAATTTATAAAAATATTACATTTGCCTATGAACGCGCAGGTGTTAAAGATAAACAATTTTTAGATGAAATCGTTGAGACTTCTCTAAAACAAGCCGCTCTCTGGGATCAAGTGAAAGATGATTTGCATAAATCAGCCTTCACTCTTTCAGGTGGTCAACAACAACGCTTGTGTATCGCTCGTGCTATTGCAGTGAAACCAGATATTCTTCTGATGGACGAACCTGCATCAGCCCTTGACCCTGTTGCGACAATGCAATTGGAAGATACAATGTTTGAGTTGAAAAAAGATTACACAATCATTATTGTTACTCATAACATGCAACAAGCCGCACGTGCTAGTGATTATACAGCCTTCTTCTATTTGGGGGATTTGATCGAATACGATAAAACCAATAATATTTTCCAAAATGCCAAATTGCAATCAACTAGCGATTATGTGTCAGGACACTTTGGTTAGAAAGGCAAGACATGACAGAACCTATTTTAAAAGTAAGAGACTTATCTGTTTACTATAATAAGAAAAAAGCGCTCAATAATGTCTCTATGGATTTCTATCCTAATGAAATTACAGCCCTTATTGGGCCATCTGGTTCAGGAAAATCAACTCTTCTTCGTTCAATCAATCGAATGGGAGATTTGAATCCAGAGGTGACTTTAACAGGCTCAATCGTTTATAATGGACATAACATCTATAGTCCACGAACAGATACGGTTGAACTTCGTAAAGAAATTGGAATGGTTTTCCAACAACCGAATCCATTTCCAATGTCGATTTATGAAAATGTTGTTTATGGCTTACGTCTAAAAGGAATTAAGGATAAACAAGTTTTAGATGAAGCAGTTGAAAGTTCCTTGATTGGTGCTTCAATCTGGGACGAGGTTAAAGACCGTCTGCATGATTCAGCGCTTGGTCTATCTGGTGGTCAGCAACAGCGTGTCTGTGTTGCGCGTGTTTTGGCAACGAGTCCAAAAATCATTTTGCTTGATGAACCAACATCAGCCCTTGACCCAATTTCAGCAGGTAAGGTTGAAGATACCCTTTATGGTTTGAAAGACAAATATACAATGCTTCTTGTAACACGTTCAATGCAACAAGCTTCACGTATTTCAGACCGTACAGGATTCTTCCTAGATGGTAAACTTATTGAATACGGAAAAACTCATGAAATGTTCATGAATCCTAAATGTAAAGAAACCGAAGATTATATCACTGGTAAATTTGGTTAGTTTTGGGAACACTCAAAAGGAGATGATATTATGTTAAGATCAAAATTTGATGATGAATTAGAAAAATTGCATAACCAATTCTACGCTATGGGTACTGAAGTGTTGTCACAAATTAACAAAACAGTTCGTGCTTTCATCAGCCATGACCGTGAATTGGCAAAAGAAGTTATTGAAGGTGATGAAATTGTCAATAACTTTGAAACAAAACTTGAAAAGAAATCTCTTGAGATTATTGCCCTTCAACAACCTGTATCACAAGATTTGCGTACAGTTATCACAGTTTTGAAAGCTTCAAGTGATGTTGAACGTATGGGTGACCATGCAGCCTCTATCGCAAAAGCAACTATTCGCGTTAAAGGCGAAGAACGTTTGCCAGAAGTAGAGGCAGAAATCAAAAAAATGGGTAAAGCTGTTCGCAACATGGTAGAAGAAGCGCTTGACGTTTACGTGACTGGTGATGAAGAACGCGCTTATGAAGTTGCTGCTTCTGATGAAGTGATTGATAACTACTTTAAAGAAATTCAAAATATGGCTGTTGAATCTATCCGCCAACAACCAGATACAGTGTTTGCGGGTAAAGAATACCTTCAGGTTATTACTTACTTAGAACGTATCGGTGATTACGCTCGTAACCTTTGTGAATGGGTTATTTACCTTAAAACAGGAAAAATCATTGAATTATAAACAAAAAGAAGGCTGCCACTAACAGGCAGCCTTCTTTTGTTCACAAGATTTTTAAAACTGACATATATCATATTTTGTGATATAATGATGAAGTTTGAAAGTATTGTTTGTCAATTCTGACATTTGCAAAAAATGAAAACAATACTTGGTAGCAAACTTAAAATTTAAAAGATTAGGTGATATGGGGCAAACAATACGTTGGTCCTCATTCTACGTTTTAAAGGAGTTATATGAAAACTGTAGAACATTTTATTGAAAAGTTTGTTCCTGAAAATTATAATATTTTCCTTGATATTAACCGTCAAGCTAAAACTTTTTCAGGTAACGTTGCCATTAGTGGTGAAGCTTTAGATAATGTTATTTCATTCCACCAAAAAGATTTAACGGTTGCTTCTGTTTTGTTAGATAATCAAAATCTTGAGTTTAAGATTGATAAGGACAATGAAGCTGTTCATGTTGAGTTGCCAGAAACAGGAACAATGACACTTGTTGTTGAGTTTTCAGGTAATATTACTGATAACATGACTGGTATTTACCCATCATATTACACTGTTGATGGTGTTAAAAAAGAAGTCATTTCAACTCAATTTGAAAGTCACTTTGCGCGTGAAGCATTCCCATGTATCGATGAGCCAGAAGCAAAAGCAACATTTGATTTGAGCATCAAATTTGACCAAACTGAAGGCGAAATCGTACTTTCAAACATGCCTGAAGTTGATGCTGAACGTCGTAAAGAAACTGGTCTTTGGACATTTGACACAACACCTCGCATGTCATCATACTTGCTAGCTTTTGCTCTTGGTGATTTGCAAGGTAAAACAGCTAAAACTAAAAATGGTACAGAAGTAGGAGTCTTCTCAACAAAAGCGCATGCTCTTAAAGCATTAGATTTCTCACTTGATATCGCTGTTCGTGTTATTGACTTTTATGAAGAGTACTTCGGTGTTAAATACCCAATTCCATTGTCATATCACGTTGCTCTTCCTGACTTCTCAGCGGGAGCTATGGAAAACTGGGGCTTGGTGACTTATCGTGAAGTTTATCTTCTTGTTGACGAGAACTCAACTGTTAAGAGCCGCCAAAGCGTTGCGCTTGTTGTTGCTCACGAATTAGCTCACCAATGGTTTGGTAACCTTGTTACAATGAAATGGTGGGATGATTTATGGTTGAATGAATCATTTGCCAACATGATGGAATATGTTTCTGTTGATGCTATTGAACCATCATGGAATATCTTTGAAGATTTCCAAACAGGTGGTCTTCCATTAGCTCTTAAACGCGATGCTACTGATGGTGTTCAATCAGTTCACGTTGAAGTCAAACACCCTGATGAAATCAATACTTTGTTTGACCCAGCTATCGTTTACGCCAAAGGTAGTCGCTTGATGCACATGCTTCGTCGTTGGTTAGGAGATGACGATTTCCGTGCAGGTCTTAAAATTTACTTTGAAAAACACCAATATAGCAATACAATCGGTCGTGACCTTTGGGATGCTTTATCAGAAGCATCAGGAAAAGATGTTGCTGCCTTCATGGATGCATGGTTAGAACAACCAGGATATCCAGTGGTTACTGCTGAAGTGGTTGATGATACACTCGTTCTTAGCCAAAAACAATTCTTCATCGGTGAAAGCGTTGATGAAAACCGTATTTGGCCAATTCCACTTAATAGTAATTGGAAAGGACTTCCAGATACTCTAACAGAAGCTCGTCTTGAAATTCCTAATTACAGCAAGCTTGCTGCTGAAAACGAAGGTGCTTTCCGTTTAAATACAGAAAATACTGCTCACTATATTACAAACTACAAAGGTGACTTGTTAAATACAGTTCTTGAACAATTGACTGAACTTGATACTGTTTCAAAACTTCAAGTTATCCAAGAACGTCGTTTACTTGCTGAAAGTGGTGAAATTTCTTACGCTGAGTTAGTTCCACTTTTGACAAAACTTTCTGATGAAACATCATACTTAGTAGCGGAAGCTATTTCTCAAGTTGTTGAAGGTTTGGATATCTTCTTAGAGGAAGGAAGTCAAGCACAAGCACAATTTAAAGCCTTGATTAGCCGTTTGATGCAAAAGAACTACGATCGTCTAGGATTTGAACCAAAAGCTGGTGAATCAGACGAAGATGAAATGGTTCGTCAAAACACTATTTCATTAATGTTGTATGCTGATAACGAAGATGCTGTCACAAAAGCGGAGGCTATTTTCCACCAACACAAAGACAATATCGAAGCGATTCCAGCCTCAATTCGTATGTCAGTTCTTGCTAACCAAATCAAACACGCTGAAACTGAAGAATTAGTATCTCTATACCTTGATACTTATGTGAAAACTAATGATGGTAACTTCAAACGTCAATTAGCATCAGCGTTGTCAAATACAAAAGAAAATGCAACGGTTGAACGTGTCTTGGCTGAATTGAAGAACAAAGACGTTGTTAAACCTCAAGACTTGGCAATGAGCTGGTACCGTCCATTCCTTGATAAACCATTCTCTCAAGGGGCATTTTGGACTTGGGCTCGTGAAAACTGGGATTGGATTAAAGCTGCACTTGGTGGCGATATGAGTTTTGATAAATTCGTTATCTACCCAGCTAACTCATTCAAGACAACTGAACGTCTTGAAGAATACAAAGCGTTCTTTGAACCCCAATTAAATGATATGGCCATCAGTCGTAACATCACAATGGGTATCAAAGAAATCTCTGCTCGTCTTGATTTGATTAGCACAAGTAAAGTTGCTGTCGAAGAAGCTCTTGCAGCTGTAAAATAGTAGAAAATATAAAGGGCGTTTGAGTGAAAACTCAGACGCTTTTTGTGTTTTTAGGAAATCTTAAGCTGCTTACGATATGCTTTTGATAAACTGAAATTATTGTATTAAATACTTAGACTTAAGGGTTAAGTCATGATATAATAAGACGAATAAGGGAGCAAGATATATGATTAAGATTTTATTAGTAGAAGATGATTTGAGTTTATCAAATTCAATCTTTGATTTTTTAGATGATTTTGCAGATGTTATGCAAGTCTTTGATGGTGAAGAAGGGCTTTATGAGGCAGAAAGTGGTGTTTATGACCTCATTTTGCTTGATCTGATGTTGCCAGAAAAAGATGGTTTCCAAGTTCTGAAAGAATTACGTGAACAAGGTATTACGACACCTGTCTTAATTATGACAGCCAAAGAAAGCCTTGATGATAAAGGACACGGTTTTGAACTTGGTGCTGATGATTATTTGACAAAACCATTTTATCTTGAAGAGTTGAAGATGCGTATTCAAGCGCTTTTAAAACGCTCTGGAAAATTCAATGATAATACTCTTTCTTACCACGAATTAACAGCTGATACATCAACTAACACAACAACTGTTAACGGTGAAAAGGTGGAGTTACTAGGTAAAGAATTTGATTTATTGGTTTATTTCTTGCAAAACCAAAATGTTATTTTGCCAAAATCACAAATTTTTGACCGTATTTGGGGATTTGATAGCGATACTACAATTTCAGTTGTTGAAGTTTATGTTTCTAAGATTCGCAAAAAATTAAAAGGAACAAATTTTGCTAAAAATCTACAAACACTTCGTAGTGTAGGGTATATTCTAAAAGATGCTGAATAACATACACAAAAAATTATCAACAGGAACGTTTTCTAATTTTTTCCATTTCTTCATTGTATTTACAGGAATTTTCATCATTATGACCACGATTATCTTGCAGATTATGCGTTATGGTCTATATTCTTCTGTAGATACCACTTTAAAAAATGCAGCTGACAACGCAAGTGATTACGTCACACGAACAATGGAGCGTAGTGATTCCTTACAATCTAATAATAGTTTTAGTAATTCTGGAAAGGGAAAACCTAGCTCAAATGTGGCAAGTTTAAGTAATGTCAGTGTGCTATTGTACGATACAAATGGAAAAATCGTAAATGCAATTGATGCGTTTGTCCAGTTCGGGACATTAGCATCTAGTGTTGATGAAGACACTATTGGTGAGATTAAAGACGAGAAAATGACAACTATCTTTGGTCAAACCGAAAAATACCATGTTTTAACGGTTAGAGTGTATAGTAGTGACTATCCAACGATTGAATACGCGACTTTCTTAATCAGTGTTAGTCAGCTTGATGAGGCAAACGAACGTTATGTAACCATAACTGTTTCAGTCATGATTATTTTCTGGATGATTTCAATTTTAGCAAGTATTTACTTGGCAAATTGGATGCGTAAACCAATTTTAGAAAGTTATGAAAAACAAAAGCGTTTTGTTGAAAATGCTAGTCACGAATTAAGAACGCCGTTAGCGGTGCTTCAAAACCGACTTGAAAGTCTTTTTAGACGACCGAATGCAACAATTCTTGATAACAGTGAAAGTATTGCAGCGAGTCTTGACGAAGTTCGTAATATGCGTATTTTAACAACCAATCTTTTGAACCTTGCTAGGCGAGATGATGGATTGAAAGTTGAATTAGAAGAAATCCAACCTTCAATCTTTAATGAAATTTTTGAGAATTACAACATGATTGCCGAAGAAAATGGTAAAACTTTTGTTGCTCATAATTCTGCGGATCGTCCGATAAAAACTGATCGCACCTTGCTTAAACAATTGATGACAATCTTGTTTGATAATGCGATTAAGTACACTGATGACGACGGTTTTATTGAATTTGCAGTTAAAACAACAGAACGCCAGACTATTCTAACCGTCGCTGATAATGGGCCGGGTATTAGTGACGCTGATAAAGCGAAAATTTTTGATCGCTTTTATCGCGTTGATAAGGCAAGGACACGTCAAAAAGGTGGCTTTGGACTTGGTCTATCCTTAGCTAAACAAATTGTTGATGCCTTAAAAGGTGATATTCAAGTTAAGGATAATCATCCAAAAGGAACTATCTTTGAAGTTCGTTTTAACCGACATAATTTTGGTAAATAAAAAAAGGATGCTTTAAGCATCCTTTTTAGTTTGTAAGAGTGTTCATTAGAAAAAGAAAAACTCCATTTGGAGTTTTCATTGGATATTATTTAGCCAATTTAGCAGCAAGACGTGCTTTATCGCGGCTAGCTTTGTTTTTGTGAATCAAACCTTTTGATTCAGCTTTATCGATGCTTGCAGAAGCAGCACGGAAAAGCTCTTCAGATGGGTTAGCTTCAAATGCTTTGATAGCAGAACGCATAGCTGATTTTTGTGCTGAATTTTTTTCGTTTTGTTTAACGTTAAGTTCAGCGCGTTTGATAGCTGATTTAATATTTGCCAATGTTTTCACCTCCAAATTAATCTAACTACATTATTATATAGAATTTATTGCGTTTTGGCAAGTCTTAATCACTGTTTCAGGAAAATTTACTTATTTTTTCAAGTAAATGTGATCGATTTTGTGATTATCAGTTTTGTGTAAAATTAATTCTGCCCTATTTCGAGTGGGTTCAATATATTTTTCTAGGTTTACAAGATTGACAGTTTTCCAAACCATTTTGGCAAACTCTAACGCGTCTTTGTGTGGCATTTTAACAAATCTATTATAGTAGTTTGTCTTGTCTGTCTTAGCAAGTTCTAGTAAGCTGTCAAAACGTTCTAGGTACCATTTTTCAATTAAATCATTTTCAGCATCAATATAGATAGAAAAATCAAAGTAGCCAGTCATATAGATACGTTTGTTTTTTTGATTCTGAAAAACGTTGATACCTTCGACGATTAAGAAATCAGGTGCTTCGATAACTTGTTCTTGATCAGGAACTATATCGTAAACTTCGTGTGAGTAAACAGGAATGCGAGCTGTCATTCCATTTTTGACAGTGTCAAGAAAGTTTAAAAGAAGTTCCATATTATAACTTTCAGGAAATCCTTTACGGTCTAAGATATTTTGCTCTATCAAGACCTTATTGGGATAAATAAATCCATCGGTCGTCACCATTTCAACTTTGCTATCCTTAAATGTTCGAGATAGTAGAAGTTGTAGAAGACGACTGGTCGTTGATTTCCCAACAGCTACAGAACCAGAGATTCCGATAATAAAAGGTCGTTTACTCGCATCTTTTTTTAAAAAGATGCTTTTTGAAAACGAAAGGTTTTCTTGAGCGTTTTTGTAAATTTGAATCAAACTGATTAAAGGAAGATAAACTTCAACAACATCCTGGATACTGATATTATCATTTAAACTTTTAATCGATTCAAGCTCCTCAGCTGTGAGAAGCGGCTGAGTTTTTCGATGCAATTCCTGCCAAGTCTCGCGAGAAATAAGATCAAAATTAATAAATTCGTTAGTCATACGAAACTCCTTAAAGAGGTTATGTACCTTATTATAGCATTTTAAGCTTTAGTTGAAAACAGTTACAATGCTTGATATGATAGAAGAGTATGATAAAATAGAAGTGCATTATAAGAGAAAGTGATAGAAGAATGACTAAAATGTATTATGCAGAAAACCCTGATAGTGCTCACGACATTCATGAATTAAAAGTTACCTTGCTTGGGCAATCGTTTACTTTTTTAACTGATTCAGGCGTTTTTTCAAAAAAAATGGTAGATTATGGGAGTCAAGTCCTTTTAAATACCCTAGATTTCGAAAAAGGGAAGACACTGTTAGATCTTGGTTGTGGGTATGGTCCTTTAGGAATTTCACTAGCAAAAGCTCAAGGTGTTAAACCAACTATGGTTGATATCAATAATCGTGCAATTGATTTAGCGAAACAAAATGCACAAAAAAATGGTGTCGAAGCTGATATTTTCCAATCAAATATCTACGAGAAAGTCAATGGAACATTTGATTATATCATCAGTAATCCGCCAATTCGTGCAGGAAAACAAGTTGTCCATACAATTATTTCTGAAAGTATTAACTATTTAAAAGTTGGTGGCAATTTGACAATTGTTATTCAGAAAAAACAAGGTGCACCAAGTGCAAAAGCCAAAATGGAAGAAGTTTTTGGAAATGTTGAGATTTTAAAACGCGATAAAGGCTATTATATTTTACGAAGTGAAAAAACAAAATAAGTGAATAAAAAATCTTTATTGAATTAGTTATTATTTCTAGTTCAATAAGGATTTTTTTGTTAAATTCCTTTAATGACAAGCTTTGTGACAAATGTCATAGAATAATTATGACATCGTAGTCACTTTTTAAAGTATAATTATTCACATAAAAATCATAAAATACACTAATATAAAGCGATTACAAAACCGAAAGTCACTAATTTTACGGTCGCAAAATCTTGTTGTTTATAGTAAAATGATAGAAAAAGGTTCAGAAATACCGAATATGACATATGACACATATGTCATATTTAGTGCGAAAAGGTTGCTATAATAAGGTTTTTATATAGAAGTGAAACGAAATAAGCGTTTTAATGAATTTT
The DNA here is from genome assembly GCF_900108865.1 of Streptococcus sp. 45. Taxonomy (NCBI): domain Bacteria; kingdom Bacillati; phylum Bacillota; class Bacilli; order Lactobacillales; family Streptococcaceae; genus Streptococcus; species Streptococcus sp. 45. The sequence continues at coordinate 81,556 of NZ_FNXZ01000001.1, read as the reverse complement.
CGGTTTTTGCCATTTTTACTCTTTATTAAAAAAATAGCAAAAAAGACTTACATTCTATCAAAAAAATGGTAGAATAGATAGAGTGTAATTATTAATGAAATGAAAATAACATTTTCAGGAAGGAACGGAAATTATATTAATGTCAATTAACAAATACATTGATCACACTTTATTGAAACCTGAAAGCACTCAAGATCAAATTGATAATCTTATTGCTGAAGCTAAAGAATACAACTTTGCTAGTGTCTGTGTTAACCCAACTTGGGTTTCTCATGCTTCAGAAGCCTTAAAAGATTCTGATGTAAAGGTTTGTACTGTTATCGGCTTCCCTCTAGGAGCTAACACAAGCCGTGTGAAAGCATTCGAAACAAAAGATGCTATTGAAAATGGTGCTGACGAGATTGATATGGTAATTAACATCGGTCGCTTGAAAGCAAAAGAGTATGATTTTGTTGAAAATGATATTCGTGCTGTTGTTGAAGCAAGCGGAGATAAATTAGTAAAAGTTATCATTGAAACATGTCTTTTAACTGATGAAGAAAAAGAAAAAGCATGTCAATTGTCAGTAGCCGCTGGAGCTGATTACGTTAAAACATCTACTGGTTTCTCAACTGCAGGAGCAAATGTACATGATGTTGCTCTTATGCGAAAAACAGTCGGTCCTCACATTGGTGTAAAAGCTGCTGGTGGTGCACGTTCATATGCTGACGCTGAAGCGTTTGTTAAAGCTGGTGCAACACGTATTGGTGCCTCATCTGGTGTTGCAATTGTTAATGGTGAAACAGCTGCAGAAGGTAGCTACTAATCATTAATTAGAAGATCTTCAAACGATAACTTATTTTTGATTGTGGGACGGTCGTGACGACGGTCAGGTGGTAACATTGCCACAGTTTTGTAGACTTTTTGGAGTCTATTTTCAGAGTGTTCATTAAGCCATTTGGCTTGATAGATTTTAGCAACAAAAGTTGCTTATAAGTTTTTTAGGAGGGTTCATTTTTCATGAACAAGAAAATTGTTGGTCTTGGACTTGCTGCAGTAGCAACATTAGCGCTTGGCGCATGTAGTCGTTCAAATTCATCTAGCTCTAGCTCAAACTCAAGCGTAAAAGCTGCAATCGTTACTGATACAGGTGGTGTTGATGATAAATCATTCAACCAATCTGCTTGGGAAGGTATGCAAGCTTGGGGTAAAGAAAACAAATTGAAAAAAGATACTGACTACACTTACTTCCAATCTGATAGTGAGTCAGACTATGCAACAAACCTTGACTCAGCTGTTTCAAATGGTTACAACCTTGTTTTTGCAATTGGTTACAACCTTCACGATGCAGTTGATGAAGCTGCTCCACAAAACGAAGATACAAACTATGTTATCATCGATGATGTTGTTGCAGACCACAAAAATGTTGAAAGTGTATTGTTCGCAGATAACGAAGGTGCTTACCTTGCAGGTATCGCAGCTGCAATGCAATCTAAAACAAAACACGTTGGTTTTGTAGGAGGTGTCGAATCTGATACAATCACTCGTTTTGAAACTGGATTCAAAGAAGGTGTTGCTTCAGTAGATAGCTCAATCAAAGTTGACGTTCAATATGCTGGTTCATACTCTGATTCAGCTAAAGGTAAAACAATCGCTGCAACAATGTATGCTAGCGGTGCTGATGTTATTTACCATGCTGCTGGTGGTTCAGGTACTGGTGTCTTCTCACAAGCTAAAGAAATCAATGAAAAATTACCAGCTGATAGCGACAAAAAAGTTTGGGTTGTTGGTGTAGACCGTGACCAAACTGAAGAAGGTAACTATACTTCATCTGATAAAGTGAAATCAAACTTTGTTTTGACTTCAACAATCAAAGAAGTAGGTCAAGTTGTTAAAGATATCGCTAACGGTCAACTTAAAGATGAAAAATTCGGTGGTAACCAAACTCGTACATACGGTCTTAAAGATGGTGGTGTAGATCTTGTTACTACAAACCTTCCAGATAACATCAAATCTGCTGTAGAAACTGCAAAAGAAAAAGTTATCAAAGGCGAAGTAAAAGTTGATGATGGCGTAAACAAATAATCGCTCTTTTGAAAAAAGCGACCAAATTGGTCGCCTTTTTTCAGGGGCTGAGGTAAAAAGTCATTTTTATCTCAGTTAAGTTCATTAAAGGTCTTTTAATGGGCTTAACTGACCTAAAAATTATTATTAGACTGAAAGGGATCACACATGACACATGAAAACGTCATAGAAATGCGTGAGATTACCAAGAAATTTGGTGATTTTGTCGCAAATGACCATATTAATTTAGAAGTCAGAAAAGGTGAAATCCACGCTCTCCTCGGAGAAAATGGTGCCGGTAAATCGACTTTGATGAATATGCTTGCTGGTCTTCTACAACCAACAAGTGGTCAAATCTTAGTAAAAGGTGAAGAGGCTACACTAGATTCACCATCTAAATCAGCTAAGATGGGTATCGGAATGGTTCACCAACACTTTATGTTGGTTGAAGCTTTTACAGTTGCTGAAAACATTATCTTAGGTAATGAAGTAACAAAAGGTCCTGGAATTCTTGACCTTAAAAAAGCAAGTAAAGAAATCAAAGAATTATCTGAAAAATACGGTTTAGCGGTTGATCCGTCTGCCAAAATCTCTGATATTTCAGTTGGTGCGCAACAACGTGTTGAAATCTTAAAAACACTTTACCGCGGAGCTGATATCATTATCTTTGATGAACCAACAGCTGTTTTGACACCTTCTGAAATTACTGAATTGCTTGATATTATGCGTAATTTGGTTAAAGAAGGCAAATCAATCATCTTAATCACTCACAAACTTGATGAAATTCGTGCCGTAGCAGACCGAGTTACAGTTATCCGTCACGGTAAATCAATTCAGACAGTTCCAGTTGCTGATTCAACAAGTAACGAATTGGCTGAAATGATGGTTGGTCGTGCTGTTTCATTTAAAACAGATAAAATTCCAGCTAATCCAAAAGACGTTGTTCTTTCAATCAAAGATTTGGTTGTTAACGAAAACCGTGGTGTTCCAGCTGTTAAAGAATTGTCATTGGATGTTCGTGCTGGTGAAATCGTTGGTATCGCAGGTATCGATGGTAATGGTCAAACAGAATTGGTTGAAGCATTGACTGGTTTGCGTAAAGTTGAATCAGGTAATTTCTTCATCAAAGGTGTTGACATGACAAACCAACGTCCACGTAAGATTACTGAATTGGGTGTTGGACACGTGCCAGAAGATCGTCACCGTGATGGTATGGTCCTTGATATGACCATTGCTGAAAACATCGCTCTTCAAACTTACTACAAAGAGCCGTTCAGTAAACATGGTTTCATGAACTATCATAAGTTGAATGAACATGCTCGTCAATTGATGGCTGAATTCGACGTTCGTGCCGCAAGTGAATTAGTATCTGGCGGTGCTCTTTCAGGTGGTAACCAACAAAAAGCTGTTATTGCTCGTGAAATTGACCGCAATCCTGATTTGCTTATCGTAAGTCAACCAACACGTGGACTTGATGTCGGTGCGATTGAATATATCCGTAAACGTTTGGTTGCCGAACGTGATAAAGGTAAAGCCGTTTTAGTTATTAGTTTTGAATTAGATGAAATCCTTGATGTTTCCGACCGTATTGCCGTTATTCATGATGGTAAAATTCAAGGTATCTTAGACGCTGCCACAACCAATAAACAAGAACTTGGTATTTTGATGGCTGGTGGAAAAGTGGAAAAGGAGGATTCTAATGTTAATGTCTAAGAAAACCCAAAAATGGGCTGTTCCATTGATTGCAGTATTCCTTGGAATGTTACTCGGAGCAATCCTTATGCTTTGCTTCGGATACAATCCTTTGTGGGCATATAATGATTTGCTTTACACTGCATTTGGTTCAGTAAAAAATATTGGTGAAATCTTCCGTGCAATGGGTCCACTTATCCTAATTGCCCTTGGTTTCTCAGTTGCTTCAAAAGCTGGTTTCTTTAACGTTGGTCTTCCTGGTCAAGCGTTAATGGGTTGGGTAATGTCAGTTTGGTTTGCTTTGTCATTCCCTGATTTACCAAAACCAGTTTCAGTAATTTGTACTGTTTTGGTTGGTCTTATTGCTGGTGGTATCGCTGGTGCCATTCCTGGTATTTTACGTGCTTTTCTTGGTACAAGTGAAGTTATCGTTACGATCATGATGAACTACATTATCTTGTACGGAACACAATACCTTATCCAAGATGTCTTCCCAGATAAAATCATGCGTACAACAGAAGCGACTATTAAAGTTTCTGAAAATGCATCATATCAAACAGAATGGCTATCTGCTCTAACAGATAACTCACGTATTAACATCGGTATTTTCATCGCTTTATTTGCTGTCTTTATCGTATGGTTCTTAATGCGTAAGACAACATTGGGTTATGAAATTACTTCTGTAGGGATTAACCCACACGCAGCTGAATACGCTGGTATGTCGGCTAAACATTTGATTGTAGTTTCAATGATTATCTCAGGTGCTCTTGCTGGTCTTGGTGGTACTGTTGAAGGTCTTGGAACATTCGGAAATGTTTATTCTCAAACAAGCTCATTAAGTATCGGATGGGACGGAATGGCCGTATCTCTACTTGCTGTTAATACAGCTCTTGGTATTCCATTTGCTTCATTCTTGTATGCCGTTCTTTCAATCGGTAAAACAGGTATGATTGGTATCCCGTCAGAAGTTATCGATGTTGTGTCAGCATTCATCATCTTCTTTGTTGGAGCTGACTACTTGATTCGTCAATTTATTAAAACTAAAAAAGAAGAAGGAGGAAAGTAAGATGAGTTTTTCAACAACGTTAGCCCTATTAGTTTCTTCCATGCTAATTTATTCTGCACCTTTGATTTTCACAAGTATCGGTGGAACATTCTCTGAACGCGGAGGTATCGTTAACGTCGGTCTTGAAGGGATCATGGTTATGGGTGCTTTCTCAGGTGTTTTGTTCAACCTTACATATGCTGATGTTTTCGGACATGCAACACCTTGGGTTGCTTCAATTGTTGCTGGTTTAGTTGGTCTCTTGTACTCACTTATCCACGCAGTAGCAACTATTAATTTACGTGCTGACCACGTAGTGTCTGGTACAGTATTGAACTTGATTGCACCATCATTTGCGGTTTTCCAATGCCGTCACTTGTTTGGAAAAGGTCAAACAGATACTATCACACAAACATTCGGACGTTTTTCATTCCCGATTTTAAAAGATATTCCATTTATCGGAAAAATCTTCTTCAACAATACATCTTTGGTAGCATACGTAGCTATCTTGGTATCATTTATTTCATGGTACATCATCTTCAAGACACGCTTTGGTCTTCGCCTTCGTTCAGTTGGAGAACACCCACAAGCAGCTGATACACTAGGTATTAATGTTTACCTTATGCGTTATGCAGGTGTTATGATTTCAGGTTTCCTTGGAGGAATCGGTGGTGCTGTTTACGCACAAACTATTTCAAATAACTTTGCGGTTACAACAATTGCAGGTCCTGGTTTCATCGCTCTTGCTGCTATGATTTTTGGTCGTTGGAATCCAGTCGGAGCTATGCTTTCAAGTCTATTCTTCGGTTTATCACAATCTCTTGCGATTATTGGAGCACAGTTACCATTCTTCTCAAATATTCCATCTGTTTACCTTAAAGTTGCACCATACGTATTGACAATCGTTGTCTTGGCTGCCTTCTTTGGTAAAGCAGTTGCGCCAAAAGCGGATGGTGTTAACTATATTAAATCTAAATAAGACAAATAAGTTGGTGTTATGCCAACTTATTTTTTAAGCTAAATAATTGTAAGCGTTTTAAATATATGGTATAGTTACCTTAATAAATAAGATAATCGAGGTTACTTCTATGAGTAAAATTGTTGTAATTGGAGCAAATCACGCTGGTACAGCTTGCATAAAAACGATGTTAACTAATTATGGTTCTGAAAACGAAGTAGTGGTCTTTGACCAAAATTCAAACATCTCGTTTTTAGGATGCGGGATGGCTTTATGGATTGGTCAGCAGATTTCAGGACCAGAAGGGCTTTTTTATTCAAATAAAGAAGAACTTGAGCAGTTGGGCGCAAGAATTTACATGAATTCTCCTGTAGAGTTAGTTGATTACGACAAGAAATTGGTGACAGCTCTAGTTGACGGTAAGCCACATCTAGAAAGCTACGATAAGTTGATTTTTGCGACAGGTTCAAGGCCAATAATTCCACCGATTAAGGGAGTTGAGCTGAAAGAAGATAGCCAAGAATTTGAAGCTAAGTTGGAAAACATTCAGTTTGTAAAACTCTATCAAAATGCTCAAGATGTCATTGAAAAGCTTAAGGAAAAAGAGATTTCACGTGTTGCAGTTGTGGGTGCTGGTTACATTGGTGTAGAATTAGCAGAAGCCTTTCAACGTAAAGGAAAAGAAGTAACATTGATTGATGTTGCTGATACATGTCTTGCAGGTTATTATGACAAAGATCTAAGCGGTATTATGGCAAATAATCTTCAAGCTCACGGCATCAGGCTAGCTTTCGGAGAAACCGTTAAAGAAGTTGTCGGAAAAACAAAGGTTGAAAAAATCATAACTGACAAAGCAAGTTATAATGTTGATATGGTTATCCTTGCTGTTGGCTTTAGACCAAATACAAGCCTTGCTGCTGGAAAAGTTGAACTCTTCAAAAACGGCGCTTTTCTCGTTGATAAAAAACAAGAAACAAGTCTCCCTGGTGTTTATGCTATCGGTGATTGTGCAACCATTTATAACAATGCTTCTCGAGAAACAGATTATATCGCACTAGCTTCAAACGCTGTAAGGACAGGTATCGTTGCTGCGCATAATGCATGTGGTCATAATCTTGAAGGAATTGGAGTGCAAGGATCAAATGGTATCTCCATTTATGGCTTAAATATGCTATCAACTGGTTTAACGCTTGAAAAAGCAAAAACCAAAGGCTTTGATGCAGAAGAAGTTGAATACAGTGACAAACAAAAACCAGATTTCATCGAGAAGAATAACTTCGAAGTCACTTTAAAGATTGTTTATGACAAAGAAAGTAGACGTGTATTGGGTGCTCAGATGCTGGCTATGGCAGATGTTTCATTAGGTATTCATCTTTTCTCACTAGCTATTCAAGAAGGTGTTACGATTGATAAATTAGCTCTCACAGATTTGTTCTTCTTACCTCACTTCAATAAGCCGTACAACTATATTACAATGGCTGCCTTAAATGCAAAATAAGACACAAAAAAAGCTATCCTTACGGATAGCTTTTTATTTTAAAAACTAGAAATTAGTTTTTGCAAGCAGAAGCGAATTCTTCTTTAGAGAAAGCTTCGTCGATGATAGCTTTCAATTCTTTAGCAGAAGCTTCCATTTTTTGTTGTTCAGCGTCATTCAATGGAATGTTAACTGGACGAACGATACCGTGTGCACCAACGATAGCTGGTTGACCGATGTAGCAGTCAGTTACGTTAGCGTATTGACCTTCTTGGAATACAGAAAGTGGAAGTACTGCATTTTCATCGTTAAGGATTGCTTTAGTGATACGAGCAAGCGCAACAGCGATACCGTAGAATGTAGCACCTTTTTTGTTGATGATTGAGTAAGCAGCGTCACGAACACCTTCGAAAAGTTCAACCAATTCAGCTTCTTCAACGTTTTGAACGTCTTTAAGGTAGCTTTCAAGGTTTACACCGGCAACGTTAGCGTGTGACCAAACAGCAAATTCTGAGTCACCGTGTTCACCCATGATGTATGCGTGAACTGAACGAGCATCAACATCAAGTTTTTCAGCCAATGCTTGACGGAAACGAGCTGAGTCAAGTGAAGTACCTGAACCGATAACGCGTTCTTTAGGGAATCCAGAGAATTTCCATGTAGAGTAAGTCAAGACGTCAACTGGGTTTGCAGCAACCAAGAAGATTCCTTTGAATCCAGATTTAACAACTTCAGTTACGATTGATTTGTTGATAGCAAGGTTTTTACCAACAAGGTCAAGACGAGTTTCACCTGGTTTTTGTGGAGCACCTGCAGTGATAACTACAAGGTCAGCATCTGCACAGTCTTCGTATTTAGCTGCGTAGATTTTTTTAGGTGAAGTGAAAGCAAGAGCGTGGCTAAGGTCTTCAGCATCCCCAACAGCTTTGTTGAACAATTGTGGGATTTCGATGATACCAAGTTCTTGAGCGATTCCTTGGTTTACAAGTGCGAATGCGTAAGAAGAACCTACGGCACCGTCACCAACAAGGATAACTTTTTTGTGTTGTTTAGTTGCAGTCATTTATCTAAACATCTCCTTAATTTTTTTAGGCTGACGCCCATACGAATAATATTTTAACACGTTAAGTGAGAAATGTCACGAACTTATTGTAAAAATTTGAAAAAAGAAGAAAGCAAAAATTTTAGGCGAAAACTCTCTATTTTTATCTTAAAAGTTAGTGAATTTTTCACAATGATTTTACTGATTTATTGCCATATTATTATTTTGAAAATACTTAGGAAAACTTTGATAGCTAATCTTACATTTAGTTAATAAGACGTAAAAGGAGATTGGTCAAGATATGGTTTTACCGTACTTTTTGTGGTATAATATAGTTGAGTTTTACACTAGAAAAGGAGTGTTTTTCCTTAATGCAGGATAAGAATTTAATTGACGTAAATCTAACTTCAGAAATGAAGACAAGCTTTATTGATTACGCCATGTCTGTTATTGTTGCTCGTGCTCTTCCTGATGTACGCGATGGATTGAAACCAGTTCATCGTCGTATCTTGTACGGGATGAATGAGCTCGGTGTAACGCCAGATAAACCTCATAAGAAATCTGCACGTATCACCGGTGATGTTATGGGTAAATATCACCCACACGGTGATTCATCAATTTATGAAGCAATGGTGCGTATGGCACAATGGTGGAGCTACCGCCACATGCTCGTTGACGGACATGGAAACTTTGGTTCTATGGACGGAGACGGCGCAGCCGCACAACGTTATACAGAAGCACGTATGAGCAAAATCGCTCTTGAAATGCTTCGTGATATTAACAAGAATACTGTTGATTTCCAAGATAACTACGATGGTAGTGAACGTGAACCACTTGTTTTGCCATCACGTTTTCCTAACTTACTCGTTAACGGTGCGACAGGTATTGCCGTTGGTATGGCAACTAATATTCCACCACACAACTTAGGGGAATCTATCGATGCCGTTAAACTGGTTATGGATAATCCTGATGTTACAACACGTGAGTTGATGGAAGTATTGCCTGGTCCTGATTTCCCAACAGGAGCGCTTGTTATGGGTAAATCTGGAATTCGTAAAGCCTATGAAACTGGTAAAGGTTCTATCGTTCTTCGCTCACGTACTGAAATCGAAACAACTAAGAGCGGTCGTGAACGTATTGTTGTCACAGAATTCCCATACGGAGTTAACAAGACTAAAGTTCACGAACACATCGTTCGTTTAGCACAAGAAAAACGTATCGAAGGAATTACTGCCGTTCGTGATGAATCAAGCCGTGAAGGTATCCGATTTATCATTGAAGTGCGTCGTGACGCATCAGCAAACGTTATTCTAAATAACTTATTCAAACTTACTAGCTTGCAAACAAACTTCAGCTTTAACATGCTTGCTATTGAAAATGGTGTTCCGAAGATTCTTTCTTTGAAACAAATCATTGTTGACTACATTGAACACCAAAAAGAAGTTATTGTTCGTCGTACAGAGTTCGATAAAGCCAAAGCTGAAAAACGTGCTCACATCTTAGAAGGTTTGTTAATCGCTCTTGACCATCTTGATGAAGTTATTAGCATTATTCGTAACAGTGAAACTGATGTCATTGCTCAAGGCGAATTGATGAGTCGATTCAACTTATCTGAACGTCAAAGTCAAGCTATCCTTGATATGCGTCTTCGTCGTTTGACAGGATTGGAACGCGAAAAAATCCAAGCCGAATACGATGACCTTCTCGCATTGATTGCTGATTTGGCTGATATTTTGGCAAAACCAGAACGTGTTATCACAATCATCAAAGAAGAAATGGATGAGATTAAACGTAAATACGCTGATCCACGTCGTACTGAATTGATGGTTGGTGAAGTTCTTTCACTTGAAGACGAAGATTTGATTGAAGAAGAAGACGTCTTGATTACTCTTTCAAATAAAGGATACATCAAACGTCTTGCTCAAGATGAATTCCGTGCTCAACGTCGTGGTGGACGAGGTGTTCAAGGAACTGGTGTTAATGACGATGATTTTGTTCGTGAATTAGTTTCTACAAATACCCATGACCATGTATATTTCATGACCAATAAAGGACGTGTTTACCGCTTGAAAGGTTATGAAATTCCTGAGTATGGTCGTACGGCTAAGGGATTGCCAATTGTTAACCTTCTAAAACTTGATGAAGGTGAAACTGTTCAAACTATTATCAGTGAAAAAGGCAGTGATGATAACGAAAATTACTTGTTCTTTGTCACACGACAAGGTGTTGTAAAACGTACCAAAGAGTCTGAATTTAGCAATATCCGTCAAAATGGTCTTAAAGCCCTTAACTTAAAAGAAGGTGACGAGTTAATCAACGTTATCCGAACAAACGGTAATGATGATATTATCATCGGAACTAAGACTGGTTACAGCGTTCGCTTTAACGAATCTGATGTTCGTAGCATGAGCCGTTCAGCAACTGGTGTTCGTGGTGTTAACCTTCGTGAAGGCGATGAAGTTATCGGTGCTTCACGTATTACAGATGACCAAGAAGTTCTTGTCATTACTGAAAAAGGTTATGGTAAACGTACACTAGCTTCTGAATATCCAACTAAAGGTCGTGGTGGTAAAGGTATCAAGACTGCTAATATCACTGAGAAAAATGGTCAATTGGCTGGACTTGTAACAGTTAACGGCGATGAAGATATCATGGTTATCACAGACACAGGTGTCATGATTCGTACAAGCGTCGCTGACATTTCTCAAACTGGTCGTGCAACATTGGGTGTTAAAATCATGCGCCTTGACCAAGATGCGAAAATCATGACTCTAGCTCTTGTTCAACCAGAAGAAGAACAAGAAACTGAAGAAGTAGAAGATTAGAATAATGAAAAAGAAGAAAACACATCGTTTTTTGACTTTCCTTAGGATTACACTTTGTTTAGTTCTATTGCTTTTAGGACTTGCCTTGATTTTTAATAAATCCATTTGTAATTTTTTGATTGGCCATCAGTCAAATCATTATCAAATCAATAAAGTCTCTAAAAAGAAGATTAAAGATAATCAAAATGCTAAAGTGACTTATGATTTCTCAGCTGTTGAACCAGTAACAGTCGAATCGGTCTTAAAAGCTCAATCGACTAATCTTGACCTTCCTGTAATTGGTGGTATTGCTATACCAGATCTTGGTATTAACCTACCAATCTTTAAAGGACTTGGAAATACCGAATTATCTTACGGTGCTGGAACGATGAAAGAAGATCAAGTAATGGGTGGACAGAATAATTACGCCCTTGCTAGCCATCACGTCTTTGGCATTTCTGGTTCATCTAAGATGTTGTTTTCACCTTTGGAGAATGCTAAGGCAGGAATGAAGATTTACCTTACCGATAAATCAACGGTTTACACCTACGTTATCACTGAAAAATTTTTAGTGACACCTGACCGTTCGGATGTTTTAAATGACGTTCCTGACCAAGCTTTGGTCACTCTAGTGACTTGTACGGATCAGGAAGCAACTGAACGAATTGTTGTCAGAGGTAGCTTAGAATCGTCTGTCGCTTATGACCAAGCTTCAAACGACATTCACAAAGCCTTTGATTACTCTTACAATCAAATGACCTTTTAAAGAAAAAAGCTGAGAGTAGGTTTTATTCTCGGCTTTTTCTAAACATACATTAACAAGGAGATTTTTATGAAATTAAACGCTGTTCACCATGTGGCACTTATTGTCTCTGATTATGACAAATCACGTGATTTTTACGTTAACAAACTTGGTTTTGAAATTATCCGCGAAAACCATCGTCCAGAACGTCACGATTACAAGCTTGATTTGAAATGTGGTTCTATCGAACTTGAAATTTTCGGGAATAAGACATCAGATCCAGCTTATGTTGCTCCACCAAAACGTGTTGGGCAACCAGAGTACCATATGGAAGCTTGCGGTCTTCGTCATTTAGCTTTTTACGTTGAAAATATCGAAGCCTATAAGGCTGAACTCGAAGATATGGGAATTTACGTACAGCCTATCCGTCACGATGACTATACTGGCAAGAAAATGACTTTCTTCTTTGACCCAGATGGTCTACCGCTAGAATTACACGAGTAGAATGTGAGTAAATAACAGTTTTTTTCAGACGCTTTAAACAAGAAGTGCTATAATTAAATACCTAAGTGAAAGGAATTAATTAAGATGAAATTTAAAAAGACACTCATGGCTTGTGCGCTAGCATTATTCTCAACTCTTGCAGTTGGTCACGTTCAAGCAGCAAGTAACTCAGTTCAAGATGTCATTGATGAAACATATGTGCAACCAGATTACGTCCTTGGTTATTCTTTATCGGATGATCAACGCAATCAAACCTTATCATTGCTTGGTTACGATAGTTCCAAAGATACTAGTGTCAAAACAATTACAACAAGCGCTTATGCTCAAATTATGGATGTCGCTGATGATCCAAGTTTACAATTGTATTCATCAGTTAAAATTCAAAAATTGGGCTCTTCAGAGACATTAACAGTGAATATTGTCACTCCTGAAAATATCACAAAAGTAACGTCAGATATGTACCGCAATGCTGCAGTAACACTCGGTATCGAACATGCTGCAATTACAGTAGCCTCACCAATTCCAGTAACTGGTGAATCAGCTTTGGCGGGAATTTATTACTCACTTGAAGAAAATGGTGCTAAAGTTTCTGATGAAAGCAAACAATTAGCACAAGAAGAATTGAACACTTTGTCTACTATCAATGCTGAAAATCAAGGGACAGATGGTTATGACGCTGATAAATTGAACGTTGCTTTAGCTGATATCAAGTCAGCAGTAGCAGACGCAGGCTCTGACGTGACTAAAGACGATGTTCGCAAAATCGTTGATGAAACACTTGAAAACTATAAATTGAAAGATGTTCTATCAAATAATCAAATCAACATGATTGTAAACTTTGCTTTCAATCTTTCAAAATCAAGCATCATTGATAGCAGTAGCTTCAAATCAGCTTTGGCATCTTTGAAAAATAGCATCGTTTCAAATGCTGGATCAACTTTCAAAGGCATTAACTTGAATTTTGATTCATCAAGTGCTTTAGAATCTGGAAAAGGTTTCTTAGCAAACATCTGGCAAGCTATTGTCAACTTCTTTAAAAACTTATTCTAAAAAGATTTGGTTTTGAGGAGCTTTTGACTTCAACTTATTTATGTTACAATAACAATACCTCATGGATTGACATGGGGTATTTTCGTTATCATAAAAATATATTTTAAGGAGAATGGATGAGAAAGTTAAAAGAACCTCCTCTAGCCATTGGTGGTTTAGGCTTAAGCTTTTTTTCACTGGGAAATACCTTAGGAGAGTATTCAATCACTTTGCGCTATGCATTAGGCGGGATAGCTTTTGTTTTATATTTACTATTATTGACAGCTTTCGTGAATTCTTTTAAAAACTATAGAGTGGCTCTTAAGGAGCCTTTGACGGCTTCAATTTTTCCAACACTCCTAATGCAGGGAATGCTAATGATTGTCTATCTAGATGACTTTCCAGACTGGCACGGAATTACTGAGATTATTTTTCGAACGATTTGGTGGTTATCCTTTATAGCTTTAATTGCTTATATCATCATTTTCTCAAAACGATTTCTTTGGTCTTTTAACTTAAGGAATGTCTATCCATCTTGGGCAGTTCTTTATATCGGAATCGGGATTTCTAGTCTTACGGTTCCATGGACCGGATATGCTCAACTTGGTAAAATCGTTTTTGTTTATCTTTTAATTGCTCTAACAGCCCTTTTGCCAACAGTCTTTTTAAGGCTCTGGAAACACGGTATCCCAGACGAGGTTAAAGCTAACCTTGCGACACTTTGTGCCCCAGCATTAGTAATCCTTGCTTATCTAAATGCTTTTGAAACAATATATCGTCCATTATTGCTTGGATTGTTGATTCTATCGCAGCTTTTATATGTTTTAGTGATTTCTTGTCTTCCAAAAATCTTGAAGAAGGATTTCAATCCAGGGTTTTCAGCCTTGACTTTTCCTTTAATCGTTACAGCAGTAGCTTTAAAAGGGGCTGCAAAGTATTTTGAAGTCTTACAATACCTTTTTATCATAGAATTATTAGTAGCAATTTTCATCTTGATAAAAGTAGCTGCAGGATATATCAAGTATTTTAGAGATTAGTTTTATAAAAACACCAAAAATCATTAGTACCGAGAGTTATGTCTCGGTTTTTTTGATAGTTAAAATATATTTTTCAGTTTTTTCAGAAAATTTACGTAAAAAGGTTGACTTTCTTTAGTTTGAGTTGTAAAATAAATCTTGCACAATTCAGAATTATCTGAAAATTGAAAGTTTATTTAGAAAGAGGTCTGGTTTATGACTGAAAGCACAGAACAACAGTCGACCTGGCGCACTAAACTTAAAGCACTTGGCCCTGGTATTCTAATGGCGTCAGCTGCCGTTGGCGGCTCACACATCGTTTCTTCTACGCAAGCAGGAGCTATCTACGGATGGCAATTGGCTTTGCTAATCATTTTGATTAACATTTTCAAGTATCCATTTTTCCGTTTTGGTTCCCAATACACAATGGAAAATAATAAAAGCTTGATTGAAGGATACGCTGAAAAAGGTAAAGGTTGGCTTGCTGTTTTCTTCGTTTTAAATGTCTTCTCAGCAATCGTTAATACTGCTGGTGTTGGGATTCTTTGCGCAGCAATTTTATACAATGTCTTCCCAAATGGCTTTGGATTAAGTATTTCACAATTGACAACAATTATCATTGTGATTATTTGGGCCATGTTACTGATCGGTGGTTATCGTTTCCTTGATTCGCTTGCGAAATGGGTAATGACTGCCTTGACTTTGGCAACTGTTTTGGCGGTTGTTGTTGCATTATTCAAACACCGTGAATACGCTCCAAACTTTGAAGCTCCAACACCATGGCGCATGGCAGCTTTACCATTTATTGTTTCTTTGATGGGATGGATGCCTTGTCCAATCGAAATTTCAGCTATCAACTCAATGTGGTCAGTTGAAAAACGTAAAACAGTCAATATGTCCGAAGACGATGCCGTCTTTGATTTCAATACTGGTTACGTTGGAACTGCCATTTTAGCTCTTATTTTTTGTGCTCTTGGCGCCTTAATTCAATTTGGTTCAGGTGAAGAAGTACAAAGTGCATCAGCAGCCTACATCGCTCAATTCGTTAACATGTATGCAGAAGTTCTTGGTGAATGGGCTCGCTTCTTGATTACCTTGATTGCCTTCCTATGTATCTTTGGTACAGTTATTACAGTTATCGATGGTTATTCTCGTGCCAATAACGAATCACTCCGTTTGTTACTTGGTAAAAAAGAATCATCTCAAAAAGCTCTTTATGCTTGGATGACTGTGACAGCAGCCGTTGGTCTTGTGATTGTTTACCTTTTTGCTGGTAACGTGGCAACAATGCTTCGCTTTGCCATGATTGCATCATTTATTACAACACCATTCTTTGGTTACCTTAATTATTCTTTGGTTAATAACAAAGATCACCAAATCAAACCTTGGTTGAAAGTTCTATCAATCATTGGTCTTATTTACCTCTTTGGTTTTGCATTGTTCTTTATCATTGCTTGGCTAACTGGTAATATTTAATACGTTTTTTCATGAAATGAACACCCCCTAAAAAACAAAAAAGAAACAGCACCTTATCTCCCTTGGGTGTTGTTTTGTTGTATATAAATATATTTATGTAAACTGATTGGCGGTTGCCTTTTTAATATTAAAAGATCTAATTTAGTGCGTAAAAAAACTCCTTCTAGAATAGAAGGAGTTTTAGAATATCTAACTAAAATTATTTAACAAATGCGTTAATTTCTTTTTCGATGTTAGCAATTTTAGCTTCAGCATCAGCTAAGTCAGAACCAACTGTTGCGAAGTAGAATTTGATTTTTGGTTCTGTACCTGAAGGACGAACAGCAATCCAAGAATCATCAGCAAGTGTGTATTTCAAAACGTTGCTTGGTGGAGTTGTCAATTTTTCAACGCCAGCAGCGCTAGTAGCTGTTTGTGCTAAGAAGTCTTCAGTTTTAACAACATCAGTTGAGTTGAATTGAACTGGAGCGTTGTCACGGAATTTATCCATGATTTTCTTGATTTCTGCAGCACCGTCAACACCACTAAGTGTTACTGAGATAGTTTTTTCTGCGAAGTATCCGTATTCTTTGTAGATTTCTTCGATACCATCAGCAAGTGTTAAACCACGTGAACGGTAGTAAGCAGCAATTTCAGCTACGATAAGAACAGCTTGAACGGCATCTTTATCACGTACGAATGGTTTGATAAGGTAACCGAAGCTTTCTTCGAAACCAAACATGTAAGTGTGGTTGTGTTTTTCTTCAAATTCTTGAATTTTTTCTGCGATGAATTTGAAACCAGTCAAGACATTAAACATTTTAGCGCCGTAGCTTTCAGCGATTTTAGTTACCAATTCAGTTGATACGATTGATTTTGCCAAAGCTGCATTTTCTGGAAGAGTTCCAGCTGTTTTATGTGCTTCAAGAATGTATTTAGCAATGATCGCACCGATTTGGTTACCAGAAAGGTTACGGTATGAACCGTCAGCTTGACGAATTTCAACACCAAGACGGTCAGCATCTGGGTCAGTTGCAACAAGAACGTCAGCATCAACTTTGCGTCCAAGTTCTTCAGCAAGAGCAAATGCTTCTTGATTTTCTGGGTTTGGAGATTTTACAGTTGAGAAGTCTGGGTCTGGAACAGCTTGAGCTTCAACAACTTGTACAGATTCAAAACCAGCTTGTGCAAGAGCTCGACGAGCAAGCATTTCACCAGTACCGTGAAGTGGAGTGTAGACAATCTTCATGTCTTTGCCGTATTCATCAATCAATTTTTGGTTGATGTTGACGTCTTTAACTTCTTTAAGGTATTCAGCATCGACATTTTCACCGATAACTTCAATAAGACCAGAAGCTTTGCTTTCTTCAAGATCAGCTAATTCGATGGCAAATGGATCATCGATAGCACGAATGAAGTCAGTCAAGGCATCAGCATCAGCAGGTGGCATTTGTCCACCATCTTCACCATAAACTTTGTAACCATTAAATGGAGCAGGGTTGTGACTTGCAGTAACCATGATACCAGCAAAAGTACCAAGGTGACGAACAGCAAATGACAATTCTGGAGTTGGGCGAAGTGA
Organism: Streptococcus sp. 45; assembly: GCF_900108865.1. Taxonomy (NCBI): domain Bacteria; kingdom Bacillati; phylum Bacillota; class Bacilli; order Lactobacillales; family Streptococcaceae; genus Streptococcus; species Streptococcus sp. 45. The sequence goes on along the minus strand of NZ_FNXZ01000001.1, from coordinate 64,167 downwards.
TTCGAAAACATATGCTTTAATGCCATGTTTTGCTAAAACTTGAGCAGATTCGAAAGCAAATTCAGGTGAGAAGTGACGTGAGTCGTAGGCGATAGCAACACCACGTTTTTTAACATCTTCACCTTTTGTTTCGATAAGTTTTGCAAGACCTTCAGTAGCTTGGCGAACAACGTAAACGTTGATACGGTTAGTACCAGCGCCGATAACACCACGCATACCTGCTGTACCAAACTCAAGGTTTGTGTAGAAAGCATCTTCTTTTGTCTTTTCGTCCATGGCTAACAATTCTTCACGGAGATAATCGGGAAGCCCCGCAAAATCGAGCCATTTTTGATAGTTTTCAGTGTAAGTCATTAATGGAACTCCTTTATATGTTCTTATAAACGCTTTCATTATACCACTTTGCGAAAATTATTTCTAGTAAAAATTTAATATAAGTGAAAATATTGTTAAATCAAGCTTTTTGAGCGCTTTTGTTTAGTTACGCAAACGTTTGTGTAAGGTAAAAATTAACCAATTTTTTAACTTCATGTGACTAAAAAAAACCACGGTTTTCCCGTGATTTTCATTATTTATGCTCTGATTTTCTGTAATTTTGGAACAATTGCAAGCGTTAAAATAGCTGAAATAATCATCTCTGCAATCGCATTTGTACCAAAGACAACTGCAAGTAGTGCTTTGATATCTCCACTATACACATTTGCAAAGAGGAAGAAAATACCACCCAAAACAAAAATTGTATTTGTCATAGAACCAATAGCACCAGCGACAATGATACCAAATCTATTATGAATCCATTTGTAAACAAAGTATGGTGTGATACCAATCAGAATACGAGGTACCATGGCAACAATTAATGAAGAAAGATTACCATTTTCAACAAATGGAGAGAAGAGGTAACTTGTTGGTAGAAGAGTCAAAGTGTTCACTGTTACACTGATAACTCCCATTAAAGCACCAAGCGTAGCACCGATTCGTGGTCCGTAAACAATAGATGCAATGATTACCGGAACGTGAATAAGTGTCGGCTTGATTGGCACAGGCCAAAGGTTAAAGACAAGGCTTGTTAAGAAATTAATAACAAGCATGATAGCAAAGAAAATTGCAACTGTGGCAATATTACTTGTTGCTTTACTGTTTTTCATAACTCCTCCTAAGAGATGACTTTTTTGGTTTTTCTTTTGAAAGCCCAATACATTATACAAATTTACAGGTGTCTTGACAAGGGTAAAAATTATAGACGTTTTTCGATACGCTCGATAATTGTGTCAAGTTCAGCCAGCGCACCGCGACCAAGATCTCCACAAGCTAAAAGGCTTGAGCGTGGCTCAATTTCCTCATAACCGACCTCTTTTAAGATCGATAAATTACGCTGCGTTAAGGGATTTTCATACATTTTTGTGTTCATGGCTGGCGCAATTAATTTAGGTGTTTCAGCTGGCAAAGCAAGAGCAGTAGCTGTAACCATATTATCAGCTAAACCGTGTGCTAATTTTGCTAAAGTATTAGCAGAAGCAGGGGCAAGGATAAATAAATCAGCTTTTTTAGCTAATTCGATATGATTAACGCTCTTAGGATCCTCTTCGGTCATAACATCAAGATGAACAGTATTTTTTGACAAGACCTGAAGCGTCAATGGCGTGATAAAATCAGTAGCTGCCTTGGTCATTAAAACATGAACATCATAGCCAAGTTTCGTTAATTGATTAGTTAAATCAGCTGCTTTGTAGGCAGAGATACTACCAGAAACAGCTAATAAAATACTTTTAGACATGATTTGTCACCCTTTCAAAAATCAAGTTTGCAATAGCTTTTTTAGTGTCCGCTTCATAGACATGAGATTCCTCTAGCAAATAAGCATGGTGCTTATCTCCCTTAATCTCAGTTAAATCATTGGCAAGAATATAGCGTGCTTTATTTTTTTGTAAACTCTCACGCGCAACAGCAAAAAGCTCGTCTTTGCTGACATTAACTAACAATTTAAAGCCAATTAAGCAAATATCAGGATTCCAAGTTTTCACTAAAGAAATCACTTTTGGTGTTTTTTTCATAAAAAGCACTTGGTAGTCTTCTTTAGAAGAAATCTTAGATTCTGTATTTTGACGATTTAGCAAATCCGAAACGTGTTCAGCCTGTTCAACTTCATTAAGATCTGTCATATAAACAGGCGTATAATCAGACACCGCCATGCTATGAATAAAGACATCATGCGTTTTGACGAGAGGCTCAAGCGTACTTAGCAAACTGTCAACATTTGTAATGATCTGCACAGTTAAAAGAGGGTGATCCTTTGGTTTAACAGCTTCTTTAGTTGTAACCAAAGTTACGTGGTACCCTTTTTCTAAAAATGCTTCTGCAATGTATTTTCCTAAAGTTCCAGTAGCGTGGTTAGTAATGCCACGCACAGAATCTATCTTCTCGGTTGTTCCACCGGATGTTATTAAAATTTTCATAGCCTTATTTTACACAAAAACATTTTTTTCGTAAATTGTTTGACACACTTTTAATTTAGAAAGTGCCTATTTTTCACAAATATTTACCTAAAAACGAACAATAACACCCTTTTCTCCTGAGAAGTTTGAAGAATGAAACAATTGATTTCAATGGTTTTCAAAACGAACAATCTCTAATGAATTCTGTTATTTCAAGGATTTTAAAAACGTTCTTTGTTATAACGAATAACTATAACTATTGATAAAAAAAGTTGTTTAATAACAGCGAAACACGAACAATAATAATTATCTTAATAAATATCGTGCGTTTTTAAAAAAGTGTGTTATAATGTTTTTATCAATCAAAAAATATCAGAGGAGAGTCCCCGTGAAATCAGATATCGAAATTGCACAAAGCGTTGAGCTTAAACCAATCACAGAAGTTGTTGAAAAAGTTGGTATCACATTTGATGATATTGAACTCTATGGTAAATATAAAGCAAAATTATCATTTGATAAAATCAAATCTGTTCAAGAAAATAAACCAGGTAAACTTGTCCTTGTCACAGCCATCAACCCAACACCTGCTGGTGAAGGAAAATCAACAATGTCTATCGGTCTTGCTGATGCGTTGAATAAAATCGGCAAAAAAACAATGCTTGCTCTTCGTGAACCATCACTTGGTCCTGTTATGGGGATTAAAGGTGGTGCCGCAGGTGGTGGTTACGCCCAAGTTCTTCCTATGGAAGATATCAACCTTCACTTCACAGGTGATATGCATGCTATCACAACTGCAAATAATGCCCTTTCAGCAATTATCGATAACCACATGCACCAAGGAAACGAATTAGGTATTGACCAACGTCGTATCATTTGGAAACGCGTTGTCGACCTTAATGACCGCGCTCTTCGTCATGTCACTGTCGGTCTTGGTAGCCCAGTTAATGGTATTCCTCGCGAAGATGGTTTTGATATCACAGTTGCTTCAGAAATTATGGCTATCTTGTGCTTGGCAACAGATATTAAAGACTTAAAAGAACGTTTGGCAAATATCGTTGTTGCTTACCGTTACGACCGTACACCAGTTTACGTGCGTGACCTTAAAGTAGAAGGTGCTTTGACTCTTATCCTTAAAGATGCTATTAAACCAAACCTTGTTCAAACTATCTATGGAACACCAGCCTTCGTTCATGGTGGACCATTTGCCAATATCGCACATGGTTGTAACTCTGTTCTCGCAACAACAACAGCTCTTCACTTAGCTGATTACACAATTACAGAAGCTGGTTTTGGTGCTGACCTTGGTGCTGAAAAATTCCTTGATATTAAAACACCAAATCTTCCAACAACACCAGATGCTGTGGTTATCGTCGCTACAATTCGCGCCCTTAAAATGCATGGTGGCGTAGCTAAGACTGATCTTGGTGAAGAAAATGTTGAAGCTGTTCGTGCTGGATTTGCTAACCTTAAACGTCACGTTGAAAACGTCCGTAAATTTGGTGTGCCAGCAGTTGTTGCTATCAATGAATTTGTAGCTGATACAGAAGCAGAAATCGCTGCCCTTAAAGAACTTTGTGCTGAAATTGATGTACCAGTTGAACTTGCAAGTGTTTGGGCAAATGGTGCTGACGGTGGGGTCGACCTTGCTAAAGCTGTTGTTAATGCTGTTGAAAATGGAAATGCCAACTATAAACGTCTTTACTCTGATGACGACTCACTTGAAGAAAAAGTCACTAAAATCGTTACTGAAATCTACGGTGGTAACAAAGTTATCTTTGGTAAAAAAGCCAAAAACCAATTGAAACAATTTGCTCAATTTGGTTGGGACAAATTGCCAGTATGTATGGCTAAAACTCAATATAGCTTCTCTGACAATCCAACACTTCTTGGAGCACCAGAAGGCTTTGATATCACAATTCGTGAATTTGTTCCAAAAACTGGTGCTGGATTCATCGTTGCTTTGACTGGTGATGTGATGACAATGCCAGGACTTCCTAAAAAACCAGCAGCGCTTAACATGGACGTTGCTGAAGATGGAACAGCTATCGGATTGTTCTAATAAACTTACCACTAAAAGGTCGGCTTTTGCCGGCTTTTTCTATTTTTCCAGAAAAAAGCAGCCAGTAAAGTATGATATAATAGAAGTAAATGAAGAAAAAATGATGTGGAGGTTATGATTATCGACAATAAAAGCACTAATAAAATCAAAGCATTACGCTTATTAGATAAAAGCCGACGCAGTTTTCTTCGAGGAATTTTTAGTCGGACAACTGTCATTTCTATCCTGTTGATCTTGCAACTTTTGTTCATCATTGCATCATTTGCTTGGCTCGATCACTATCGTATTTGGGTCGCTATGATTGAACGTGCTCTTGCCATTGCAACTGTATTATATCTTGTAAACAGTGAAATGGACGCTCTATCACGTGTGACTTGGCTTATTCTGGTAATGATTGCACCTTTGTTAGGGTCACTTTTTCTCATTTATACCAAGCTTGATTGGGGTTATCGCGGTCTCAAACTTCGAATGAACCATTTGGTTGATGCTAGCAGCCAATATTTGCAAGATAATTTGGAAACATTGAGAGTTTTGAAAAGTAATACGTCGACGACCTATCATCTGGTTCAGTATTTTGACCGTAGTCGCGGTGACTTTCCAGCTTATCAAAATACCGAAGTGACTTATTTCCCAAGTGGAGAAGAGTTTTTCGAAGAACTAAAAAAACAATTGCTCAAGGCTGAAGAATACATTTTCATGGAATTTTTCATCATTGCAGAAGGTAAGATGTGGGGTGAAATTCTACGAATTCTAGAGCAAAAAGTTAGGGAAGGAGTGGAAGTTCGTGTCCTCTACGATGGCATGATTGAATTTTCAACCTTATCTTTTGATTACACACAACGCTTAGAGAAAATTGGTATCAAAGCTAAGGCGTTTTCACCGATTTCACCATTTATCTCAACTTATTACAATTACCGTGATCACCGAAAAATCATTGTGATTGATGGTAAAGTAGGTTTCACCGGCGGAGTGAACTTAGCTGACGAGTATATTAACAAAATCAATCGTTTTGGTCATTGGAAAGACACTGCTCTGATGCTTGAGGGTGAGGCAGTTGATAGTTTCTTAGTACTGTTCTTACAAATGTGGTCAATCACCGAAAGACAAATGGTTGTCAAACCTTACCTTGCTAAGCATAATAAAAAACGAAAAGCAAATGGTTATGTTATTCCATATGGTGATTCGCCACTTGATACCGATAAAATTGGTGAGAATGTTTATATTGATATTCTTAACCACGCCAGAGAATACGTCTACATCATGACACCTTATCTCATTCTTGATAGTGAAATGGAGCATGCGCTTTGTTTTGCCGCGGAACGTGGTGTAGATGTGCGAATTATCATGCCTGGAATTCCAGATAAAAAAGTCCCATACATGCTGGCAAAAACTTACTTTAGCAAACTTATGCGCTCAGGGGTTAAAATCTATCTCTACACACCAGGATTTGTCCACGCTAAAGTCTTTATCAGCGACGACAGTAAAGCAGTAGTAGGAACAATTAATCTAGATTATCGTAGTTTGTATCATCATTTTGAATGTGCGACATACATGTACAAAGTGGATGCCATTCGTGATATTTACGATGACTGCATTCAAACCATGCGAAAAAGTAAACGCGTCACTCAAGAGACGCTTGATAGTCGACCAACCCATGAAAAACTCATTGGATTACTGGTCAAAACCATCGCACCCTTGATGTAGAAACAAAGTATTTGCAAATCTTACCTTCTATGGTATACTAGGAACATGCGATGAGCCGAATTAACTCGATTTGAGAGTTTATTTGCGCAGGAGGAGGTCATTCTAGTTCGACTAGAAACGCAGGAGCGGACTTTGGCAATCTGTGTGAACCTTTTTGCCACATTCATTTTTGAATGCCTCATATCCCTACCAATTTTGGTGGGGATTTTTTTGTTGTCAAAATATTTTTAAAATTAAATAAAATTCAGACTTTTCTTTTGAGTTAAAAAATTGTATAATGTAGCTACTATAAATTTTTAGAAAATTGAGAATAGTATACTATTTTCCAGGAAGAGGTATTGAAATGGGCTATACAGTCGCTGTCGTTGGTGCCACAGGTGCCGTTGGAACTCGCATGATTCAACAATTAGAACAATCAACACTCCCTATTGACAAAGTACGTCTTTTGTCATCTTCACGTTCTGCTGGGAAAGTTTTGAAGTATAAGGGACAAGATGTTACTGTTGAATTAACAACTGAAGATTCATTTGAAGGCGTTGATATTGCTCTTTTCTCTGCAGGTGGTTCTGTTTCTGCAAAATTCGCTCCATACGCTGTTAAAGCAGGAGCCGTTGTTGTCGATAACACATCTTATTTCCGTCAAAATCCAGATGTGCCACTTGTCGTACCTGAAGTCAATGCTCACGCTTTAGACGCACATAATGGTATTATCGCTTGTCCAAACTGTTCAACTATCCAAATGATGGTTGCTTTGGAACCCGTTCGTCAAAAATGGGGTTTGAGCCGTATCATCGTCTCTACTTACCAAGCCGTTTCTGGTGCTGGTCAATCAGCTATCAATGAAACACTTCGTGAAATCAAAGAAGTTGTTAATGATGGTGTTGAACCAAAAGACGTTCACGCTGACATCTTGCCATGTGGTGGTGATAAAAAACACTACCCAATCGCATTTAACGCTCTTGCACAAATCGATGTCTTCACCGATAATGACTACACTTACGAAGAAATGAAAATGACAAACGAAACTAAGAAAATCATGGAAGAACCAGATCTTCCTGTTTCAGCAACATGTGTTCGTGTGCCAGTTCTTTTCTCACACTCAGAATCAGTTTACATCGAAACAAAAGAAGTAGCTCCAATCGAAGAAGTGAAAGCAGCTATCGCAGCTTTCCCAGGTGCTGTCCTTGAAGATGATGTTGCTAACCAAGTTTACCCACAAGCAGCTAACGCTGTGGGCAAACGCGAAACATTTGTTGGACGTATCCGTAAAGACCTTGATGTTGAAAATGGTATTCACATGTGGGTTGTTTCTGATAACCTTCTTAAAGGTGCTGCATGGAACTCTGTTCAAATCGCTGAAACACTTCACGAACGCGGTCTTGTCCACCCAACTAAAGAGCTTAAATTCGAACTAAAATAACAACTCAAACCAGTTTCTTTTAGAAGCTGGTCTTTGAGCATTTTTAATCAAACAGGTATAAATTCTTAGACAAAGAGGGAGAGTATTATGTCTATTGAAGATTTAAGAGATGTTAAAATCATCACCGCGATGATTACCCCATTTAACGAAGACGGTTCAATTAACTTTGACGCACTACCAAAATTAATTGAACATTTGCTTGCACATCACACAGATGCTCTTTTGCTTGCTGGAACAACTGCTGAAAGTCCAACTTTGACACACGATGAAGAATTGGAACTTTTTGCTGCAGTGCAAAAGATTGTTAAAGGTCGTGTGCCATTAATTGCTGGTGTTGGTACCAATGATACCCGCGATTCTATCGAATTTGCGCGTGAAGTTGCTGCATTTGGTGGTTTCGCTGCTGGTCTTGCCATCGTTCCATACTACAACAAACCATCACAAGAAGGCATGTATCAACACTTTAAAGCTATTGCTGATGCTAGTGACCTTCCAATCATTATTTATAACATACCTGGACGTGTTGTTGTTGAAATGACGCCAGAAACAATGTTACGTTTGGCAGAGCACCCAAATATCATCGGTGTTAAAGAATGTACGAGTCTTGCTAACATGGCTTATCTTATCGAACACAAACCAGATAATTTCTTGATTTATACTGGTGAAGATGGTGATGCTTTCCACGCTATGAATTTAGGTGCTGATGGGGTAATTTCTGTTGCTTCTCATGTTAACGGTGATGAAATGCACGAAATGCTAACAGCTATCGAAAACAGCGATATCAAGAAAGCTGCAGCTATCCAACGTCAATTCATTCCAAAAGTTAATGCTTTATTCTCATATCCAAGTCCAGCACCAGTTAAAGCTGTGCTTAATTATCTTGGATTTGAAACTGGACCATTACGTTTGCCTTTGGTTTGCTGTCCACCAGAAGATGCTAAACGTATCATCGATGTTGTTATCGATGGAGATGTGGAAGCAACAAAAGAAACCGTCAAAGGTGTTTTGCGTCCTGATTATTAATTTTCCTATTAACGATATAAAAAGCCAGAGATTCTGTTTCTCTGGCTTTTTATTTTATCGCTCACTTATCATTCTTAAAATGCTGAAAATATCCTGATTATTTGAAAGCTTAATGAATCGTTTTTCTGTCAAAGAAAGGTAGTTATCCTCCAAATAGTTGATTTTATCAGTGAATTTTAGGTCACCTAAGTGTTGGTCCTTAGGAAGTTCAAGTACCAATCCTTGAAGAGAGCTACTGAAATGCTGAATCCTTGGAAAGTCAGCAAGAACGATATCAATTTTCTGCCTTTGTTTTTGAAAAACTTGCTTGAGGTAATTCAGATTTTTTTCAAACAAACCACTATCCAGATAAAGCGATAGCGCTTTTTGCATGATAAGGTTGGTATCATAGTCAATCATTTTCTTATGGTCAAGAAAAGCTTTTGTTAAAGCTGGTGGCAAGATAATGGTCCCCAAACGCAAAGCAGGAAAAATGGTCATTGAAAAGGACTTAAGGTAAATAACGTGACCAGAAGTGTCGTAATAATGGAGAGGTAAATCCGTTGATTTCGCAAAATCTCCCATGTAATCATCCTCGATGATGTAGACATCGTAGCGTTCAGCCAATTCAACAATCCTTTGCTTTTCACTGGTCGAATACGATAAACCAAGGGGATTTGAAAAGCGTGAAATAGTGTAGAAAAACTTGATATCACCAGTCTTAAACAATTCTTCTAGCCTTGCTAAATCAATCCCTTCAAAATCACGTTCAATGGTCTGATAAGGCAGTTTTAGAGAAGTAACCAAATCATTCATTCGATGATAAGTTGGCTGTTCCAAAAGAATCGTCTTCTTGTGATTTGGAAAAGGCAACTGCGAAAGGATGTAAAGCGCTTGTTGGGTCCCTGAAGTAACTAAAATGTCCTCTTTTTTGGCGTAAATGGCACTCTTTTCAAGATAATCTTGCAAGGAATCGATTAATTCTTGTAATCCTTCTTGCTGATAATAGTAGTTAAAGAGATAATTCTCACGATTCACAAGGGTTTCTGTTAGACACGTTGTAAAGTCTTCATAAGCCATGTTGTTGTAGTCAGATAAACTGAGATTCAGCGGTGTTTCCTTTTGGCTTTTTCCTTCAAGGACATAATAACCACTTTTTTCAACAGCATAAATGTAGTTTTTAAACTTTAATTCCAGCAAAGCCCGTTGAACAGTGTCTTTACTGCAGTGGAATTTTTGGCTTAGACGGCGAATGGAAGGAATGCGCTCACCTTTTTGTAATTTACCATTTTCGATTTGGTCGATGATAGTTGTTATGATTTCTTGGTATTTACTAGTCATAATCTGTCCCCATACAGTTTCTTATGATACCTATTGTATAATAAATTGAATTTTCTTACAATATTTCTAAACTCTTAATTTAAAACCTTTTCAAGTTATTGAATGTGGTTTTGAGGTGAGATTAGAAAGTCATTTATTATGAATCAAATTACACGTTCTGTGATTGTTGCCAACGATGTTGTTGGGGTTGGAAAAGTGGCGCTATCCAGTGCTTTGCCCGTTTTATCAACTTGTCAAATCGAAGTTATTCCTATGCCGACAGTTTTGCTATCATCTCATACGGGGGGATTTGATAAGATTGCTATTACAGATTTAACTCAAGCAACACAGGGATTTATCAACCAGTGGGAGACACTTGATTTTCCATGTCATGGTTTGATTACAGGGTATTTTAAAAATCAAACACAGTTAAAAGAATTAGCTAAATTTGCCAGCAAGCATAAGCTGTCACGCTTTGTTGATCCTATTATGGCTGACAAGGGGCATTTATATGCGGGTTATGATCAAGATTTTGTGCTAGCTATGCGAGAATTTTGTAAAAATGCCGATGTGATCACGCCAAATTTAACCGAAGCTTGTCTTTTAGCTGATTGTCCTTATCTTGGCGAGACTTATACAAAAACTGATATCGAGCAACTCTGCGAGCGTTTATCTCATCTTCATAATAAACACATCATCTTAACTGGAGTTTCTTTTGAAGCTGATGATGTTGGATTAGCGCATTATGATAGTGAGAGTGGAGAAATTACTTATCATTTTTCGAAAGCCTATCCATATCATTTCTTTGGAACAGGGGATTTAGTAACGGCAGTTCTTGGGGCTGGTTATTTTCACGGCTTAAGTCTAGATGATGTTGCCAAAGTTGCTCTAAACTTTATCGATAAGACCTTACAAAGGACTTTGTCATTAAAGCGAGATTTGCGTTTTGGCTTGTCATATGAACCTTATTTGCCAGACTTAGCTTTACAAATCAAACAATTAATGGAGGAAAAAGTATGAAAAATCTTACCACACGTCAACTGGTTGAACTTAGTTTTTATTCAGCATTAATCTTTATCAGTGTTCAGTTTTTACGTATTCCACTGGGTGCTCAATTTGTTCATTTTGGTAATGCCTTGGTTGTAATAGCGGTTCTACTATTTGGTTCAAGAATTGCAGCACTTGTTGCATCTATCGGGCTAGGCTTGTTCGATGTGCTTAATGGCTATGCTGCGGAAGTATGGATTACGATTTTAGAATCATTAATTGTTTGTTTAGTTCTTCATTTTGTTTTTGAAAAACTTTTGCATTCTGATACTAAAACACGCAATGTGATCATTGTTGGGATCGTAGCTGCTATTACAAAAATCATTAGTAACCTTGTTAAATATACTTTGATTAATAGTCTTGTGGGTGGGCTTCATTTGCAAGTAGCCTTTTTGACAGCTTTGGTTAAAATCGGTGGGACATTTGGTTCAGCGCTTGTCACAATTATTTCTGTGCCAATTTTATACCCAATCTTAAAACAATTCTTCATTCCAGAAAAAAGCCATGCTAAAGCTATCTCTGATTAAATCACAAAAGCCTTTTAAAAAGGCTTTTTAGTTTACGTTTTCAACAGCTAAAGTCATTGCTTTAGCGCTTAAAGTCATGCTATAATTGAAAAGATTATTATAAATAAGCTGTTTGCGCAGCTATTTTCAAAAAGAAAATAAACGAAAGAATATAAGAGATGAGTATTTTAGAAGTTAAACATTTAAGCCATGGCTTTGGTGAGCGTACGATTTTTGAGGATGTGTCTTTCCGTCTATTGAAAGGAGAGCATATTGGTCTTGTCGGAGCAAACGGTGAAGGAAAATCAACTTTCATGAGTATCGTAACTGGACATTTACAACCTGATGAAGGAAAAGTTGAGTGGTCAAAATACGTCACTGCAGGTTACTTGGACCAACATACTGTACTTGAAGCAGGGATGACAGTACGTGATGTCTTACGTACAGCTTTTGATGAGCTTTTCAAAACAGAAGCACGTATCAATGACATTTACATGTCTATGGCTGATGAAGGCGCAGATATGGATGCTCTGATGGAAGAAGTAGGAGAGTTGCAAGATCGTCTAGAATCACGCGATTTTTACACTTTGGACGCCAAAATTGATGAAGTTGCACGCGCTCTTGGTGTTATGGATTTTGGCATGGAGTCTGACGTCACAGAACTATCTGGTGGTCAACGTACCAAAGTGCTTTTAGCAAAACTTTTGCTTGAAAAACCTGATATTTTGCTTCTTGACGAACCAACAAACTACCTTGATGCTGAACACATTGAATGGTTGAAACGTTACCTTCAAAACTATGAAAATGCCTTCGTTTTGATTTCACACGATATTCCATTCTTAAATGACGTGATTAATATTGTTTATCACGTGGAAAATCACGATTTGGTTCGTTACACTGGTGACTATGATAACTTCCAAGCCGTTTATGCTATGAAAAAAGCACAGCTTGAAGCTGCTTACGAACGTCAACAAAAAGAAATTGCTGACTTGCAAGACTTTGTTAATCGTAACAAAGCGCGTGTTGCCACACGTAATATGGCTATGTCACGCCAGAAAAAATTGGACAAGATGGACCGCATTGAGTTGCAAGCTGAAAAACCAAAACCATCCTTTGAATTCAAAGAATCACGTACACCAAGTCGCTTTATCTTCCAAACACAAGACTTGGAAATTGGTTACGATCGTCCATTGACAAAACCACTTAACCTAACTTTTGAACGTAATCAGAAAGTTGCCATCATTGGTGCCAACGGTATTGGTAAAACAACACTTCTTAAGAGCTTACTAGGAATCATTCCGCCAATTTCAGGAAGTGTTGAACGTGGTGATTACATTGAACTTGGCTACTTTGAACAAGAAGTCGCTGCTGGTAATCGTCAAACACCGCTTGAAGCTGTCTGGGATGCCTTTCCTGCATTGAACCAAGCAGAAGTCCGTGCCGCTCTTGCTCGTTGCGGTCTGACATCAAAACATATCGAAAGTCAAATTCAAGTGCTTTCTGGTGGGGAACAAGCTAAAGTGCGTTTTTGTCTGCTTATGAACCGCGAAAACAATGTGCTAGTCCTTGACGAACCAACCAACCACTTGGACGTTGATGCTAAAGAAGAATTGAAACGTGCTCTTAAAGCCTACAAGGGTAGCGTCCTAATGGTCTGCCACGAACCTGATTTCTATGAAGGTTGGACAGAAGTTTGGGACTTCAACGAATTAATGTAATAAATGAGCTTGAGAAATTTCTCAAGCTTTTTTCTTTTTCTGAACTAATTCTGAAAAAACTAATGTATCCTTGATAAAAAAGGAGGTTAGCTTATGCAAATTCAAGTCAAACATATCAAAAAGATCTTCAAGGATAAGGAAGTTTTAAAGGATATTTCATTTACCATCAAATCAGGTTCGATTTGTGGACTTTTGGGAGTCAATGGGGCTGGGAAATCCACATTAATGAAAATTCTCTATGGTTTAGAAAGTCAGAGCGCTGGTGAAATCTTATTTGATGGAAAAACGAGTAAAGAGATAAAAGACGATAAAAAATTCGGTGCTTTAATTGAGTCTCCAGCTATTTACATGAATTTATCAGCTTTTGATAATTTAAAAACTAAAGCACTGCTTTATGATATTCCAGACGAAACCATACGAAAAACCTTGAGTTTAATTGGTTTAGCAAATACTGGTCGTAAAAAAGCTGGCAAATTTTCTTTAGGAATGAAGCAACGTTTAGGACTTGGCATGGCAATTATTACCAATCCAGAATTTCTGATTTTAGACGAGCCGACTAATGGCTTAGATCCAGATGGCATCAAAGAACTTTTAGATTTAATCAACTCTCTCAAACAAAAAGGAATGACGATTCTCATCTCAAGTCACCAATTACATGAAGTCAATAAGATTGCTGATGATATTGTTATCCTGCATCAAGGAAAAATTCATTACAATCAGCCCAATCAAGATAAACAAGATTTAGAAAAGCTCTTCTTTTCTATTGTCCATGGAGGTTATGAAAAATGATAAAAATACTTCAATCAGAATGCCTAAAACAAAAACATGGTGCTTACTTTAAATTATGTTTATTCTTGCCATTTATCTCTCTGTTTATCGCTTTTTTGCTTTGCGGACCAACGATTCTAGAGAGTTTTTCAATTTATTGGTGGGAAGCATTGTTTTTATTTACTTTGGCAGGATTGTTATTTGTTTATGACTATAAAGCTGAAGAAGGAGCTGGACATTTTCAAAACACACTTCAAGGTAAATTAACTGGAAAAATTAAAATCGCAAAAGTCATGACAGCATTAAAGAACCTATTTTTAGCAAGTTGTGTTCTGTCACTTTTTCTTTATCTTGTCTCATTTGTTTTTTGCGGTGTGATGACTGTCCACTTTTTTCGTGACGCTTGGGTACTATTATTGATGCTTATTGCTTCTGCATGGAATGTGCCTCTCTTATTTTACCTTTCAAAATGGATTAATTGTTATTTGGTCTTAGTTCTAAATTCGTTTTTATGCTTGCTCGTTGCGCCATTTTTAGCACAAACGTCTTTTTGGTATTTATTTCCCTACACATATCATTATAAAATCGCCCAAGCACTCCTCCACTTAAAACCTTCTGGGGAAGTAGAAGTACTAAATCACCCTCATCCTGTAGGACTATGCATTGTAGCAATCAGTTTATCCGTCCTTTTATTTCTTATCTTCATCAAAGTACTAAAGGAGCAAAAACGTGGTTAAGATTTTAAAAAGCGAGTTCTTAAAATTAAAAAATTCGGCTATTTTATACCTGATGATTGGTTTATTTGCGTTAGAATGGTTAACCATACCGGTTTATTTATCAACTCATCAAACCTCCTACGCCCTGGAGGCGATGACCTTTTTGCCCATGCTAGCTTATTGTTTAATGCAGGCTATTGTCTCATTGCTAACAATAGAGCAAGAAGGACATGCCAATCACTATCAAAATATCAACAGTAGTCACAATAGAGCTAGAATCTGGTTACTTAAGTTGTTGGCGCGTGATCTTATTGTTATTCTGCCTTGTCTTATTTTATGGGGAAGTATCGGATATGTGATAAAAGATGGCTCTTTTGCCTTTTACTCAGGAAGCTTGACTTGGCTTTTACTTGTCTTTCTCAATCATTTTCATCACTTGCTTAGCCTATGGGTAGGAAAAGGACTTAATCTCATTATCTCATTCGTGGAGTGTCTTTTTATCATTTTTGCTTCAAATCATGCTTTTGTGAGCAATTTCTGGATTCCTATCATTTTGCCAGTTAATGCTATCTTAATACCTGAAAACAAGCTAATGTTTAAGACCATTTTCATCTTGTTAGCTTGGATACTGATGTTAGATGTTATAGCCGTTTTAACACTTAAACGCAATAAAAATGAGTGAAATCATGTTTCTTATAGTAAAATAGAAACAAATACAATTGAGGTGACAAAAGTGTACAAAATTTTAGTTGTGGACGACGATTTTGAGATTTTAAAACTAATGACTAATATTTTTGAAATGCAAAATTACGCTGTAACAACTTATCAAGGGGTAAACTCTCCTATTGATATCAATGATTTTATGGGATTTGACTTAATTTTACTCGATGTTATGATGCCAAATGTGGATGGTATGGCTCTTTGCCAAGAAATTCGCCATCGTATTGCAACACCAATTATCTTTGTTAGTGCTAAAGATAGCGAAGAAGATATCATTTCTGGTCTCAAACTCGGAGGTGATGACTACATCACCAAACCATTTAGTATTAAACAACTAGTCGCAAAAGTAGAAGCACATTTAAAAAGGGAAGAACGCTCTAAGCAGGCAAAAAAAGACTTTCAAGAATTTAAACGTGAATTTTCTACAATGACATTTTACTTGCAGGAAAAAAGCATTTACATTAATGGTGAACGCGTTCCTCTAACCAGTCGTGAATACCATATTCTAGAGCTCTTGTCTAGCCAGCCTAAAAAAGTTTTTACACGTGAAAATATCTACGAAAGCGTATATAACGATGATTCGGATACTCTTTTTAGATCTATTTCAGAATATGTTTATCAAATTCGTCAAAAATTTTCTCTCTATGACATTAATCCTATAAAAACAGTTCGAGGAGTGGGATATCAGTGGCATGATTAAAGCAAAAAAGATTAAAACATTAAAACAACGCATTTTTCAAACCGTCATTGAAGTGATTGTCGGAATCGTCCTTGTTATCTGTTTGATTTTAACCTTAACAAGTGTCCTTGCCTATACGAAACAAATCACTCTCAGCAATCAGCTAAATATTAGTCTTTCAGATAAGGTCTCTAAGGATAAGATTGTCAAGGAAATGACGAAAACACCTTATGACTACGTTTTGTATGATCAAACCGGAAAGGTCATTAAGCAAACAAACGTTCCTGAGGATTTGATGTATTACCAAAAAGCTTTTAAAGAGAGAAAAAACTTAAACGAAAATGGGGTTACCTATTACCTTGCCCAAAATTCGCACTACGTTTTAGTTGTCCGACAATCTAGCATACCAGAGTTTTCAAATCATGCGCTTCGCTCAATTTCGTACAATACGCTGACTTACATCATCTTTATCATCGGCTTTTTGCTGGTCCTTATTTTTGCAATCACAAGACTGCTCAAAGAATTCACTTCAAATTTTTATGCTATCCAAAAATCAACTCAAAATATGGGAACTAAGTCTCACTCAGATTTCCTAGAGCATTCTAGAATTGCGGAATTTGATGACACCTTAACTGTTTTAGCACAAAAAAGTGATGAATTAGCTGAACTGATTGAAAGAGAAAGAAGCGAAAAGAAAGATTTATCTTTTCAAATCGCTGCCTTAGCTCACGATGTCAAAACTCCGTTAACGGTCATTAAGGGAAATATCGAACTGCTTGAAATGACACCACTTAACGAACAACAAACGAGTTTTCTAACATCAATCAATAATAGCCTTTTAGTATTTGAAAACTATTTCAATGCAATGCTTAACTATAGTCGTCAATTAAGCGATAACGACCATAAAGAAAAGCTATTCTTAAAGCCTTTTTTAGCTGATTTATCGGTAAAAATTGAAGATATTCTAAAACCAAATGCAATTGATTTCAAGATGAGAAATACCTGTGCTACCGATTCTTTTTTAGCAAATAGCTTAAATCTTAAACGTGCACTGATTAATATCCTAGTAAACGCTACTCAACATGCCCCAAAAGGAAAAATTCGCCTTAGCATTTCAGAAGATGATAGTCATCTCATATTCTCCATTTGGAATGATGGTCAACCATTTTCAGATGAAGCTCTTAAAAATGCCGCAAAATTTTTCTTCACTGAACATAATAGCAGAAGCGGAAAACACTATGGTATTGGACTATCTTTTGCGAAAGGCGTAGCTGAAAAACATCATGGAGGTTTAAGAATTTCAAATCCTAGTATAGGTGGAGCAGAAGTCATTCTTTCCATTAAAAAATAACCGTTCACGACGAAAAAACGACTGTTTACGACATGGTCGTTTTTTTAGTGATTAATCTGGTAAAATAGAGGATAGAAGTATTACTTTGGGGTAAATTAGATGCAACAATTGATAACAATAGTTAGTTATTTAAGTTTTTTAAGCATTTGTCTAGCTATCACGCGATTAATGAAGTGGCCTAGAAAACTTAAATCTAATATTCAAAAGTCTCTAAGTATCATCGTCCTAGTGAAACTGATAGTTACTGTAATCTTTTAGCAAATCATAAAAAGGGAAATAAAAAAGGAGAAAAAATGAAAGCTACTTATAAGGGAAAAGTTGCAGATGTTTGGCAAGTCAGCAAAGATAATCGAAATAGTCCTGACTGGGTAAAAGAAGCTTTTGCAAAAAGATATTTTTGCTGGTTAGATAACCACCTTCGTGTTTTAACGGCTGGTTTAAAGCCATCGACAGTTAAAAACCTTAAAACAGGAGCGATTGGAAGCCTAGGTGGCGGATTTGCTGGCTACGGTATGTATGAATTGGCATACTTGGGCGATTATATCGATATTACCAATCGCCGTATTATTGCTCAAAAAACATTTGAAAAGGAATATCAGATTATTGATTAAAAGAGTCAATTCGTTTATAAGAAATCACCCTAAAACGACAGCAAAATTATGGCTAGGATACTGTGCTTTTTATTTAATCATGAGTTACGTTATGCTTGGTCAAAGTCACAAATGGTTTTATGTTTTATATTACCTAACGCTTACTAGTATTCCAATACTAATTTCACTACAAAAGAAAAAATAGACCCCATGTTTCTAAAAACACGGGGTTCTTTTAATTAATTGCGATACTTAATAATCACTTCACAGCGTTCAACCAAGAGTGAAAAACGTTCATCATCTGATTTTTCCTGATAGATGCCAGCTTTAGTCTCAAAGGCAAATTTTTCTGAAGCGAGCGTTTTTGAAGTTTCTTGATAAAGTTGCCATTTATCTTTATGACTTGAAAGTGCAATGAGAGCTTCGAGAACGAGAACTAAAGAAGCAATAATCACTGCCAACAATTTAAAGCAAGGAATTGGTAAAGTAGCTAAAATCGGGATTAAAGCTAAAGTAATGATTTGAATGACTTTAAACACGATAAACCAAGCACGATGAAAACGAGCTTTCTTATCATAGCTTTTAATCGCTTGCTCTAAACGCTCTGAAAGATACGTTTTACTTGTCATTCCTTTGTAATCGTCCATTTGAATCTCCTTGATTGAAAGCTTTTTCCTATGTGATTTTATTGTATCGTCTTGCTAAGAGATAGTCAAGAATTGACTTTATGGTATAATAGAACGTGGTTTAAGATTTTAAAAATCTTAATAAAACAAGATAAATAGAGTATCAAACACAAGCAAATAAAGCTTACTATGAAAGGATAAATATCTTAATGGCTACTATTCAATGGTTCCCAGGTCACATGTCTAAAGCTCGTAGACAAGTGCAAGAAAATATTAAACACGTAGATTTCGTGACTATTTTGGTCGATGCGCGTTTGCCACTATCAAGTCAAAATCCAATGCTAACTAAAATCGTTGGTGATAAACCAAAACTTATGATTTTAAATAAAGCTGATTTGGCTGATAGCAATCGTACAAAAGAATGGCGTCGTTATTTTGAAAGCCAAGGAATTAAAACTCTTGCTGTCAACTCAAAAGAACAAGCAACTGTAAAATTAGTTACAGAAGCAGCTAAATCTTTAATGGCTGACAAATTAGCTAAATTGCGTGAACGTGGTATTCAAAAAGAAACTCTTCGTACGATGATTATCGGTATTCCAAATGCAGGTAAATCAACTCTTATGAACCGCTTAGCTGGTAAGAAAATCGCCGTTGTCGGAAATAAACCTGGTGTCACAAAAGGACAACAGTGGCTTAAATCTAATAAAGATTTGGAAATTCTTGACACCCCAGGGATTCTTTGGCCAAAATTCGAAGACGAAGTGGTTGGTCTAAAACTTGCTCTTACTGGAGCCATCAAAGACCAACTCTTACCAATGGACGAAGTAACTATCTTTGGACTTAATTTCTTCAAAGAACATTACCCAGAACGTTTGATTGAACGTTATAAAGGCATTGACTTGGAAGAAGAAGCACCAGAAATTATCATGGCTATGACACAAAAACTTGGTTTTCGTGATGACTATGATCGTTTCTACGCTCTTTTTGTCAAAGATGTTCGCGAAGGTAAACTCGGGCGCTACACATTAGACATTGTAGGAGATGTTGAAAATGGCGACCGTTAAAGAAATCAAAGAAGCCTTAGCTGAGATTGATAGTCTTGACGATGCGCGCTGGAAAGTCTATGAAGAAGATAGCAGAGCAGGTGTTCAGAAGGCTATCATTCAGCGTAAAAAGGCTATTCAAGCTGATATCGATGAAAATTTACGTCTTGAAAAAATGCTGCGCTACGAAAAAGAACTTTATCAAGCTGGTTATGAAGCTATCGGAGGCATTGATGAAGTAGGACGTGGGCCATTAGCGGGTCCTGTCGTAACTGCCTGCGTTATTCTGCCTAAGAATTGTAAAATCAAGCATCTTAATGATTCCAAGAAAATTCCTAAAAAACATCACGAAGAAATTTATGAAGAAGTTCTTGCGCGTGCTTTAGGAATTGGTATTGGTGTGATTGATAATACTGTTATCGATGATATCAACATTTATGAAGCGACAAAAGTTGGTATGCTCCAAGCAATTGACGAGATCAAGGGACAAGTGACTAAACCTGATTATCTTTTGATTGATGCCATGCACTTAGACACTGACATTCCACAGCAATCACTTATCAAAGGAGATGCTAATTCTTTATCAATTGCGGCAGCCTCTATCGTTGCCAAAGTCACTCGTGACCGCATGATGGCGGATTACGCCAAAGAGTATCCTGGCTATGCATTTGAAAAAAATGTCGGTTACGGTACTAAAGACCATCTTGCAGGCCTTAAAGAACACGGTATTACACCAATTCACCGTAAAACATTTGAACCAATTAAATCTATGTTGAAGGAGAACTAAATGACAAGCGAAAAAGAAAAAATGCTAGCTGGTCAGCTATATGATGCTGGTGACAGTGAGCTACTTGCCATGCGATTACATGCCCGTAAACAAATCACACTCTTTAATAATGAAGAAGACCGTCAGAAACGTAAAGAAATTATCAAATCATTATTTGGTTCCACAGGCGATAACTTGCTAATGGAGCAGCGTTTTGTCTGCGATTACGGGTCAAATATCTACGTTGGTGAGAACTTTTTCGCTAATTATAACTGTACCATGTTAGATGTCTGCGAGATTCACATTGGAGACAACGCTATGATTGGTCCGAATTGTCAGTTTTTAACTCCTCTTCACCCACTAGATGCAAAAGAACGTATTTCTGGTTTGGAATACGGAGCGCCAATAACTATTGGTGATAATGTATGGCTTGGTGGTGGGGTAACCATTCTACCAGGTGTCACTTTAGGTGATAATGTCGTCGTTGGTGCTGGCGCTGTTGTAACCAAATCATTTGGAGATAATGTGGTTATCGCCGGAAATCCAGCTAAAATCATCAAAATATTAGATTAACTCAAAAAAATCTCACAAAGTCCTATGGTTATAGGACTTTTTTTCGAATAGAAAAGTAGTGAGGTGACTAATGAATAATTTTGAACTATTTAAATTAAAACAAGCAGGACTAACAAATCTCAATATTCTAACCATTTTAGATTATCAAAAGCGAGAGAATAAATCTCTTTCCTTGCGCGATATGGCAGTTGTGTCCAAATGTAAGAATCCTATTTTATTTATAGAAAAATACAAAGATTTGGATAGTAAAACTTTGCGAAAAGTCTTTAACCAATACCCTAGTATTTCAATACTAGATGACGACTATCCGCTGGAATTAAAACACTCTTATAATCCGCCTGTTTTGCTTTTTTATCAAGGCAATATTGAGCTACTCAATCGTCCAAAAATGGCAGTAGTAGGAGCACGCACAGCCACACAGACAGGAACCAAGTCCGTTCAAAAAATTATCAAAGAACTTGGAAATCAATTCGTCATTGTCAGTGGCTTAGCTAGAGGAATCGATACCAGCGCACATATTTCAGCCCTAAAAAATGGCGGAGCGACAATAGCAGTTATTGGTTGTGGTCTTGACGTCTATTACCCCAAAGAAAACAAGCAGTTGCAGGACTACCTTGGAAAAAATCATTTGATTTTAAGTGAGTACACAGCAGTAGAAGCGCCACTAAAATACCATTTTCCAGAACGCAATCGCATTATCGCAGGGTTATCCCAAGGCGTCATTGTAGCAGAAGCTAAATTGCGATCTGGCAGCTTAATTACTTGTGAGCGAGCCCTAGAAGAAGGACGAGACGTTTTTGCCATTCCAGGTAATATTTTAGACGGAAAATCTGACGGATGTCATCATTTGATCAAAGAAGGCGCAAAGTGCATCACATCAGGCTTAGACGTCCTTTCAGAGTACCAATTGTAAACAAGTTTTTTCTATTAAATACAACTTTTTTATTGACAGTTTGGAAAAAGCGGGGTATCATGTTATAAGTTTATTACTGATAGGAAGTGAGCTTATGGCAACGACTACTACAAAAGCCCAAACAGCTGTTAAAAAGACAAGTAAAAAAACAACAAAGAAAAAAACAGCTGCCAAGAAAAACTTGGTTATTGTGGAATCACCAGCTAAAGCAAAAACCATTGAAAAATATCTAGGACGCAACTACAAAGTTGTCGCTTCAGTTGGTCATATCCGTGATTTGAAAAAATCAAGCATGTCTATTGATTTTGAAAACAACTATGAACCGCAGTATATTAATATCCGTGGTAAAGGTCCTCTAATTAATGATTTGAAAAAAGAGGCTAAAAAATCTAAAAAAGTTTATCTCGCAAGTGACCCGGACCGTGAGGGAGAAGCTATTTCATGGCATTTGGCACACATTTTGGGACTTGACGAAAATGATAAAAACCGTGTTGTTTTCAATGAAATTACTAAGGATGCTGTTAAAAATGCCTTCGTTGAACCACGTCAGATTGACATGGATTTGGTAGATGCGCAACAAGCCCGTCGTGTTCTTGACCGTATTGTTGGGTATTCTATCTCACCATTGCTTTGGAAAAAGGTTAAAAAAGGTCTTTCTGCAGGTCGTGTTCAGTCTGTTGCATTAAAACTCATTATCGACCGTGAAAATGAGATTAAAAACTTTAAACCTGAAGAATACTGGACAATTGATGGATTCTTCAAAAAAGGAACTAAGAAATTCCAAGCAGCCTTTTATGGCATTGATGGTAAAAAATTAAAACTCAACACTAACGAGGATGTCCAAGCAGTTCTTGCTCGACTTACAAGTGACGAGTTTAACGTAGCAAAAGTTGAAAAGAAAGAGCGTCGTCGTAACGCACCACTTCCATATACAACATCATCTCTTCAACAAGATGCTGCTAACAAAATCAACTTCCGTACACGTAAAACTATGATGGTTGCTCAACAGTTGTACGAAGGGATTAGTCTTGGTAAGAGTGGTACACAAGGTTTGATTACTTACATGCGTACCGACTCTACACGTATCAGCCCTGTTGCGCAAAATGATGCTGCAGGCTTTATTACAGAACGTTTCGGTGAAAATTACTCTAAACACGGTAGTCGTGTGAAAAATGCTTCAGGTGCTCAAGATGCCCACGAGGCTATTCGCCCATCAAACGTTAACCTAACACCAGAATCTATCGCAAAACACTTAGACAAAGACCAATTGAAACTCTACACATTGATTTGGAATCGATTTGTCGCAAGTCAAATGACAGCTGCGGTGTTTGATACCATGAAAGTTAACTTGGAGCAAAATGGCGTTCGCTTCACAGCTAACGGTAGTAAAGTCAAATTTGACGGTTACTTGGCTGTCTACAACGATTCTGATAAGAATAAAATGTTGCCCGACATGGTTGAAGGCGATGTTGTTAAGAAAGTTTCAACAAATCCTGAACAACACTTCACTCAACCACCAGCACGTTATTCTGAAGCCACATTAATCAAAACGCTTGAAGAAAACGGTGTTGGACGTCCATCAACATATGCACCAACACTTGATGTTATCCAAAGACGTTACTACGTTCGCTTGGTTTCAAAACGCTTCGAACCAACTGAATTGGGTGAAATCGTTAATAACTTGATTGTTGAATTCTTCCCTGATATCGTTGATGTCAAGTTTACTGCTGATATGGAAGGTAAACTTGATGAAGTCGAAGAAGGTAAAGAACAATGGCAAAAAGTCATCGATGCTTTCTACAAGCCATTTGAAAAAGAATTGGCAAAAGCAGAAACTGAGATTGAAAAAATTCAAATCAAAGATGAACCTGCCGGCTTTGATTGTGATGTTTGTGGACACCCAATGGTAATCAAATTAGGACGCTATGGTAAATTCTACGCTTGTAGCAATTTCCCAGAATGTCACAATACCAAAGCTATCACAAAAGAAATTGGCGTGACTTGTCCAATTTGTGGCGAAGGTCAAGTGATTGAACGTAAAACAAAACGTAATCGTCTTTTCTATGGCTGTGATCGATATCCTGAGTGTGAATTCACTTCATGGGACAAACCAGTCGGACGTTCTTGTCCAAAATGTGGTCAATTCCTCGTTGAGAAGAAAATTCGTGGCGGTGGTAAACAAGTCGTCTGCAGCAATGAAGAATGTGACTACGAGGAAGCAAAAGTTAAATAAATCTTTCAAACCTTGCAAATTTTCTTTGTGAGGTTTTTTTAGGTCAGTTTTCATTGCCATTATAATAGACTTTTTAAATAATTTCCGTTATAACGGACTTTTTTTGATAAGTCTGTTATAATAGACCTATAAGAGAGGTGGCCTATGAATTATTTTGCATTAATTGGCGACATTATTGATTCAAAGAAAATCGATAATCGATACCAAGTTCAAAAAATATTAGAAACTTGCTTAAATGATTTGAATACAGAATTTAAAGAAGTATTGGTTTCAAAATTATCTATTACATTGGGAGATGAATTTCAAGGATTATTGACGCTTGATGCCCCTTTATTTCAAATCATTGATCGTATTAATCTTGCTATGCAACCTTATCAGGTACGTTTCGGAATTGGGATAGGAAAAATTCTAACAGACATCAATCCCGAACAAAGTATTGGTGCTGATGGCCCAGCTTATTGGCACGCTAGAAAAGCAATTAATTATATTCATCAAAAAAATGACTACGGCAATACACAAATTGCGGTTTCTTTTGATGATGAGAATCAAGTCAGCGTTGTTAATACCTTGATTGCAAGCAGCGAAGCTATTAAATCAGACTGGCGAGCAAGTCAAGAAATTATCTTAAAAGAGTTATTAGCGCTTGGAATTTACGATGAGCAGTTCGACCAACAAATGCTTGCTAAACGATTAGAATTAACGACCAGTGCCTTATCAAAACGGCTTAAAAGCAGTAATATCAAAGTTTACCTTCGCGCACGTAAAACGGCTTTAAAATGCCTTAAACATCATGGAGAGGAGTTAGCTTAATGCCTATTACTGGACTTTCTCACTATCTCATTCAAAATCCCATTTTGACACTTTTCTTAATCTGTCACTTTTTATCTGATTTTCACCTACAAAGTCAAACAGTTGCAGATCGTAAAAATACGGAGAGTAAATATCTTCTAATTCACCTTTTAGGTGTTGCCTTTCCTTTGGCAATAGTAACTCTCTTTTTACCAAGTTTGTGGAAGATTAGTTTAGTCATTTTAGTGACACATTCGATTATTGATTTTGGAAAATCTAATGTGGCTAACTGGCTTCGGTTAAATCCTATGGCAACTTTCCTTCTTGATCAGATTTTACATTTAGTGATTATTGTTTTGTTAACACGTTATCAAGTAGATTCTAGTTTGATAACTAGCCAGGTTACAGGACCAGTTTTAAATATGATTTTATTTCTTGTCTTAATCACCAAACCAACGAATGTTGTCTTCAAAATCTTTTTTCAAAAATATCAACCACACGATAATCAGAAAATGGATACTATTGCAGGGGCTGGGGCAACTATTGGACTATTGGAACGTATTGTGATGAGTATTTGTATTATCTTTAATCAATTCGCCTCAATCGGTCTGGTTTTCACAGCAAAATCAATTGCACGTTATAATAAGATTTCAGAGAGCCCAGCTTTTGCAGAATATTATTTAATTGGTTCATTATTTAGTATCTTAAGTGTTCTATTAGCTGCTTGGATTTGTATATTCTAGGGAGGATAATCATGCATTTTGGCTTTTCTTATGTTGGATTGATCTTTTTAGTACTGCTAACTGTACCAAATCTTATTTGGACACGACATAAACCAAAAGATTATGACCACTATCAGTGCCAAGAAAATAAGTACTTAACCCTACTTGAACGTATTGGAGAAGTGCTTGTTACCTGTCTAGTTCTTATCTTTTCTGATTTTAATTGGCGTTCTTGGACTAATTGGAATTGGTGGCTGATAGCAGCTGGTCTTTGCATGCTTCTTTATGAAATCTTTTGGATTCGTTATTTTATGGGATCAAAAAGGATGACTGATTTTTACGCCCCTATTTTGAAAATACCAGTAGCAGGAGCAAGTTTACCAGTGCTTGCAGTTCTATGCCTAGCCATCTATGGTAAGAATCCTTTTTTAGCCTTAGCAGCAATTATTTTAGGAATTGGTCATATCGGCATTCACTTACAGTATCAGAATATGATTAGAAAAGATAATTATTGATTTTTACATAATTTTACTTACGTAAACAATTACAAGATTTTATTTGTATTTCACTGATTTTATGTTATGATAGTCAGGTATCAAAAATAGAAAGATTCAGATATGGGCAAACTCCCACATCTGGAAAATGAGTTTTAGGCTTTTCTAAGCTCATTTTTGGAGGTATTAGTATATTGTCTCAATCATCATACATTAACGTTATTGGAGCTGGTTTAGCTGGTTCTGAGGCTGCTTATCAGATTGCTAAGCGCGGTATTCCAGTTAAACTTTATGAAATGCGTGGGGTCAAACCAACACCTCAGCATAAAACTGATAAATTTGCTGAACTCGTCTGCTCAAACTCGCTTCGTGGTGACAGTTTGACAAACGCGGTCGGTCTTTTGAAAGAAGAAATGCGCCGTTTGGATTCTGTTATCATGAAAGCTGCTGAAAGCACGCGCGTCCCTGCTGGTGGCGCTCTTGCAGTTGACCGTGACGGATTCTCACAAATGGTAACTGACGAAGTCACAAACCACCCACTTATCGAAGTCATTCGCGAAGAAATCACTGAAATCCCAGATGATGCTATTACAGTTATCGCTAGTGGACCACTTACTTCAGATGCCTTGGCTGCAAAAATCCACGAATTAAACGGCGGCGACGGCTTCTATTTCTACGATGCGGCAGCACCAATTGTTGATAAAAGTTCTATCGACATGGATAAAGTTTACCTTAAATCACGTTATGACAAAGGGGAAGCTGCTTACCTTAACTGCCCAATGACAAAAGAAGAATTCATGGCTTTCCACGAAGCGCTTGTCAACGCTGAAGAAGCACCATTAAATTCATTTGAAAAAGAAAAATACTTTGAAGGATGTATGCCTATCGAAGTTATGGCCAAACGAGGCATTAAAACAATGCTTTACGGTCCAATGAAACCAGTTGGTCTTGAATACCCAGAAGACTACAAAGGACCTCGTGATGGTGAATTTAAAACGCCTTATGCCGTTGTTCAATTGCGTCAAGATAATGCAGCTGGTAGCTTATTTAACATTGTCGGTTTCCAAACACACCTTAAATGGGGTGAACAAAAACGCGTTTTCCGCATGATTCCAGGTCTTGAAAATGCTGAATTTGTCCGCTACGGCGTTATGCACCGTAACTCATACATGGATTCACCAAACCTTTTGACAGAAACATTTGCTACACGTCAAAATCCAAATCTTTTCTTCGCTGGTCAAATGACTGGTGTTGAAGGTTATGTTGAATCTGCTGCATCAGGTCTTGTAGCTGGTATCAATGCTGTGCGTCGTTTCAAGGGTGAAGAACCTGTTATTTTCCCTCAAACAACAGCTATCGGTGCTTTACCACACTACATCACTCATGCTGAAAGCAAACATTTCCAACCAATGAACGTTAACTTTGGTATCGTTAAAGAACTCGAAGGACCACGTATCCGCGACAAAAAAGAACGTTACGAAAAAGTTGCTGAACGTGCTTTGAAAGACTTAGCAGAATACCTTAACGTTTAAACCTATTAATCAAAGAAGAGGTGACAAAATGTTTCCGATTCAATTAGGATTAAAGGCTAGTTGTGCTCCTGAACAAGTAGCTAGCCGTCTAAAATATCATCCAGATGTTTTTGAATTTTTTACAAGCGAAGCCGATTTTACAACTAATGGAGTAAAACAGCTAGAAGAAGCTATCAAGAAAGTAAAATCAAGTAGTGTAAAGACTATTGTTCTTCATCACCCTATGAAATACCAAGGAAAGCGTTTGGAATTAGTAGCTCATCCAAAAAATAATGCTGAATTGGTTAACTTTATTGATTTTTCAACGCAAAAATTACTTGATTTAGCTAAAACTTATCACTGCAAAGTACTTGTCCACGGATCTTATGAATTAGAAGAAGCTGAATTACTGGAGCCATTTGATTCTATTGAGGATGCTCGTCAGTATCTTTTCTCTCGCATGGATCATTTTTGCCATATTGGCAAAGGCCATATCATGTTTGAAAATGGTATTTCAAAACTCTATTCATATGGAAATCCTGATTTTGATCACTTGCTTGCTGAAAAAGGTTATCCACTAGCTTACGATGTTTCACATGCTTTTATTTACCTTCACGGTGACAACAAAGCTTTGCAAAAATCTCTAAAAACATTAAAAGATAATATTGTTCATTACCATTTAGTAGATTCTCTAGGTAAAACCCATGATAGCCTGACACTCGGACATGGAAAAATCGATTGGGCTAAAGCTTTGCCACTCTTTAACGAAAAAGCAAGTAGTATCTACGAGATTAACTTAAAAGACTTAACTAATCCAGTTGAACAGCTCGAAAGTCATGCTTACCTAAAACAGATTGCACAAAGCTTGTAAGATAATACAAAACACAGAAGCCAATATACTTCTGTGTTTTTCTTACATTTTTGTAAGGTTTCATCCCCAAAACTGTAAGAAAAAAAGAGCTGATTTCCGATAAACTAAAGATGTCAATAAGAAAGGAGTAGCAGTATATGAAAGAAGAAATTAAACACTATCTTAGCCTATGGATTCATTTTTTCATTTGGATTGTATTGCTATTTCTGGGATCTATTGTTTATATCATCTCATATGCCTTTCGTATAACAAAGTAAAAGGAGGTGCTTAAAATGGTTGCACTATATAGCCTGATAAGTATTCTATTTATCATCATAGTAGGAGTAGCAAGCTTGGCTTTTTGGTACTGGAGTGGTAGAAGACCGCTAAAAGAGCGCTAAAAAGTTTTCAAAAGTAAAAGACTAACTAAGCATTTCTGAGCTTGAAAGGGTATAATGAAAAAAAGGAGAAATTATGTTACTGGAAATCAATCACCTCGAGAAAGTTTTTCGCACACGCTTTTCAAAAGAAGTCACACGTGCTTTGCAAGATGTCGACTTTAAAGTAGATAAGAATGAATTCATCGCCATCATGGGGGAATCAGGTTCAGGAAAAACAACATTGCTAAATATCCTAGCAACACTGGAAAAACCTACTAAAGGTTCCGTTATTCTAAATGGTGAAGAAGTCACTAAAATCAAAGAAAGCCAATTGGCTGAATTTCGTTTAAAAAATCTTGGCTTTGTCTTTCAAGATTTCAACTTGCTCGACACTTTGTCTGTTAAAGACAATATCTTCTTGCCTTTAGTTCTTGGTCGAGTTCATCATCAAGAAATGGAAAAACGTATTGCAACACTTGCTCCAAAATTACACATTGAAGAGTTGCTTGAAAAACGCCCTTTTGAATTATCTGGTGGTCAAAAACAACGTGTTGCCATTGCTCGTAGTTTAATTACTAATCCGCAGCTTCTTTTGGCTGATGAACCAACCGCAGCGCTTGACTATCGTAATTCAGAAGATATCTTAAATCTTTTTGAAGACATTAACAGCTATGGCCAAACAATACTTATGGTAACTCACTCAGCCAACGCCGCAAGCCATGCTAAACGTGTGCTTTTTATCAAAGATGGTCGTATTTTCCACCAAATTTACCGTGGTAACAAAACCAATCAAGAATTTAGTAAAGACATTTCACTTGCCATGACAGCCCTTTTAGGAGGTGAATAAGATGTTCTATGCTAAACTAGCTTGGTCAAATTTGAAAAAATCACTTGATATTTTCGGCCCATTTTTACTCGCCAGTGTAGTCCTTTTTATCCTTGACTGTTCAACCTTGTTAATTCTCTTTAGTCCAGTATCAGACGACATGCGTTACAGTAACACCGTATTAGGGCTGGCTATTGTTGTTTTGATGATTTTTACAGTCATCATGGAGATTTATAGTTATAATTTCTTGCTCAAGCAAAGAAGTAGGGAATTCGGTCTTTACAATATCCTTGGGATGAATAGACGTCAGGTCGGTTTGGTGTCAACAATTGAATTAGCTATTATGTTTGTAGGTGTTATCGTAATTGGTAGCATCTTATCAGCCATATTTTCACAATTGTTCTACCTAATTTTTGTTAATCTCTTACATTATGATAAGTTTGTTTTGACATTATCACCACTTGCCTTTATGTTTGCTGCTTTTGCTTTTGCGGCTATCTTTGTATTGCTAGAAGTTATTAATCTGGTTATTATTCATCGTTCATCACCACTTGCTTTGTTTAAACGTCAAGAAAAAGGTGAAAAAGAACCTCGTGGAAATATAATTTTAGCTTTGCTAAGTATTATCAGCCTAGGTATTGGCTATTACATGTCTATTTCCTCTGCAAAAGTAGCTGCGCTTGTGGTTGTCTATCGTTTCTTCATTGCAGTAGTGCTTGTTATTATTGGGACTTACCTATTTTACGTCAGCTTTATGACATGGTATCTCAAACGCCGTCGTAAGAATAAAAACTATTTTTACCAACCAGAACACTTTGTCACAACTGCACAAATGATTTTCAGAATGAAGCAAAATGCCGTTGGTCTTGCCAATATCACTTTGCTTGCTACAATGACTTTTGTAACCATCGCAACAACAACTTCTTTATATGTTAGTGGTCAAAATCAAGCCAATATTCTATTTCCTAAAAATACACAAATAACCTTTTCTAATAATGGCTATGTCGAGAAGGATTCTAGAATAATCTCTGAGGATGAATTTAAAGAAGAATTCCAAAATCAAATCGTCGATAAACTAGATAAGCCAAGCAGTGATTACATAACTTATCAGTCAGCCATGTCTTCAGCTTCCCTTGCAAATGAAAAAGTAATGGCTATTAATGACGATTCAATCAAACATCCCGATGTCAATACGTTTGGTGCTCTTTATTTAACAACTCAAGACGCTATTCAAAAACTCGGAAATGATCTTCCGAAATTAAAAGACAATCAAATTGCTTTTTACAAACAAAAGGGAGACAGTCAACTTGAAACATTGACATTGTTTGATAAAAAATTTGAAAACGTCAAAAACTTTAAAGAT
Source organism: Streptococcus sp. 45 (assembly GCF_900108865.1). Taxonomy (NCBI): domain Bacteria; kingdom Bacillati; phylum Bacillota; class Bacilli; order Lactobacillales; family Streptococcaceae; genus Streptococcus; species Streptococcus sp. 45. The sequence continues at coordinate 33,046 of NZ_FNXZ01000001.1, read as the reverse complement.
CTCAAGTTTCCTGAACTAGGAAATACCTATAATCCGAGTGTTATTATTTTCAGTAATAATGCGGTTATGGAAGAAATGCTAGAGCTTTTCAAACAACATGATCTCATGTTTCAAAGTACTTTTACAGCTTATGCTGATCTTTCAACTAAAGACATTTCAACAATCTCTGACGGATTAAAATCAGATAAAAACAGTGAAATCCAAAGTGATATTTACACTAAGAAAACCTTTATGAATGACATGTATGCTATTACTGGAGGTTTCTTGTTTACAGGATTCTTACTAGGACTCAGTTTCTTGCTTGGTGCAGCCTTAATCATTTACTACAAACAACGTACAGAAGGAATTGAAGATAAAAAATCTTATAAAATCCTGCAAGAAGTCGGAATGAGCAAAGAAGCAGTGAAACGAACAGTTAATTCACAAACATTACTTGTTTTCTTCATGCCACTTGGCGTTGCTATCTTACATTTTGTTTTCGCTTTAACTATGCTAAAACAAATGCTCTTACTCTTTGGAGTAGCTGGTTCAAGTATGGTTACTGTAAGTGGTATTACAATACTATGCTTGATTATCATTTACTTCTTTATCTATAAACTAACAAGCCGAACTTATTATAAGCTCATCAATCGTTAGTTACTAAAAACTACTTTCTTTAATAAGACTAACTACAAATATTTTGATAAGAAACTCAGCTAAAAATGGTCGTAAAGACCATTTTTTGTTAGAATGAAGCTATGAAACAAGGAAAAATTTATATCGTAGAAGATGACAATACCATTGTAACTCTATTAAAACAGCATTTAAGCAAAGTTTATGATGTCTTTAGCGTTAATAATTTTCGTGCGATTAAGCAAGAAATCGAAGAAATTAAGCCTGATTTGATTTTGATGGATATCACTTTGCCTTATTTCAATGGTTTTTATTGGACAACAGAAATTCGTAAAACGATGACTTTACCAATCATCTTTATCTCATCCAGCGATGATGAAATGGATACTGTTATGGCACTTAATATGGGAGGAGACGATTTTATTTCTAAACCCTTCTCATTGACTATTTTAGATGCTAAGATATCTGCTTTTTTGCGTAGAGCTTATCAATTCACTTCCGATAATTATCAGCTCGATGAGTTTTCATTATCCCGTGAAGGAATCCTGTCAAATGGCAGCAAACAAATTAATCTCTCGCCAACAGAAAATAAAATTCTTAGCATTTTATTCGAGCACCAAAATCAAGTGGTTCCAAAAGAAGATTTGCTTGAAAAGCTGTGGGAAAATGAGAGTTTTATTGACCAAAATACCCTAAGTGTCAACATGACTCGCTTACGCAAAAAAGTACAGCCGCTAGGATTTGACCGCATTCACACCGTGAGAGGAGTAGGTTATCTGTTAAAATGATTCGACAGTTTTTTAAAGAATACGGCATTTGGTACCTTACCTATGCCATATTAACCATTTCATTTTTCCTGACCTTTATGTTATTTCACTTGCCAGTAACTTACTTCAGAGTAAGCTTTAGTATTAGTATCACAATACTAATTTTCATTAGCATTTGGCAGTACTTCAAATTTAAAAAGAAACAAGTAATTTTACAACAATTTATTTATGTAAAAGAATTAGATGACTTCAATCTCCCATCAGAAAAAGCCTTTAAAGCTATTATTTGTAAACAAAAAGAAGCGCATACCAGCGATGTTCTAGCTATTCAGACACAGATGGAAGATACTCAGAATCTCATCAAAATGTGGTCGCATCAGATGAAGGTCCCATTATCTGCCCTTTCACTGATGGCTCAAACAAATCAACTTGAACCAAAAGAAGTGGAGCAGCAATTAAATCGTCTACAAAATTATTTAGATACCTTGTTAAATTATCTTAAATTCAGCCAAAATAAAGACGATTTTCGATTTGAGAAACTATCTGTCAAAAATATCGCAACCTCAATCATCAAAAAATACCGTATTCCTTGTTTATTAAAACACCTCTCTGTTGAGGTGACAGGTGATTGGGAACTCAAGTCTGATAAAAAATGGGTGACCTTCGCACTGACACAAATAATTGACAATGCCATTAAGTATTCGAAAGATAACGGCAAAATCATCATCCGCATTTCTCAAGCTAGTATTGAAATATCAGATGATGGTATTGGCATACTTGAAGAAGATTTACCACGTATTTTTGAAGAAGGTTTCACAGGCTTTAACGGTCATGAACATCAAAAAGCCACAGGTCTTGGTCTTTATATGACAAAACAAGTCCTAGATAGCCTTAATCTAGATATCACGATTCAAAGCCAAATTGATCAGGGAACGCAAGTATACATCACACCTAAAAAACGTTAAGCAAGACGAAATAGTCTTGCTTTTTTACTGAATATCTTTTATAATATTGTTAGTTTATAAACTAACACAAAAAGGAGGAAGCTATGTTTTCTGGAGAAAAATTAAAAGCATTGCGTCAAGAAAATGGCTATTCTCAAGCTGATTTAGCCAAAAAGTTACAGATATCAAGAGCTTCGTACTTTAATTGGGAGAATGGTAAAACAAAACCAAATCAAAAAAATTTAGAACAATTAAGTCAGATTTTTAAAGTTGATGAAACGTATTTTCTTTCTGAGCATGATATTGTCAATACTTACCTACAATTGAATCCAGATAATCGCTTAAAGTTAGAGAACTACGCAGAAAATCTCCTAAAAGAGCAAGAAATTGTTAAACCATTACCAAAACTTTACTCTTATAAGGTTTTTGAAAAGTTATCTGCAGGTACTGGTTACTCTTATTTTGGCGATGGCAATTACGATACAGTCTTTTATGATGAGCAGTTAGACCACGATTTTGCATCTTGGGTTTTCGGTGATTCAATGGAACCAACCTATTTAAATGGTGAAGTGGTTCTCATTAAGCAAACAGGCTTTGATTATGATGGAGCCATTTACGCTGTCGATTGGGATGGGCAAACTTACATCAAAAAAGTTTATCGAGAAGAAGATGGATTACGTTTAGTCTCTCTCAATAAACATTATGCTGACAAATTTGCTCCCTATGATGAAAATCCAAGAATCATCGGAAAAATCGTTGGTAACTTTAAACCCTTAGAAGTTTAATTCAAAAGACATAATAATATTTATGTAAAATACACATTTTAAGAACTTTTAAAAATTCTTTATATATAAAAATCTGGACTATTAATTAGCCCAGATTCATTTTTACAATTTATCAAGCGCATTTTTTTGTTCATCATTAACGATATGGGTATACAAGTCAGTAACCTGAGTGCTGGCATGCCCTAGTTGGTGACTAACCAAAACTTGTGATTTAGTTGCGCCATACAGTCTGGTTGCCAATGTGTGACGAAGTTTATGGGGTGTCACACGTACTTTGAAATCTTGTGAGTATTTGGCTACCAATTTTTCAATACTTGAAGCATCGATACGATTTGGAACACCACGGTATTCTGTTAAAAATAGTGCTTGATCTTGTTTTTCTGCTTTATAACGAGGTGCACGAATTTTTAAATACTCTTCAAGGTACGGTTTAGCAAAAGAAGCAACGTTAACTGAATCGCGTTTACCACCTTTACGAGTGACTTCGATAACCATCATATTCAGATGTAAATCCTTCAAATCAAGATTAACAGCCTCAGAAAGACGAACACCAGATGCAAGAAGAAGGGCGATAATTGCCAAATCTCGCTCCTTGTTCTTCTGGAAGGAGGAGAGAGCACGGTGAGAGAGCTTATTTTGGTACTCTTTATCGATATACTCGATAAAAGCCATTGTTTCATCACCCAAGAAGAGCTTTCCTTTAATGTTTTCAGCACGAGCAGCCAAGGTTTCCTTCTTTTTCTTGGTCGAAATCTTTTTCATGACATTTCGATAGAAGTAGGGGTCACCATTTTCGTCCTCGACCTCTTCTGTCAGATATTTAAATAAGCTTGAAAGTGCTGAAAGAGTGCGGTTGATAGTGGTTTGTGAAACCCCTTGCTTAGTTGAATAAGTATTTAAAGAAGGACGTTCACGTAGATAAAGAACGAAGGATTCCATATCTTTTTTGGATAAATGCTCTAAAGTGCTTAAATCAATATCAGCAATCTGATTGGCATTTGAAATACCAGATTCGAGAATCCATTCGAAAAATCGTCTATATTCCTTGAGGTATTCATACAAGGTTGTAAAACTATATGGTACAGAAAGTTTTGATTGGTAATAGTCTAGGACATACCAAGGCATGATTGTTTTGAGTTCATCAATTTTTTCGAGTAATTTTTCACGTTTCATCTAAAAATCTCCCTAGATGTCTTTATAATAGTAGTTTATCATAGACTGATTTGTTTTTCAAGAAAATTACAGTTTTTCGGAAAGATGTTATAGAAAATTTTAGGAAGAGCTGATTTATATTAAATTTATATTATCGTCAAAAACACTTGATTTTATGCGTTTTTCTGCTCATTAGTTTTTATTGACTACTTATTCTTCCTATTCTCATGCTCAAAATTTTTTTCGAAAAAATTTTCACTGGATAAATGGTAAATTGTCTTTAGCAAATCTTTATAAGGTAAAATTTTGACGATTTATCTGTTTTTTAGGTTTTATAGCTTACCTACTTTAAGTTTTTTTATCGTTTTTTTCGCATTTTTAGCTTTTAAAATGCCGTTTTTAGGCGTTTTTTTGTCTTTTCTTCGTGTCATTGGTCATGAAATTTGCTAAAAATACCTTCTATTTTGGCTTTTTAGACTTGATTTTTAGTATTTGTAAGCGAATTTATCGTTTTTTCACACATTAAAGAATCCCACAGCTTTTAACTGCGGGAATTTTTTTATTCGACAAGCTCAATGATATTGCCTTTGCAATTCTTGATTAATTCATAATCGTGCGTCACGACGATAATCGTTTTTCCATTTTTCGCCATTTCTTGTAAGTCTTCAATCATTTTGTTCATTTGACCATGACATAAGCCGCTTGTTGGCTCATCTAAGACAATAATTGGTTTATTGGAAGCTTTTGCCATAGCTAGTAATAAACGTTGTTTTTCGCCTCCAGATAAGCTTTGCGGATGTCTATTTAGCTTGCTGATTAAGCCAAACTGCGTTAGAGCATCTTTTTTAGCTTGATCACTATCACTAACTAGAGAGATTTCGGACCAGACAGACTCGGTAAAAAGCTGATAATTCACATCTTGAACGACCTCACTTAGCCATTTATAGCTTGGTTTGACGAGTTTCTTATCGTAGTATGTTTTTCCTTTGAATTTCTTATTTAACCCCGATAGGCATCTTAAAAAAGTTGTTTTCCCGATACCATTTTTCCCGATGATAAAGTTAATGCCTTGATCGATACCTAGATTGAAATCAAAAATTTTCTTTGGCTGGTCGTCGTGTTGATAGCTATAACGTTGACAAATCAACTTGCCATTTGCCTGATTTGAAGAGTATTTTGATTGTTTTTGGTACGAGCAAATCTTGATAAGCTCAGATTTGCTGATTTCTGTCAATGCGCGCAAATTTTTCGCTTGAATCAAGTCATCATTAACCGCTGAAATGGGATAAACATGCGCTTTATTGTCAGAAATAAGGACAAACTGGTCCATCAAGTCTTTCAGATAATAAAGTCTATGTTCAGCAATGATAATGATTTTTCCAAGCTCTTTAAGCTTTATCAAAACGCGTTTAAAGCGAGAAATTGCCTCACGGTCCAACGATGACGACGGTTCATCAAAGAGATAAATGCCATTATCCATGCAAGCAACGCTGGTAATAGCAAGTAATTGCTTTTCACCACCTGATAAAGTAAAAATATCACGGTCAAGCAAATCCTGCATTTCTAATAAATCCGTGTAATAGTTGATACGATCAAAAATGTCTTTGGCAGGAATATTGCGATTTTCAAGCGCAAAAGCCATTTCATCCGTTGAATTAACGGCATAAAATTGCGTTTTAGGATTTTGAAAAACACTAGCCACTACTTGACTTCTTTCAGCCATATCCAAATCAAGCAAACTTTCTCCATCATAAGTCATATCACCAGATAACTTAGCAGGTTGAAAATACGGGATGACACCGTTAATTGCTTTTAAAAGACTACTTTTCCCACAACCAGATGTTCCTGTTAAAACAGTAATTTCACCTGGTTTAAAACTTAAATTGATATCTTCTAAGATTGGCTGGTCATAAGTTAGTGAAAAATGGTTGAGTTTTAGCATAGTTTTAACTCCAAATCATTAAGATTAAAATGGTCAACATGGCAAACATCCAAAAATAATCAAGTAATCTCAAGCGACTCTTTGAAATACTTGAACGTTCCTGACCGACTGTCATACCTCTGGTTGTTGCCGAAATAGCCACATCATCTGCCGTGCGAGACAAACACATCAAAAGCGGAACAAATCGGTATTCAATCATGCGTAAAGGTTGACGGAAGAATTGACTAGTCACCAAACCCTGCAAGTACATAGCTTCCTTGATTTGGCGATAATCTTCTTTTACCGTATAAAAAAAGCGAAACATGACTGATAAAGGAATAATTAAACTATCTGGACACTTCATTTTCTTTAAAGAAGCTACTAAGTCGCTCATGGTTGTCGTTAAAAGACTGTATTCTCCCATGGCAAGCCCTGGTCCCATCCGTAAAACGATAATAGAAAAGAATAACACAACAGACGCTCCAATGCCGCTAAACGCATGCAAGCCCGCATAGTATTGCAATACTAAAGCAAAAATCATTAAACTTGCTCCCTTAAGGGCTTTGCTTACTTTTCTTTCTAGCAGTAAAAAAGCATAAGGCAAAAAGGTTACAATCAAACCAATAATCGGGTAGCTTCTTTGCAAATTGCCAAATAGCAAAACAAAGGAAATGACAACTGTCATTAGTAATTTTGTTCGAAAATCTAACTTCATCTCATTCACTCTCAAAATGCATCTTGGCCGCACCAAGCGACCAAGTTTGCATTCATTTTTTTGTATTTTACGCCATTTCAAGTTTTTGGAAATGTTTTTTCAGCATCTTGACACCAATTGTTGCTCCTAGGTAACCACCTACTGCTCCTAGGGCAAGAACTGGGAAGAATGACCAATAAGGTAAGATACTCATCATTTTATCAGCGTAAGCTTGACCATAGCCTTCTTCGACCAAACGTTGCACATAAGCAGCCCTAGAAACATAAATCGGAATCATATTGAAACCAAATGATAAACAATAGACGGTAAAAGCCCACTTCGTGTGATTTACGCTAGCATAGCTACCTTTTTTCAAAATGTATTCAGCTACTAAAGACAAGAGTGTCATTCCTGGTAGGATATAAATTCCGTGACCTGTGACAGTAAAAACAAGTCCGATAATGACTCCCATAATTAAAACCATACCAAAACGGTGAATCTTGGTGCTGTAAAGCATAAAGACAGGACCAGCAAAAAGCCCGCATAGAAAAGGAATGAATGGCATAAAAATCGGAATCAACCCAAACATGCCACTAGCAAAAATAGCTATAAAAACTAAGAGTGAAAATAAACCAGCATTAATCAAATCTTTAACAGTGAAGGAATTTGTTTTCATCTTTTTCTCCTAAGCATTCTTTTGATATTTGAACTCTTCAATTTTTTGCGATGTTTCAATGAGATCACGGTAAACAGCTGATTTTTCAAGCAAATCACGATGCTTACCAATACCATCAACCTGACCATCTTTCATCACAACAATCTTATCTGCATTTTCAATTGATTTGAGGCGATGTGAAATGATAATGACGGTTTTACCTTGTAATAAATAATTTAAACTATCTTGAATCAACTTTTCATTTTCAATATCGAGTGATGAAGTGATTTCATCAAGGATAACAATTGGTGCCTGTTTCAAAATGGCACGTGCAATAGATATACGTTGACGTTCTCCGCCAGATAATTTTGCACCATTTTCACCAATTCTTGTTTCATAACCTTCTGGTAATTTTTCAACAAAATGTTGACAATTTGCCAGACGAGCAGCTTCTTTTACTTCTTCATCTGTTGCATCTGGTCGACCAAGGCGAATATTTTCCAAAATCGTATTATCAAACAACGTAACGTCTTGAAAGACAATTGAGATGTTATCAAATAAACTATTGGTGCTAATGTCTTGGATGTTCTTGCCGTCAATAGTGATTTGACCTTCTTGATAATCATACAAGCGAGATAAAAGTCTTAATAGGGTTGTTTTACCACATCCTGATGGTCCGACAAGTGCTGTGATTTCATTTTGTTTGGCAACAAAAGATACACCGTCGATGATCTTTTGTCCATCTTTATAAGCAAAGCCAACATTTTTGAGTTCGATGTCAAAATGCTTGAGAGTAACATCTTGTCCACTTTGTTGTTTGACTGCACGAAGTTCTTTAATATTTTTAACAGCTGAGTCAATGTAGAGAATTTCACCGACATTTAAAACAATGTTTTCAGTACTGTCAGAAACTTTGATAGCAAGTAGAATAAACATCAGCAAAACCAGAAGACTCACTTGACCTTGGAAATAAAGATTTGTTCCAACCAAAATCACCAATCCGATTGTCAATCTGATAATTGAGTTGGATATATTAATTGGAATACCTTGAAGAACTTCAGAAATAATATGGATTTTTTCACTTTTTTCCATTTGCTGATAAAGCTTATCATGGATGGTTTGTCTTAAATTGTAAGCTTTTATTTCTTCCTGTAATTCAATAGCTTCTTGGAAGCTATCAGAGTTTTCGCGGAGCTGTTTCCAGTATTTCTTAACAGCTCTTTTTTGCATATTTTTTGACAAAATAAGTGCTAAAAAAGCTAGAAAAATGGGGACAAAAATACACAAAGCTAAAGGAAGATTGATGAAAAAAAGCGTAATCGTTAATAAAATAAAGTAAAGGACAAAGCCAATCGTTTTAGAAATTGCATGGCTAAGAGCATGTTCAAGACGTTCCACATCACTCATCAAGGTTTGTGACAAATCTGTCAAATCACGTTGTGAGAAATACGATAAAGGCATTTTTTGTAAAGTATCAGCAATATCGATCCGAAGATCAGCACTTTCTTGATAAGTAGCCGTATAAGTCGCATTATAATCGATGTAGAAAAAGCCATAAGTCACTGCAGCAACTAAAACTAAACCTAGAATAACTGTCCAAAAAGAAAGAGTTTCCTGTGCCAAGATATGCTTGATGTAGTACATCATCAAGATAATCGGTGTTAATTCCGCTGCTGATACAAATAATCCCGTGACGCAAGCATATAATAAACGACTTGCACCGTGTTCTGTCAAGGCAAAAAGTTCTTGTATTTTCTTTTTCATGACACCCTCCATTCATTTGCTGATGCATAAAGATCGCTAAAGGCTTTATATTTACCACCTTTTTCCAGTAATTCATTACTGTTACCACGTTCGATAATTTGACCTTTATCAATCACTAAAATATCATCAACACCTTTAATTGATGACAAACGGTGTGCAATGATAATAACCGTTTTATGAGCAATCAAATTAGCAAAAGCTTTTTGGATTTGGTATTCGTTATTAACGTCTGTAGAAGCTGATGCTTCATCTAAAATAACAATTTTTGCATCTTTTAGAATGGCGCGTGCGATAGCAATGCGTTGTTTTTCACCACCTGAAAGATAAACACCTTTGGAACCAATCATCGTTTGTTCACGTTCAGGGAATTTATCAAGGATTTCTTCACATGAGGCTAATTCCAAGGCTTTCATAACCTCTTCATCGCTTACATTTGGATTACCGATTTTGACATTGTCAAAAATAGACATTTTAAAAAGTTTTGATTGTTGAAAGACAAATGCAATCTGTCTCATCAAAGCATCCTGACTATAGGATTCAATGGGTTTTCCACCTAATTTGATACTTCCGCTATCAACTCGATAATGTCCAGCAATCAATTTGGCAATTGTTGATTTCCCACTACCACTACTTCCAACAAAGGCATAGACCTTGTTTTCTTCCAATTCAAATGATAGATTGTCAATAACTTTTTGATCTTCATAACCAAAACTTACGTGATCAAAGATGATATTACCATTTTCAAGAAGTTCTTCATCTCCAAGAGCTACACGATGGCTGGTCATATCATTGTACAAAGTTTCAATCTTTTCTGCTGAGACACTTCCTTTATACTGATACATGAAAACATACATGATTCTCATAAAGGTAACATAAAGCAAACCAACCGCAAAATAGAAGAAAATAAATTTTGGTAGCAGAGCTAATTGTTGTGATTGCGGTACGAAATATAAGTAAATTGGCACAATCAAAGTTGCGTAAGTCGCAAACATTACTTGAAAGATAATGAAGGCTGTACGACAAGAAAAGCTATAATTGAGAGCATAATCTGAATAAGATTTAATAGCTGTATAAAGAGCTTTAAAGGATTGTACAGAAGTTTTGAAAATCTTGATAACTTGCATCCCGCGAACATATTCAACGGTTTCACTATTCATTTTTTCCAAAGCTTTCATATAAGCATCCATGAACTCAGCGTTTCCCATCATCTGTTTAATCTGCAACAAAGCAACGACTGCTAACAGAATTAAAGCAAGTCCCAGATAAACATTAACTGCAAAAGTTGCAAGGACCAGTAATAGCAAAGTCATGACACTTGTTGTATTATCAGGAATCAAATGAGCAACAATCGTATGTGTTTCTGCAGCATTATCATCAATGGTTTTACGAATGTATCCTGATGTATGAGTATCAAAATAAGCAAAATTTGATTGACTTAAAGCATCAATCCCTTTTTTTCTAAGATTAGTTTCCAAACGAAAAGCTACTATGTGGGTTAATAGCCCTGAAATGAGGTAAATACCAATCCCAGTCATCATAAAACCAACAACCGTTTTAGCATAATGGGCAATATTTGTCGCATTATTCTGAACAATTAGATGGTTTAAAAAGAGATACATGTCATAAAAAGCACCAATCGTAAAAACAGTTGACAAAGCTGCTAGCAAAATAGCAAGATAAGCCAAATACTTAAACTCAGGCACATAAGAAAATAACTTTTTATAAACCTTAATCATATGAGCTCCTTCTTATTTTTATCCAAAATATTGATAAATAGGCATTTAAACATTATAATGGATTTGACATACATTCTAGCATGTAATAATTATGTATTCAATGCATATTCAGCAATATTGGCGAATTGTGCTATTCGTCCAATCGTGTTATTTTAAAAAGGAGATTTCATGTCAGCCATCTTTTTCAATGATAACATCAAGCAAAAAGCTATTTTACTCCCTAATTGCAGCCGCTTTGCTCCACACGGTCAAAGCTATTACTTGTCATGTGATGATTTAGAAGGATTTTATTGGACCTATGAGACTGAATACTTCCGAGTTAGTATTTTTGATTTTACTCTAAAAAAGGAAACTATCTATTGTTGCGATTTGTCGGCTTTTCCTGATACTGCCCTCTTTTCAGCCCATGTCATTTCTGCTAATGGTGAAATCTTGCCACCTTACCAGCAACTCTCAAGTAACGATAGCTTTGTGATTTGCAATCAACATCAAATTCTTCAGACTTTACTACATGAGCACACTAATTTTCAAGCCGTTTGCTTTGACTTTAAACAAAAAATCATCGATGACTGCCTTGTCGGACGCTACCAATTAAACCCTGATGATTTATGTCATATTTTCAAAGAAGCCAATCACTTTCTGGGAGCAGGACTTGGAAAAATCGCTGATGATATTTTACACTATAAGTTGGGATCTTCTGCCAGCGAACTTTTCTATGAAATCAAGGCTAAAGAATGGCTAAGCGTCATTATTAATAACTATTATGCCGCACAAGATGAACAAGAAATGAGTCAAGAAGATAGCCTCGCTTTGGATAATGTCCGCCATTATATCAATGATCATCTGATGGCAACAATTCCACAAGATTTACTGGCTAAAATTGCTATGATGAGTAAAACCAAGCTCAAAACAGCCTTTAAGACCAAGTATCATATGACAATTACCGAATACATCCAACGACGTCGTATGGCGCTAGCAGAGCACTTATTAATGACAACCCAACTAGAAATTAAGGAAGTGGCTATTGCGGTCGGCTATACCTCTCACAGCCGCTTTGCTAGCCTATTTAAAAAGTATATCGGTGTTTACCCGCATGATATCAAAAAACAAACTACACCCAACAAAGATAAACATCCCTGCCATGATTGCCTCAATAAATTCTGTGAAGCAAAGATAGATGCTGAAAAACTAAAGTAAAAAACACGAGTTAACTCGTGTTTTTGTATGATTTTACTTTTTGTAATCTTCAACTGTAAATTTAGGATATTGAATATTTGAAATGAGTTCATCGTAATTAGCGATCAATTGCTGAAATGACACATCAACATAGCCCAAAAAGAGAACTTTATCAATATCTTCTTTGTTGAAAAAAGCTAAATCCTGATTAACCACTCCTAAAGGAAGAGGCACTGCTCCAAAATCAAAATAACCTTTTTTTCCACCTTTTTCAGTGACAGGAAAAAGTGTCGTAATCATTAAACTCTGCGAACCACCATTCACACGAACGACAGTCCCAATTGGCAAATGCTCTCTATTCATTATCTAATTCCTCCAAATATTTCTTAGCCTCACGAACGTAGAAAAGTTCTGGATTCTCATTTGCGATTTTTTGGAAGTTTTCTTTGGCAGCAAATTTATTTTCTTTAATAAGCTGATTTCTTCCTTCATAGTAATCAAACATCAATTGAATCAATTTTTTACTAGATTTCATTTTTGAGATTTCTGATAGATTTTTATTTAAAATGATTAACTGACGTATTTCAGAACAATTTTGTAAAAGAACTTCCTTAAGCTTTTTATTCTTATTATTTTTTAAACTAATATTTTCAAACTCTAAAAATAGCTGATTAATATAGTTGTCATCCTTAAAGGAATGAATTGCACTCAAAATATGATAGTATTTTTGAACTAATAAACTATTTTCAGGCGAGTTCTTATTTTTTGAAGATATCGATTCATTACCAAACGCCAAGCAAGCAGCTTCAAAATTTCCTTTATAAAAATCAACAATTATTCGATTATTCAAATAAACATTCTTCTCTTTATTTTTTTGTCTTTGTAAAACATAATCTAAGTATGAAAGATATCTTTTTATATCAAGATTTTGATATAAAATATCCTCGATTAATTGTTTATCCTTTTGATTTTCCTTAAAAAGATAAAATAGTAAACCAAAATAAATAATTGCAACAAGCGTAGACAACACTGTTAATTGAAAATGATTTTTTAAAATACTGATTATAACGAAACCAAGAAGCAAAATCAAAAAAGGGGAAAAAAATAAAAATCTCTTTTTAGGCTTAAAGTAAAGTTCTTCATTTGAGATATTATCTATATTAGGTAATGACATTAAATTCCTCCTTTATCTTCTTTGTCATCTATAATTTGTTCTGCAAGGACTATAGATGATACTGCTATTCCATAACCAACAGCACCAGCAGTTCCAAAACTTTGAAATGCTACATAACCTCCCAAAGCGACACCTCCAACAATAACCGTACCTGCAGCAACATACTTTCCAACTTCAAAAGTTGCTTTTCCAACATTGAGTAAACCTTCACCTATATCCGACCATTCTGGTCCCCTCGTTTTTCCCCCACCATCTCTTAGGTATTGTCCTTGTTCAAAAGTGGCTTTTTCTTTTAGGTTAGGGACTCCGTTTCTATTTTCTTGAGGTAAGGTGAAGTTTGATTCATTGCTGGTATAGGCTGCCAGAGCGCCATTGATATACTTAACACCATATGTTGTCTTAGACTTTTCATTTCCGATACTGCCTGATACACCAGCGATCCCCTTAGAAGTTGCAGTAACATCATATGATGGATAATTCTCTATAGCTGACCCAGAAACTGGTAAGGTTAATCCTCCTTTTTCAGCTTAGTATCTCCTGACTTAATATTGTTCAAACCTGAACGATTAAAAGTAAAATCAACCTTTTTCCTTGCTTGATACTGAGCTTTCAAAAGTACATTTGGCAACCATACAGGTTATCATATAAGAGAATTTCTTTATCTTCCTTGATATTTGTATGATGAAATTTCATCTAATGCTTTAAGATAAGGCTCTGGAAATAAGGCATCAGTTAAAATCATGTAAACTCCTTTTGTTATAGCAGCAGCTATAAATGGATAAAAAAATATAAATGTTACCATTGCGATAGTTAATAGCCAAAAAACAAACATCATGTCCTTACTAAGCAGAAAAAACGTACCGATAATATAAATAATTGTAAGTAAAAACATTAACAGTTTTATACGAAACTGATAGTTTTGAATATTCTCAGTCGACATTTTTGATATTTTTTTTGAAATATTATTGAACATTACACGAACGACAGTCCCAATCGGTAAATGTTCTCTATTTATTATCTAATTCCTCCAAATACTTCTTAGCCTCACGAACATAGAAAAGTTCTGGATTTTCATTTGCGATTTTTTGGAAGTTTTCTTTGGCAGAGGATTTATCATTAGCATTTAAATAATTAAGTGCTTGGTAATAATAACTTCCGATACTCGCCAACTTTGTACATGACTCAGAATCAAAATCATAGCCGCTCACATTACCTTTTATAATTTCCAAAATATTTTGTACAGAGTTTTCTCTAGAATTAGTTCTAAGTGATTGATGCATCTCTTCAACTTTTTTAACATCTTTTAACATTATATAGTTGAGACATTTAAAATAAAGAATACTATTCTGATAAAAATCGCGATGCCTTAATGTCACCTTAGAAAGATCGATTCTCTCGAGAATATGTAAACTTTTTTCAAAGTTCCCAGAAAAATATTCTACTTGTCCCATACCAAATCGATTAATTTGAAAATATTCTTTTTTTATCTTTTTATTTTTCTCTATTTTATATAAAATATCCAATATTTCTAAATATTTTTCAAAATCAATCTGTTCATAAAAAACAAAGTCAATAATAGATGATAAAATCCTACTAAAGCAAAGAAAAAAGGCAAAAATAAGGAAAGCAATCATAATCATAAATATAAAAATAATATTTGTAAAATTTTTATTATCACTATTTAGTGTTATGCTATACCAATAAATTCCTACAAGTGCTAGTATTATTAATAATGCAAACAAAAAATACTGCATTTTTTTGATACCAACAACAATTTCTTTTCCACTCTTTTTGCTTAACTTCTGTACATACTTATCTTTCATTATTTGAAACCTCATTATTCTCTATAACCAAACTTATTGCTCCACCTACAAGTAATTCAGGTGAAGCTAAAATAATACCTGCACCAATCACAGCACCAACAAGTATTCCAACTGCAATTTCACCAAAATGATTCCAAACAAAGTCACCTGTACTTTTTGCAGTTTTTACTGTTGTATCCGTAGCATTAGAAAAAGAAGTCTTTATATCCGACCACTCTGGACCTCTCGTTTTTCCCCCACCATCTCTCAGGTATTGGCCTTGTTCGAAAGTGACTTTTTCTTTTAGGGTCGCTACATCGTTTGTGGCTTGTTGTGGCAATGCGAAATTCGATTGGTTACTTGTGTAAGCAGCTAATGCCCCATTAATATACTTAACACCATAGGTTGTTTTTGATTTATCATTTCCGATGCTTCCTGATATGCCGCTAACCCCCTTAGCATTAGCACTAACATCATATGATGGATGTCCTTCTAAAGCAGAACCAGAAACTGGTAAATTTAGTTCACCTTTTTTAGTTAAAGTGGTATTTCCAGATGTCACACTATCCAATCCTGATTGACTAAAAGTAAAGGCAACTTTTCCTTTGTTGGAAACTGACGTTTCAAAAGTATATTTTGCGTAACCATACAGATTATCATATAAGAGAATTTCTTTATTTTTCTTGATGTTTGTATGATGAAATTTCATCTAATGCTTTAAGATAACGCTCTGGAAATAAGGCATCAGTTAAAATCATGTAAACTCCCTTTATTAAAGCAGCAGCTATTAATACATAAAGGGTTATAGAAGCAATCATCGCAATAGTTAATCCCCAAAAACGCAAATATCATCTCCTTACTAAGCAAAAATATAGCACCAATAACATAAATATTTATAAGCAAAAACATGAACAGTTTTATACGAAACTGATAATTTTGAATATTCTCAGTCGACATTTTTGATATTTTTTTGAAATATTATAGAACATTACACGAACGACAGTCCCAATTGGCAAATGCTCTCTATTCATTATCTAACTCCTCCAAATATTTCTTAGCCTCACGAACATAGAAAAGCTCCGGATTTTCATTGGCAATTTCTTGGAATTTTGCTTTGGCAGCGGGCTTATTGTCAGCATTTAAAAAATTAAGTGCTTGGTAATAACATCTCCCAATCTTCACTAACTTTGTACGTGGTTCAGACTCAAAAACATAGTCGCTTACGTTGCCTTTTAAAACTTTCAAAATAAATTTTGAACTTTCTTTATACTCTTTAGGTAGCTTATCTAAAAGAATTTCAGCATTTTCAAACTGAGATAATTTACAATAATTTAAAAATTCGTAGTATAATTGATTTTCTTTAAGAGTCTCACTGCTTGATGAAAATACCTCATTGTTTTTTAATTGAGTTAGTAATTGCAATGATTCTTCAAAGTTACCACGTAAAAAAGCTACTTGTGCTTTACTAAACAGGCAATAACAATTTATCTTTTTTCTCTGACCTACAGGCGTATGGGAGTAGGCATAGCTAAAATAGTTTACAAATTTTTGTAAATCAATTTTTTCATATAGCATTAAGTAGACAGATTTCCTTATTAAATTATTAATAAAAATCCCCCATAATGCTAAAATGGAAATCACTATCAATAATAATATTTTCATACTATCTTTTTGCTCTTGTAAAAATTGATAAATACACCATAAAATTGGTATCATCAATAAAATAAAATTAATTTTTGGTAAATTAAAAACTAACTCTACTTTTTGTCTAACTATCCACTCTTGAAATTTATTCTTCATTCTTTTTCTCCTTATGATTAACACTTAACCCAAGTCCTAGCGCCCCTCCAGCTAAACCTCCAACTGCTAGACCACCGATACCAAATGTGGATACTACAAACGCTCCAACAGCCACTGTTGCAACAGCCATAACACCAATCTCCAAACTTTTGGTTGCTTCACGTTTCATTATCTCACCAGCTGATTCAAGATTCCCCTTTTCCACCCAATAATCATACTTAGTTAAATGTGGTCCATCCCCACCATCTCTCAGATATTGTCCTTGTTCGAAAGTGACTTTTTCTTTTAGGTTAGGGACTCCGTTTCTATTTTCTTGAGGTAAGGTGAAGTTTGATTCATTGCTGGTATAGGCTGCCAGAGCGCCATTGATATACTTAACACCATATGTTGTCTTAGACTTTTCATTTCCGATACTGCCTGATACACCAGCGATTCCCTTAGAAGTTGCAGTAACATCGTATGATGGATAATTTTCTATAGCTGACCCAGAAACTGGTAAGGTTATTTCACCGTTTTTTAAATTAGTATCACCTGATTTTACGCTATTTAGCCCAGAGTTATTAAAAGTAAAAGCAACCTTTCCTTTGATTGATGCTGAGCTTTCAAAAGTACATTTGGCATAACCATACAGGTTATCATATAAGAGAATTTCTTTATTTTTCTTAATCCCTACACCAATACTTTCTAAGTCTTTTTCACTCGGACCACCTGGTTTAGATAAGGTTTTATTAATCTTAGCACCTTTTTTCCAAGTTAGGGCAATTGGCATAGCTGCCTCAAGTGCCATTGCACCTGATAAGTTCATATAACCGCTATATTTTGAAACTTGAAGTTCTTTGGCTAAATCACTCTTAAGTCTAGCTTTTCTATTCTTATCATTGATGACCAGATTAGTTTCTTTAACTTCTGTCTTGAAGTCTGTTTTCTTGTAAAAGTTCTTGGCTTTCTTACTTGTATATGAGCTGCTGCCTAGGTCTGACAAACTACTAATTTGCGTGTTCTGCTCATCTAAAATATCAGTAGCTTCGCTTGTAAAGACAGTGTTATTAAAAATCCCCATATCCTTGATGGTATTGGTAAGGACTTTTTTGGCACCTTTGAATTCTGAGACGGCATCGTCTGTTGTCACCTTGGTCAGCGTGACAATGTCTGCGACTTCATCAATAGCCTTGTTAATAGCATCTGAGCTAGTCTTTAATTGCTCTAGCGGTGAATCAAACTTATCCACCATTTGTTGAAGAACATCTGTGTCGATAATGGCACTGTCACTGTTTTCGCTGACAATACTCTTAAAAGTACTGATAAGATTGTCATAGCCCTGCGAAATAACTTCCAAACTGTTCACATAATTGGTCAACAAAGGCACTTGGTAGTTAGTGATTTTATTATCAATAGCGTCTTTGACGTCACCTTTTAGAGCATCAGAATTTGCAGCGCTCTTTAGCTTTTTCTTGGCACTTGAAAGTTGACTCTTGGTCTTACTAATCGAGCTTTTGAGGCTATCACGTTGTTCTATGACCTCGCTCATCTTAATCTTCATAAATCTCTCCCAAAATTTAACCGATTTTTTTCTAATCATTATATCATAAATTGAAACAGTTTTCAGAAACAAACCAAAAAAGCCGCGGAATTCCGCGACCTTTTGCTATTAAGCTTTATTTTTTATTACGTTTTTTCTTAGCTTTTTTCATTTTGTTTGCCATGCGCTTCATTGATTGTTTCATGGCAAATTCACCGATTTTACCTTTGAATCCGCCACCCATCATTTGGCTAAGGTCCATATCTCCACCGCCAAGTGCTGAAAGGTCTGGCATTCCGTTTCCGCCCATCATGCCTTCAAGTGATGACATGTCCATGCCGTTTGGCATATTTTTAGGAAGGTTATTTGGGTTGATACCCATTTTCTTCATCATTTTTTCCATGTCACCAGACATAACACCTTGCATCATTTGTTTAGCTTGGTTGAAATCTTTGATGAATTTGTTAACTTCGACAAAGCTGTTTCCTGAACCAGCTGCAATACGACGGCGACGGCTTGGGTTAAGCAAGTCAGGATTTTCACGTTCTTCTGGTGTCATTGATGACACGATGGCACGTTTACGAGCGACAGCTTTTTCATCAACCTTGAAGTTCTTAAGAGCTGGGTTGTTAGCCATACCAGGAATCATTTTAATCAAGTCTTCCATCGGCCCCATATTTTGAACTTGGTCAAGTTGTTCGATGAAATCGTTGAAATCAAAGGTATTTTCACGCATTTTTTCTGCGAGTTCCATTGAACGTTTTTCATCGTATTCTTGACTGGCTTTTTCAATCAATGTAAGCAGGTCACCCATACCAAGGATACGGCTTGACATACGATCTGGGTGGAATGTCTCAATATCAGTGATTTTTTCACCAGTACCAGTGAATTTGATTGGTTTACCAGTGATTTCACGAATTGAAAGTGCTGCACCACCACGAGTATCACCATCAATCTTAGTCAAGACAACCCCTGTGATATCCAATTGTTTGTTGAATTCATCAGCGACATTGGCAGCTTCTTGACCAATCATGCTATCAACAACCAAAAGAATTTCATTTGGTTTCGCAAGAGCTTTAACATCACGGAGTTCTTCCATGAGTTTTTCATCAATTTGCAAACGACCAGCCGTATCGATGATAACGTAATCGTTGTGGTTTTCTTTGGCTTGTGCCAAACCATTTGTCACGATTTCAACGGCTGAATGGTCAGTACCCATATCAAAGACAGGAACATTGATTTGGCTACCAAGTGTTTTCAACTGATCAATGGCTGCTGGACGATAGATATCGGCAGCAATCATCATTGGACGAGCATTTTCTTCTTTGATCAGCTTGTTAGCCAATTTACCAGCAAATGTTGTTTTACCAGCACCTTGAAGACCGACCATCATAATGATTGTTGGAATTTTAGGTGATTTTTCAAGTTCAGCTGTTTCAGAACCAAGGATTTCTGTTAATTCTTCGTTAACGATTTTTACGATTTGTTGTGTTGGGTCAAGGGTATCAATGATTTCGTGACCAACCGCACGTTCGCGCACACGTTTGATGAAAGTCTTAACAACTGGAAGAGCAACGTCAGCTTCAAGCAAAGCAAGACGAATCTCTTTGGTTACTTCTTGAACATCCTTTTCAGAGAGTTTTTTCTTTCCACGAATATTTTTAAAAACCCCTTGAAGGCGTTCTGTTAAACTTTCAAAAGCCATAATATAATTCTCCTACCTCATATCTCTATTATCTTAGCAAATCTCGCTAGTTTTCAAATCAACCTAGTCACGGTTATCAATGCTACTCAAAATAGCGATTTTTTCTTTCAAAAATTCATCATCAGGATATTTGTCTAAAATATCATCAAAAATCTGACTGCGAACAATGTAATCAGAATACATGTGCAATTTCATCTCATAAGCTTCTAAAATCTTTTCTGTTCGCTTGATGTTATCATAGACCGCTTGACGACTAACGCCGAATTCCTCAGCAATCTCAGCCAAGCTGTAATCATCCGCATAATAAAGTTCAATATAATTCATCTGCTTGTCTGTCAGCAAAGCTGCATAGAACTCAAACAGAACATTCATACGATTGGTTTTTTCAATTTCCATAATCCTCATTTTACCATATTTTGACTGAATTTAATAGTCAGAATTGGTTAATAAGACTTATTTTGATATTTTTTGTAAACGATACCAGAAATATCGCTAAAAATAGGGCAACACTATGATGTGCTGTCCTATTGATTTTAATTATTCTCCAAATAAAATTCGAAGCGGTCGCCAACATACTGACTGTGAACATACTCGAATGGACGTCCATCTGAGAAATATGACACCTGAGTCAAGGCAAGCACCGCATGATTTTTAGGCACTTTAAGATAATTAGCCACGCGCTCACTCGCATTTTTGGCATAAATGGTTTGCTGACTCTTACCAATCTCATAGCCATTATCCGTCAAAGTCTGGAAAAAATGCTCCGTGATGTCCTCACGCTTAAACTCACGAATCAACTTCTCTGGGATTGACGCCACCTCAAAAACAAGCGGCATATTATCCGCATAACGCACGCGCTCCATGCGAACCACATAATCGCTAGGCTTCAGTTGCAACTGCTGAATCTCAGTCTCATTAGCAGGCTTACGCTGATAAGAAACCACCTGAGATGACGGGGTCTTGCCTTGCGAACGCACAATCTCTGTGAAACTTGTTGTCCCGCGCATCTTCTCTTGCACACGATGGCTAGCCACGTAAGTCCCACTACCCACACGACGCTCAAGAATCCCTTCTTCCACCAAAAGCGTAATCGCCTGACGAAGCGTCATACGACTCACCTCATAGTCATCTGCCAAATCACGCTCACTCGGCAAACGCTGACCAATCTCCCAAAAACCATCGTCAATCTTTTTCTTTAACGCATCATGAATTCTAATATACGCTGGAACCATAACCTCTACTCCCGTTCTGTTCTAAATAACTTAGCTCTATTTTAGCATAAAATCAAGGAAGTTTTTAGTCACGGTATTATTTCTTTTGGAAAATGGCGGAGCTGTATAGATGATTTTCAGAGAACAATACTTGTTTGAAATTTTTATGAGTGTGGAGAAAATCAGCTGTTCTTATATGAATTTATTTGATAGTATTCACCATGTTCGCTATATGTAGAAATTTTGTTATTTTTATCTAAATAATCAAGAATTTTTTTATTATAATACGTTTTTTGAATCCTAGGTCTTTTACCATTTCCGCTAATGGCAATAATTATTGTATCTAATCCAACAACTTTAAGTAAATCAACAACTTCAGAATCAGTAAATTCAGATAAAAATTCAGATAAAATCAATTTTCTTTTCTCAACATTTACTTCTTCGTTATTTAATGCTGCATATAGTAAATGTTTGTTTATTGGATACTTTTCAGTTAATACTGTTTCATACCACTCTGAAAAAATACTTTCTGTGATTCGTTTAGTAGGCTCGTCCAAATTATCATAATTCGCTAAAAGATATTCTAAATCACTTTCATCAAATTTATTTTCTAAAATATAATTCGTTATAGTTAGGCTATATGATTTATTTGAGATACTTACTCCGTTATCAAAATGATCAATGACCTTCTTCTTATTTTCCTCCGAAATATTTTCTTCCAAAAGTTCTAACAATTCACTTTCGTGATAAATATCCCCGTAATTATCTTCAACATCTTGATTATCATCAAATTCAAGATAGCTTTCAATATACGTTTTTAGATATTGTATAACGTGATTCGGATAATTTGCCCTTAAAAACTCTAATGTACTCAAATTGAATTTTTCTGAAATAGATTTAGTTTTAATCAGTATTGACATCTTATCTTCAGAGATATTTTCTATCACTAGTTCTGATTCTAGTTTAGAAAACTGCATTTCTATTTTAGATAGTATTTCCTCATATCTATCATTTTCTAAGCCGTTACAATTTGCAGTGTCTCTAAAAAAGAATTCCTTTTGATCATTTTCGTATCCATCAAAAACTTCTTTTTTAAAATCAAAATCTTCTGAAGTATTTACAAAAGTTACCAAATCTGGAAACCATCTGCCATATCGATAAAAGGAATCTATAATATTTTTAGTATCGCATTTTATTTTTTTAGATTCTAAAACAAACTCGAACGTATCTGAGAATATCCTATCACTATTAAGAGTATAATTTGGGATTTTATCCAAATATATTTTTCTCGCCTCTAAAGATAAATTATTACAATTTAAAATGTCATAACTGTCTTCTAAATCATCGGATATAAAATCATTCTTCATAGATGGCAAAATTCGACTAATGTAAAGTTCTTTATTATCATTTACATATTTTGATAATTTATCATATTTTTTAATAGCTGTAATTGGACTATTTTTAAATTTGAAGTACAAATCATTCCCACCTAGATAAAAAACCAATTTTGAAATATTATCATAATTAATCTCATATAGGTTATTATTATATACAAAGTCGCTCATTGATTTACGAGAATTATCAAACGGAAATTGTTTAAGTTTAGCTTCAATATATTCTAGATTATTTTTGACCATTTCTTCATCAGTAGGCAATTCAAAATTATCAATAAATTCTTGAATACCTGCCCATTCGCTATTCACGAATTCAAGGATTATCTCCTGTAAATCATCCTGCAAATCGGAAGTAGATAAATCTATACATGATAACATTAAAACAATTATTATATATTTCTCTTTTCTATTATCGGTAGAGATAAGCAGTTTTAAAGTGTTCTGATTCAATTTAATCATATAACGGATTGCACTAAGTTTAGCCGCTATAGCTATCTTCATCTGTTGAAAGAATTCATTAATAAACTGAACGTTAGACTCTGACAGGACACTTTTTATTCTATACTCATCAGCTATAAATAAAATATAACTAAATAAATCATAGTTTAATGCGTACACATTCTCAAAGTCAGAATCATTAAGTCGATCATTTACTTCTCCTATATTTACTAAATCATAATCAGGATCAAGTTGCTTTTCTCCTTGTACCGCTATTATGAATTCTTGATCCTGTTTTTTAAGACTATTAGCATAAAAATAAGTAATATAATTAGGGTAGCTCCCATCTAGATAGCCGTTTCGAATTAAATACAGAATCAAAGAAACTTTTAAATCCGTTTCCAGATACTCATAATCATCATCAGAACTAATAATATCATCAAAATAATCACGATTAATTAATTTAACTAATTTTTCATTCTTTATTTCTTCATACTCTTTACGTAATAATTTCAAATCAACATCAAATTCCTCAAGATGATTTTTGTTTTCTAAATTTTTCAATCTTTCTTTGAAATTGCTATCTTCTATAGGAAAAATAGAGGATAGCGTTTCTTGTTTAGGATTTATAAGACTTTGATAAGGATTTCTAGCATAAGATACAATTTTCGCGTTATCTGAAAGTATTTCTTGAATAAACTCCAGTCTACTAGAAAAATCTGATTCGAATCTATCATTGACAGAAATACAAGCTCTTCCTTCTGGAATTTTCATGAACATTGAGTACAATTCAATTTTATTTTCACAGAATTCTTGTTCAGCAGAACTTATTTTTTCTTTTAGTTCTTCAATTTTCTCAGCTTTTTTCTTTAAATTTTCTTGTTTTAAACTATCAATCTGATGAAATAATTGGTAGACAAATCCTTTATCTTTCTGCAACAGCGAAAAATCTTTTGGAAAAATATTTTTATAAACAATTATAGCAAATAGTTTATCCTCTGATAAACTGAGTTTACTGTTACTGTTCTCTTTATCATTTTCTTCCTTCTCTTGACTAAGTAAATTATTCTTATATAAAATAAATTCATTGTAGATATTATAAGCCAAACGCATATCATCAACATAAATTGACAGTTGTTTCAATAGTCCCTTGCTAACATTACTTTTTTTAGCTAATATCTCCGTAATTTTTTCTACAGAATTTGAAGAAGTAATTACAGGTATCATTGGAATTATAAAATCAAAAAACTTAGTTCTATCATTCGAAGTGAACATATCGTCTTTTATGAGGTAAATAAATAAAATCTTATCAGCACTTTTCCTTTTATTATTTACAAGTGTATTTATTTCTCTCAGTTTTTCAAAAATTAGATTTGTTTCAAACCTATCAATATCTTCAAAAACAATAACATTACTTCCGCAATTATCAAAAAGATATAACACATCATCCAAATATTTATCGAAATAAGAGCAACTAACATCTTGAAATAACTCAATATCTCCAGAAATATTTTGGCTTTGAATGGAAATATTCTTAATAAAGTGCCTCTCGAGTTGTAATTTTGACATCTTATACACATCAATGATTACAATAACAATCATAATCGCTATTATAATTATTGTCACCCATGGCCACAGAGTATTAGAAGGTTGGATAGAAAATAATTTTTTAGCTAACTCTACTATAGAATTATAGTTTAATAAAAATAATATTGGTAAAAGAATTCCTAATATAGCCAAAGATAAAGATATGTGCTCCCATCCTCCTGGATTTTTCTTTGACTTAAATACTGTCAGTGGAATTTTTTTTGAATCAATCTGATGTAATAACTGATTAATCACCTTTCCTTCGATAAGGTTAACTTGACTACTTGATTGACTTTGTTCTTCACTGACATCAATTTTTTCTTTCCCGTCATCCATAGCAGAAAAATGTGCTAATGAAATATGTATTGGTTTAAATTTTTTATTAATCTCTTTATAAGTTTCAATAAAGCTACTTTTCCCTGAGCCATAGTTTCCTGCTATGGCTACATTCTTAATATCATCCTCCTCTAAAGCAAACTTCATAGCAGCAACATATGATTTATCAATATCAATATCATTTAAAGGAGTTAATTTTTTGAATTCAAAATTTACAATATCTTTATCTTGTTCAGTATTATTAATTTTATGAAACAATGTTTTTATTTTATCTGAAATCTTCATTTACACCTCTCAAAATAATTAATTTTACTCACTTGCCTCTTTCAACGCTTTTTGCAATTCTTCATCAACAGCAAATAGATACAAGCCATTAACGCCACGAGTTAGTAAAACATTCAGTTCATTTTTTAATAATGTTTCGCCAAATTTCATTTTAATTCCATCGGACAGTGTTCTATTACGAATGGCTTTTTCGTTGCAGCTAGCGCTTGGATCAAAAACGATTTTCCCATTGCGATATTTTACTGATGGTCCAATAATGACTGCGGCATAATTCAAGTCAAATCCCTGAATCGTATACGTTGAACCAACTTCAGCAATTGTTTGTTTCTGTTCTGCCCAAGAAAGATTTTTTGTTGCTTTATCTTTTGGTAACTGTAAATTCCATGGCATCGAAAAATCCCCAATTGTCACATTCCAATATTGGTCGTCTTCTGGTTTACCGTTTTGCTTATATTTCCAATCATAAGTCGCCAGCATTCGTGAAATGCCATGTTCTTGGTCTTGGTTCTTTTCTTTGATGGCTTCGTACATCTCTTGTGGAGAATCAAATACTCTAAAATCATATTTATCGTCTTTTCTGAACGGATAAATAACTTGCTCATCTACTAAACTGCGAATCCAATCAATAGTTGATTGTTGGGCGTTAATTCGCATTTGATTGCGTAACGATATCACACACTGAGCATCCAATCTGATTTCTGCTAAATCAGAACTTTCCCAAACTTGTTCAGTTGTCAAAATTTGATTTTCATCAAAAACAGCTACCACAACTTTGGCATTTGCCAATAAATCTTTTAAGTGATTTTTTCCTCGATATGATTGTTTTCCCTGAGTTAATAATAAGTGCGCCTCGTCGACAATAACAATATCTGCTTTTAAATCCATTTTAGACTGTGAGTTAATAAAGCTTGTTGGTTTCATAACAACATCAACGCCATTTTTATTCTTCAATCCTAATTTCTTAGCCAATTGCTGATAAACCGTTAATTGTTGCTCATGGTTAACCAAAAGATGGACAGACACCTTATCTTTATCAATAGGAAGCTCGTCTGAATTAAACAATTCATAAAGCAAACTGCTCATTAGAACAGTCTTCCCAGACCCAGCTTCTCCCTCGACTAAGATTAATTTTCCTTCCATATTTTGACTTAAAATTGAAAGAATACGAAGGATAATTTCATTTTTTGCGTTATTTTGCTCTTTGGTTAATTTATGAAAAGGTGAAGCCTTAAATAGTGCAGAATCACGAATAACAGATTCTAATGGGAAAAGTACACTATTTAACGAATGTAACTTTCGCCATACTTTTGAAAAAATTGAATCCATCATATCAGAAGTATAGTAATCATTTTGAGGATTTCCTCTTCGATTACTAACATTTTTTACAGACTCTGAACTTAATAAGTATTGTAGGAGTTTATTTTCAATATCTAGCGTCAGCGATTTATTAAAATAACGATGACCTATAATATACATCTCAGAAGTCGTTGACCCTTTTAATTTTTTAAAATCTTCACGAGTCTCATCATTTAAATGTTGTTTTGTCCGACGTTTAATGTCAGAGGTTTCCCCGACGTAAACACTGTAATTATGTTTTTTATTAGATAGTTCATCATCAATGATATAAACCGTTGGATAATCTAAAAGTAATTGTTCCTCTTTCTCAGAGAGGTTCTTATCCTTAATAGCTTTTACCGAGAAAGAGTTATAACTCACCTTTTCAATTATTGGTGAAATATTATCTTTGAGTGGCATAATCTCAATCCTTTTCTGAAAACGTTTTGTTGCTTTCTATTATATCACTTATATATCACTTAAAATCAAAAAATCTTGATTAATCAAACAAAAAAGCACTCTATCTAACAATAATGTCTAGGTAGCGTGCACTGTTTTATTTACTTAGTCTTCCAACCCCACCAATTGTCGTTGGCGTCAGCAATGTATTTCATCACAGTTTTAAATTCTTTTGCGGTGCCGTTGTTAGATAACTCTGAAAAGCTTTCGTTATATTTATCAACGATTCTTTCTACTTCTTCTTTTGTGGTCATTGTAGTCTCCTTATCTCTCCTCACACTCCCTCGACTTCGACGCCGATTGCTAGGATGTCCTTGGTTTTGATGAGGTGGTAATGAGATTTTGTTTTGATGGTGATTTCTTGTGGGGTGATTTCGGTGATTTTGCCTCTGAGTTGTTGACTGTGGTCTTTGTCTTTTGTGGTTGTAAAAACACCAGTGAGGTGGCTGGTGTAGAGTTGGCTTAGGAGAAGGGCTTTTTGGTCTTTAGTAAGGTTGGTGTGTAGGAGTTCTTTGGTTTTGTCAGCTTTTAGCGAGCTGGTGTGTTCTGATAAGAAAAAGCCCATCCATTTTTCCATGCCTCTGTCGTAGTGCTCACGCGCCGCTTGAAATGGTAAATAACTGCGGTCAATCATCTTAACTTAATCCATCCAATCCTCCTGCGGAATGCCCTCCGACCAATTTGCTGCGCTCTAGGCTGCGTGAGGCTTCTTGCAAAGCATTAGCCTTTTGAATGGTTGTAAAACCAAACTGGTCTCGGATGGCATCAATGGCTGATTGGAGCCTTTCTTCTTTTTCTATGGTTTCAATGTCATCAAATAAGGAAAACGTAGTGTACGATTCGTCGACTAATCCCGAATAAGATACCGCGATATGTCTGACTGCACCTGAATCGTATTTTTTGCGCAGCAGAGTTAAGACGTGCTCAGTCAGTTGCTTAGTGTTATTACTAGGCTCTATTTTCATTTGCGCCTGAATGCGGTGCTTTTTCTCTTGCTTTGAAAAGCCGACGTAAATCGACACTTGAGTCGCTTTCTTATGGGCTCTTCTCAGGCGAATGGCAACCTGCTCTGCCATTTCCCTAAAAACTAACTCGATATCAGCTTTCTTGCGATAATCGCGTGGCAAAACCTGAGAATTGCCAATGCTCTTAGACTTAGGCTTGTAGGGCTGGTGAACGTTGCTTTCATCAATGCCGTTAGCATGAAAGAAGAGGTCGACCCCCACGATACCAAGCTCTTTCTTGAGAATATCGGGATTGAAATTAGCGAGTTCTTTGATAGTAAAAATGCCAAGCTTATTAAGACGCTTTTCCATACGGCTGCCAATCCCCCAGAAGTCAGTCATCTTAGGAATCGCCCAAACCTTAGTCTCGACATCCTCGTAAGACCAATTGGCACGCATGTTCTGATTGTGCTTGGCTTCGTTATCAAGAGCAAGCTTTGCAAGCAATGGATTGGCATTTGACATGCCAACCGTTGAGTAGATGCCTGTCTTTTGCCAAATTTCTCGCTGAATCATAGCAGAAACCTTATCCAGCTTTTCTTTCTTACCTAGGGTCTTGTCAGGGATAAAATAGTTCAGCGACGAGGTCAAATCAATGAAGCCTTCATCAATAGAGTAAGGTAAAATGTCCTCAATGCTACCGTAATTCTGGAAAATATGCTGAATCTCAATATTCTTTTCAATGTAAGCATCCATGCGCGGTGGCACAATCCAAGTCGCCTTTGCCCAATTTTCAATGAAAGCCACATACTCAGGCGTGGTTGGTAAACCTTGACGTTTGGCATTGTAATAGGAAAACTTGCGCGTGTGCACATCAAAAGGCAAATCATAAGCACGGCTAACATTTGACTTGCCAAAAACTTTCTTGAACGTCGGTGAAGATGCCAAAATCAAGCCACTGGCATTTTCAGCACGGCTCATGACGCAAAGCGAAGTTTTTAACGGGTGCAAACCACGGTCGACACATTCCACACTGGCATAAAATGATTTCATATCCACAAAAGCGATGTCTGCGCGTGGCTCCCGTGAATAATCAAAGTAGCCCATCTAAGCCTCCATGGTAATCAGGATAGAATCATTGACCAAAAAGGCATATGGTGAGAGTTCGCTGTCTTGATTTTCTGGTAAATAAACTCTTGAAAAGCGCTGATGCATGACAGAATCCGCAAAATCATCCATATCAAAAATTTCGACCTTGCTATCAGGAGCTAAGTCATATGAATCTAAATCTAAAATATCTTTTAATCGCATCTTATCCTCCTATGATTGGTATAAAACTTCCAACGATTTTTCCGACAATGCGCGGATTTTCATCGTATGGTGCAAATTTATCGGCGTAATCTTTATTAATTGATACCAAGCGCAAGCCATTTTCCTCGCGGTAAACTTTTTTGATATAAGTCTGTGAATTCCAAACAACGGCATAAACTGCACCGTCATAATCAAAACCAGTGTCACGAATGAGGGCTACTGAGCCATTATGATAAGTCGGTTCCATAGAATCCCCATCAATCCACGAGGCAAAATCATGTGCCAACTCTTTATCAAAATAAACTGTATCGTAATCCATATCATCATAGACATTAGCACCAACACCAGCTGACAGGCGCTCATAAACCTTGTAGGCAAAACGTGGTTCTTGAACCATAGTAACCACCTTATGCTGCTGTTCAAGTAAATCTTGAACATAAGTCAAAGCTTTATCCTGATTTTGGTCAGTTAATTGCTTATAAAGAGTCGCAATCTCAAGCTCAGAAAAATAGCCGTGCGACACTTGCAAAAGCTCTTCTAACTTAGCCAAGTTAGCTTTTGTTGGCTTTGCCGTACCTTTTTCCCAAGCAAAATAAGACTGTTTAGAAATCCCAAGCTCCTTTGCTAGTTCTGTCTGCTTCAAACCAAGCTCCAAACGACGATTTTTTAACTTTTCAGGATAATACATCAAACTCACCTCTTTTATCGTATTTTGTAAAGATAAACTGATTTGTTTTTAAAAGTCAGTTATACAACTGACTTCATTATATAAAAAAAGTGGAACATTGTCCACTTTGACATGTAGATGAAGTCGCAAAGATTATTACCAATTCTCCCACTCGGTCTTGACAGTCACGTCACCATAATCCTTAGGTGAAAACTTACTATCATAGATAGAACACCAGTCTTTTAACACTTTTTGGTTCACAACTTCATCGTAGTATTTGTCTAAATCAGATGCCGTGATGCCGTATTTTGCAAGATAAGCCTTAACTTTAGATTGGTCTTCGATGTATTTATCTGAGTTAGCTAGATTCAGTCGAAGTGTTTTATCTAATATTCTCTCTCTTTTTGAATAATAGACATTAAAGACAACACTTTCTTTTGCATTAATGTACTTCTCAAAAAACATGTGAATCCCTTTGCTATTTTGATATAAATCAAAAGATAGATGTAGGTTTGGGCTATAATCATCAAGATAATAATTTGGATAACTAATAGTCGGTTCAAACTTATCAGTTTCATTCATGTCTTTATCAATGATTTTATAATTTTTAATGTCAGCATCCTTTATTTTATAGAAATCATTCTCACCTAAATAATTTCCTTTCATTTCTAAATACATTTCATCAAAGATATTTTTGGGTTGACTAAGATAATGATGAAGGCCAAAAGCTAGGGCCGCAACTAGCAAGACTAGAATACCGATTAATTTTTTTGTCATAATAATTTACTACCAATTCTCCCACTCGGTTTTGACAGTCACATCACCATAATCCTTAGGTGAAAACTTACTATCATAGATAGAACACCAATCCTTCAACACTTTTTGGTTTACGATTTCGTTGTAATGTTTATCTAAATCAGATGCCGTGATGCCGTATTTTGAAAGATAAGCCTTCACTTTAGATTGGTCTTCAATGTATTTATCTGAATCGCCACTTTTCACCCTAATCTCTACAGTTTTAGTTAAAGTTTGCTCCTTAGCACTATATAAACTCCAGAATGATAAGCTAACTTTTGAATCTAATTCTCTGTTAAAAGAAATAAGAACTGTTTTATATTTTCTTTTAAAATTAAAATCAATAGAAACATCATAATAATGTGAAGCAGTAAATTTTTGATTATTATATATTCCAAACGGAGTTTTTGAAATATTCGAATCATCACTAGGCCATGAACCTCGAATATCAAAATCCTTAATTTTCTCTAAAACATTATTATTTTGGTATGTCTTTTTAGTTTCTTGATAGATCTCATCAAAAATATTCTTTGGCTGACTAAAATATTGATGAAGGCCAAAAGCTAGGGCCGCAACTAGCAAGACTAGAATACCGATTAATTTCTTCGTCATAACTTATTACCAATTTTCCCACTCGGTTTTGACGGTCACATCGCCATAATCTTTAGGTGAAAACTTGCTGTCATAGATAGAACACCAGTCTTTTAACACTTTTTGGTTCACAACTTCGTTGTAATATTTATCTAAATCAGATGCCGTGATGCCATATTTTGAAAGATAAGTTTTGACTTTGATTTTGTCGTCAACGTACTCACCTGCTTTTCTTGGCTCATTAAAAATCGCAACCTCTTTAGTGAATGTTTTGCTCTTTTTATTATAAAAGCATAAGTACCAAACAGTGATTTTTGAATTTGGATGCCATTCAAAGCGGAAATTTTCTCCCTTATTTCCCTCTCCAAAATTAAAACTAATTTCAATATCAGAATACTTTTGAGGCAAATCTTTTTCATTGTACTTACCAAACGGAGTTTTTGAAATATTCGGATCATCGCTAGGCCATGAACCTCGAATATCAAAATCCTTAATTTTCCCTAAAACATTATTATTTTGGTATGTCTTTTTAGTTTCTTGATAGATTTCATCAAAGATATTCTTGGGTTGACTAAGATAATGATGAAGGCCAAAAGTTAATGCTGCAGCTAGCAATACTAGAATACCGATTAATTTCTTTGTCATAACTTATTACCAATTTTCCCACTCGGTCTTGACAGTCACGTCACCATAATCCTTAGGTGAAAACTTACTGTCGTAGATAGAGCACCAGTCTTTTAACACTTTTTGGTTCACAACTTCATTGTAGTATTTATCTAAATCAGATGCCGTGATGCCATATTTTGCAAGATAAGTTTTGACCTTAGATTGATCTTCGATGTATTTATCTGAATCGCCATTCTCTAGAGCAATTTTTACTGTTTTAGTTAAGATGCCTTTACTATGAGAATATTTACTCCATATCCTCACTCTAACTTTTGAAGCTATACTTTTTTCAAAAGTGATAGAAGTGATTTGAGCATCATTTTGAAAATTAAAATTGACTTTAATTTCAGAATAACCTTCTGGTAAATCTTCATATTTTCCAAAAGGCATATATTTATTATCTGGATTATCAGTAGGCCATGAACCTCGAATATCAAAATCTTTAATTTTCCCTAAAACATTATTATTTTGGTATGTCTTTTTAGTTTCTTGATAAATCTCATCAAAAATATTCTTGGGCTGACTAAGATAATGATGAAGGCCAAAAGCTAGGGCCGCAACTAGCAAGACTAGAATACCGATTAATTTCTTTGTCATAATAATTTATTACCAATTTTCCCACTCGGTTTTAACGGTCACGTCACCATAATCCTTAGGTGAAAACTTACTGTCGTAGATAGAACACCAGTCTTTTAACACTTTTTGGTTCACAACTTCGTCATAGTATTTGTCTAAATCAGATGCCGTGATGCCGTATTTTGCAAGATAAGTTTTGACCTTAGATTGATCTTCGATGTATTTATCTGAATCGCCATTCTCTA
>NZ_FNXZ01000014.1:0-1442 GCF_900108865.1 Streptococcus sp. 45 | reverse complement strand
TGCCGAAAAAATGGGAACTCCAAAGATTCCATTGATTTCCTATATTCGAATTTTGTCAATTTTGTTTGACAATGCCATAGAAGCCGCTTTGGAGTTAGAAACTCCAAAAATCTCAGTCGCTAATTTTTACCAAGATGGTGATTTTGTTTTCATGATTGAAAATTCAAGTAAGGAAAAATCGGTAGATTTAACTAAGATTTTTGAGCGTGGCTACTCAACCAAAGGAGATAATCGCGGCCTCGGCCTAGCGACGCTAATGGATTTTCAAGATGACTACGAGAATTTGTCCATTGAAACCCGCAGTTCAGATTATACATTTACACAAGTAGTGAGAATATATGAGGGAGAGAGTAGATGATTGAGATTATTAGATTTATTATTACAGTTCTTTTGAATTTTTTTGGATATATCATAATAGGTTTTCTTTTCCAACAAATAACTAAAACTAAGATAACCCTCCTTGAGTGGTGTGCAATAATAATGTTTGTTCAAATTGGATCGATTGCTTTTGGTGTTTTAGCTGGTAATACTTTAAAGATAGGATTATTAGTTATAAAAGATATTGCCATTATTTTAGGTTTTATGCTGATATCATATAGACATAATCCAAAATTAGAAATCAGATATCATATTTTTTATGCCTTATATCCTAATAATCTTTATATGATTATACAAGGAGTGTTTGGCTATACAATAATGGGACTTTTTTCAATAAAAATAACTCCGATGGCAGCTCAAGTACATTCTTGGCTAGTTTGGCTCATTACAACTATAGCTATTTTTGTTCCAGCAATTTTTTATCACTTGCTTTCGAAATGGTTAAATATAGACATTTCAAATGTCAGCAAGACTATTAAGTATTATGTTAGTCCGAAAATGCTGGGAATTGTAAATGTTTTAATGCTAATGTTTTGTCCAGGAATGGAATGTTTTGCGGCTATAGCGCCTTTTGAGGATATGTCAACGAATAGAAATATTTATAGAGCAGTTATCTTCCTCTATTTCATTCTCCTTTTTATTTTCCTCTTTTATCTCAATTTCCGTCATGGACAAGAGCAGAAAAATGAATTGCTTCGCAATCAGGAAATGGAGCTGACAGCGCTTGAGAATTATAGTAAACACGTAGAGAGTCTTTATCAGGAAGTGCGCAGCTTTAGGCATGATTATGCTAATGTTTTGATGACCTTAAAAATGGGGATTGACCAAGGCAATCTTGATGACATCAAGAAAATTTACGACGAAATCACAGCCGATTCAACGAAACTGGTCAAGAATAATAAATTTGACTTGACTCGTCTTGCTAACATCGCAGACAGCGGCGTCAAAAGTCTCATGTCAGCTAAGTTTTTGCAAGCTGAAAATCAGGGCATCGAGATTAGCCTAGAAGTTGCCGAAAAAATGGGAACTCCAAAGATTCCATTGATTTCCTATATTCGAATTTT
>NZ_FNXZ01000011.1:0-2309 GCF_900108865.1 Streptococcus sp. 45 | reverse complement strand
ACCTCTTCGATGTCGCCACACTTGTCGGCCCTGCTGCTGTTGGCAAACTCAAATACGTCGACGAAGCAAGCAACCTCGCTAAACTCGCCAAAACCAGCGAAGTTGCTTCGGGTGTTGGTAAGGTTGAAGATGGGGTGAAGGTTGGACAGTCAACTTATGAAATCATCCAACAAGAACTCATTAAACATAATACAACTATGGCAAATTTCAACAGGTTGCGTGTTACTCGTGTTGTAGATATGACCCAAGCTGAATATGATATGATGGTTGATATTCGGAATGCTATTCCACATCCAACAAGCCAAACTGTCATGCAAAAAATTATTCCAATCGAAGATGCTGATAATTATTTCGGAGAAAATGCTTGGGGAATTAGGGGATATATTACCAAACGAGAAGATGTCACTAATATCACTAATATTGAAGAAGCCGTTAAAGGTTTACGTTTAGATTATGACGGTTCAAAATTTGTTGATGCTGATGGTAATATTATTACTAGTGGCTATGTTCGTATTGAATTTCAAACCCCAGATACAGATTACATAAACATCCCGTTTGGAGAACATAATGGCATCGGATTAGACCCAGACCCTGCAACAGGGAATGGTTTTATTAAGTCAGAGGAATACTTGACACCAGAGTATAAAGTTACTAATCCAGATGGCATAAAAATGATTAATGGTGCTAAGATGTATTTAAATATTGATGGAGATGAAATTCCTATCGGTGAAGTCATAAATGGAAAATTGATCTACTTAGGAGAATAAAATGCATAAAACATATTTAGTATATAGAGGAAAATCATATTATAATTATGGTATTGAAAGTGACGGTTCGCTATCTTTAACAACTAGTGAATCAAGTTCAGCTGCAGACGGATTTCAATTAGTTACATCAAAATTTGTAAATCCTTATTATAAAAAAAATGTAAAAAAAGAGGATATTGAAAAAAAATACCGTATCACTGATACTGCATTAATCAATGGAAGAAAATGTGAAATCTTCCAATCAAGTGACGATAACTTTGATCAGCCTGACTCATGGATTACTATTGTTACCGATGACGTGGAATTCTTAAAGGCAAATGATATCTGGGAAGGGGCTGAGGTAGTGGATAATCAGTATGGCCATCGCTTCTACCACTCTTCTCGAATCCCTGTCAGTGAAGTCACAATTTTAAGGGCAAGAAAAGATTTACCAATTGACTAGAGAAAGGACATCGTATTGGAATCAATTATTTTCACAATTAATAGCGAAAAGATATTAACCATTGGAGATTTACTTCAAAGTGACATTTTTGAATGTATAAGCGTTGCTGCAAAAGATGCACAAAATGCACCAAGTGCAAATTCTAATATTTCACTTTTCCAATCTGTTCTGTTTGCAGTAAAAGGAAAATCAACATTTGGTTTTCGCCTTTCTTATGAAAGCTCTGAATATCAGCTTTCAGTTTCAGAGTTAGCAACACCTTCTGATTGGACTGGTGCTTTAATGTTTTTAAACATGTTACTGGTGATTCTTGAGGTGAATACTGTACAAAGTCAGGGAAAAACATTTACACGTGATAGTATTTTAAACTACCGTTTCACACCTGTTCTTTTAAAAGCTATTAATAAATTAGTAAAAGAACTTCAAGTTCACTCAGGTGTTCAATTATCGGGTATTAGACGACCAATTTTTATCAATCTAAATTACCTTGGACAAATTATCAATGTTCCTGATGACCAGCTTTTGAATAGCTACGATAAACGATTAGGACTAACCCAACAAATTAATGCCTATTTTTCAGAACAACAAGTTTTTAAAATCGAACAAAAAGATGATGAATTCATCCTTCCTGTCAATTATCTTAATAGCGAAGTGTTAACTGTTTTACCTGCAACACCTGAATTAACAACTCAACATCAACAACAATACCAAGGTAAAAAAATGTTAACTCCACGTTTATTTATCATGGATGCCAAAGGGAAAAAACTTGCTGATGTTGGTTACGAAGAATTCTTAACATCGTTAACTGATGGTATTTTTATGGTAGATGCCAAATCTGTTGCAGTTAAGCCACTGCCAAAAGAAAAAATCAGTAACTTACAATAAACTTTTCATAATATATATTTAGGCGCAGAATACAACTATTCTATAATCCTTTCTAAACAACCATTGAGCAACTAGCAATTAGAGCTGCTCAACTCGGCCAACTAGCTTTCGAAGGAATTGAATGGGGTGGCAATACCTTATTTAAGCAAAAAACACCTCAATGGATTAAAGATGATGTGACAAGTGCTGGGATGACTATCCTTACCACAGATATT
>NZ_FNXZ01000013.1:0-1577 GCF_900108865.1 Streptococcus sp. 45 | reverse complement strand
CCTTCAAAGAAATTGGCGTCTAAGTCTGCTTGACTTTGTAACCAGGCCACCACGGGATGCTGTTTAGCCCAATTAGCTTTGGCTTCTTTTTCAGCTTGTTCTTGCTCTTTTATCTATTTATTGACTGACTTAATCCCCTTAGCAAAGCTAGTGTCATTGTAAGGGAAAATAATATATGGAAAGAGACGCAAAATGCGTCTCAAAATTTAATAAAAATAAGAAATTTAGTTTATTTTAAAGGTGATGTGTAATTCTCAGGAAGTTTACCATACGACGCAATGTATTTTTCCTCGGCTATCGGAATGAGATGTTTTAATTCTTCAAGTGAAAAAATCTCTCTACTATTCGGATTTGATATTAAGGTCATAGGATGTTTCTTTATTTTTTCTTTCCTGTGTTTTACTTTCTCTTCCTCAGTTAGTGGCCAAGCATCGTTTTGCAACTTAAAGTGAATTTCAGAAGGAGTCTTTTGACCACTATCAAGCAGTTGAAAAAGTTCATCTGATAATTCATAGA
The DNA here is from genome assembly GCF_900108865.1 of Streptococcus sp. 45. NCBI lineage: Bacteria > Bacillati > Bacillota > Bacilli > Lactobacillales > Streptococcaceae > Streptococcus > Streptococcus sp. 45. The sequence continues at coordinate 1,061 of NZ_FNXZ01000013.1, read as the reverse complement.
CGACGAGTTGGGGAGCAATACCTCCCTCTTCTGTGACAAAATAATACTGTCCGTTATGACGCCAAATAGTTTGACCATATCCTTCGATTTCCTCAAATTGACTAACATCTTCCCATCTTAATTGGCTATGTTCCATGTAATATCTCCTTCTTTAATACTAATATTTTTCATTACGCCTTCAAGCATATCACCTGGATAAGTTCGTCCTCCTGGACGCCACCAGCTATTTGCTCCATCTTCGTTTCCGCTTGGTATAGAAATTCCCTTTTGAGCCACAGTTTCTGATGAAGCATCTAAACGATAGAGCGGTTGATTTCCAAGATAGCCATCATCAAATCCTAAAATAATTTCATAACGTCGGTTGTCTCCATTAGCAACTTCTTGAATAATGTCTGCGTGTTCTTGGGGTAGCCAAAAGCTATTTCCATCTTTCCCACCGATAATTCCATCTTGGTAGGAGGTGCTAGGTTCAAAAACTTGAAATCTACTAGCTCCATTACTAAATTGCTGTTTATGTTGAGCAATTGAATCTGCAGTTAAATAATCTTCCACAGGTTGTCTATTTCCCTTGGCATCAGATAAAATTTCCTCTGCACTCCAACCATCTTGATATTCCACTTTCGGAGCATTTTCAGATATTTCAAGTAGTTTAACTCGACCTTCAGGCTCAATTCCCGCCTCAGCATACTTATTCCACTGGACATACTTTTGAGCATCTTCGGCGGACATTAGTTTCTCGAATGATAAAGCATTTCCAACCTTCACCCCATCTTCAACTTTACCAACGGTTGAGGCGACGTCACCGGCTTCGGCGAGTTTGGCAAGGTTGCCTGCTTCTTCGACGTATTTGAGTTTGCCAACGGCAGCAGGGCCGACAAGTGTGGCGACATCGAAGAGGTAGCCACCGATTTTATAGTCATCCCCTGTTTTAATAGCGGATGCCAAGTCGATTCCAACTTTTTCACAAGTTTTAGCAACAGCATTCCAAGCATCTGCATCAAGAGCTATTAGTCTAGTGCCAAACTCACTGGCAGCCATCACATTGTTCCAAGCACCAGTCA